>JAXGRS010000009.1:0-117023 GCA_040765685.1 Anaerolineaceae bacterium | reverse complement strand
TGATCTGATCTCCCCTGCCCGTTCCCGGTTGCGCCCAAGCAGCTTTAACGTGGCGATCCCCTGCAATGTATCCAGAAAGTAATTCCCCAGCCGGGTTAAGGCCCGCCACTGTTTTCCGGTGAGCGACTCAACCACCTTTCCGATCAAAACCATGAAGAGTGGAATCAAGGGTGCGGTAAGCAAAAAAACGATACCGGTCAGCAGATCCAGGGGAAAGACCACGGTCAGGATGGTTAGCGGAAGGATCACCGCTATCAGAACCTGCGGCAGGTATTGCGAAAAGTACGCATCCAGCGCATCCACTCCCTGCAGAGCAGTGGTGGTCAACACAGCGGTCGTCTCATTTTTCAAGAATTCGGGACCCAAGCGGTCAATTTTTTCCAGCAGCGAGGTGCGCAAGCGTATTTTCACCGTCGCAGCCAATCGCCCCGCTAAATCTTCATTGAGATAAACCAAAAGCCCTCGGAGCAGCACCACCAGTAAGACAGAACGTAGGAGCGGTGTTACCTGAGCCAGAGTCCGGGAATCTAGAAACACACCTGAAATAACATGGCTCAACTGATATGACTGCAAAATTGCCAACCCCCCTGCCAGGAATGCGCTGACAACTGCCAATGGAAAAAGCCATCCACTGGCGCGTGCTTCTCTAAACAGGCGGGGTTGTAAATTCATGAATCAGTCGCCGATGTCAGTTAAATTCTAATAATTCCATGATGTCATTCAAAGCAGCAGCAAACACCTCTTCCATAACGGCATCGCTGGCTTTATATACCCCGCCATAAACGCCATCACCCAAAGCCTGACGGACACGGTCAGAAGACAGAACCTGGCTGGTTTCAAATGGCGACTTCTCACCCTCCGGCATACCGCTGGTGCGTAAAAAGGGGAAGGCTTCCAACCACGAGGCGTGGTAGGCAGCCAATCCGTGCGATTGTGCTACCGCCTGCACTGAAGCTGCTTTCCACCAGTTGTACCAGGTTAGTTTCATATCGCGCAATTCATTGGAAAGCTCTCCCAGTGATACCTTGGCGGGATCGTTGCCACCGTGACCATTCACGATCAAGATGCGGCGAAAACCCTGGTGATAAACAGACCATACAATATCTTCAACGGCACTGAGCAGGGTTTGCACCCGAAAGCTGATCGTACCGGGAAAATCAATAAAATAGGAGGAGCAGCCAAAGTTCAAAGGCGGTGCTACGAGAACTCCGCTTGAATTTGAAGCGGCCTCAGCCAGTTTCAACGGGATCATGACATCAGCTTGCAGACAGATATAACCATGCTGTTCGGTCGCCCCCAGCACCAGCATAATACGATCATCGCGCTTCAGGTATTGTTCCACTTCCATCCAGCTCATTTCACCCAAATTCATAAGTCACCTCACCTTTTCTGATTATTACGCTTTTCATTATAGTAGAACTAAAAGCTACTTGCCAATATAAAAAAAAGCAGCCTGGGGCTGCCTTACACCAAACAGTAGTTTCATGGTTAGATCACAATATTGACCAAACGGCCTTTAACATAAACGACCTGGCGCGGTTCGCGACCTTCCAGAAGTTTTCGCACAGCTTCGCTGGATAAAGCGTGCGTTCGCGCGTCTTCCTCGTCGATATCAGCGGGGACATTGATCCTGTCTCGCACTTTACCATTCACCTGGATCACGAGTGTGATCTCCTCTACAGCTGCGGCTGCTTCATCCACTGCCGGCCAACGGCTGGTGTGCACTGAGTAAGGTTTGCCATTCCGCTGCCAGATTTCCTCAGCGATGTGTGGTGCAACCGGAGCCAACATTTGGGTGTAAATTTCAACGGCTTCGTTCCAGGCCGAGTGCCCATACACTTTTTCTTTCAAGCGTGCCATTTCATTGGACAATTCCATCAAACTGGAGATGATGGTATTGAATTCAAACTGTTCAAAATCGCGCGTGACCGAGCGAAGCGTCTGGTGTAATTTTCGCCGCAATGCTTTCACATCGGTATCCGCAGCCGGTCCAGCAGGGACGGTTTCCAACAGGTTGCTCCATACGCGGCGCAGCCAGCGCATCACTCCGTCAATACCGCCGCTGCTCCACGGTCCACCCATATCCCAGCGGGCGAAGAACATCAGGAAAGCCCTGGTGGCATCTGCTCCATAAGACTGAACCAGGTCATCCGGTGCGACGACGTTGCCGCGGCTCTTGGACATTTTTTCCGAATCTTCTCCCAATACCATCCCCTGGTTTCGCAATTGCAGCATCGGTTCATTGCCTTCGGTAATTCCAATATCCCGCAGCGCTTTGTGAAAGAAACGGGTGTAGATCAGATGCATATTGGCATGCTCGATACCGCCCGTATACACATCGACTGGCATCCAGTAGTCGTATTCCCGCGGGTCGAATGGACCCTTGTCATAATTCGGGCTCAAATAACGCAAGTGATACCAGGAAGAACACATGAATGTATCCATGGTGTCTGTCTCGCGTTCAGCAGGTGCACCACACCGCGGGCAGCTGGTAAAGCGCCAGGTTGGATGCAACTTTAGAGGAGATTCTCCGGTCGGTTTCCATTCCACATCATCCGGCAGGGTAACCGGTAATTGATCCTCCGGTACTGGTACGGGGCCGCAGTGCGGACAATAGATGATCGGAATTGGCGACCCCCAATATCGCTGTCGGGAGACCAGCCAGTCACGCAAGCGGTAATTGGTGAAAGCCTTACCCACACCCAATTGGGTCACGTATTCCAGCGCTTTCTGGAAGGATAAATTGCCCGGGGTTCCACTCAACGGGCCGGAGTTCACCATCGTGCCGTGAGCCGGCATCGCAGTGGACATGTCCTCAACCTTGAGCATGGGGATGCCCTGCGATTGAATAACGATACGCATAGGCAGATGGAAGGTACGGGCAAATTCGAAATCACGTTCATCATGCGCTGGTACTGCCATGATCGCACCGGTTCCGTAGGTCATCAGCACATAATCAGCAATCCAGACCGGGATCTTCTCGCCATTCACAGGGTTAATGGCATAACCGCCGGTAAAAACGCCTGTCTTTTCTCTATCAGCAGTCTCACGTTGTATATCGGTTTGGCGGCTTGCATCAAGGATATATTGGTCCACTTCAGCTTTTTGCGCAGGGGTAGTCAGTTTTTCGACCAGTGGATGCTCAGGTGCCAGCACCATAAAAGTAACCCCCCACAAAGTATCCGGTCTGGTCGTAAAAACTTCAAACTCGTCACCGGCTTCAGTTTTGAACTTGACCAGCGCGCCTTCTGATCTGCCAATCCAGTTGGTCTGCAATGTGCGCACACGCTCCGGCCAATCAATCTCATCGTAATTGATCAATTCATCGGCGTATTTCGTGGTGCGGAAGAACCACTGGTCCAAATCTTTTTTGATCACCGGGGTCCCACAACGTTCACAATGGCGGTCATCCCCCCAAACCTGTTCACGCGCCAGGGTGGTATTGCAGTTGGGGCACCAATCCACAGGGGACATTTTACGGTAAGCCAATCCGTTCTTGAAAAACTGCAAAAAGAACCATTGCGTCCACTGATAGTATTTTTCATCTGAAGAGACCATCTCGCGGCGCCAATCGAACATCGCGCCCATTGTGCGGAACTGCTTGCGCATGCGCTCAATATTGGCATAGGTCCACGTTCGGGGATGAATATTGTGGCGGATAGCTGCGTTCTCGGCCGGCAATCCAAAAGCGTCAAAGCCCATCGGGAACAACACGTTAAATCCATTCATCCTTTTATAACGCGCGCGGGCATCCGATGGAGCAATAGCGTACCAGTGTCCGATATGCAGATCACCTGATGGATAAGGCAGCATGGTGAGGGCGTAGAACTTGGGGCGTTTCTCATCGATATCCGCGTTATAGAGACCGTCCTCTTCCCATTTTTTCTGCCATCTGGGCTCG
This sequence comes from Anaerolineaceae bacterium, assembly GCA_040765685.1. Taxonomy (GTDB): domain Bacteria; phylum Chloroflexota; class Anaerolineae; order Anaerolineales; family Anaerolineaceae; genus UBA6107. The sequence goes on along the minus strand of JAXGRS010000009.1, from coordinate 113,122 downwards.
ATCTCGCCTGGATTGTAGAAATTTGTATGTTGAGCCATTTTTACTCCGTGTGTTGTTAAATAAAAAATTCCTGTCCCAGTCAGGGACGAAGGAATCCTCCGCGGTACCACCCTGCTTGCCTGCAGTTTCGCAGACCGCTCAAAAGCGCTAACGGGCTTATCCGTCACCGGCTGATTATTCACCGATGAAGCTATCCTCGCGGAATTCAGGCGAGTTCAGTCTCTGTGTTCCGCAACACCTGTCGGGCTCTCACCTCGCTCTCCCGGCTCGCTGACGGATGACCTACTACTCCTGCTTTTGCTTCTGTGGACCCAGGGGGATTCGAACCCCCGGCCTTCTCAATGCCATTGAGACGCGCTCCCAACTGCGCTATGGGCCCAGGTAATTTTCTGGATCGAGCCTGTCAATCTTGTGGACCTGGGGGGATTCGAACCCCCGGCCTCTTCAGTGCGATTGAAGCGCGCTCCCAACTGCGCTACAGGCCCGTTCACAAGGGTATGCACGATTTTAACCGAGAGAACGCAGAGTGTCAAGAAATACGGCAAGTGAATTCCCGTGAAAATGATAATACCTGCACTTTTATGACATCAAATAAACTTCATGAGTTATCTCCCCTCGAGGGGAGATAACTCCACCTAATAAGGCGGATGAATGTGTGCGATTCATTCCACCGCAGCCATGGAGCGGATGATCTATGCGCATAAGTCCAGGTCACCTTCTCCGAACACCTGCAAATAATCCTCTCCGGCATTGGTGAAGGCGAATAGAACCTCACCGCCTTCGCTGTTCTTGACCCGGAACAGTTCCACCATACGATCATCTGATAATGTTAAGCTCTCTTCTGAGAGTATCTCAAAACCCGATGCTTCCCAGGCTACGCGGCGTTGGTCGACATACGCCTTAAGGTCATTTTTTGGATCCCAGGTGTAAGTGGTGATCATAATGCGCGAACCACCTTCAGCCACCTGCTCAAGCGTGCTGCCCGGTGAAAGGAGCGCGGCTTGCGCGCCACGTTCACCAATCTGTTCACGCGGATAAACACTCCAATCGACAGGGTAATAAATGATCAACCCAGCCGACTCTTCCCTGTATTCCGCAGCGGAAAAAGACATGACCTGGTCTCCTGAATCTACGGTTGGTATTTGCCCATCAATATTCTCGTCAGGAACAGTGATGATTTCCTCAGTCGGAGGCACCTCATAGACTTCCACAGGCTCTCCGGTTGCCGACCCACCTGAGGTCTCCCGGGTGACTGGAGTCACTCCTGCGATCCAGGCAGCACAAGCGCTAAGCGATAGAACACCAACTAACAACACAATCAACACCAATAATCTGGTTTTCATTTTGACTCCTTTATCTTTTGGTCTCGCTGTAGACGACAATACCAGAGGTTATGTTCCTTAGTACGATCTTAATATTCAATAATCGATTCAAACAAAAGAGTCCACACACTCTTCACATAAAAAAAGGTCTAAGGCTATAATCCAAATAGGAGATACACCATGACCAAAGCCAGAATCGAACATTTGAAAGAATTGATGAGCCGACACAAGATCGACACGATCGCGATTAACCCGGGTCCAACCCTCACCTATCTGACAGGTTTGGAATTTCATCTGATGGAAAGACCCACTGTAATGCTTTACCAGAGAGGTCACAAGCCTTTCATGATCCTGCCTAAGTTGGAATCAACGAAATTGATCGGTTCGAATCTGCCCATGCATTCCGTCACCTATAACGACGATCCTTCTACATGGCAGGAAGCATTTCGGGCCGCGTTCAAGCATATGAACCTGGAGGGGGTCAGGATCGGGCTTGAGAGTACGCGTATACGCTTTATGGAAATGAACTACCTACAAACCGCTGCTCCCACCGCTCGCTTTGTATCTGCAGATCAGATTTTTAGCGAATTGCGTGTTGTTAAAGATGAAAATGAGATCAATGATATGCGCCGCGCGGTAGACATAGCTCAACAGTCGTTGCGAGAAATACTGCCGATGATAAAAGCAGGGGTCTCAGAATCTCGCATTGCTGGAGAATTGACTGTTGCGATGCTACGCGCTGGTTCAGATCCAGAACTGCCATTTTCTCCAATTGTGGCAAGCGGTCCCAACAGCGCGAATCCGCACGCCGCGCCAACCGGACGCGTCCTTGAACCCGGTGATCTGCTGGTCATTGATTGGGGTGCACGCGTGAACGGTTACTGTTCTGACCTGACCCGCACATTCGCCATAGGCAAACTTGAGCCTGAACTTGAACGAATCTACGAAACGGTATTGAAGGCAAATATGGCCGGACGCGCTGCCGGAAATCCCGGTCTGGCAGCCAGTGAGGTGGATCGTGCCAGTAGAGAGGTGATCGACCAGGCTGGTTTCGGCGAGTTTTTTACACATCGCACCGGCCATGGACTGGGCATGGAAGCCCACGAAGCGCCATATATCTCCTCAGCCAATACTGAATTACTGGAAGCAGGTATGACCTATACCGTAGAACCGGGTATTTACCTGCCGGGTAAAGGCGGCGTTCGTATTGAAGATAATGTATTGGTTACAGAAGAGGGTACCGTAACTATAAGTGATTTTTCCGGTGAATTGATGATCCTATAATTACAGGCTGGTGATCATGAGCTCAAATCTAACAATGCAATCTGCAGAACCATTCTTCATTCCAGGTGGAAAGATCGGCTGTCTGTTAATCCATGGATTCACCGGCACCCCCAAGGAAATGCGTATGCTGGGCGATTCACTGGCTGATTCAGGTTACACTGTCCTTGCCCCGCGTCTTTTCGGTCATGCCACGCAGCCGGATGATATACGACGCGCCCGCTGGCAGGATTGGCTTGCGTCAGTCGAAGATGGTATTAATCTTCTAAAGGGCTGCACTGATCAGCAATTTATTATGGGTCTCTCAATGGGAGGTGTGCTCTCCCTGGTTTCTGCAGCACGCTACGTTCTGGCCGGAGCGGTAGCCTTCTCGACCCCCAGCAGTCTGCCCGATGACCCGCGCAGTGTCCTGCTGCCCCTGATCGGCTGGTTGAACCTGCACGTTGGCAAGGGTAAACCAGATTGGCGCAATCGGGAAGCTGCTGCTGACCACATCGATTATCCATATTACTCCACGCACGCCATCCTGGAATTGAATAAGCTCATCAATGTAATGCAGAGTGAACTTCAAAATGTAAAGATGCCTGTCCTTTTGGTTCAATCCCGCAGTGATACAACCATTCCAGCAGATTCAATGGACTCGCTTTTTCAGCGCATCGCTTCCTCAGACAAGTCAAAACTTTGGGTGGAGAACAGCGGTCATGTGGTCATTCGTGAACCAGAGCGGGAAAAAATCTTTACGGAAGTAAAATCTTTCCTTAAACGGTTACAGGGATGAATCGAAACCTGATATTGATCGCCATATCCCTGTTTGCCTGGGGTGTGGGCGAAGGACTATTCATCTATTTCCAGCCGCTGTATCTACAGCAGTTCGGAGCAAACCCGGTATTAACCGGCGCGGTATTCAGCGGGATGGGCATCGCGATGGGATTATCGCAGATACCGGCCGGATACCTTTCTGATCGTTACGGTTCGCGCAGCCTGATGTGGCTATCCTGGATACTTGGGAGCACCTCCGCCATTTTGATGGCACTGGCGCAATCCCTGCCAGTTTTTATCGTGGGGTTGATACTGTACGGTCTCACCGGATCGGTGATGGCCCCCATGAACAGCTACATCACCACTGTCCGCGGTAAGTTGAGCATCGGTCGTGCGTTAACCTTAACATCCGGAATGTACAATGTTGGTGCTGTCCTCGGACCGGTCGGCGGGGGGGTGATCGCTGACCACCTGGGTCTGCGATCTGTTTACATCATAGCGGCGGTCACTTTTGTGATCTCTACGATTGTTGTGCTTTTCATTGAAAAGAACCCTGAACCGCATCAGGCAGACCAGGTTTCTGACAATAACATGGGATTACTTAAAAACACCCGCTTCCTGATTTTCCTGGGGATCGCGATGGTGAGCATCTTCACACTTTATTTTCCCCAACCTTTTACACCCAGCTTCTTACAGAATCAGCAGAATCTTTCACTTTCAACGATCGGTTTATATGGTGCGATCGGCAGCCTGGGAAACGCAGTTGCCATGCTGACGCTCGGTAATATAAACGCGGTGACCAGTTTTATCATCGGTCAGGCATGGTTGCTGGTTTTCTCGATCATCTACCTGAAAGCAGATCTGCCCCTCTGGTTCGGGATCGGATATTTCTTTATCGGCGGTTACAGGCTCTGCCGATCAATGGTTCTGGCCATCGCGAGAACTTTCATTCATCCCCGCCAGACAGGCCTCGCCTACGGCATGGTGGAAACGGTCAACTCGGTGGCGGTGATCCTCGCGCCCATCCTGGCGGGTTATATTTACGATCAGAACCCGTATATGATCTACCGCATCTCCCTGGTGATGGTCAGCGTGGTCATTGCTTTCAATATCCTTATCCTTGTGATCATGAAAAGAAACGGGAAAAATGACTCTCAAACTTCAATTGTTGAATAGCGGTCCGCTCGATAATAATGTAATCCTGCTGTTCGACGAAGATTCAAAGCAGGGGGTCATATTCGATCCTTCTTTTGATCCTGATCAGATGCTGCGAGTGGTCACCGATCATAAGATCGCAGTCGATTCAATATTGTTTACACATGGGCATTTTGACCACTTTGTAGGATTGGCTTACCTGTTGACAAAACTGTCCCCGGCGCCAAAAGTCGGGTTGCATAAGGGTGATCTCAAGATCTGGCAGGAAGGTGGTGGTTCGGTCCATTTCAGGATCCCGATCGATCTTCCACCGGAACCAGACCTGATGCTTACCCATGGTCAGAAGATACAGATCGGCAAGTTTGATATCGAAGTCAGGCATACTCCCGGGCATTCTCCCGGTTCGGTCATTTTCTACATTCCTTCCATCAACACAGCCGTGGTGGGCGACCTCATTTTCAGACAGGGCATTGGTCGAACTGATCTTGATGGAGGAAGTTATCCGGAGTTGGTCAATAGCATTTCCACCCAGGTGTTCAGCCTGCCGGCTCAGACTGTCCTCATTCCCGGGCATGGACTCAATACCACGGTTGCGGACGAACAGAAGTACAATCCATATGTCGGTTCAGGTGCAAAGTTTTTATAAATGGACCTTTTTGAATTGTTTAAGCGTTAACTAATTAAACCTGATGAGACTGTTCCTGCAGAAAATCCTCACACTGCTCCTGACAAGTACGATCACTTTCCTGGCAGGCTGCCAGCCATCGGTACCGGTTATGATCACGCAAAATCCAGGCTCAACCTATACACCATTTCAACCGGTTCTCCCCACAGCCACCTATACACCTCAACCAACCCATACACAAACCGAGACCCCAACCCCCTTTCCAACGGAAACGCCCATGCCAGAACCCACGCAAACCAACCCACCTGAACCGAGTGTTGTAACCGAACTTCCCACGGAGGAAGTTGCCGCTGGTGAGGTCACGGTACCCATTCTGCTATACCATCACATTTCTGATACGATTGACACGCAGTACAACGTCCACCCGGACCGGTTCGCCGAGCAAATGAAATGGCTACATGACCAAGGATATTCTACGATCACCATCGCTGATGTGGCACGTCTCATCCGTGAAGGCGGCGAATTACCTGGTCGCCCGGTCGTGCTCACATTTGATGATGGTTATCTGGATGTATTTAAGAATGCATTTCCGATCATGCAACAGTATGGATTCGTAGGGACATTTTTCATCATTGGCGAAACAATTGATGTTACACAGAACCTGAGCACCAAGAATTTGAAAAAGCTGATCAAAAACGGATGGGAGATTGGCTCTCATAGCATGACTCACATCGATCTCAAACAGGGCAATAGCTGGGAGTTCGAGATCATTGGATCAAAAAATCTGCTTGAAGAGAAACTTGGGGTGCCTATTGTCACTTTTGCCTATCCTTACGGTCTGGCAGATGCAGCTGTCATCCGCTACACGATAGATGCGGGGTATACCTCCGCGGTGGGGCTTGGTTCCAATGTAACGCATAATGCGAACACCCTGTACTTTCTCAACCGCAAGGAAGTAAAAAGCTGGTACGGCCTCGATTTCTTCGAGGATTTCATGCCCTGGACAGATTAACCTAAAAAACAGGCTCTCCGGAATCGGAGAGCCTGTTTTTAGATCCTGATTCTATTACTTGGCGAATTCTACTGCCCGGGTTTCACGTATAACCGTAACTTTGATCTGACCGGGGTACTGCATAGTCTCTTCCACCTTCTTGGCAATATCACGCGCCAAGCGGGTGGAAGCCAGGTCATCGATCTCTTCAGGCTGTACGATTATGCGCACTTCTCGCCCAGCCTGGATGGCATAGCTCTGTTGAACCCCTTTAAAGGAGTTGGCAATCTCTTCAAGCGCGCGCAAGCGTTTAATGTACTGTTCCAGATCTTCACGCCGGGCACCGGGTCTCGCACCTGAGATAGCATCCGCGGCTTCCACGATCACCGCCTCGATCGATTCCTGCTCTACTTCATGGTGATGAGAAGCCATCGCATTGACGACTCTTGAATTCACACCATAACGGCGAGCAAAATCTGAACCTAATTGGGCATGCGTACCTTCAGTGTTATGGTCCATCGCCTTGCCAAGGTCGTGCAGCAAGCCCCCGGCACGCGCCACCTCAACATCTGCCCCCAATTCGGCCGCCAATACCGCGGATAACCTGGCCACTTCAACCGCGTGCGCCAGCTGGTTCTGGCCGTAAGACGTGCGGAATTTCAAGCGTCCGAGCATTTTCAGTACTTCGGGATGGATACCAGCTACACCTGCATCAAAAGCAGCCTGTTCGCCCGCCTCGATGATAGCTTTCTCTACCTCTTTTTCCTCTTCGTTGAGGATCTTTTCAATATGCGCAGGATGGATGCGGCCATCCAGGATCAACCTGTCAAGCGAACGGCGGGCGATCTCGCGCCTCACAGGATCAAAACAAGAGATGGTTACTGCTTCAGGAGTGTCATCCACGATCACATCTACACCGGCTGCCTGTTCAAAAGCCCGGATATTGCGTCCGTTCCTGCCCACGATGCGCCCTTTCATTTCTTCGTTTGGCAGAGTCACCAACGAGGTAGACACACTGACCACGTGCTCTGAGGCAACCCGTTGAATGGCATCGGTGATAATCTCACGCGCCCGTTTATCGCCTTCAGCGCGGGCTTCAGCCTCAATCTGACGAATAATTCGGGCCATATCATTGCGAGCTTCTTTCTCGGCTTCATTGAGTAATACCTGCTTGGCTTCCTCGATTGACATCTGCCCAATGCGCTGCAGTTCTTCAAGTTGATCGGTGTAGAGTTTTTCGATGGCATTGGCGCGTTTATCCAGTTCGCTTTGCCGTTTGTTTAAATTTTGTTCGCGCAATTCAATCCGTTCGATGCGATGGTCCAGTTCAGCGCGGCGTTTCTGCTGACGGTCATCCTCACGCAGGATATCCTGCCTGCGCCGCGTGATTTCCTGTTCTGAATCCTGTAAAATCCTTAAAGCTTTATCCCTGGCTTCGATTTCAATAGTTTTCGCTTTTTCTGAAGCGGATTGAATTAAATCATCCGCTTTTTCAGCTTGTTCCTTTTTGTAACGCTGTACATAATACCTGACAAAAACAACTGTCAGTATGGTGGCGACCACCAATGCTCCTATAACCAGTATGACCAGTAACCCAATATCCCGTTGATTCATTTTTCAAATTCCTCATTATCATGATTTGATTGATCTAACAAATTGATTTGCTGTTGCCATAATTCTTTCACAAGGGGTGCAACCGTCCCGTATGAGAAACCACGCCTGGCCAGATACCCTCCCAGACGCTTACGAAATGTTTGCCAATCAACGCCATGCAATCGGCGCACGTATTGCGAGGCAGCGTGGTAAGCCAGCTCCTGTTCAGCCGGTAGTTCTTTGAGCGCAGCATCGATCTGTTCTTCTGCAATTCCTTTGTTCTTTAATTCAAAACGTATCAGGCTTTTACTGCGCGGATGGAACTCTTTTCGACTGTCAATCCACATCCGGGCAAAATCCTCGTCACGGATCAAACCTGCCAACTTCAACTTTTCCACCACCTGGTCGATCTGTTCAGCGGAATAATTCTTTTCACCAAGCCGCTGCCTGATCTCTTTTTCGCTGCGAGGACGATGGTTAATCAGATCGAGAGCCCGCTGATAAACAACCTCAAAGGTATCCCTCTCCAATAGTGACTTGACCTTTTCATCGGACAGGTGATCTCCAATGTTTAGCCAGGCAGCTACCAGCCGTGAAAGGCCAAAAGCATACTCACCATCCAGATCAATACTGACCCGTTGGGGATTGCGCTTCTGAACTTTGATCGCTGTAATAACCCGTTCCATCATTCCTTAAACCTAAAAAAGCCAGCTACCATTCGGTTGTATGGCTGATCGATTAACGCTGGTATTCTATAACCCCGGTGGGTTATGACGAGAGAATACTATTCTTTATGGATGTCTCAAATTCTTAGATTTCCTAAAACATGAAAGAAAGGCTCTCTCCTGGCGCAAATTGTACATAACAGGCATTTTTGCGTAGGATCCTGACCTTTTATATTGAACATGAAATCTAAAATCACACGTGCTTCCTTGTGTTTAGTTGATGACACCCGTACTCCAATAGGAGTATTAAAAAATTGACTAACCAGTGTTAATGTCGAAGAGCCATTATTCTACACGCAACGCATGTTGAACTTGTCTATCCAATCCAGATAATTATACTTGATATTGAAAAAAATCCCAACAATCAAGTGTTTTTCTGCCCTGATGACCCTTTGAACCCAAACAATGCTAAAATTGTTTTATGACCACAGAACAAAAGGGCATCAAAACAGAATCAGAGCTCAGACACCAGCGACAATTCATCTGGCAGATCCTTATACCGATTTTCACTGCGATCATCATTGTTGTGGTGATCGTATTCCTTTCTGTATCAGCAGCAGGAAGTACTCCCGAATTAAATGAAAAATGGGCGCATATCTCTGCAATTTTTCTGTTGCTGCCGACCTTCCTGTTCGGACTCATCACGTTCGGACTGATCATCCTATTGATTTGGCTAATGAGAAAACTGAGCCGCAAAGTACCAACCTATACCGGTTATATTTTTCAGTTATCCCGTCAAACCAGAAGACTTACCGATACACTCTCGACCGGCAGCACTGAGCCGTTCATCTGGGTGAGGTCGTTCCTTTCGGGACTGGCACGTCTTGTAACATTAACTTTTTGTAATAAAACCAACCATAAGGAGTAATGCATGGAACAAAGATCCAACTGGAAAACACTCACCCTCCTTATTGGAGGGGGAATCGGGTTGATCAGCGGACTGGCTGCAGCTTATTTGCTCATCAAGAAACATGAAGAATCCGGCAGAACTCTTAAGTTGACTTCGGGTGATGGCGCCAAGATTGGCATGGGACTCGTTTCTTTATTGAAAATGATCGCAGAAACCGGCAGGTAAGTGAAAACTCACTTACGATCAATAACCCAGGCAAATATAAAACCATACCCACAACGATGACATCAAGGCGGTTTGTAAAATTTGTTGTGGCTGGACAAGTGCGCAACGAATATATTATTGACACGAACGGGAAAGCGGTCAACTCTCTTCTTGGCGGGTCATTATTATACTCCGCAGCAGCCGTCAACCGCTGGGGAGGACAAACCGGACTGTTGGGTATGATCGGTCAGGATTTTCCTCGTGAGAAGATCGATCTTGTGGAACAGAACGGACTTGATGTGCGCGGGATCAAGGTCCTCCCTGAAAATCTTGATTTGACAGCGTTCTACGCGTATCCGAATGGAAATACCTGCCTGCGGGAAAACCCGGTTGCTGTTTACGCCGCCAACAATCTGCCTGTGCCCAAGGAGTTGCTGGATTACGCGTATGATGATGACGAACCTATGCGGGCAAAATTCCTGTTGGATGCAAGGATTTTCGTTGAAGATATTCCGCTGGATTATCTCGATTCATCAGCTGCACATATCTGCCCGTTAGACTTAACCTGCCAGATTCAATTGAGCACATTATTGCAAAAAGGGGCTGTGCGCACACTCACTGTTCAACCTCACCATTCGTCGATGATCCCGGCTTGTTTCGATGATATTGCCATAGTAACAAAAGATACTGCCGCATTCATCACCCATGAAATTGAGTTGCGCCAGCTATTTCAGAATCGAACCAATGACCTGTGGGAGATGCTTACCGGGATATGCGGTTACGGTTGTCAAACTGCCATTGTCAGGAATACCACCGGCGGGTTTTCTTTGCACGAAAGGAATACAAACCGACGTTTCCGCGTTCCTGATTATCCATCGCACCGTGTCGATCCCACTGGTGAGATGGATGTTTTTTGTGGTGCGTTCCTGGCAGCTTACCACGAAAACTATGATCCCCTTTATAGCGTCACTCTTGCCAGCGCAGCCGCATCCATCAAGGTGGAGAGCAGCGGTCCATTTTCGATTAACGCCAGTTTGCCCGGATTGGATCAAGCTCGCTTGGCCGCGTTGCGCGATATGGTCACCCGTTATTAATTAATGAGCAACAATTTTACAATGAGCCAATTAATAGCAAAGATTGGAGGAAATTATGGATGCTTTGATTGATTTTGAGATAGCCGTTACGATGTTTTTACAAAACCTGGGGAACTGGCTTGATATGCCCATGCAGGCATTCACATTCCTGGGCAGTGAATTGTTTTTTCTCCTTATCATGCCGGCATTATACTGGAGCATAGACCCTGTCATCGGTTTCCGCGCCGGGATGATGCTGGTAATCAGCGGCGGACTCAATTCAGCGTTAAAAATGTTCTTTCACACCCCACGTCCATACTGGGTAGATACACGCGTGAAAGCCTTCAGTTCAGAGAGCTCATTCGGTCTGCCCTCCGGTCACTCACAAAACTCCGCATCGATCTGGGGAATGGTTGCGGCGAGTGTTCACAAAAAATCAGCTTACATCCTCGCTGCAATCGTTATCTTCCTGATCGGTTTGTCCCGACTTCATCTTGGTGTACATTTCCTGCATGATGTCCTCACCGGATGGCTGATAGGCATACTGATCATCCTAATCTATGTGAAGCTTGAAAAGCCCATTGCCCAATGGCTCAGCAACAGGAGACTTCCCTTACAACTCCTGATGGCATTTCTGTTTTCTGTGTTCTTCATTGTTTTAGGGTGGCTTGCCCAAAGCTCAACCGGGGACTGGACCATACCTGGAGATTGGATCACTAACGCCCTTGCCGCCGGTGCAGATGAACCCGATCCTCTTAACCTGGAAGGGATGATTACCATAGCTGGTGTGGCTTTCGGTTTTCTGGCGGGTTTTGCCGTGTGGCGGGCGAAATTTGGCGTTTACACCATCAACTGCTCTCAAGGCAGAAGGTTGTTACGGTATATTGTCGGACTCGTGGGTATTTTCATCCTTTATTTTGGCTTGAAGATGGTCTTCCCTGAGGAACCGCTTTTTTTGGGCATGATTTTGCGCTACATTCGCTACGCACTAATCGGAATGTGGGTCACATTTTTAGCACCCTTGGTTTTTAAGCAATTAAAGCTAGATCGCTAAGCACAGAATAGGTAGATAATATATAATTGGTGAAAGTTAATGAGCACGAGGAGGAAATATGGAAAAAATGGGAAAATTTTTTGCCGGTTTGATGATCGGTGGCATTGTAGGCGGATTCATCGGACTATTACTGGCCCCATCCGCTGGTGAGGAAACCAGAAACTGCCTGAAGGAAAAAGTATACTACGTCAGGGACGAAGTGAAAAAAGCTGCGGCAGAACGCAGTGATGAACTAAAAAAAGAACTGGCTGCCTTACAGAATAAAGCTTGATACACCATATATGAACAAAAGCCGGCCGTACGGCCGGTTTTTGTTATTTTCTTAAGCTGATCTGATAATCAGCCTTTTGTCGGGTAAAGCGGCTGGTTCCGCTGACAACGAGCACGTAATCGTATCCATCAGGCAGGGCATTTAGTGAGATATTCAAGTCCTCTCCACTGGAAACGGTAAATTTCTGAATGGGTGTCTCACTATACGTATCGATAACAGAGACCAGGAAGGTTTGAGGGAGAATATTATCGATCCGCACAAAACCTTCTGTCGTCCATCCACCATCATCCTTTTCGAAATCAGCCAGGTAATCGATCTCCGGGATACGTATATCATCCAGAATAAAACCTTCACCGGTCACAGCTTCATCTGTGATGTACTCGAAACTCAGGGTTACAACCTTCCCCGCATACTGAGACAGGTCAACTGTCTCAGTTATCCAACCATTTGATACTCCGTTGTAACCACAACCATAGCTGTTACCGGTAATATCAGAAAATGAGCACGAGGGTGTATTAATGATCCGACCATGGCCATCATCTGTAGAAGCCAGAAGGTAAAGGAAGTCGTAATCCTCTTCAATTTCATACCATGTTGAATAAGTGAACGAGATCGGTCCCGCTACGTTGGTAAAATCAAACTCTCTTGTTAATTTTGTAGCAGAAGCATCAGCCCGGTTGGACCACATGAAGTAATCCCCGTTCGAACTGACCGGTAAGACTTTTACCGTTGGCGAACCCGTGAAGCGAAGCTGGAAGTCTTCACGCGTGCAGGTCAGTCTGATGTAGTCAGTGCCATATTGATGTACGCTTCGGTCGAGTTGAACGTTATCACAATCTGTGATCGTTTCTGTAGAACTGGCGGTCGGGGCTGAATCGTAGATCTTATATGCGTACCTGCCATCAGCAAATCCCGGATCGTTTATATAATTCGTGATCGACCAATCAGTAAAAAGGTCGTTGGCTGTGATCTGCCGGCCAGTTTCTGGATCAACATGGCTGTAGGCAGATAAAACGTTATCAATACTTGAAAAACCAGCCATCTGATCTGCTACAAGCGCCTTAGTAAAATCTTCTCCAAAACGTTCAAGCAGATAGGTCACAAACAGGAAACTCGCTCCGTAATGGACATCGTTTTCATTCGCATCGATCGACCAATCATTCAGTTGCACGTCGGTATTGAATGCGAACAGGTAGTCAAACCCGCCTGCATCGTAACCATTCAACAATGTTGCCAATTCAGAAAAACCTTCGTTCATCCACAATTCCTCATTGGGATCGTGGTAGCCGTGGATCAAGTGTTGAAATTCGTGCGCCATCACACTCAACGTGTATGGATCGGATAATGTTTGGACATCTGAATTAATATAAAACATTTCGTGGACGTTTGAGTACTCATGAGCCTGCTTCACCACGCCATCAGAAGAAGCCGTATATCCTGCCAGGTTACTGCCCAATCCGCTGGCATAAAGAAGGTATAAATGCGGGTCGTTATCCACCCCCGGGATCCATTCTTTACCAAAGAATTCCTGGTTGGTTGGATAGATCTGATCCTCAAACGTGCGCATCACGGTGTTCAACTCCCCCGCATCCAGGTCTACCCCTTGCTCCACCCAGAAGTATACGTGTTCAGAAGCGTACCTTAACACTGCCGTTATACGACTTGTGTTGTTCGTATCCACATTGAGTTTGTAAAAATCCAGTGTATCACCAATACTGTACGCCACAGGAGCAATGGTGGACTGCAGAGGGATACCGGTTTTCCCTTCATATCGTTCAGCCAGGTAGATCAGGTCCGCGCTGGGGATCACGGCGTTCTGCAAGATCGCCAGGGTTTCATCAACTTTTACACCAGCCTGGGATCCCTCACCAGGTTGGGCTACATTTGGAGTGGGTAATTCGAAAATTTCTGGCATAACGGTCTGGGTTGGAATCACAACCGGTTCTGAGGTAGTCACGCTGGTGGAAAATAAACCAGATGCACCAGTTACCAAATAGAAAACACCTCCGCAAAGAACAAGCAGGCAGCAGGCGCCCAATAATAATAAGACCAATACCAGAACAATGGTTTTTTCCGATTTATCCATTCAATTATCCTTCAAAAGGAGTATACCAGCGCCAAGCTGATGTGACCAAGCCCATTGAGAACCACATGTAAGGGAGCGCAAAGCTATCCACACTGAGCTCCTCAGCGATCAATGCCACCAGGAAGAAAACCCCCATATAACCCAGGGTCTTGCGCATACCAATTCCCTTCCTGATCATTTCCACCGATGTGACACCAAAAAGCACCAGAAAGGAAATGAATAGGGAAAATCCGATAATCCCTGTTTCGGCCAGCAGGCGTGACCACAGATTCTTGATATTTAGTAAACCTGAATTGCGATATAACAACTTGCGCGCTTCCGTTAATCCCCACCCTGCATCAGGCAGGTATTGAGGAAAATAAAAACCTGAAACACCCACTCCCACCCCGATCAACGGATGATCGTTAAAGATATTCCAGCCGGTCTGCCAGTAAACTACCCGCTCACCAAATTGCAGGTCTTCCGCATATTCCAACAGCGCGTTCGGTTGACCGGTAGAGAATTCGAAAACGGTTTTCATGCGTGGATCAACTTTGCTCAAACCCCACAAACCTGCCAACAACAAACCCAGGTAAGCGAATATCAGTCCGACGCTGACACTCATGGTCAAAAGCACTCTTTTTCGGCCGGGAAACCTGTTCACGAGCCATCTGATCAATCTGATATTAAGCAGGATGAAGATCAGAAATACGACCAGCATAAAAGCCAGCAGACCGCCGCGTGAGAGTGAGCCGACAACCACGATCACACCCAGAACCAGCAGGATATTCTCAAAGGTTACTTTTCCCAACCGCCATTTGTGAACACTCGAACCGTTGAAAGAAGCAGCCAGCCAGTAAGCCAGAAAAACCAGGTTAAGCATGTGTGCCAACCAGGAAGGTTCAGCGGCAAAACCCAGCATACGGTCTTGTAATATGCGATTTGGAGAGAAAAAAGACTGGATCAGTTCAAAGGAAGGGAATAATGAGGGTAATAATGACTGCACTGCCATTTGTAAGATCGACCAGGCTACCAGGACTAGACCTGTCCAATTGATCCATCGTAGGGTCGAGTCGATCTTACCCGGTGTATCGGGCACACTCACCGACACAATATAAAACAATAGACCCAATACTAGAGTCGCCGCCCCCTCCACCGCAGCACCTGTCAGCGTCTGATCTTTAAAATCAGGAATCGAACGTAAATAAGCAAGGAGAATCGTTATTAAAGCGTACAAGAAAAATAAAAGAACAGGTTTAACGTGAATTGGAAGAGGTGATCTTTTGAGAAAAATACCCGGCACTACCAAGATGACGAGCGGAACAAGCATTAGAAGAGAGGCGGGTGCGACCGAACTGGACTTCGTCAATTTCATCACCACCGGAAAAGTGGTGACCGGCAAGGCGACGATTAGGAGCAACCAGAGTATCCAGGTGATACGCGACCAGGTTTTTAAATTCACTGCTTGGTTCCTGGAGCTTTTAAAAACGGATAGCCGGTAATTAGAACGATCAATGCCAACAACAAACCCACCATTGCACCTGCCAGGGTAGATATGTTCCTGCCCAAATGAACAGGTCGGGAAGGCAGGTCCGGTTCAATGGTAACTTCAAAACTGACTCGCGAAGCAAGCAGCCTGGTTAACAGGTCTGCCTTCAGAGAGCCATCCGCGAGGTTTTCCAGCTGCCTCTGCAGCAGGTCCATGTCCTGCACGCTACAAAAAGGCGCGGCCGGATCCAGGACCACCGCCTGTGAAAAGCAATTCTCGATCCCCACCTGGGCATGGAACTCAGCCAATGCAGTAAGGGAATCTGATCGGAACGCCTGCAGTTCATTCATCGCGGCATTCAACCACAACCGGTTTACTTCCTGCGCAACTTGCGCATCATAATACCTGGAACTCAGCCCCCAGCGGTAACCTTGCCTGGATGCTGTTAAACCCGCCAGCAGAATGTTCTCATCAATCTCCGGAATGTCATTAGAGGCCGCATCAACGACCTGAGTCATCACTGCATCAGACACAATGATGTCTCCAATCGCGGTCAGCAGATAATCCTCTTCATAATCTGTCATCCGCCCGGAATATGCGAAGTCGATCACAGTGGAAATGACCGAATTTGATTCGTAGACAGGCTTTGCTATCACGGAAACAAGCAGGCCTGTAATTCCCCCAACAACCATGAGCAGCGCTACAGCCCACCAATATTTAACTGCCCTGTTTACTGCTCCAGACAGATTAAAATCATCGATTCTTGCGTCATCCTGGGCTGCCATTGTCTGAATTATACCCTGCATTAAAATGCCCCGGTGCGCATACACGCTCCGGGGCACGGCCACTGAATATATTACTTGTGAACAAAATTGATCAGCACCAGATTGCGATTGCACTTAGCCTTGGTGATGAATTCGAAAGGTTCACTCAGGGGGGTCATATCAGAATCGAAGACCTGAACGAATAACGGCGTAGTGGAATCAACCGCCACATCTCCGAGAACAATTTCGTATCCTCCCTTGCCATAATCCCTCGCTGGGAACATACCAGTCACAGCATACTTCTCAATTTCCTGTCCATTCCAGGTACCGAATACTTTGACAATCAGGAATCTTACAGGCGCGCTATCTGAACCAAAGACCTGCCCAGCCACACCTTGCCACGCACACCCTTTGTCGAGATCATTAAAATTGGCAAGATACGCCGGGTTGCCTTCCTGCACAATATATCTGATCTTAAGTTCTTTGGATGTACCCGGTGCAGAATCCAGGATGCCCTCAGAGGAAAGTTCTGCTGATGAAACAGCAGTCTCCGGGAAGGATTCTTCTGCCACTGCCTCTAAAGGTATTTCTGCTTCACCAGGAAAAGCCTCCTCTGCCAGAGCCGGTTCATCAGCTTTTACAGCATCCCGTTTTTGAAACAGATCACCAATGGACTGAAAGAAGTTTCCATTCGCTTCTGGAGTAGCAGCGGTATTTCCCAGGTCAGCCTGCTCACTGAACACGATCGTACAAGCGGTCATGATCAACAGGACAAAGATCCAAATAAATTTTTTAAACATAGCAACCTCCGATAGAGTCTTGGATTCTAACCAAATCGATGCATGTTCCGTGCCAGTTACAGTTGAATTTGACATATTGCGTAAGTGTATTCTCGGTGGATTAATAGAATATAATCTGGTAGAGGTGAACACATGAAGCAAATACTCCAGCATATGAATGATGGAAAAACTGTTGTAGAAGAAGTACCGGTACCGGTAAGCAGGAGAGGAACCGCCTTAGTTCGTACATCCGCTTCATTGGTCTCCGCTGGTACTGAACGGATGTTGGTAGATTTTGCTGAAAAAAACCTCATCGGAAAAGCTGCTGCCCGTCCTGACCTTGTGCGCCAGGTAATCTCAAAAGCCGAACGGGAGGGATTGCTGCCGACATTGGAAGCCGCATTCAATAAGCTTGACCAACCCATGCCCCTCGGTTATTCATCCGCCGGAACCATCGTGGAGGTTGGAGCTGGGATGGGTGAATTCAAACCCGGTGACCGGGTGGCGTGCGCCGGGGGTGGTTACGCGGTACATGCGGAGTACGACCTTGTCCCACGTAACCTTTTAGCAAAATTGCCTGATTCAGTTGATTTTGAATCGGCAGCATTTACAACACTCGGAGCCATCGCTTTGCACGGATTCCGTCTTTCACGTCCACAGATTGGAGAGACCGTATGTATCATCGGTCTCGGCCTGCTCGGATTACTGGCAGCCCAGATCGCCCGGGCAGCCGGCTGCCCTGTGTTCGGGGTGGACCTGTCCTCTAACCGGGTACAACTGGCGCGTGGACTGGGATTTTCAGCTGCGTTGAATGATGACTGCCTTGATCTAGTAGCGGGTATGACCGAAGGTCGCGGATTCGATCATGTTCTGATTTGTGCTGATACCTCCTCAGATGAAACGGTTCAATTAGCCGGTCAGGTTGCGCGGGATCGAGCGAATGTGGTTGCTGTCGGAGCTGTAGGTTTGGATGTTCCGCGCAAAATCTACTATGAGAAGGAACTCAATCTCATAGTATCCCGTTCATATGGTCCGGGGCGTTACGACCCCATGTATGAGGAAAACGGTCTGGATTATCCCCCCGGTTATGTTCGTTGGACGGAAGGACGCAATTTACAATCCTTCGTTGACCTGCTAGCGAGTGGAAAAGTGGATGTTAAACCCTTGATCAGTCACAGATTTTCGATCGATGAAGCCCCGAAAGCCTACGATTTGATCACCGGTCAAAGCAAAGAGGCTTTTCTGGGGGTATTACTGACCTACCCGCACACACCGGAAATTGAGCCGGTTGAGCGTAAAGTTGCAATCCCTTCTGCAGCTGCAGAAGCGACATCCGAGATCAGAGTGGGAGTACTGGGAGCCGGCAATTACGCACAGGCGGTTTTCCTGCCGATAATCAAAAAGACAGGTGGCGTAGAATTATCCGGTATCGTTACAGCCTCCGGATTAAGCGCTCAACAGGCTGCTAGAAAGTTTGGATTTAGCTACGCTGCCACGGCCGAGCAGGAAGTATTATCTGATCCTGCCATCAATACCGTGGTGATCCTTACCCGGCATCAACACCACGCCCGACAGGTGCTCGCTGCATTAAACAACCATCAGTCAGTCTATTGTGAAAAACCACTGGCATTGACCAAAGACGAGCTAGATGAGATCGCTGAAATGCTGAAACAGGAAAACACTCCCCTGTTAACCGTGGGGTACAATCGCCGCTTTGCGCCAATGGTCACACAGCTGGCTGATTTTTTCTCCAACCGCAGTGAAGCTCTATTTATGCATTACCGGGTCAACGCGGGATATCTCCCCCTCACTCACTGGCTGCACGACATCGAACAGGGCGGAGGGCGCGTCATTGGAGAGGGCTGCCATTTCATTGATCTACTGACCTTCCTCACCGGTGAACTGCCAGTTTCCATTCAATCAACAGGGTTGCCAGATCAGAACAAATACCGCGGTGATAACGTTCAGGTAACCTTGCGCTACCCAGATGGATCGCTGGGAACCATCACGTACCTGGCCAACGGGAACAAGAATTACCCCAAAGAAAAACTTGAGGTATTTTCCAGTGGCAGGATCGCAATTCTGAACGATTTCCGTTCCCTCGATCTAATTACAGAAACACAAAAAAGAACCTTACGTTCACGCTTGCGCCAGGACAAAGGCCATGCCGCTGCCTGGAAATCTTTCCTGGCAGCAGTGAAAGCCGGCGGACCTCCCCCTATCCCTTATGACCAATTGCTCAGCACATCCAGAGCCAGTTTTGCCGCAGTAGAATCGCTACGGAGCGGGAACCAGGTCGATCTGTAATTCTTTGACCTTCAGAAGGTGAGTTGAACCTCATTCGCAAGATTTTCCTTTTGACCAAAGAGATCGGTGTATCCGATCTGGTCAATTATTCGCGCTACCAGTTCGAACTCCACAGCGGGTGGATTAAATTACGTACCCCTGCGGGCGGAAAATCACCGAAACGCGAGATTTTATTAGAAGCCGGGGCGACGGGGATTACCTGGCAGCAAAACTGGCGCAATATCGAGTCCTGTTCAAAGGGGGGATTGCTTGTTAAAGAGTCTGAACTTCTGCTTATAGGGAAATACCAGCCATTTTATGGTCTTGAACAACCGCTGGAGCTGACCCTACCCCACACTTACCTGCAGCATTGGACCGCGTATGCTAACGAATTCAACGAGCAGGACATCAAACTCACCTGGGAACCGGCGCGCTTTGCCTGGAGCCTTGCACTGGCCAGAGCTTACGCGGCGACGAAAGATGATTCATATCCTGAGATCTTTTGGAAAAAAGTAGAGGAGTTTACCACCGGCAACCCCGTAAATGTTGGACCCAACTGGTCTTCAGCCCAGGAGGTTGCGATTAGGATGATTAATTGGATCATCGCCAGCTCAGCCTTCTCCGGTGCTCCAGCCACAACACCTGAACGGCGGGAATATCTATCACGTTCCATTTTGCAGCACCTTGAAAGGCTGCTGCCTACCCTGAACTACGCGCGTGCGCAACACAACAACCACCTGTTAAGCGAAGCTCTTGGTTTGCTCATCGGCGGGAGCTTTTTGGGCAATTCCGATTCCCGTGCTGCCGGCTGGATCGAGCGCGGGACGCGTGAATTCGAAAAAGCGATCTTAGACCAGATTGACGATACAGGTAGCTATTCACAGCATAGTGCCAATTACCACCGCATGATGCTCCACCTGGCATTGTTGTATAAAGCCTGCTTACGAAAAACCGCCAGGACGATTTCTCAACCGGTTAAGGAAAAACTTGCTCTCGCCACCCGCTGGCTAATCAGTCAGCTTGAGCCTACCAATGGGCATTTGCCCAACCTCGGTCACAACGATGGCACCCTCCTGCTGCCCTTCGGCTGTACTGAATACCGTGATTACAGGCCGGTCGCGCAGGCTGCCGCCATCGCATTTCTTGGTAAACCCTGCCTGCCTCCCGGAAACTGGGATGAACTGACCGAATGGCTTGATTTGGGTTACGATCCGCAGAATGTGATTGACCTGGATTCGATCAATTCAACAGCAATACATGAGGTTGGAACTTCGCTATGCCATGCCGCATTGCGGTGTGTAAAATTCAAAAATCGACCGGCGCACGCGGATCAGCTTCACGTGGAGCTCTGGTGGAAGGGCAATAACTTAGCGCGCGATGCTGGAACCTACTCCTACAACGCCCCTCCACCCTGGCAAAATGGACTGGACAGCACGCGCGTACACAATACGGTCACGATCGATTCGCGCGACCAAATGCAACGCGTCAGTCGCTTCCTTTGGCTGGATAGAGCATATGCAACCTGGCTCAAAACAGACACACCAGAAGCGATTTCTGCTGTCCTTCATAATTACAACCGTTCCGGCATTAGTCACCAAAGGACACTTACCCGAACCAGAAATGGTTTTTCCATACTGGATGAACTAATACCAAAAACCGATGATTCTACAATTCACGAATTCTGCCTGCACTGGCTACTGCCGGATTGGCGATGGCAGATTGAAGATAGTATATTAACTCTTCAACATGATCATGATCAGGTGGAACTCTTCGTTGAAGCCCGCAGCACACGATCCGGTGATCGCATGAGCAGTCAGGATTTTTCGATAATCCGGGCAGGGCAGACACTCGCCGGTCAGCGCCAGGATGAATTGCTGGGATGGGAATCAGATACGTACGGAGAAAAACATCCGGTCTTATCCTTCTCGGTCACCTACATGTGCGCGGGACCAATTAAGATCACAACCGAATGGAACCTCAACGATGAAGGAATCTAAGTCATCAGGAAAAAATAAAATTCACATTCTGCTGGTCCACCAGGCTTTTGCGGCATTGGATGAACCAGGCGGCACGCGTCATTACGAAATGGCGCGCGCTTTTGTTCAAAACGGACATCGCGTAACGATTATCACCAGCCCGGTGAGCTATCTAACCGGTAAGTCAGCTGGTGGAAAAATGAAATGGAAAACCCTGGAAACCCCTCTTCCCGGTCTCGAGATCGTGCGGGTGTATACCTATGCTGCCCTCCACCGCAGTTTTTTTCACCGTCTGCTCGGTTTTTTCAGTTTTATGTTCTCCTCTTTTATTGTAGGGTTGGGTATTAAAAACGTGGACGTAGTCTGGGGAACCTCTCCGCCCATCTTCCAGGGATGGACAGCATGGCTTCTCGCACGCCTGAAACGGGTGAGGTTTGTGTTTGAGGTGCGCGACCTGTGGCCGGCATTCGCGATTGCCATGCAGGTGCTCCGCAATCCCGTCATCATCAGCGCGTCAAACTGGCTGGAACGCTTCCTCTACAAACACACCGATCAACTGGTAGTGAACTCACCCGGATTCATTGCCCATGTTACAGCGAGGGGTGGCCGTAATGTACTGCTCGTCCCAAATGGCGTGGATCCCTCTATGTTCGATCCGGCTGGTGATGGATCAGCTTACAGACAAGAACACGATCTATCTGGAAAATTCGTGGTGCTTTACGCTGGCGCGCACGGAGTATCGAACGATCTTGAGGTGGTATTATCCGCCGCCAGGCTGACAATCTCTCAACCCGAGATCATTTACACCATGGTGGGGGATGGCAAGGAGAAACAAAACCTGATGCGCGTGGCTGACCAATGGGGACTGAAAAACGTGCGATTCCTTCCATCAGTTGCAAAAGAAGAAATGAAACTGGTGCTTGCCGCAGCTGATGCCTGTATCGCCATACTGAAACCCGTGGAACTCTACAAGACCACCTACCCGAATAAAGTCTTTGATTACATGGCCGCAGCCCGACCGGTTTTGTGCGCCATTGACGGCGTGATCCGCGATGTGATCGAAACCGCTCATGCCGGTCTGTTCGTACCACCCGGTGACCCGGCCGCCCTGGCAGAGTCTGTGTTGACATTATTTAACGACAGACCTTCTGCAAGGATGATGGGTAAAAATGGGTACGATTACGTTGTTGAACATTTTAATCGCCTGACCATCGCAGCTTCCATGGAAAAGATCCTGATTGATGCCACAAAACCCTGATTAACTGGAATCGTTACAAATCAGGGGGTAACTGCTAAGCATGATATTGTGCAGAGTATTTGTATAATTGTAGAAACAGCGTTAGAAGAGACCAGGAACTGCCACGATAAAGGAGTGAAGCAATGAGCCAACCACAAATATCTCCCCAGGAACAGATCAAACGTGATATCGCCAGCGCGCAAAGCCAACTGAGGAGCCTGGTTGAAAAAGTAAAACTAGCCTCGGTTCGCGATAGATACTCCACACTGGACAATGAAATCAACAACATGCCGATGCGAATTCAAAAGGTTCGTGACCGGAAATATGCATACAAACGCATTCTTGAAAGCGAGGCCAGGAGTTTCCAGCAACAATGGCTGAATAAACGGGGGGCGATCCAGAATCAGATCACGCTTGAATCCAACGCATTGCAAAATCAATTGCGTCCGCTGGAAAACCGGGTAAATGCTTTGAGCCTTGGCTCATCTCCTGCAGCAGTCGTTTCTTTGATCAAGAACGAATTGACCTCATTTGATCAAAAAGTGACCGCAGCTGAGCGATCTGTCACCGAAATGTTCGATGACCTCAGCAGTGAGGTCAACAAGGTAAAAAGCCAGCTTACACAAATAGAAAAGACTCTTGAGTTGAGCGAATCAGCCAGCTTCGGTTTTCTTCCAACAGAAAGCGTTGTGCGGGCAGTAAAAGCCACCTGGACACGTGATGAAAAAGAAGATAAAGAGGATCCTGAGGGATATCTGTTCTTAACCGATCAGAGATTGATCTTTGAATTACGCGATGAGGTCGCCACGAAAAAGGTTCTCTTTTTTACCACTGAACGGAAAAAGGTTCAACAATTACAATTCGAGGTACCCGTTTTTTCCATCTCAAACGCAAAAGCTACCAAACAGGGTGTGTTCAAAAATGAAGATTGGCTGGAACTCGAATTTGAACCAGGAGCATTCGCCCGTAGTGCAAAAATCCACCTCGACGGACAGGATTGTAACGAATGGCAGGCATTGATCAACCAGGTGAAGTCACGTGAAATGGATGCAGATCGCGCCTTCGCGGTGGATGAAGCCGCTGTAGAAAAAGTAAAATCCGCGCCGGTGATCTGTCCATCTTGCGGCGGTACCCTTTCCAGGCCTGTGCTTCGCGGAATGGAAACCATCACCTGTGACTTTTGCGGTCGCGTGATAAAACTATGATCCATGTTTTCTGTTGTCACTTATCAGTATCATTGGCATCTAAGTATGTGTAATCTAATCCATACAAAAGAGGCCTGATAAATGAAAACAAATGAATCAAAAACTGACCGCGTTATCCGTGTAATCCTTGGTGTAGTTTTGCTTGTTCTTGGCTGGGCTGGGATTGTCGGTGGAACACTTGGTTTGATCTTCAAGATCGTCGGGTTCATCCCATTGATCACCGGTATTGTCGGATTCTGCCCACTTTACGCGTTACTAAAGACCAAAACCAACTGATTCTTTAAAATGACAGGGAGATTTCTCTCCCTGTCATTTTTTTAATCCAATCCCTCAAAAAGGTCGCGCTCCCTGCGCCGGGTTGCAGGCGGGTAAGCGCGCATATATTGATCGCTGATCCCGAATAACTTGCGAAAAAAATCCAGAAAACCAACGGTGATGCGCATACCACCCTGACTGATGTGACAGGCAACAGCCTGGTTCTTCTTGTCGATCACTGACCGATAATCCACCTTGGCATTGATCGGAAAGCGCGCTTCAGAAACCCTTACCAGGTCAATATCGCCGTTCTTACCAAACCGGCGGGGGTCTTTGCCAGTCAATTTCATAAGCCAGACTGTAGTTCGCAGAAATCCGCGCGGGAAAGTATGATAATACAACCTGTCAGGTTGCCAGGCTGGCAGGATGCCTGTGAACTGCGCGGGGTCTCCGGCAGCGTAAAACGCTTGTACAGTCGCTTTATGGATAGCGATATGGTCAGGGTGCATATAACCACCGACCGGATCAAAGGTGATGACCACCTGTGGGCGCAGCAATCGGATAAACTGGACAACCTTCTCAGCAACCTCTGAAATATCTGCGGCTGCAAGCGCCTGTGGATGGTGGTTATCAGGTGATCCCTCCATACCGGAATCCCGATAATCAAGGAAATGCACGGCAGTAAGCCCAAGATGCTGCGCAGCACAACGTAATTCGTGCTCGCGTAATTCACCGATGGAAGCATATCCCTCCAATAACTCCGGAGCCACTTCGCCCACCTCTCCGCGGGTGGCACAAATCAGGTGCACCTCAACACCACAGCTCGCGTAATAAGCTAGGGTCCCACCGGTCCCAAAAGTTTCATCATCCGGATGAGCCAGTACAGCCAGGAGAACCTTTTTTTTCATATGTTAGAAATTAATAATCCTTTGCGTGAGATTCGTATCGACCGCAAACCAGGCAATCCGGACGCTTATTAAGCCGGATCGTCTGAAGGGTCGCGGTAAGGCTGTCAAAAAGCAACAACTTGCCGATCAGTGGCTGGCCAATGCCCAGGATCAGCTTGAGCACCTCCGTAGCCTGCAAGAGACCGATAACCCCGGGAACTGTGTTGAGCAACCCGTGCAATTGCGGGTCGGCCAGGGCACCATCAGGCGGCATCTCCGGAATCATGCAACGCAGGCACGGTCCACGCCTGGCATCGAAAACAGAAATCTGTCCTTCAAATTCAAACACGGCGCCATAAACCAGAGGGATCGACAGGCGAGCGCAAGTCTCGTTGAGTAAGAAACGGGTATCAATGTTATCAGTGCAATCCACCACCGGCCAGTTACCTGAGATGAACTTTTCAGCATTTTGGCTGTCCAGTTTTACCGATTGAACATCCACCTGGATCTCGGGGTTGAGTTCCTGCAATCTCATCCTGGCAGATTCTACTTTCAGAACCTCCAGGTTGTTGGTCGTATGGATGATCTGCCGTGACAGGTTGGATAATGAAACCCGGTCATCATCAATGATGGTAATGTGACCAACACCTGCCCCGGCCAGGTACATCAGTACTGGCGAGCCTAAACCGCCTGCTCCGACAACCAGGATGGAGGCCTCTTTCAATTTTTGCTGTCCTTGCCTACCCACCTGCTGAAGTTGTAGATGTTTCTTGTAGCGCAATAATTCATTTTCAGTTAAGGTCATAGGGTTTATTGTAAATCCTTTCCAATAATTTTACCTTTCTGATCGACTATTGGTTTTTTTCTTGATGTACAATAAAAACATGCAAGTCATCCTCACTCACGAACAAGCGGATTTTGATGCGCTGGCCTCGCTGTTTTGCGCACATCTATTAAATGAGAATGCGATTCCAGTGCTTCCAAATCGTGTGAACCGCAATGTTCGTAACTTTCTCAACCTGTATGGTGCAGATCTTTTATTTTCAGAAGCCCGCGACCTGAACGGTGCCTCCATACTTCATATTACACTGGTTGATACACAATCGCTGGTCACACTCAAAGGGATCAACGCAAAAACCCGAGTTTCAGTGATCGATCATCACGAAAAGCGCGCTGACCTGCCGCAGGATTGGCAGGTGCGTCTGGAGCAGGTTGGTGCCACAACCACCATCCTGGTCGACTTATTGCGTGAAACCAGCTATCCGCTTACCACCATGGAAGCCACATTGCTTTTATTAGGAATCTATGAAGATACCGGTTCATTGACCTACGCTTCAACCACAGTCAGAGATGTAAAAGCTGCTGCTTATCTGCTGGAAAGAGGAGCTAGTCTGCGAATTGCTGTTGATTACCTCAATCCCTCGCTCTCAGAAAACCAGAGAAAACTCGCGGATCAGCTATTGGACCAAGCAAAGACCTACACGATACACGGAAAAAACATCATCATCGCCAGCGCAGATGCCCGCACTATGCAGGAAGAAGTTTCCAGTATCGCACACAAATTACGCGACTTGCTGGACCCGGACGCTCTATTCCTGCTTGTCCATACTATGGAAGGGATACGCCTGGTTGCCCGTTCCACTTCTGACCAGGTGGATGTATCGAACATAGCGCGGATATATGGAGGCGGGGGTCATAATCGAGCCGCGGCAGCTTTGATCCAGCTTAAGTCTGAGGCTGATGTGACAATTGCCTTTGAAAAAATCAGCAACGAAATCCTGGTGGAGTTACGCAAGACCATCAAACCAGCCCTGACCATTAACAAGATCATGTCGCGCAGACCACACCTTATTACTCCCAATACAACCCTTGCGGAAGCCAACCGCCTGATGCAGCGTTATGGGTACGAAGGTTACCCTGTGGTCGAAAACGGGAAAGTCGTCGGTCTGTTGACCCGCCGTGCGGTTGACCGCGCGATTCATCACAAGTTGAACCTGAACGCTGGCAGCCTAATGGAGGCCGGTGATTACAGCCTGAAAAGCACTGATACCATCGATCAATTGCAGCAATTAATGGCAGCCACCGGTTGGGGGCAGGTTCCTGTATTGGAACCCGATAGCGGGAAGATCATTGGCATTGTTACTAGAACAGATCTCTTAAAAACCTTACCAGGTCACAATGGGAAGATCACCGGACAACAGAACTATTCAGACCTGCTTGAAAGGTCTCTTCCTCCATGTCGGCTGGCGTTACTCAAACTTATCGCGATGTTTTCCGGTGAAGAACAACGCTCAATCTATGTCGTTGGCGGATTTGTCCGGGATCTGTTACTGGAAAGACCCTCATTAGACTTCGATATCGTCGTTGAAGGCGATGCGCTAAAATTCGCCAATGAATTGGCTGGAAAATATGGTGGTCGTGTGGTCAGTCATCGAAGATTCAGCACAGCCAAGTGGCAGATCAAAAACATCCGGACTAACCTGCTGAGCCACATGGGATGCAGCAACCTGCAGGGTTCTGATCTGCCGGATGCGCTGGATTTCATCAGCGCCCGCACGGAATTCTACGACCATCCCACCGCGTTACCAACGGTTGAACGTTCAAGCATCAAGCTTGACCTGCATCGGCGTGATTTCACCATTAATACTCTCGCGCTAAGGCTGGATGGCCATCATTACGGAGAGTTATATGACAACTGGGGTGGTCTGGCAGACCTCGACAAAAAACTTGTTCGTGTCCTCCACTCACTATCCTTTGTAGATGACCCTACCCGCCTGCTACGGGCGGTCCGTTTTGAGCAACGATTTCAATTTCAGATCGAGAAACGCACACTGCAATTGATGGGAGAAGCGAAGGAATTGCTGCGCCAGCTGAGCGGCGAGCGAATCCATCATGAATTTGACCTGATTTTCAACGAATCAATGCTTTTCAATATCCTGCGCAGACTCAATGAGCTAAGCTTGCTGCAACAGATCCATCCTCAATTAAAATGGACAACTGAGTTTGAACTCTCTTTCACTCAAGCTCTTGACTACGCGCAAAAGACTAACTGGAAACTGCCGGCAACCATCGGGAACACGCCAATACGGCATGTTTTACTTTACCTGGTCTGGCTGGTTCAACTGGATGACGCGGCAGGTTGCGTAGTAGGTCAACGTTTACGCCTGGCAAGACCGATCCTTGAAACACTGGAAAAGATGACAGCAGCTATTAATTTAATGGGCGACTGGATCGACCTGCCTCCCAGTCAGATCACCCGAAATCTGGAAAAAATCCCCATTTACGGTGTATTTGGTCTTTCTTGTGTCACCAGGAATGAAACGCTCAAAAACAAGTTGGCAGAGTACGCAACGAACTGGCGTTACATTAATCCAATGTTGAACGGCAATGACCTGCGCGCACGCGGAATACCACCCGGCCCTCTTTATGCAAGAATCCTGAATGAAATACGCAACGCATGGCTGGACGGACGCATTACCTCCGTCGCGGAGGAAGATTCTCTGGTGGAATTAATGGTTAAGGAATTAAATGACCGGTAAGATCTCTGATCTTACACAAGTAACCGATATAGACGACATCATCATTCGCCCGATGTCGGCAGATGACCTTCCGGGTCTGGAGTGGAATGGTGAATACACCCATTTTCGCAACGTATATAAAGCAGTTTACAAACGGATCACCCACGGTACGGCAGAAGCCTGGGTGGCGGAATCTCCTTTGCACGGAATAGTGGGCCAGGTTTTTTTACAACTGGAAAGCGACCGCGCGGAACTGGCGGATGGTTGGAACCGCGCATATCTCTACTCGTTCAGGATCAAACCAGCTTACCGGAACCGGGGATTGGGTACAAAAATGATGGAAATATTGGAGAATTACCTGATCTCCAGGCATTTTAACAGGTTGACCCTGAATGTCGCCCGGGATAACCTGGACGCGATCAGGCTTTATAAAAGGCTTGGGTTTCAAATCGTGGCTGAAGAACCTGGTGTTTGGTCTTACATCGATCACAAAGGAAAATGGCAGACGGTTGAGGAACCTTCCTGGCGCATGGAAAAGCAGATCAAACCCTTAAGGTATTAATCATTTCCCTCAACCCGAATAACCGTGTAGGTTTCTCCCTCACATAATTTATCAACCTGCAAACGATTCACGATCGTATGCAATTCCGCCTCCTCTGCGTAACCCAGTGTTGCCGTTCCTACATCCATCTTTACAGGGATGATCCCGATCGTTTTAATCTTGTGGTCTGAAAATTCGATCTGAATCAGCGCCGTCCTTAAGGCATCCGGCAGCATCCATTGATCTGAAAGCAGGTTGCCCAGGCTGTACATCACAAGCCCCCGGTGTCCATCCTTAACCGATGTCATCCACTCCATACGCTGCAATACATGCGGGTGATGCCCCCACACCAGGTCAGCCCCCGCATCAATTAGTTCCTGCGCCAGATGTTCCTGCGCTTGAGAGGGTCCCGCCTGGTATTCGTTTCCCCAATGGATAGAGACCACCACCAGGTCACTCTGATGCCTGGCAGAGGAAAGGTCATCTAAAACCATTTCAAGATCATAACCATCCGAGTACGCGTTGATGTTGCTAAATGCAACTGTTTGCTCCCCGATAGGAATAAACAGGACTCCATGAGAATCATCCAACGCCTGGATGCCGGCTTTGTCAAGTGTGTTATTAGTGTCTGAAGCAGTGCAATCACGTCCATGATTATTAGCCGTGGTAACCAAATCAATTCCTGCCTGCTTTAGAATAGAAATAGTGTCTTCAGCAGCACAAAGATTCATGTCCATCCGATTTGGATCCTCGGATAGGTCAAGCAATCCAAGTGGAGATTCAAGGTTTACTGCAAATAGCTCCTCTTTTTTGTCGGATAGATTTTGTAAAAACTCGCCCCAGGGAGATTTGGTAGCAAAAATCGGTTCACCACCCCTTGCCAGCATCACATCCCCGCCTAACATCAACCACGAAGACTTAGGGCGGCTGGTGCAGGCTGCGATTAAGAGGAGCGCTGTTACCAGCGCTCCTAATGTGATGCACCAACGGTACCTCATGGGATGATAAATGATGAGGTCCATTCTGGTGCAGCGGGTGCATTACCGCTTTCCAACATGGTTCGCCATTCCTCATCGGTCATGCGATTTTGCGGTTCGACGGTAAATTCGTAATATGTATATACTGCCCCGACCGCCACCTGATAAGGAGCATCCGGGAGTACGACAAAGATACTGGTCGGGTACCCCACACCTTCCTCCAAAACACGACCCACTCCGGTTGCCACATCCGCGATCACAGCTGATTTTTGGTCCTCCAGGTACCCCCTACCCTCATAAGCATCCGCGGGATCCGCAGCAGCGATGGTCATTGATTCCAACCAGCCACCATAATATTGGATGCGCCAGTATTGTTCATCAGTCAACGTTTCGCCCCTCAATTCCTTTTGGGCAATTTCCAATAGAAATTCCAGCTCCTCGATCAGATTGTCAAGGTTCCCGCGCGTTACATCATCAAGGATGGCACGGTTTTCCAAACCCTCACGGGTCATCTCCGCCAGAGCCAGCAATCTGGCGTAAGCTTCAGGATTCGGCTCTACATACCCCCTGGGAGGTTGTTCCTGTGGCCCACCACCCATTTCCGCCATCACCTGTTTGGCATACAGGATCGTATCGTGTTTCAGCTCTGTCCAGGAGCTGAGGGCAGTTTGTATATCCTTTCGCAGCCAGGCCTGTGTACGCATAAAGGCAGGATACTGATCTCCCTTTGGCACGAAGATCGGCTGCAAGGCATATAACCAGGACCAATACAGGTTTTGCGTCCAGGAATCCAGACCAAAACCAGAAACTTCCTTTTTCACTTTTTTCAGTTGTGAATCATAGTTGGCATAAGCAGTCTCACCCATATTCTTGAGTATGGAATAAGCTTCTTCAGATCCTTGCGCAGCCAAAAAATCCAGGCTTTTAGGCAGATCACGCGGATTTTCCAAAGTACCAACCTTGCGCCACATCAATTCTCCAAAAACGTAGGCATCCAACGTAAAGCGTTGTCCCATAAAGCGGAATCCCTGGGTGGCCTCATCCCGATCCTGCCAGATGTACACCCACATGGAGTTGACCTGCGGAGGGGGTAGTTGTTTGGCAGCTTCTTTGAATACGGATGCCAGTTGTGGATCGGCAAATGATTCCAGGTCAGGGGATTCACCATAAACTGAATCAGAGAGCTTTCCATACTCATAAATGGACAGGTCATCCGCTTTACCAACGATGAAAACTGTGGGGTCGTAGATCTTCTGCCAGAGTTCAAGGGCAGACCTCCCCGATGTGGTCTGAGCGTTGCGCAGCGCCTGAACCACCAACAGCGCGCGTTGTGTCTCAATGGGGTCTTTCAAGCGAAAGGTCATCCGTCCATACCACATCATCGCTTTGAAGTAGGTTTGCAGATCTTCATCACGGGTGTAGTGACCACGCGGAATGTATTGTGAATAATCTTCGATCAACACATCATCGTTTGCCTGCCCGCCGGTATCCCAAATGGGCGAGGGAAAAACACCACCTCCACCATTGATCAACCCGACCTCCGCATCCACCAGTTTTTTCAATTCAGCGGGGAGTTCAACATCAAGGTTGAGAAGAGTAGCCGGTACTGCAAAGAACGCAACATTGCGACCGGCGGCTGTTTCCATGGCGGTTCCTTTGAGAACCGAATATTGGGTCAATGACTCCTCCAACATTGCACCGGTAAGTTCATTGAGGATGTCCATAAATGCATTCCGCTCCAAATCGCGCAGCATCTTATCAAAGATCAGGTGATAAACGTGGAAGATCGAATCTGTGGTGATAAACACCGGAGTGGAATCATAGCGAATGGACTCATACGCCTGATAGAACTCCTGGTACATGCGGCTGGGGTCGTTATCGGGCGGTTTAACCACAAAACCATTGGTCAGTAATGCCTCCATTTGTGCGGTGGAGAAATTAAAATCCTCCAAACCGGTTACCTGGCCGGCTTGAAGCGGCAGGGAGTAACCTCCACTATATTGTGCCGGAATGGATAAGGGTCGCGTTTTGTACTGCGCGAATGGCGCAGCATACAGGTCTTCACTGGTAATCTGCGAGACCTCCGGAACTATAACTTCCGGTTGATCAGTACCCGCAACAGGCGTTTCTGGAACTGGAGATTTGGCTACCTCCGGTGTGGCCTTGCTGATCAGGTCGGTCAGGCGGCACGCCGACAACAACATCGCAGTTATGATGACCAGCGAAAAAACAGTAAACATCCGCTTGTTTTTCACGTTGCTCCTCCTTATTGAGCTATTAGGAAAACATTATTACCGGATCGTATTGCTTCCAGTGAAGAAAAATCACCTTCCTGACGTGCTTCAAGTGAAAAACCGAAACCATTCCACCGCCAAACGACCAATGAACCGGTCATTACTTTCTCGTTGTATGAGTACTCGAGAGCTGTCAGTTCCTGCCTATTATCGCCATCAAGATCAGCTGCGATGAGTGAGTGGAGCGGAGCAGCCAGGGCAGACCCTGCCCAAAGTTCACGAAATGACCCACCTTCAACATTAACGAGTATCAGGTGGCAGCTTTTATCATCCTTATCATGGAAGGAATTGATCCTGCCGCCGGAGGGCATGAAGCGGTCAACAGGCCATGGTTCGAATGAGCGCCATACCAACAGAGTGAGTTCGGGTTCATTGTCCCAGTTCAAATCCGAAAAAAAGGCTTGAACCACCTGCCATTCAGGCGGGGATTGCCACAGTGGGGCTTCTAATCCGATTTTACAATTTGATACGACCGCCCGTTGCTCAACTAATCCGACACACAGATCGTCTTTACCAATCCTAGAGCGAGTTTCCGGGAGAACAAACTGATTTTCCCGGATGTGCACAAATACCGGGGTTTGATCAAATCCATCCGCAATTAATGACCAGCCAGTGATGCGAGTTGGGGATAGATTGGTCAAAGCTAATAGGATCAAAAGGATGATCTGAAACACACTTAAGGACGAATTCATAGAAGTCGTAGTTCCCCATTAGCATTGTACATCGGGTTTTAAGCAAAAGTAACCGGAATCCACAATATCCAACCGGAAAGCGCCAGGTGTGGATTCTTTGACAGAAACCGTCTCGTCAAGTAGAATAAGACGGTTTGAAGCATCTCATTTAACCGAGAAGAGGGCCTCCTTAATGAAAGAGTATTCAACTGATAAAATTCGCAATGTAGTGCTGGCATCCCATTCAGGAGCAGGAAAAACCATTCTGTGTGAAGCCTTCCTGCACTCCACCGGCGCTACCACCCGCATGGGCAAAATAGAAGACGGAACTACTGTCTCCGATTTTGACGAAGAAGAAATTCGCCGCACGATCTCGTTATCCACTTCTGTTGTGCCCGTGGAATATCGAGATACCAAGATCAACTTCCTTGACACGCCAGGCTACACTGACTTCATTGGTGAAGTGATTTCCGCCATGCGAGTTGTGGATAGTGTGATCCTGATGGTAGATGCTGTGAACGGTCTGGAAGTAGGGACAGAAATCGCGATGGATTACTGTGCCAAATTCAACCTGCCACGCGCTCTACTCATTAATAAAATGGATCGTGATAACGCGAATTTCCAGAAAGCTCTAAAATCAGTTGAAGATTTTTCAGATATTCGTCTCATCCCCATTCAGCTTCCGTGGGGAGAAAAACACGATTTCAAAGGCGTGATCGACCTGATCAGCATGAAAGCCTATAAAGCACAGGGGAAAACTGCGGAAGAGATTCCGGCTGATTTAAAAGGCGCAGCTGAGGAAGCCCGCATGAAACTGGTTGAAGCGGCTGCTGAAGGCGATGACACCCTGCTGGAAAAATACCTGGATAGCGGCAGTTTAACTGATGAAGAGGTGGTACGCGGCTTAAAGGAAGTAGTAAAATCCTGTGGTTTTATTCCAGTTTTAGTGGCTGCTGGATCGTTTGAGACCGGTGTACTTAAACTCCTTGATGCCGTCATCGATATATTACCATCCCCCGCAGAGGGCAAAAAAGCGATCGCCCAAGGCAAAGATGGCGATGAAATACTTGAACCCAAGGATAACGCACCGCTCGCTATTTATGTCTGGAAAACCACAGCGGATCCTTTTGTTGGCAAACAAACATTCTTCCGCCTCTACTCCGGCACCATTAGCCCGGATGCCCGTGTCTGGAATCAGACCAAGGGAATTGAAGAACGCCTTGGATCGGTCAATATCCCGCGCGGAAAAGAGACCATGTCAGTAAAAGTACTGCACGCTGGTGACATCTGCGTGGTGCCAAAACTAACAGAAACTTCCACTTCAAACACATTGTGCGATAAGAACCACCCTCTCACATTGCCGATTCCGGAATACCCCAAATCGCTGTTCCAGGTTGCGCTTTTCCCCAAGACGCAGGCAGACTCCACAAAAATTACTTCCACACTGACCCGCTTATGTGAGGAAGACATGACCCTTTCCTGGCATAATGAACCCTCCACACTTCAGACCATTCTCCAGGGCATGGGTGATCAGCACATTGACGTTGCCATCCGCCGGGCAGAGACCAAATTCCAGGTTGGGGTTCTCGTAAATGAGCCTAAAGTCCCTTACCAGGAGACCATTACCAAGACCGCTTCTGCCATGTACCGGCACAAAAAACAGACTGGTGGATCCGGCCAGTTTGGCGAAGTTCACCTGAAAGTGTTACCTCTAACTGATAAAGATTTTGACTTTACCTGGGATGTTTTCGGAGGAGCGATATCTCAAAGCTATTCCTCATCGATCCAGAAAGGGATACTGGCGGTGATGAAAGAAGGTGTAATTGCCGGCTACCCGGTCTCAGGTGTGCATGTATCAGTTTTTGATGGTAAAGAACACCCCGTTGATTCAAAACCGGTAGCGTTCGAAATCGCCGGTCGAGAAGCTTTTAAATTGGCTGTAAGGGATGCTGCACCTGTTTTACGAGAACCGATCATGCTGGTTAGGATCACAGTACCGGAATCCGCCATGGGTGACATTATGGGTGATCTGAATACCCGCCGCGCCCGAATCCAGGGGATGGAGACTTTGAAGGGACATTCAGTTGTGACTGCAATGGTCCCACTGGCAGAAATGCTGCGTTATACCACCACCCTGCGCTCGATGACCGGTGGACGTGGTATATTTGAAATGGAATTTGACCACACCGAGGTCGTTCCGGCTCACATAGCCCAACCAGTGATCGATGCGCGCACCAAAGAACTGGAAAACAAGAAAGAAGAGTAATACTTGTATGGTACACCTGGCTGGACGGTTTTATGCCGTCCAGCTTTTTTGTTAAGACAGTCTAGTTGATTTAAAATACGGTATGGTATCATTAGCCAAACTTATTTCACAATGAGCCCAAGTTGAACGATCACGACACTTACCTTGAAAAAACATGGGGTGCCATCCTCTCCCGCAGTAAGGATGAAATTGAAGAAGTTTTCAATGCATTGGATATTGGCAGCCAAAACGCGGTTGTTGATCACCTGAAAAAAATGGCGAATGAAGAAGGATGGCATCCGGAACAAACCAGATCGGCCAGGATCGCACTACAGGTGCTTGGGGAAAGAAAACAATAATGGATATCCGTCGATTGACTGATGAAATGAATCTTTTTGTCACCTCAAAAGGCTGGTACGAGAAAGACAGTCCCCGTCCGCAAACGGGACGCAACCTGGCGATTTCGCTGGTTCTTGAGGCTGCCGAGGTATTGGAACATTACCAATGGGGAGAACAACCCGGTTCGGATGCTGAATTACGCGGGGAACTGGCTGACGTAGCACTTTACCTGCTCCAATTAGCCAGTGTATCAGGCATCGACCTGGAAGCTGCCATACTTGAAAAACTTCGGCAAAATTACGATCGCACCTGGGATGCCTCGAAAACCGAAAAAGGCGGCGAATCATGAAAGTGGCCGTCTTTGGAGGAGCATCTGCCAAACCGGGCGATCGTGCCTATGAAGATGCAGTTCGCCTGGGTGCTTTACTTGGCGGAAGCGGGCACACTGTTCTTACCGGTGGCTATATCGGCATCATGGAAGCGGCCTCTCGAGGTTGTAATGAAGCCGGTGGACATGTCATCGGTATGACCTGTAAGGAAATCGAAGCCTGGCGTGGTACTAAAGCCAATCGCTGGGTCAAGGAAGAACACCAGTTCGTAACACTGCGCGAAAGGATGTACGCGCTGATCGATTCGTGTGAAGCTGCCATTGTGATGCCGGGCGGAGTGGGCACATTATGTGAGCTGATGGTCATGTGGAACGAGATGATCATTGCCAGCCGGGCACCCCGCCCGCTGATCGTTGTGGGAGATGAATGGAACACTGTGTTATCGCAATTTTTCAATTCCATGGGAAATTACATCGGCGAGAAGGATCGTGATCTATTCCAGATCGTTCCAACCGTTGACAGCGCGTTTGCATTGATCTTATCGGATGATGGTCCGAAAACTTAATAGTCAGGATGTGAAGATGAGCAACGAAAAATTAACATCGCGAAGTGAGAATTATTCTGAGTGGTACAACCAGGTGATCCAGCGCGCAGAAATGGCCGATTACGCACCGGTGCGTGGTTGTATGGTGGTGCGACCTTACGGCTGGGCCTTGTGGGAAAACATCCAGCAATCCCTGGATGGCATGTTTAAAGCTACTGGTCATGTGAACGCGGCTTTTCCGCTGTTTATTCCCATGTCATTTCTGGAAAAAGAAAAGGAACATGTGGAAGGCTTTTCACCTGAACTGGCCATCGTGACCATCGGGGGTGGAGAAAAACTGGAAGAACCATTGGTCGTGCGTCCTACCTCTGAGACAATCATCGGTCACATGTACTCAAAATGGATCAAGTCATACCGCGACCTGCCTCTGCTCATCAACCAGTGGGCCAATGTGGTCCGTTGGGAAATGCGCACACGGCTTTTCCTGCGTACGCTTGAATTCTACTGGCAGGAAGGCCACACCGCGCATGCCACAGAGAAAGAAGCAGTAGAGGAAACCCTGCGCATGCTGGAGGTATACACACGTTTTGCTGTGGATGATGCCGCTGTACCGGTGATACCGGGCAGGAAGAGCAATACTGAAAAATTCGCCGGCGCGGTCCATTCATATTCAATAGAAGCGATGATGGGTGACACCAAAGCGTTACAGGCGGGCACATCACATCTGCTCGGACAGAATTTCGCCAAAGCTTTTAACATTCAATACCTGGATGTGAACAACGAACTCCAATATTGCTGGACCACTTCATGGGGAGTATCCACACGCTTTATCGGCGCGATCATCATGACGCACGGAGACGACCAGGGTCTCATCATGCCGCCCAGACTGGCGCCGATCCAGGTGGTCATTGTGCCTATTTATAAAAATGATGAAGAACGCAGTAAGGTGATGCCGGTGGTCGAGAAGATACGCGCTGAATTAAATAACATCCGGGTGAAAGTAGATGACCGCACCGAAGTGACGCCCGGTTTCAAGTTCAACGATTGGGAATTACGCGGTGTGCCCCTACGTCTTGAGATTGGACCCAAAGACGTTGAAAAAGGGTCGGTCATGGCTGCCAGGCGCGATATTCCAGGCAGGGAAGGCAAATCCTTCCTCCCGCAGGATAATATCCATCAATCTGTCAGCGACCTGCTGGTAAACATTCAATCTTCACTTCTGAAACGCGCTACCGCGTTCCGCGATAGTCACATTTTTGATGCTGCCTCTTACGAAGAATTGTTAATAGCGGTCGAAAAGGGCTGGGCATACGCCTGGTGGTGTGGTGAACCCGGCTGCGAGGCGAAAGTGAAAGAGGACACCAAAGCCACCACCCGCTGCATTCCAATAGAACAGCCAGGAGGAAATGGCAAGTGTGTCGTGTGCGGTGAAACGGCGCATGAAAAGGTGTATTTCGCCCGGGCTTATTAACTGATCTGAACCAGATGTCTGCCATTAACCTGTCCCGTTTGCGTACAGAGCTTGGATTATTGATACCGCAGATCCAGGACACGGCGCTTTTCATCCATGACTTGCGCGAGATCTATGCATTCTACGCAGATAACACCCACCCGGTGGGAGACCCCCCCACCGGGATGTTCACCCTTCCTGCGTTCAATACACCCATGATCCTCAATCGGGAGATACTCATCACCCTTTCACAATATTGTGCGCAAGAACCACAGATCGTGCTGGAACTGATCGACCGATTATGGCTGGAACCGGAGGTGGAATTGCGCCAACTAGCCGCCCAGCTGCTGGGAAAATTACCTCCGACCCATGAAGAGGATGTGATCAGCCGCATCCGCACCTGGTCAGAAGCTTCAATCCATCCGGAGATCCTTCCCTTTTTACATCAAAACGCTTCTATAGGGATCAGAAAGACCAATCCAGAGCGTTGGTTGGAGCTCCTCAATGAGTGGGAATCCGCCCAAGACGAATGGCTGGCACGACTTGCCATTGAAGGGGTCATCCCGCTGATCGATGACAGGGATTTTGAGAATCTACCAGCTATTTTTACATTTATTACCCCATTCATCATAACCCCTGGAAAAGATTATCACTACGATCTTCTGATAATCATCCAACATCTCGCCAGGCGTTCTGAAGTGGAAACCGTTTATTTTCTCAAGAAAGCCATAGCGTTATCCACTGACCCTACCATGGCACGCTTCATTCGCAGAGCAATGGAATATTTCTCACCTGCCAGGCAGGAATCATTGCGTATTGCTTTACGTGAACGTCAGTAGCTTATACAAGAGATTTGTATCTATCCTGTTCATCCCGCCAACCTCTGGTATAATTTTCATCGATGACTCGACCTGTCGGTGGGATACTCCTGCCGGCTGGCGACTTGCAAAATCTATTTAGGAGCAGATGTCATGGCATTGACAAAGGAAGAAAAACAGAAATTGATCGAAGAGTACCACATGCACGATACCGAC
The DNA here is from genome assembly GCA_040765685.1 of Anaerolineaceae bacterium. Taxonomy (GTDB): domain Bacteria; phylum Chloroflexota; class Anaerolineae; order Anaerolineales; family Anaerolineaceae; genus UBA6107. The sequence goes on along the minus strand of JAXGRS010000009.1, from coordinate 74,334 downwards.
ACTGGATCCGCTGATGTTCAGATCGCGATCCTGACTGTCCGGATCAGGCAATTGACGGAGCACTTGCGCGCCAACAAACACGATAATTCATCAAGGCGTGGTTTGCTCAAACTGGTAGGGCAGCGCCGCAGATTACTGGCGTATTTACGACGCACCGATTTCGCGCGGTTCGCCGCCATTACCGAAAAATTGAATATCCGCACCAAGTAGGCAAACACAAAAACGAGTAGATGCCCTCTACTCGTTTTGATTTTTACGCCAAGCGCGGAAAAAACCATCGCCGCCGGTTGGGTATTGAAAAATGACGAGGACACAAGTTAGTCCTCTTCAGCTTTCAGTTCCTAACCAGGCGGGAAACACACAATTAGGAGAATTTATGAAACCAGAAAGCAAGAAATACATTACCACCGTCGGTGGGCGTCCTTTGACGTTCGAAACCGGCAAGCTTGCCGCACAGGCTGGCGGATCTGTAACCGTCCAGTTTGCTGACTCAGTCGTTTTCGCCGCGGCTACCATGGGGAACGAACCCAGGCTCGGGCAGGACTTTTTTCCGCTCACAGTGGAATATGAAGAGAGAATGTACGCCGGCGGACGCATCCCGGGATCCTTCTTCCGTCGCGAAGGTCGACCCGGTACCGATGCCATTCTCATCTCCCGCCTTACAGATCGCCCGCTTCGCCCGCTTTTCAACCAGGACATGCGCAATGAAGTTCAGGTGATCATGTTCTCCCTCTCCGCAGACTGGGAAAACCCACTGGATGTGCTGGCGATCAACGCCGCCTCAGCCGCGCTGATGATCTCCGATATCCCATGGGGTGGACCCGTTGGAGCGGTTCGCGTCGGCCGTATTAATGGTGAATTCATCCTCAATCCCACTTATGCCCAACTCGATCAATCTGACCTGGATCTGCGCATCGCCGGTACAGCTGATGCAATCCTGATGGTCGAATCCGGTTCCAATGAGATCGACGAGGAAAGCATGATTGCCGCGCTGCAATTTGGTCACGCAGCCATCCAACCGATCGTCGAAACACAGCTGCAAATGGCAAAGGAAGTCGGAAAACCCAAGCGTGAAGTACAGCTGTTCTCACTTGATGAATCCCTGGTGGAGAAGGTCAGCCATCGAATTGCAGATGAGATCCACGCTGCCCTCGATGCACCGCATTCCAAACATGAGCTGCAGGACGCGATCAATACTCTACGTGACAACGTGATCGTCGAGTACACCGACCCTGAAGAACCTGAGGAGATCGCCGAATACAAGGAAGCATTTGAAGAGACCTACAAGCGTGTAGTTCGTTCACGCATTCTGGAACAAAACAAACGCCCGGATGGCCGCGGTTTGACCGAGATCCGCCCCATCTGGTGCGAGGTCGGTATCAGCCCGCGTGCGCATGGTTCCGGATTGTTCACCCGTGGTGAAACCCAGGTGCTGACCCTGGCTACGCTTGGAACTCCCAAGGAAGCCCAGGAGATTGACACCCTATCCCCTAACGACTCCAAACGATACATGCATCACTACAATTTTCCGCCTTACTCCACTGGTGAGGTAAAGATGCTTCGCGGGCAATCCCGCCGCGAAGTCGGACACGGCGCCCTGGCTGAACGGGCTCTTCTTCCTGTTATTCCATCAGAAAAAGAGTTCCCTTACACCCTGCGCCTGGTCTCTGAAGTGCTGGCATCCAATGGCTCATCCTCGATGGCCTCAGTATGCGGCTCTACCCTCGCCCTGATGGATACCGGTGTACCCATCAAAGCCCCGGTGGCCGGTGTGGCAATGGGTCTCATCAAAGAAGGCGAACGGTACGTCGTTTTGACCGACATTCAAGGTGCTGAAGATCACCTGGGCGACATGGATTTCAAGGTAGCTGGCACAAATAACGGCATCACCGCCTTGCAGATGGACATAAAGATCAAAGGGATCACCACCGAAATCATGAGACTGGCTTTGAAGCAGGCTTATGATGCCCGTCTCTTCATCCTTGATAAGATGCTCGAGGTTATTCCCGTTCCAAGACCTGAACTGCGTTCCTTTGTTCCCCGCATTACAACAATCCACATTCCGGTTGACAAGATCGGGGCTATCATTGGACCAGGTGGTAAGATCATCCGCGCCATCCAGGAAGAAAATAATGTCAAGATCGATATCGATGATGATGGTACCGTGTTCATTGCTGCTACCGATGGTAAAAGCGAAGCCGCCGCACGTGAACGAATCGAAGCCCTCACTGAAAGCGCTCAGGTTGGTCACATCTACACTGGCAAGGTTGTAAGGATCGCTGATTTTGGTGCGTTCGTGCAGATCCTGCCCGGATTAGACGGCATGGTCCATATCTCACAACTGGATACTGAACGCGTAGAGAAGGTCGAAGACGTGGTAAAGATGGGCGACGAGTTGACCGTGATGGTCACCGCTATCGATGAAAACGGGAAGATCCGGCTTTCACGCCAGGCTGTCCTAGAAGGTTGGACACCTGAAGAAGCCCTGGAACATGACAAAGGCGGCAAGAGCGGCGGCGGACGCCCTCGTACAGGTGGTGGTGATCGTCGTGGTGGCGGAGATCGCAGAAACAATAACCGCTCGTTCAACGATCGCAACTCGCGCCGCTAACCCAATATCAAGATTGAAAAGATCCGGATTTCTCCGGATCTTTTTTGTTGGGCAAGATTATTTATGAGGTTGGAAGAATTGGCATGGCAGGTCCGGAGATGCCTAATAATTCGGCCAGCGCAGCGCGCATCGCGGTGCGGTCATCCCAGGCATACTCCTTGGTTTCAAAACACATGGATTGTTCATGCCCCTTACCGCAGGCGATCACCAGGTCGCCTGGCTTTGCTATTTTCACCGCCTGACGGATGGCATTCCCCCGGTCAGGTACTCGGAAAAACGTGCTCCCTTCGATGCCACCTGCCGATTTAGCAGCGACAGTCATTTCTGCCAGAATTGCATCAAGCGATTCAGTGCGTGGATCTTCTGCCGTAAGGATGGTGATATCAGCCAGACCTATGGAAACTTCAGCCATCATCCTTCGTTTTTGTCTGTCACGCAGGCCTGCCGAGCCAAACACCGCGATGATCCTCTGCTTGTTCATCTCGCGCGCAGTCTCCAGAGCGACCTTCAAGGCATTTGGGGTATGCGCAAAATCCACTATGGCATCAAATGGCTGCCCCATGTTGATCGCTTCCATACGTCCCGGAACCCCTTTAAGCTGGTCAATCCCTCTTACTGCGGTCTCAATATCGATACCAAGGCCAAGGGTGACCGAAATAGCTGCCAGGCAGTTCGATACGTTGAATCTGCCGGGAAGATTACAATGCACATTGCTATTAATCCCCTTCCCTGAAACCACAAAGTCCACACCACTGATACTGCTTGTGATCCTACTTGCCACCAAGTCAGCGTTTCCTTGTGTGCCGTAAGAGATCTGGTTGGCTTTAACGATCGCAGATAAATAATCAAAAGAGATATCATCCCGGTTCAGTACCGCCAGACGTGGATTACCATGGGCTTTTTCATGAGTCTGAATCAGGCTGGTAAACATGCGCGATTTGGCCGCACGGTATTCCTCGTAAGATCCATGGTAATCAAGGTGCTCGTGAGTAATGTTGGTAACTACGGCAATGTCATACTCACAAGCTGTTACCCTGTGCTGTGCCAGCCCATGAGATGTTGATTCCAACACCACATGGGTAATGCCGGCTTCCACCATGTCAGCCAGTAAATGTTGAATTTCGGTCGCCTCTGGTGTGGTCACGTGAAAACCGGTATCGATCACCTTATCTCCGATCACCGCGTTCACCGTTGAGATCAGTCCAGTATGCGAACCCGCGGCTTTTAAGATCTCGAAAATCAAGTTGGCGGTTGTGGTCTTACCATCCGTTCCGGTCACACCTATGACGGTCATTTTTCTGGCGGGGTTGTCATAAAACGCGGCTGAAAGATAGGCGAGCGCTTCTCGTGAATTTTCGACCTTGATGTAAGGTACCTCAAGTTGTGACAAGTTACGGGTACCAACCACTGCGATTGCGCCGCGGCTGATGGCACTCTGGATAAAGTCGTGACCATCAATATTTCCGCCGGTGAACGCTACAAAAATATCGCCCGGTGTAACCTCACGGGAATCGAACCGGATCCCGTTAACAAGCACCTGGGGAAAATTCACTTCGCAATCCCAGGCAATGGGTAAACGATTGACTAATTCAGGTAATTGTTTTTGTTTCATCTGTGCATCAATTTTACATTAAATAAATAGAGGGTATCGGCTCAGAATATCCACGATACCCTCCTAAATAATCCTGTCAACTAAGAGAGTTACGTAAGTTCTGGATCTGCCCTGCCACTGACCCATCAACCACTTTATCACCAACTTTAACAATCAAACCGCCCAGTATATCTGGATTTACATTGAAGTTAACTTCAGCCTTTTCACCCAGCTTTTTGAGCATTACATCGGAGATCAATTTTTGTTCATCTTCAGTTAATGGTAAAGCGCTCATCACTTCAGCATTCCCGCTTTCAAATTCTTTGCCTTCCAAAATGGTGACGCGACCGGCTTTTATCCCAGAGAAGAATTCCGCTACCAGTTCATGCTGGCGTTTCTCATCCAATGCTTCGCCAACCAATTTTTGTGCGGCAGCGATCGCAAGTGAGGCAACATTGGCGCGAATCCCACCCAAAACCCGTTCACGCTCATGATCGATCTCCACAAGGGCATCCTGGCGGGTTTTTGCGATATCCGCTTCAATCCCTGCCTTTACTTCCCGCGCGGTCAGTTCCGCCTTTTCTTTCGCTTCACGAATGACCTGCGCGGCACTGGCTTGCGCTTGTGCCAGGATCTCAGCAGCGTCCTTTTCGGCATTCTCGCGCGCTTCAGCGGCAATGCGTGAGTCCTCAAGTCCCTTTTCGATCGTTTCCCGGCGTTTTTTCAAGGCATTCAATAGCGGCTTATACACCCACACTTTGAGTGCAAGGAAAATGATCAGAAAACTTATGATTTGAACAATTAAAAACCCAAGGTTTAAACCCAGTTTTTCCAAGGTAAACTCCTAAGTGAGAATTACAGCACGAACAGCATAAGGAAAGCGATCACGAGACAATAGATCGCGATGGCTTCTGAGAATGCAATACCCAGGATCATGTTCGTTAACAGGTTTCCATATGTATCAGGATTCCGGGACATCCCTTCCAACGCCCCCTGCACGCTCAAACCAATGCCAATGCCTGCCCCCAAAGCACCGATCATGGATAAACCTGCACCAATAAATTTTGCCGCTAATACGATGTCTCCACTCATAAGATTGCATTACCTCCTTATTGAAATCTTGTTTTAAGCGTGTTCTTCTTCTGAAGCGTGTCCCTGCGTGGCTTGGGCCATGAATACCATGGTCAGCATTCCAAAAACAAAAGCCTGGATGATGCCGATGAACAATTCAAACATCATGATCATGGAAGGCATGAAAACTGGGATCATTACACCCACCAAAGCCATTAAGACCATTCCGGCGAACATATTCCCGAACAACCGGAATGTAAACGAAAGGATCTTTGAAAACTCTGAAATGGTTTCCAATAAACCCACGAGGAAATCCATAAAACCGAAGAACGGTTTCTTAAACATCGTGCTGACGTTTACAAACTTGCCGAAGTAGTGATAACCCTGTGCTCTGACCCCAATTACCTGGGTCATCACCACTGAAATCAACGCGATCGCGAGTGTGAAGTTCAGGTCGGTTGAAACGCCGCGGAGGAATGGGGTCACGATGTACCCTCCCTCTTTCGCTTGCTGGTTGATCACCGTGAACCAGTTACCTCCCAAGGCGAGGGTCTCGTAACCGTGTTCACTATGGTGCAGTAAACCAATGGTCTCAAAGCCGGGGATAAGTTTCATCAGGTTGGCAAACAGAACCACGATCAAAATGGTGGCAAACCACGGGAATATTTGTGCGGCATATTTTCCAGCCGTGGATTCCGTGAGGTTGTATAGCATTTCGATTAGCATCTCGAAAATACCGCCAATTCCCTTTGGCGCCAGTTCATTCTTTTTGGCAGAATTACGAACACCAAGAGCGATCAGAATGATGACTACATCCAGTAGCAGCATCGCAGTGATCGTATTGGTCAAATAAAAATCACCTATAACAGGTAACGAGAACAAAGGTTTTGCGCTGAGGTTTTCAGCAGCCACCTGGATATGCGGCTGAACAGGGGCGATCAGGTTGACACCAACCACGCTGAGGATGATCAGTGCGAACATTATCCAACGGTGTTTACCCCAACGCCATTTACGCTTCTTTTCCAATCGTTTCCTCCTTTTCAACCGTTGCGCTATTGGTAGCTTTGATCTTTGTAATCGTTTTTCGCGAGATCCAAATCATGATGAAAAGTGAGACCGGTATGCTGGCGATCAGTAATCCGATGGTGAACCAGGGCTTGGTGCCCAATTTCGCGTCTAACGCGAGGCCGCCAAAAGCGGCCGCCAACACAATCACTAGTGTGAGAACACCAATCTGCCCCAATAACGCGACGAGAAGCATATTCTTCTTCTCTTGCGGGCTGATGTGTTGTTTCGTAGTCCGGTCAGGCATGATTTCCGATTATATCATAGCGCCGAATGACGGAAGTTAACCGGGTTAGAAACCGGCAGCAGCCAGAGAAATGAAATTAAACCACGGGGTGTAAATGACACCCAACACTACGATGCCGACCACACACACCGCCAGTGCAACCCCCCAGATCAGTGGGAGTTTGTCCACTTTCATTTCGACCACAGGTTGATCGACGTACATCACTTTCATCACCCTTAAGTAGTAGTAAAGGGCAATCACTGAGTTGAGAATACCAAGGATGGCCAGCCAGACCAACCCATTATCGATTGCAGCACCAAAAACAAGTACCTTGGCAAAGAAGCCAGCTAACGGCGGTACCCCACCTAATGATAATAATGCGATCATCAGTAGAAATGCCAGCCCTGGTGCACGCCGGTTTAAACCGGCAAATGCGCTGATCTCCGTTGAACCGGTTTCATACTCAACCCAGTTGATGATAGCAAATACGGCCAGGTTTGTCACCAGGTAGGCTACCAGGTAATAGATCGCCCCTGTGAAGCCGAAATCAGTACCAGATGCCACGCCCACCAGGATGTACCCGGCTTGGGCGATAGAGGAATAAGCAATCATACGTTTAAGGTTCTTTTGTGGGATCGCCAACAGGTTGCCAATGAACATGCTGGCAACAGAAAGCACTGCCAGGACGATCATCCAGACGTTCGAGTTCTCCACGCCGAAAACGTTTACCAGCACACGGATCAAAGCGACAAAGCCCGCGGTTTTGGATACTGTTGAGAGAAAACCGGCTACCGGTGTGGGCGCTCCCTGGTATACATCAGGTGCCCAGAAATGGAATGGAAACGCGCTGATTTTAAAGGTAAAACCGGCCAAAACCATGAAGGAAGCCAGAACAATCGCTGCTGTCGGGGTCTGGTTCGCCTGCATGGCATTCAATAAACCGTAGATTTTGGTTGTACCTGCGAATCCATAAAGCAGGCTGAAGCCGTATAGCATGATCGCGGAGGAGATCCCACCGAACAGGAAATATTTGATACCGGATTCCACCGACCATTCTTCGCGGTACTTGATGCCAGCCAACACATATAAAGGTGTCGCAGCTGTTTCGATAGCGAGATAAAGCATGATCAGGTTCGACGACGTGCCCATCATGGAGAGACCGATGGAGGCTAATGTGAGCAGTAAATAGAATTCAGGTTTCTTGCCAACAGTAGCATCTGTACCGGCAAAGATGGCGGTAAGCGCGCCGCCTACCAGTACCAACAGGCTGAAGATGAACCCTACCCGGTCGATACGGAGCATCCCTCCCCATAACAATTGCGGTTCGTCACCCGGGCGTCCAAAAATGAACGCCAGTACCGCAATGATTGTAAAACCGGCTGCGGTGATCCAGTCAAGGTGAGTAAACAGTTTTTCGTTTTTAGTTAATGCCAACCCCAGCAATGCAAATGCCAGGATCATTAATCCGATGTCGGGAATGAGCGAAACGATCATCGTTCCAGTAAGTTCAGGCATCAGGCGCCTCCCACAATTACCAGAATGTGTTTGACACCTGACTCTATTACAGGTACCAGCACGGAGGGGAACAACCCGATCACGAACATGATCAACGAAAGCATGATCACCACGATCTTATCCATGGTAGAGATGTCGGTCATTCCCGCCTTGATCGGCTGCGGGGGTTCTCCAAAGAAAACCCGCCCGACAACCAGCAGAATGTACGCTGCGGTTATCACGATGGATAAAGCCGCAATAATAGCCACAACCGGATAAGACTTCCACGCTCCCATGTAGATGGGTAGCTCAGCAATAAAACCGGAAAAACCAGGCATGCCCATGGAAACCAGGCCACCGACCACAAAGCCGAGCATAGCAATTGGCATGAATTTGAATAATCCGCCTAATTCACTTATGTTACGGGTGTGCGCACGATCGTATACCATTCCGACCACAGCAAAGAAGAGAGCTGTCATGATGCCATGTGAGAACATCTGTAATCCGGCGCCGGTGAGACCTTCAGGCGTCAAGGTCGCAAAACCGATGAAAACCAACCCCATGTGAGAAACCGAAGAAAAACCGATGACGTATTTGAAGTCCTTCTGAATCATGGCGATAAATGCGCCATAAACCACGTTGATGGTTGCCAGCACCATGATCAAAGGCGCCCAGATGCGCATCCCATCCGGCATCAGCATCAAACCTGCGCGCAGGGCGGCAAAGACGCCTACCTTCATTTCAACGCCGGCCAGTAACATTGAAACTGCAGTAGGCGCAGCAACATGTCCATCCGGAGCCCAGCTATGGAACGGGAAAATACCACCTAGCACACCAAAACCAAGGAAAACGAAGGGGAACCAGAGGCGTTGGAATTCAACACCGAAACCGGCATTTTCCAGGGCAACCATATCGAAAGTTCGTAATCCTGACCCAAAGTACATCGCCAGTACACCCACCAAAGCCACCATCGACCCCAGGAATAGGTACAGGGTTAATTTCATACCGCCATATTCTTTGGTCTTTGGTGAACCCCACATCACGATCATCAGGTATTTTGGAAAGATCGCCAGTTCAAAGAAGATGAAGAGCTGGAAAAGATCCAGGGAGGCGAAAACGCCAAATACGCTGGAAGCCAGAAATAGAAGGAATGAGAAAAACTCACGTGGTCTGTCTTCTATGTGCCACGAAACCATCACTCCACTAAAAACGACCAGCCCGGCCATTAATTCCATTGCCGCGCCGATGCCGTCTACGCCCAGGTGGAAAGAGATGCCGAGCGCGGGAAGCCAATCCGCTTTGACCACGTATTGGTAGCCGCCCAGGGTGGTGTTGTAGCCAAAGAAAACGATCACAGAGAGGATCAATGTGATGATGGATGTACCCAAAGCAATTCCGCGGATCAGGTTCCGTTTGGCCGACGGCAGGAATAGCAGGAAGATGGCGGCTGCCAGCGGAAGAAGTGCGAGGATACTGAGGATCGGATTTTGCATCTATCTCCTACTAAAACCAGGTCATCACGGTTGAATTGATCAGGTTCAGGATCCAGGACGGCCATAACCCGATCGTGAGCATCAAAATCATCAATGGAGCAATCACCAGAATTTCCCGCAGGTTGATCTCGCTTAACTTGCCTGACCACTTTTCGTTGAGAGGACCATGCAGTGTAAACTTGAGCGCTTTGAGGACGTACACGCCCGTGAACAGCAACCCGATCATGGCCAGGACAATGAACAGGGTGTAGATCGGCCAAACTCCGCGTACGATCATAAATTCAGAAACAAACCCGTTCAACCCGGGTAACCCCAGTGAGGCCATTGAAGTGAAGATCAAAATAGTGCCGTAAACCGGTAGGATGGCATATAAACCGCCGTAATCTTCCAGTTTACGCGTGTGAGCACGGTCGTAGAGAACACCTACCAGGAAGAACATTCCCGCTGCGCTCAACCCGTGATTGAACATTTGCAGCACCGAACCGTCCAGCGCGATAACAGCACTGTTACGTATGGCTGTATCTGATTGACCTGCCGCCCAGGCTGCAGCGGCAATGCCAAGCACCACAAAACCCATGTGATTGATCGACGAATATGCTACCAGTCGTTTGAAATCCTTTTGTGAGGCCGCTGATAAGGCTCCAAAGACGATGGCAGCGGTGGCGAGGGCAGCCAGCCAACCGGCAAATCTCGCAGATTCCTGCGGGAAGAGCGGCAGCACCAGACGGATGAAACCATAAGCGCCCAGTTTCAACAGCACTCCAGCCAGGATCATCGATCCACCGGTAGGGGCTTCGGTATGGGCATCCGGAAGCCAGGTGTGGAATGGCCAGATAGGCACCTTGATCGCGAATGCGATCACGAATGCCCAGAAGGCGATCGCCTTGACTGTCTGGGCAGGAATTCCGAACAATTCACCACCCTGGATGCTGGTCCAGCTGCTCATCAGTGTTACCAGGTCGAAGGTACCGCTCACCACACCGATCATTTGGATGGCCAGGAGCAGACCAAGCGAGCCCCCCATTGTGAAAAGAATGAACTTCAGTGAGGCGTAATTGCGCTTCTCTCCGCCCCACTGGTTGATGAGGAAGTACATCGGAACCAATCCGATCTCCCAGAACAGGAAGAAAAGGATCAGATCAAGCGCCATGAATACACCCAGCATCCCTGTTTCCAGCACCAGGAAGAGGATCATGAACGCCTTTACCCGCTCCTTAATGTTGAAAGAGGTCAGGATCGCGAGCGGGGTTAACAGGGTGGTCAGCAGGATCATGGCCAGAGAAACTCCGTCAATCCCCAGGTGATAACTTGCATTGATCGCCGGGAACCAAGGGTACATTTCTTCAAAGCTGAACAAGGATGTTCGATCTGCTTTGCCAAACAATCCCCACAAGAGAAGTGTCAGCAGCAGTGGGATCAAACTGATCACCAGGGATGCGACCCTCAACGTTTTTGTTTTTGTTCCCGGGATGAACAACAATACCAGCGCACCAATAGCGGGTAAAAAGAGGATCCAGGAAAGTAGATGATCAGTCAAGAAATTCATTAACCGTCCAACTCACGCCGAAATCACGAGCGATAGAATGATCAATCCAGCTATCACGGTTACTGCAATAGCTACTGCCAGGTACTGCTGCACCTTGCCGGTTTGCAGTTTGTGCAATAAACCGCCCATTCCGCGGGTGGTCCCGGCCAACCCGTCTCCGGTTCCATTAATCACTGGTACATCAAATTTATAACGCAGTTGATTACCCAGCCACATCCCAAACGCAGCCAATCCATGCAGCGCTCCATCAATGATCTTGAGGTCAAAGAGCTGGTATACCACCTTTTCTGCCAGCCAAAGCGAAGGATTGATGAACACCTTCTGATAAAGCTCATCGATGCGATATTTGTCCCTAAGTACGCCAAACACACTGCCGAGATTTGCCTCAAGTGGATCTTTTGCCTGGGCTGAGGTCTGGTTCTGATAGGTCAACCAGCCCAATAACAATCCGCCCAATGAAACGAGAATGGAGACGATCAGGGGAACATAACTATGCGCTTCTTCATGCGCCGGGTGCAGAAGCATTGTCCCCACGAATTCCTGGAACCATGCAGGAGATATCTGACCCAATCCCGGGAAGGCTTGCGGAATTCCGACCCAGCCGATGCAGATGGCAAATATCGCCAGGATCACCAGCGGTATCGTCATCACCATTCTGGATTCAGATGCGTGTTCAGCCGCAGAGGTGCGTGGTTTTCCCAGGAAGACCAGGGTGATCTGGCGTGCGGTGTAAAACGCTGTTATAAAAGCCGTGATCGCCAGCACGATAAAGATCACAATGTGTCCGCCGGAAAAAGCACCGGTAAGGATCTCATCCTTCGACCAGAATCCGGCTGTGATCAGCGGGAAACCGGAAAGCGCGAGACCGCCGGCGAGGAAGGTCCAAAACGTAATCGGCATCTTATTTTTCAACCCGCCCATATTGCGCATGTCCTGCGGATCGATATGTTTGCCGGTGTGCAGGACGCCGTGTTCCATGCCGTGAATGACCGATCCGGAGCCCAGGAAGAGCAGGGCTTTAAAGAAGGCATGCGTCATTAAATGGAACACCGCCGCAACATAGGCACCAATCCCCAGGGCGGCGATCATGTACCCCAGCTGCGAGATCGTTGAATAAGCCAACACGCGTTTTACATCGTTTTGCGCGACCGCGATGGTGGAAGTGAACAACCCGGTAAATGTACCGATCACTGCCATCACCAGCATCGGCGTGGTCAAGGGCTCACCAGCCGTCCAGCCGGCTGACATGATCGGAAATACGCGAATGCTCATATAAACACCGGCAGAAACCATCGTGGCGGCGTGGATCATCGCTGAGACGGGTGTAGGTCCTTCCATCGCGTCGGGCAGCCAAACGTGAAGCGGGAATTGAGCGGATTTTCCGATCGTCCCACAGAACAAGAGGATGCCGATCAACGCTGACCAGGTTAACCCGAATACCGGTGAGGTACTGTTGGCTAGCATATCCATTGTGGCCGGATTGCTGAAGATCTCATGGAAATTCAGTGTGCCTGTAACTGAATAGAGCGCTACCATACCAAGAAGCATGAACACATCACCGATGCGGGTGGTAATGAAGGCCTTAATCCCGGCCTTGCGCGCAGATTCCTTCCCGTACCAAAAACCGATCAGGAAGTAGGAACAGAACCCCATGATCTCCCAGCCGATGTACAGCGTCAGTAAATTATCGCTGACCACCAACAGGTACATGGCAAATGCAAAAAGACTCAACAGGGCGAAGAACCTGGCGTACATCGGTTCCACGGAAGGAACCTTGTGTACCTTGCCATGTTCCACCACTTCCGCACCTTCCGGTGGCAATCCCGGGCGATCGTGCTTACCCACCGGTTGACCAAAATTATGATAGCCGATGCTGTAAATGAAGATCATCAGGATCGTCCAGGCAACAAAGAAGAGCATCACTGTTGTGAGGGGATCGACCATGACACCAATTTTCAACCACGAGTCACCTGCTGGAAGCCAGTTGATTGAACCGCCCATGGGGGTAGCGGCCAGATTCTCGGTGGTGATGGCTTTTACGAACACGACCATGCTGGCGATAAAGGAAAGAGCAGCCCCAATCACACCCAGCGTGTGGGAGGCGCTTTTTGAGCGGTAAGCAAAAAGTGCGATCAGAATAAAACCGACCAGGGGCGGAACAGGGATCAACCAGATGAGTGAGTTCAATGACAACATAGGTTTAAACGCATCACCCTTTCAGCGCATCCAGATCGTTAGCGACCACCGACTGGCGCCGCCGGTACGCCGAGATGATCAGTCCTAACCCAACGGCTACCTCGGCGGCGGCAGCCACAAAAATGATCAAGGCAAAAATGACACCGTCCAGGTTACCCGTATCAATGTACAGATAACGCCAGAACGCCAACAGGTTGATATTCGCGGCGTTCAGCATCAATTCAACACCCATCAAAATGGTGATGGTGTTCCGTCGCGTGATCACCGTGTAAATACCGATACTAAACAGCACCGCAGAAAGGATGAGGAACCAGTAAAGCGGGATCATTTCTCCTCTCCTTTGTGCTCGATACCAACATAGATCGACCCGACCAATGCAGCCAGCAACAGAATGGAGGAAATCTCGAACGGGATCAGGTACCCTTCAGGGTCGAGCAGAGCGATACCGATCGCGCCAATATCCTGTTGAGCGGCAGTGAGAGGTGTGGTTAATGCCTGCCCTTGCGGCCAGGTGAACAACGCCAGCAGAATACCGCCAAGTGCGATTAGCGCCACAACGAGAGAGATGATCCAGCGCTTGCTATTATCGTAAGTGTCATCCGTACCGCCGCGCGTCAGCATGATGGCAAACAGGATGAGGATCGCGATGGCACCGATGTAAACCACAACCTGTACGATCGCGAGGAAACTGGCTTCAAGCAGCCCAAAAGTGACCGCTACTCCAAACAGCGCCAGAACCAGCCACAGCGCGGCATGCAGCAACCTGCGTACTCTTGACATCATAATTCCGGCGATGATCGTCACCGCAGCGTTGAGGAGGAAGATCAACTGCATCACCGTCATGATTGCACCTCGGGCTCATCCGCGGCAACTGACGGCCTGATCGTAACCGGAACAGGACGAAATTCACTCACAACCTTGCGCAGTTTCTGGTGATTTTTGCGATATAGAGTGACCAGTCTATCAGCAAGGAGGAACAGTAGCACATTAGCGACCAGCAGCAAGATAATACGCAGCAAACCCTGCCCTGCTGGAGCAATTTTATCCACCAGCGCTGTCACCAGCAACGTGGAAAGCGCCAACGGGGTGAGGTATTTCCAATTGAATGCCATCACCTGATCGATGCGTAAACGGGGCACTGTAAAACGAATGGTGACCGTGAGCAGGTAGACCACAGCCGTTTTTACAAACAAGTAAACAAATCCCAGGATAGGGTATTGCTCAGCTCCCGGCCCGCGCCAGCCGCCCAGGAAGATGGTGGCGAAGAGCAGCGCAGACGTAAAAGCATGGAGAAAATCAGCCACGTAGTACATGCCGAACTTCAAGCCGGAATACTCAATGTTGTACCCGGCGACGATCTCTGAATCCGCTTCCATCAGATCAAATGGTGCGCGGCCATTTTCAGCAATGCCGGCGATGAAGAAGATCAGCGCGGCAACTGGCGCCTGGAAGATGAACGCCACCTTCTGCGCCCCCGCGATATCATTCAGCCCCATCGACCCGGCGAACATCACTGGAATGAGCAAAGTGATCGCCATGGGTACTTCGTAGCTCAGCAATTGGGCGACCGCTCGGTAACCACCCAGCAGCGCATACTTGTTGTTGGAACTGAAACCAGCCAGAATGATCCCCAATTCGCCAATTGCACCGATACCGATCAGGTACAACGCCCCGACATTGATATTCGTTCCATATGCCGTTGAGGATAACGGGATCACAGCCCAAAGTCCAAGCACGGCAGCCATCGCCAGGATGGGCGCGAGGTTATATAGCAGGATGTCTGCACCAATTGGAGTGATGTACTCCTTAGTGAAGATCTTTAACATATCCGCGATGGGCTGAAACACGCCCCATGGCCCGATGCGGTTGGGGCCAATGCGGTCCTGAATACGCCCGCCGAGCTTGCGTTCCAGCCAGATCAAGCCGATCGTGAAGATCATGGCACCGAAAGCGAGCAACCCGGCGCCAATAATGAACATGATGAATTGCACCCACATGTCCGGGATTCCCCATCCCGAAAGTAGGCTGTTCAACCAGTTGGTGATGAAGCTTACCGGGTCAGCGATAAATGACATGATCTCTCACCATTAGTCCGTTTAAGACCATTCCAGCGCTCCTCTGCGCCAGGCATAAGCCAGCCCGGCTCCAAGGATAATCACAAAAATGATCACTTCAACTACTGCAAATAATAATAATTTATTGTAGGCAACCGCGAACGGGAACAGGAAGACAGTTTCGACATCAAAAACCAGGAAAAGGATGGCGTACAGGTAATACTGGGCTTTGAACTGGATCTTTGTGGGGCCATAGGTTTCAATACCACATTCGTATATGGAATTTTTGATTGGTGCAGGTTTTTTAGGGGATAAAAGGGCTGCCATACCGATAGCAATCGCTGGTATGAACATGGATATCGCCAGAAAAATAACCAGGTACAACCACTCGTGAAGCATTCAGGCTCCTAACGGGATTGGTATCTATAACCAGAAAATTTTATCATAACTGAAAAAATGTACAAACGATTTTGAGGTGGGAATTTTTATTTATTGCTAGAAAATTGATTCTTGCGATGAAGATCAAAAAGGAACACAAAGCCAGAAACCACCAGCAACAAAGCAAAGAGCCCACGAAAAACCTTCACCGGTCTTCCTAGATAATACCGCGATTCAAGGGTTAACTCCCTTGCCAGGACCAAATCCCGGGAACCGTTTGCTTCCAGCCATAACCATAGATTTCCAGGATAAGTTGAGTTTTTCGCTGTGCGAACTTTCCAGGAAAACCGGATCGGTGATCCGGGTTGCAGATTCACTTCAACCTCTCCACCGGGTTCAATTTCGTCAAATCCTGCTTCCAGGCGTCCGGTTAACCTCACTATGTCGAGTAGGTTTTCTACATCCAACTGTGAGATGGTGGCGGATATTCGTGTGCGATCCCCGGCAAAAACCCGCTCGGGGAATGACAACACCACATTTCCCGAATAGCCGGATGGATTCGTAAATGGGATCTCGACCCGCGTTCTGCCAATGATTGGAACCGTAGAAAGAAGAAACCCCAGGCATAAGACCCATAACGAAGCAGTAATTAATGACCGTTTGCGCATGGGAAAATTATACCCAACCTAAATTAACCCTGCCTTCTCATGTCCGGTAACTAGAGGTGAGCTACTTATCTCGAAATTGAAATATAAACCTGGTCTCCGTCTTCTTTGTCTTCCACTTCGATCTCGAATGGCTCACCACGTTTTAGCGAACTCTCGATTTCCATGAGCATTTCAGGAACCCCCTGTCGTTGCACCTCCACTGGCATGTGAGCTCCAAATTTCTGAAAAACCCAGGAGGCTAATTTAAGCGGTAAGGGAATGGCAAAAGCAATCTTTTGATATTTACCAGAATCCCGGCTTTTTATATTCACACGCAGCCATGGCGATTCCAGCAATACCCATCCAAATAACATGATCAACACGCCCAGGATAAATGGAATCCACGCCAGCCAGAACCCCCACCCCAAACCTGCCTTCTGGTATCCCTGGTACGCCCAAAACGCGGAAAAACCGGTGAGAATTGCCCCTCCGATCAATACCAGACTCCACAGGAATTTCCACCAGCCAGAAACACGGTTTGAGACAAACTCTTGTGGCGGTTCAACAACCTCTGCCTCAGCGATAAACGGTTCGCTTTGTTGGGCTTCTCTACCTCTTTCCAGTATACCGATCAGGTCGGCGCCTTCTTCAATGGTAAGAGTTCCATCAGACACTTTCTTTAAGATTTCAAGTCGGGATTCATCTGAAGTCATCAGGCTTTTCCTTTATTTTTCCAGGGCGGATAATAATTTATCCGCTTCATCCGCTGTGATCTTCTTGTCCTGCAACATCTTTAGAACAAGCAATCGTTCCTCATCACTTACGCCAGATTTTTCCGTCTCCGGTTTTGAACCCGGCGTCCCGAAAGTGATCCCCACATTCTTTCCATTTTGGTTCACATTCACACCAGTGTGATCAATACTCACACCTTTTGCTTCCATCTTCCGCCTGGCTTTTTCCATCTTCACGCGCGCTTTGTCTCCCGCGTCTGACGCCGAACGGGTGGCCCAGTGAATATTGTTCATAGCTGACCCGATACTTTCACGAATCTGCTTTTCGATCTCCTCGCCAAAAGTTTTCCAATCGTTGATGGAGTCATTAATCACTGAAGTATTGTCACGATTAAGATCGGCTTTGTCAGTAACGGTGACCTTTCCACCCGCGGTCAGTCTCACCGGGTTGCCCCCCTCTCCCAATGGAAGCGACAACTGCTCTTCTTCCCAATCACCCTGTTGTTCACCGGCGTGAACACCAATTTCGTACCCTTTGCTATGCAAATCCAATTGACCCCTTGCATCACCTGGCACGACCAGACAAACGTCACCGCCAGCAGTAACCGAGATCAGCGGTAGTTCAGGCACAGTCAACTCGATCTCAATATCCCCTCCCGCAGTAAGGTTCACCGCACCACTAACCTGTTGCAGGAAAACATCACCGCCAACCGCGCGCACTGATAATGACTGGATGGATGTACCATAAAGGTCTCCTCCCACTCGAACGATTTCAAGACCCTCTCCCCCGGGAGAATTAACGTGCAGATCTCCACCCACCGCTTCAATGGACGCACCGTCGAGGTTTTGCAGAACCAGGTCACCCCCCACTTTACCGATAATGATACGGGTGGCAAGGTTGGTCAGGGAAGCATCGCCACCTACCTTTTCGATCGTCACCGGCATCGCCGCAGGAATAGATAACCAGCAATCACTGGTGACTTTTACCTCACCCTTGCCAGCGTATTCTGTATAACGGAACGAATCACTCTGCCTTACCACCGCTGTCATTAAGCCGCTGTTGGAACCCTCTATATAAAGGTCCTCGGATGATTTGATGTTTAATTTGTTTTCTGGTTTTACCGGTATGGAGACTTTTTTCATCTTTCCTCTTTTCAACAACATCAGATGATCAATTTTTATTATTTTAGCAAGGATGTTAAATTATGTCAATAGTTTTTTCAATATATTTTTATTTTTTTGAGTTATTTATAAAGATTATTTAGGTAATGGTTCAACTTTTGTTTTTAGTACTTTCGTTCATCATCAGATGATTTCCCGTTATACTAAATAATAAAATCTTGTGATCGGAGACAATATATGAATAGAAAATCGTTTTTCCTACTTGCGGTCATCATATCGAGCTTGATGGTGCTCGGCGCTTGCGCAGCACAGCCGCAAATAACTTATATCGAAGGCGACGAGGCAGAGCAACTTTCAGCAACACTTCAGCCGATTGCAGACAACATCCTCAAAGGGATCGAATCGAATGATTACGATGTGTTCGTCACAAACTTCGATGAGACCATGCGCAGTGCGATCACCCAGGATGTTTTTTCCAAAATCGCCGGGCAATACGGAAAGCTGGGGTCTGTGGAAAGTGTTGAATTATTGAACATTGAAGACCAGGGCGAATATTATGGTCTGAATTATGGTGTTAATTATGCCGGGTCCAAAGTGACCATGCGAATCGTGGTAAAGAAATCCGCTACTGATCTGGTGAGCGGGTTATGGTTCAAATAGCAATACTATTGTAATTAATTTTAAATTTTGTAAAATGAGAACTAGTGATCAGTTCCACTGGTCTAATCTTAATAATCAAGGAGGAACACAATGAAACTTACACCACCGAAGGTTGTAACATGGGTTGTCGCGTTGATCGTAGGAGTGATCGGGGTCATCGGAAAGCTGGGCGGTTTCTTATCTGATGGTCTGTCATTCTGGCTCGTTGTGGTCGCATTTGCGATCCTCATCCTTGCCACACTCTGGAAAGATCTGTAAGATCTTACTGATCACATTCGCATTGAGTGCAATTTGACTCAAAAAGTAAGAACACTTGAGAAATCCGGCTTCGGCCGGATTCTTATTTACGTGAAAACACATAATAATCATCCACCTGGCCAAGCATGAGCAAGCGAACCAGGATCGGCGAAACCGTGTAATCTTCAGGAACAAATGAGAAACTGGCCACTAACTCGTAATTCTGGTGAAACCAGGCACTCTCTTCTCGGGTCAACCGGTAACCCTGGTAGGTGGTGTCTTGGGTGATGTGCGCCCGTTGGATGATCCATTCAGGTTGGTAATCCATCACAAATTCCGGCCACCAGCGCAGGTCGTACGCCTGACGATACGTGACCACCTGGGGTGAGACCAGGCCGACCTCATCGTAAGTATACAGGTCAGAATAGTAAGGGATGTACCCGGCTGGTTCGAGCAGGACACGATCACCTCTTCCCGCGTGTTGTTGCAGCCACACCCCGATCCCGCCGCGGTAGGCGTATTCCTTCATCCCCCAGGAGTAGGAGAACGCCCATTGCGCGAGCGCACCTAAGAACAGAGCGAGGATGAGCAATCCATGGGTCACTTTTACGAAGTATTTTGATGAATGGGTGATTTTCAGGATAACGGCGAGCAGGATCGCATATCCCAGCAAGGAGGAAGGCCAGAAATACCACTGGTACAGCACACCGCCGAAAGCATAAGCCAAGGGGATCAATATCGCCATACTTGCAACGGCCAGACCGATGATCAACATCTTGCGGTCATTGCGATGCTTCCAAAGGAAAATGACGATGGCTGTGAGTATGATGAACAGAAATAGCACTCCGTATCCACTCAAAAACCTGGTGCGGATCGGTGCAAAGATCCCGCCATCGGTCTGTCCGATAAAAACGGTGCCCAGGTTCTGCAACATCCCTTTTATTGAAAAGCCGTGCCGCATCAGCAGCTTGGCATTAATGGATTGATGCAGCCATGCACCGAAATAGATGCGGTTGAAAATGAGCAACCCCGCCAGACCGCTCAACGCCGCTGCCATACCTCTCCAGTCCGGCCGGCGTTCACGCACGCTTACCCAGAAAACGATCAGCAGGGCGTAGGCTACAGCATCAGGCCGCACCCATGGCAGAAGCGCCAGGACCAGCCACAATAACGACCGGTTACGTGAATGATGGGCGAGATATATGGCTGCTCCAACCATGAAGACCAGCAGCGAAGTCTCCATGCCGGAATAGCTGATCAATAACCCCATGGGCAGTAATGAGATGAACACCCACAATAAAAGTTGTTGTTTTTCTTCTTCGAGCAACACCCGCGAGATGAAAAACGCACCGGCAAGGAAGAACAAAGTGTTGATCACGAGCATGACCGGGAGGTAAGCAGAGTGACCCGCCACCAGGCGCACAAGCGCGGCGAGGAAAACGTACAGGTGAGAGGTGGAAGAACTGACCCTCTCGCCCGGGTTAAATCCATAAACGCCGCTTTCAACCAGGTTTTCAGCGCAACGCAGGCTGATGTAGGCATCCTCCTGAACGTGATGGGTGAAATAGAAAGGCACCCTAAGCAGGAGCAGAAGGGCAAATATCAGGACAAATCTAAAAACAGGGCTTTGAAACCGGGCACGCATCAGGGGTTAGGCTTTCTGCTCCTATTATGCTCCATTTTTATACCCAGCAGCATGAGAAACGGAAATAGGATCGCGCTGGCACAAAGCGGTGGTTTTTTTGTTTCAGCCGCGGGGATCGCGGTTGGATCGACCTCAGGTGGCACAGACGTGGTGGTGGTCTCCACCCGCTGCGTTGGATTTGTGATGACAGTTGGTGTTGATTGAACGCTCGGGGTCGCAGGCTGTTGAATCACTGGCGTAGGAACAGGCGTGGCAGTCAGCCAGGGGAAATCAAATTTGTCACCGTTTTCGACCAGTCCCGGGTCAAGCGGCCAGGTGAGACCGTAAGCGATCTCACGCACTTTTTCGTCCTGCGGTGCCAGTTCCAACGCGATGTGCAGTTCCTGCAATGCCTTGATCTTGAGAGCCAGCGTATCAACACCTTCGTAACCGGCGAATTCAGCATAATACCCGAGCAACTCGGCGTAACCGGCGCGCCACTGGGCGTCCTCAGGCAACAGGCTCACCGATTTCCCGTACGCCTCATCTGAGAGTTGAAAAAGCTGCTCCACACCCGGATCCGCCTTGTAGTAATAATTTCGAAATCCGCGCCAGCCATGCGGGGAGAAGATGAGGGACTTATACAATTTTCCCAGCCTGCCCCACGCCTCTCCGTCATTTGGATTTGCCGCGACGCGTTCCTGCTCCAGCAGCACCTGCTGCCAGACGGACGGCGCGACGAAGGCGATCATGAAATTATCCTCCGCCTCCGGTTCAAAGTCGGTATAGGTCCAGGTGATCTGATTCCCCTTGATCACCCCACCTGGAATGGTGCAATTGTAAAGATTATCGATGCAATACAGGAGAAACAATTCATTGACCTCGTATGGAAAAGAAACGATCAGATCAGCTTTACCAATAGTGTCCTTCCAGCCCGCGCCGGAAGAAAAGATATAGTTGAACCAGATGTAGGGCGTTTCTCCTGCGCCTTCCAGGGTGTAAGCCACCGTCACGCGCGTATCATTTCCAGCAGGAAAGACCGCATCAAATTCCGCCCAGGGCACCTCCTCAGCGGATCCCGCCGGATCTTCTCCATTGATGCGGCGAGTGGGCGCACTTTTTCCTTCAATGCTCACATCGATTTTTTCAATGATGGCAATGTCTCCCCAGCCATTAGGGATCCCCAGCGGGAAACGCACCGCCATTTTTTCGTCGCTTGTGCCAAGGTTGCGCATGATGAATTCCGCGTTCACCCGCGCCTGCCCCAGTGTGTTCTCACGGGTTTGAGGCTGTACATCTATGCGAACGGTTTCCTCCACCATACGCACATTGGTTGAGGTGTTACCCGGGATCGGGTTTGCCCCCGGGGGTTCCGCTGGAGGCGCGATATCCGCGCTCACTTGCGCAAAAGAACCAAGAACCATAATCACCATTAATAAAAGAACTATTTTTCGCATTTCTCTCCAAGATGATCTATTTACTATGGTGTTCGCCTGACCACCAGCAATGTAATATCATCGAACTGCTTCGCACCTATGGTGAAATTTTCCACGCTTGAGCGCACTTCCTCCACCAATTTTGAGGGCGAATCGCTACCGGTTAGAACTGGCAGCAGCCTGGCAGGGGTAAAGTATTCGCCATCCACATTTTCCGCGTCGGTCAATCCATCCGTGTAAGCAAAGAGCAATTCTCCCGGTTGAAGTGTCTCCTCCAATACCACGAAATCAGGGTGATGAATGGCGCCAACCGCCGGACCTGTGAGCGGGAGCGCGCGAATTCTTCCCTGAGCTGACACCAAAAGCGGCGGTATGTGCCCGCAATTGACGTATTTAAAGATGCCGCTGTGGGTATCCAAAAACGCGATAAATATCGTGGCGAACATACCGGTCTTGCCGTGGTTTTCCTCCACATAATTGTTGATAAAAGAGACCGCGCGCTTTAGTCGTTCCGCACAGCTGACGCGGGTATGATCCTCAGCCCCTGTGTAAAGATCCAGGTTGGAAACCGCCCGCAACAGGCTGCGCACCAGGGTCATGAAAAGGGCGGCACCCAAGCCTTTGTCGCATACATCGGCGATCACCAGCGCGAGGCGCCCGTTGGGCAGACGAAACACATCATAGAAATCCCCCGCCACCTCGCGCGCGGGCTGTAGAAAAGTCGCGATCTCCCAGCCGCGCGGCTGCGGGATGGTCTCCGGCAGGAATCCCTGCTGGATGTTGCGCCCGATCTCGAACTCGTGTTCCAGCACCTGGCGGTAACGGTGCTCCTCCGCCCACAGGCGGGCGTTTTCCAGCGCCACACTCATTGAAGCGGCCAGGGTTTCCATCAAGCGCACTTCTGAATCGGTGAAGGCATTCTCCGCGGTGATGCTCTGCAGACTGAGGATGCCGGTCACCTGATCCCCCACCAACATGGGAACGCCCAGCCAGGATTTAGGAGTGACCGTGCCTGGGATGGTCGGCTGACCTAGCCGCGCAGCCAGTTCCGCCACATTGGTGTTCACCAGAACCGGGGCGCGATTCTTAATGACCTGTGAGCGGAAACCGCCCGGCGGCAGGTGTCCCGGAGCGTAGATACGCTGTCCCATTTCGATGGCATAGCGGTGCTCGACCGTGTTCGTCAGCGAATCGTAGGTAGAAAGCATCACCACGTCGGGATCAAAGATATCGCGGATGCGGTCGCCGACCAGGTCGTAGATCGCCTGCACCTCCAGGCGGTCTGCCAGACGCATCTGCACCCCCGTGAGGATGGCCAGTTCAGCTTCACGCTGTTTGAGCTGGAGTTTCAGGTTGTTGATCTCCAGCGCTGGATCAGGCATGGGTTCACCTCCTGTTGAACAAGGCGCACGTCAAGCTCATTGTACGATTTTTCGGGGTGGTAAACAACCCGGGAAGTGAGAAATGAGAGGCAGGATTTGAATCCAAGGAACAAATAAGAAACGAATCGAAAACTGTAAGGTGAAGGGACGCGTAATCTGTGATCAGTGATGCAGGCATCGAAAAATGAGCGCCGAAAGGAAAGCATCCGATCGCGCTTTTGCGGGCCAGAGATAGGCGTACAATACTATAGGACATATTTTCTATTATAACATGACTGTCAAAGGGATGGGGAAAGAATTAAAGAACACCGCCCTCCACTATGATTGGTGGAGATGATTCTAGACGGGCTGTGGATCGCCATTATTAATCCAGAGCAACCCCACCCTATTCGGCCACATGACCCGTTTTGAGCGATGTAAGGATGATCACATCGCTCACGAGATCACAAAAAAAACACTGGGAGTCGACCTTTGTCCGTTTTAAAAACCAGGAATCCCCAATATAAATACGCATCATCATCAAATTATGTTGTTGAGGATTGAATCAATAACCGGTCAGGTCGATCCTGTGAATCATTCAGAATCTTCCGGTCAGTTATTTTCGATTGAGCTGTTTGAAATAGAACAGACCAAAGCCTACCGTGAGGAATGCGTAGATCACCGCATTGATCCAGACAAAATCCGTCGCTGGTCCGGCCAGTCCATCCCAAATCGTCACAACCAGCCCGGTCAGCGCAAAAACCAGGGCGCCGAACAAACCCCCGCGGACCAGTTCTGAACGATCCCGCGCGTAACGGGCGTCCCACCAGGTGAATCCCAATCCGAGAAGGGCACCACCCAAATATCGCGCGACAAAGCGGCCTGGCTCGTTCAACTCCACGCCATAGAGCTGAATGGTCCAATCAGGAACAATTAGAAAGCCTAAACCGAACAGGATCGCCAGAGCGATCGCTATGATCATGAAAACCTTCATCGGAAACCTCCTCGTAGAAACAGTTTGGAAAATACTAGATCTTCCAATCCGTATGAGCAAGGTGGATATTCCCAGACATCCATCCTGCTCGATGAATCCGGCTCACATGATATTGAACTGTCAGTTAATTGTGGGCTGTGATGCTTATTGCATTGAGATGTGACTGATTCCATTATAGAGATTATTTGAGATGGTTTCAAGAATTAATGAAAAGAAACCACCAACCTCTACTTTGGTTGGCGGTGTGTGGGGGGGCTGCGAAGCGAAGGGTAAATATGGAATTGTCGAGCTTGATGAAACGCTGTGAACCAGTGAGCTGTTGATCTGAATTTCAGCTAAACTTCCAGTCAGTGATTGCCTACCGGTGAAAAACAGCCATGTTACCCAGCACGCCCCAGGAGTTGAGAAAAACCTCGGTGGGAACATCAGCATATTTGCCATTGTTCAAATATCGCACCGAATCGATGTCGTAACCGGTGAGGATCACCACATGTTCATATGGAGCCACAATGGTCATGTTGCCCGACTTATCTTCATAAGGCACCGGCTCGCTGTATACCATGTTGCCGATCACCCAAACGATCACCGGATGGGATCGTGAGATCGCGACCTTGATGTCTTCCAGCTTGTAACCCTTGCCGCCCTCCACTTCGACCCCATACTTGTAGAGTAGGTCTGCCACCGGTTCCGCGTGCACTCCATAAGCGTAAGGCGGGATCTGCCCCCAGGGTCCGTTCACATCGCCGACAAACCCCAGGTCGGGGTTGTCTGAGATGGGCAGGTTGATCTGGAAATCATACTGGTAGATGTTGACGTCGTAATACCACGCCAGGTCCACCGCCGCGCTCGCTTCGCACCCCAGGGCGTAGTATTGGCGGTTGCCGACAAAATCGCGAATGTAATAGGATTGCGGTGGATAATAGGGGGTTGACGTGGGGAGGATCGAAGACGCGGTGGGAGGAATGGGGGTATGGGTCGGCTGCGCGGTTGCCGTCATAACCGATGAAGACTCGAGGTCCCGGGTGACGCTCCTTGTGGGGATGAGCGACGGAGCGAGCGAAGGGTCGGGAACCGCGCCGCGGGAGGGATTGGCAACGAGGGAAGACGCCAGGAGAATGGCAAGAATGGCGATGATGACGAGAACAATCAGAACGGGCTGGTTAAGTTTGCGCATCGTTTATTGTATCCGGCAGTATCAAGAGACTATCATAACAGCAAACCGCCGACCTCAGATGAAGTCGGCGGTGAAGTGTCGGGAGCGGGTCGCGGAGCAAACTTAAAAGTGTGGATTTGTTGAACAAAGTGAGATGCTGTGGAACAGGGACAATACTTGCCCTAATAATAAACCGCCGACCTCTCTTCAGAATGTCAGCGGTTGTTGGTCGGGGCGGGCGGATTTGAACCGCCGACCTCTCGGTCCCGAACCGAGTGCTCTAGCCGGACTGAGCCACGCCCCGAACGCTGTGGATTATACCGCATCCCGCGGAAAAACGAGAGGTTGACGGCTGTTTTTTTGGTTACAATTGACCTTGATGCCCCGCACCCTCCTCCCCTCTGTATTGATCATTGGCGCGCTGCTGCTCAGCGCGTGCGGCGCCGCGCCGACCGCTTCAACCCCGACCGCTGTTCCGGCGACCCCTACGCCCGTACCACTGCTCCCCACAGCCACCGCCGCTGAAGCAACGCCAACCGCTTTGCCCACTCCGACCGAGCCGGCACGGTACCTGGGCAGCCTGAGCGACGCTCAACGGGAGGCGCTGGCCGCTGACGCGCAAACGTACATCAGTCCTTATCCAGAAGACGCGCTCGCCACTGTTAAACGCATGAACTTCACGGTTGTGGCAGGCTACGCCACCCCTGAAGCCGTGTGCGGACCGCTCTCGCTCGCGCTGCTGCAGAACGCCGGTATCGTCAGCAAGGATTTCAAGCTCATCGATTTCTGGTATCTCAATCCGCGACCGCAACATGGAGAGAAGTTCCTGCAGAGCGTTTTCCCGGCTGAGAAATTTGAGAAGATAGAACAGAAACTGCCTCTCAACGAGGTGGATTACACTGCCAATCCGCTTTACCCGGGCGATTTTCTGTACCTTTTCGCCGGAGACAGCGGCAGCTTTGAGCACATGCTGGTGGTAACACGTGTAGATGAAGAGGGTCGGGCGTACTCGGTGACCAATATCAATACCCCCTACGGCGTGGTGATCAAAGAGGTGATGCTTTACGACCCCGCTCAGCCAGGGATCGGGCAGTTCTACGATTGGACGAATTGGGAAAACCGTATGCTCGGGCGCACTGGATACGGCGGGTTCTGGCTGTGGCGTCCGTTGGCGGCAACCCCCTAAGTTCATAAACCCCAGTGTCTTTGGACTTCAAGACCAAGATAATTCACAATCAATTCACCTACAAAAGGTGATTTCAACTTGTGCACCCTTGAATGTGCACCCTTGAAAAGGTTTTTAAAAACCTTTTCAAGGGTACAACCTTTTCATGGGTACAACCTTTTCATGGGTACAACCTTTTCTTGGTGATTCATCTTCCCTGCCAGTCAGTTGCAGGCTATAATGAAGGAAACCTTAAGGCAGGAATCTTGCAACCAATTCTGGATCATGTCTGACTGCGTCTTTTGTGCCATCATTAACAATACCGCCCCCGCTGACCTGGTATACGAAGACAGCGATGTGATCGTCATCCAGGACATTCACCCGGTAGCGCCGGTGCACCTGCTGGTCATCCCGCGTGTACACATCACCTCGCTTGATGCCTTGCAGCCGGAGGATGCTGAACTGGTCAGCCGGATGATGTTCACCGTGCAGAAGACCGCCCGCCAGGTGATCGGAGAAAATCCCGCCTATCGCACCGTGATCAACACCGGATCCGCCGCCGGGCAGACCGTGTTTCATCTACACATACACATCATCGCCGGGCGACCATTTGTGAGCGGGTTGTTCACCAGGGGGCTGCGGTGAAGCGCCCGGGCAAACTTTTTCTGGTGCTGGCCAGTGTGCTGCTGCTGAGCGGCTGCATCAAGCCCGCCCCAGAAAGCGAACCCTGGAAAGCCTCCGATCCCACACCAGCCAACCCGATCGTGGTTGAAAAAGAAGAGACCCTTATCGCGCAGCTACCCACGCAACGCCCGCCCGGCGCGCCTTATTACACCCCCACCCCTGACGCGCCGCGTGTCCTGCCGACGATCCGCCCCGACACTGAACTGTATTCAGTTCAATACGGTGACAGCCTGGGCTACATCGCCTCAAAGTACAATCTGGACCTGGAAACGCTCATCGCAGCCAACGAATCCATCAACCCGGACTGGATCGAGATCGGACAGATCATTAATATCCCCGCCCCGCAGCCCAGCACAACGCCATCTGATTTTAAGATCATCCCTGATTCCGAGCTGGTATTCGGACCCGCCAGCGCGACATTTGACCTGAAGGAATTCATCAAATCCAGGGATGGCTACCTGGCGGATTACAGCGAGGTGGTTGAGGAACAAGAAATGAGCGGCGTGCAGATCGTGCGGCGGATCAGCCAGGAATTCTCGGTGAACCCGCGCCTGCTGCTGGCTCTGCTGGAATACCGCGCCGGTTGGGTCACCTCACGTCAAATTGAAGAATTCAGGCGAGATTACCCGATGGGCTACGCCCAGCCGCCTTACAAGGGGTTGTATATGCAACTGGCGTGGACCGCCAAACAACTTAATCGGGGTTATTACTTATGGAAGATCAACGCCCTTTCGCATACCAATCTTTCTGACGGCACGCTGGCGCCGCTCTCTCCGACGATCAACGCCGGAACCGCCGCAGTGCAGTACATGCTGGGATTGCAATCGAACGCGGACGCCTGGCAAAAAGCCGTGGGGGAAAACGGGGTTTACGAAACTTACACCAATTTCTTTGGCATCCCGTTTGACCGGGCGATCGAACCGCTGCTGCCGGCTGACCTGGCGCAGCCTGAGCTGGAATTACCTTTCGATGAGGGAGTGCAATGGTCCTTCACCAGCGGGCCCCACGCCGGCTGGGGAGACGGCTCCGCCTGGGCGGCGCTGGATTTCGCCCCGCCGGGAGACCAATTTGGTTGTTTTATTTCCAATGAATGGATCACCGCTTCAGCGGATGGCGTGATCATCCGCGCTGAAAACGGCGCGGTCATCCTTGACCTGGATGGTGACGGCCTGGAGCAAACCGGCTGGACGATCCTGTACATGCACATTGAGACACGGGACCGCATCACCGCGGGTACAAAAGTTAAAACAGGTGACCGTATCGGTCACGCCTCGTGCGAAGGCGGGTTCTCCAACGGCACACATGTGCACATCGCTCGACGGTACAACGGTGAATGGATCTCTGCTGACACGGACATCCCGTTCGTTCTCAGCGGCTGGGTCTCCGCGGGGGATGGTGAAGAGTACAGCGGTACCCTGAACAAGAATGGGAAAGTGGTGTATTCCTGGAATGGACGGGTGGATGACAACCAGATCAGCCGCTAGAAGGCTGCAGATCATGAGCGCCTGGGCGATCATGGCGGTGGTGAGCCTGTCCTGTTCACAGGGCTACGTGAGCCCGGCTGAATTGACAGCCACCGCAGTGGCGCAAGGGATTGTCAGCACGACCGAGGTTCCAGCCACACCTTCGGCGGTTGCCCCAGTTGAGAACACAGAACCCGCGATCACCGCGGAACCAACATTCACCGATATGCCGGACGTCACCAGCACACCGAGACCGACCCGCACACCTGATCCCAACGCCACCCCCAAACCCCCCATCCAGTACTACACTCAGGCCGGAGACACACTGCCCTCGATCACGGGGCGGTTCGGGGTCAGCGCGGATCAAATCGTTGCCACGACAAGTATCCCGGAGAACGGTCTGATCAACCCGGGAATCTTATTGATCATCCCGGACGTACTGGATGAGGTGTACGACTCGACCCTCGTCATGCCCGACAGCGAGGTGGTCTATTCACCATCCGCTTCCGGTTTTGACATCGCAGCCTTTGTGGAGAGCGCCGGCGGGTACCTGAGCCAGTACAAGGAAACCATCGGATCAAAACAATACAATGGGGCAGAAGTGGTACAACGCGTGGCGCTGGAAAACTCGATCAACCCTTACCTTCTGCTGACGCTGCTGGAGTTTAAAAGCGGCTGGTTATTTGGCAACCCGGGCAACATCCAAGAAGTGGAATACCCTATGGGTATGGTTCGAAAGGAATACAAGGGTCTGTACAAGCAGCTCTCCTGGACGGTGCAGCAATTGAACATCGGCTATTACGGCTGGCGCGCCGGCAGCCTGTCCTATCTGCAATTTAGAGACGGTTCGACCGTGAGGATCAGCCCGGGATTAAACGCCGGTTCGGCAGCAGTCCAGTATTTATTTTCACGCTGGTATGATCGATTCGAGTGGGCTGGCGCACTGTATGGGGCAGAAAGCATGCCGGAATTAATGAAAAGCATGTTCGGCGACCCGTGGATACGTTCACAGGCTGTTGAGCCGCTCTACCCGGTTGACCTGGAACAGCCTGGGTTCCAATTGCCTTTTCAATATGGGCGGGTGTGGAGCTTCACCGGTGGTCCACACTCAGCCTGGGGGGATGACGGCGCGCTGGCAGCGCTTGACTTCGCTCCCCCCTCCGCAGAATCCGGCTGCGCCAAATCAAACGAATGGGTCACCGCGGTCGCGCCCGGGGTGATCGCGCGCAGCGGCGAAGGGGTGGTCATCCTTGACCTGGACGGGGATGGGGATGAACAGACCGGGTGGAACGTGATGTACCTGCATATTGAGAGCCGCGACAGGGTCAAGGCAGGCACATTCGTCAGCGCCGGTGACAAGATCGGGCATCCCTCCTGTGAAGGCGGAATCTCGACGGGTACACACACCCACATCGCGCGAAAATTTAACGGTGAGTGGATCCTGGCTGACGGCCCGTTGTCCTTCAATTTGAGCGGTTACGTAGCAAAGAAAGGTGACGCGCCTTACAAGGGTAAACTGGTAAACGGCGACGACAAGGTCATCGCAGATTCGCTATCGTCCACCAAGTCCAATATTCAGCTTCCCTAATAAGAACGACTCATTGCTGTGGTATAACCAGTTTTAAGCATGAAATTCATCAATCGTTCCACCTATTCAAGAAAACGCGACCTTATCCGGGTGATCAACATTATTATGATAATGGTATTGCTGGCTGCCTGTTCACCGATCGAACCCGTTCCGGTTTACATCACACCATTTCCGCAAACAGCGGTGCCTGACCAGGAAGCGGCCGTGGAACCCACCCCGCTGGCCACCCGCCCGGTGTACGACCCGGGCACACTCGTGTCTTACACCGCGCAAACGGGTGATTCCCTCCCCGCGCTCGCCGCCCACTTTAACACCTCAGTGGCGGAGATATTCGATGCCAACCCCGAATTACCACCGGACACCACCACACTGACACCCGGTGAAACGCTTCAGATCCCCATCTATTACAAAGCGCTGTGGGGAAATTCTTTTCAAATCATGCCGGATGCCCTTTTCATCAACGGACCGGCGCAGATAGGATTTGATACGCGCGCTTTTGTTGACGCGCATCCCGGCTGGTTGAAGAATTACTCTGTGCTCGCCGGGTATGAGATGCGGCGGGGCGGTTACCTGGTGGATTTCGTGGCGCGCAACTATTCGATCAGTCCGCGTGTGCTGCTGGCGTTGATCGAATACCAGGCGCAGGGACTCAGTTCCGAAACCATCCCTGAAGACCTGGAAACGTATCCACTGGGGTACGAAAATCAATTTAATAGCGGTCTGTACAAGCAGCTGAATTGGGCAGCTAATAAACTGAATAATGGCTATTACGGTTGGCGTGTGGGTGATTTTGATGAGATCACCCGATTGGATGGTACCATCGAACATCCCGATCCATGGCAAAACGCCGCCACAGTCGCGCTGCAGAATTACTTCGCCGGGTTGTTGCCCCTTGAGGAATACCAGGCGGCCATTTACAGTGAAGGATTCTATAAAACCTACACCGATCTTTTTGGTGATCCCTGGCAGGGTTACACGGATCATATCGCGGGTAATTTGCAACAGCCTGAGCTCGCACTGCCGTTCAACCTGGGTAAAACCTGGTCGTTTACCGGCGGCCCGCACGCGGCTTGGGGAAGCGGCGAACCGCTGGCAGCACTGGATTTTGCACCACCGGCTGTGGTCGGCGGTTGCACACCCAGCAATGAATACGTGGTGGCGGTGGCAGACGGCTTGATCGTGCGCTCTGAATCAGCCCTGGTACTGCTTGATCTGGACGGAGATGGAGACGAGCGCACGGGATGGGTGATCTTATATCTTCACCTGGGTAAAAAAGAACAGATCCAAACGAACATGCTCGTAAAAAAGTGGGATCCGATCGGTCATCCTTCCTGCGAAGGCGGCTCAGCCACCGGCACACACGTCCACATCGCACGCAAGTACAACGGGGAGTGGATGCCCGCAGCAGGCGTTCCCGCCTTCAACTTGGAAGGTTGGGTGGCAGGCAAAGGCTCAGCCGAGTACCTGGGCACGTTGAAAAAACATGGTAGAACGGTTGAGGCCTGCACCTGTTCGGACCCTGACAGCCAGATCCCAGCCGGCAAATACGAGTAATGGATTTTTTCGTTTAACCTTAGAAAAACGGCACCCTCTCAGGTGCCGTTTGCTGATCATTCCTGTTCGACGCGGAATGCAGTTTTTATATTGGCCGCCTTGCGCAGCATCGCCATCCCCGGGCAGTACTTGTTTTCGCTTAGTTCAACCGCCCTTGCCACAGCCTCAGGGTCAAGCCCCTTTCCTTTGACCACGTACTCGA
Source organism: Anaerolineaceae bacterium (assembly GCA_040765685.1). Lineage (GTDB taxonomy): Bacteria > Chloroflexota > Anaerolineae > Anaerolineales > Anaerolineaceae > UBA6107. Next base: position 41,988 of record JAXGRS010000009.1, on the reverse strand, counting down.
TGGTGATGTCGGTAAAAACTTTGGGGTGTTCGGTTGCGCGGTCGCCGTGAAGCAGGATCTCAAATGAGGTCACTTCCTGGCGTTTTTTTGAAAGGATCGAGATCACGTCCATGGCGGTGCAGCCACCCAACCCCATCAGGATCATTTCCATTGGTACGACCCCCGCGCCGCCACCCCCGTGTTCGATGGAAGCATCCAGCGGCACCTCAATATTTGAATTTGCCACGCCCTTGAATGCCAAACCGGATTTCCATGTTAATTTTGCGTCCATTGTTAATTTCCTCCTTAAGAAATAATGTCTTGATAAGTAAATAAATCGAACTCTCCGTACCGGAGAGATGAGCCATTATCAGGTGAACGCGCCGCCGGGTTCCCGGTAGCCGCAATTTGGGCAGATCAATTCGAGCATCCCGTTGTAATCCAATTTTACCTGGCGGCAATTTGGACACAACGCACCCCGGCAGTTGTCCGTCTTTGGTTTATACGCCTTGTTGTTTCTGGATGGATCCAAAGCGGCTACCGAACGTTTGGATTCAACCTCCATGAATTTCTCCATGTTTGGGATCCTCCAGATTAAGCCTGGCGAAGAGGCGCGTGCGCACTTTTTCCGGCAACGCATCGTTTTCTGCAGTGACATGGTAAAGATCGATCGTCTTGCGCAACGTATTCACGACAACCCGGCAATTATCGCATTCCTGTAAATGCGCTTCCAGGCTGGCGCATACTTCGGAGGGGAGTTCACCATCCACATAATCGGATATCTGCTTCAGGTAATCGCGGCAGTTCTCATGATCATGCATTGCTTACTCCTCCTTCCATTCTTTCTTTAAAGTACACGGATAGTTCTTCACGTAATTTCAGCCTAGCCCGTACCAGGCGGGTTTTTACGGCATCTTCGCTGATCCCGAGGATCTCCGCGGTTTCCTGCACCGAAAACCCATCCACGTCCCTCAACTGAAACACGATCCTGAGCACAGGGGATAGACGATCGGCGGCTTTGGTTAACTGGATGCGCGTCTCTGCTGACACCATTTCCTGTTCAGGCAGGCAGCACCAATCCAAGATCTCAATTGGCGCTTCATCCTCCTCGTCACCCCGGTCAATATCGATCGTGTTCGCACTAGTTTTTCGTTTTCGCAATAGCATCAGGGCTTCGTTCGCAGCGATGCGAAATAACCAGGTGTTGATCGATGAGCGTTTTTCAAAGTTCGGAAGCGCCTTTAGCGCTTTGAGATAAGTTTCCTGAAGCAGATCTTCGGCATCCTGTTCGTTTCCCAGCATACGCAAACCGAGAGAATAGATCCTTGTCGAAGTTTGCTCCACCAGTTTGCTGAAAGCCTGTCGATCTCCCGCGATCAGTTGATCAACAAAACTTTCGTCCCTTGCGTTCTCTTCAATCATTTAGATGTGATCCGTATAAAAAAGTGACTTAACTGAGCGGCCAGGTGGGCAAAACATCCAGGTCAAGCGGGTCAGTGTGCCCGGCACAAAAGTGAAAATAACCGGCTGCCGCGATCATGGCCGCATTATCCGTACACAAAGATAATGGCGGGATATGAACGGAAAATTCCCGCTGGGAAGTGAAAGCTTCACGCAAGGCGTGGTTGGCTGAAACCCCACCGGCCACCAGGATGGACTTGACCCCAAATTCACGGGCAGCCTGCATGGTCTTGGTAAATAGGACATCCACCACGGCGGACTGGAAACTGGCCGCGAGGTTGGCAACAGGTAAATTGAGCGTTGTCTTTTCGAGCTGTCGTACTTCACGCAGCACGGCCGTTTTTAGGCCGCTGAATGAAAAATTCCACGTGCCATCCAACCTGGAGCGGGGAAAATGATAAGCATCAGGGTTGCCATCCCGGGCTGCCTTCTGCACTGAAGGGCCTCCGGGGTAAGGGAGATTCAACATGCGGGCGACCTTATCAAACGCTTCGCCAGCCGCGTCATCGAGCGTTCCACCCAGGTGTTTATACTGCAGGTGATCCGCCACAAGATTCAACTCGGTGTGACCGCCTGATACCAGCAGCACCAGTTGAGGAAATTCAGGCGCTGGTGGAGGTTTGGGTGTATCCGCAGGATAAAGCCAGGCGGAATAGATGTGACCCTCAAGATGGTTGACTCCGATCAATGGTAGCCGCCGGCCCAGCGCGATGCCTTTAGCAGCGTTCATCCCAACAACCAGTGAGCCCGCCAACCCGGGGCCTCGCGTGACCGCCACAGCCTGAACATCTGCCAGGCTCATGTTGGCGCGTTGCAAGGCTTCATCGATCACCGGGTAGATGGCGCGCACATGCTCGCGGGAAGCTACCTCAGGAAAGACCCCGCCGTATTTGGCATGCAGATCGATCTGTGTGGCGATCACGCTGGAGATGATCTCGCGTCCATTCTCTACCACCGCCGCAGCGGTCTCATCACAGGAGGTCTCGATCCCTAATATGCGCGCTGGTTTTAATTGCATATGTGTACTCCTTCCGCTTCGTGTGCGGCTATTTTACCGGCAGGATCAACTCTTTCGGGAAATCCGCCAGGACCTCAAAGCGTCCATCCGGGGTGACGACGTAAGAATCTTCTATACGAACACCCATCCCGCGATCCGGATAATAGAGCCCGGGTTCCAGCGTGAAGGCAGCTCCGGGAGCAAGGATATCCGTAGGTAAAGAATTCACAGTGGACGACCAGGGTTTTTCGTGCACTTTCAAACCGATGCCGTGTCCGAGAGAGTGAACATAACCCACCTCAGTGATCGGGTTCGTACGGATGGTGGGATGTCCCATGGCTTCAAATAATTCGCAAGTGCGTTCCTGGTACCTCGAAAAAGGCGCATTCACCTGCAATTCACGCACCAGTGTATCGTAAACCTGCTTCACCTGATCGTACAGCGCCTGAACTTCATCGGTCGCGTAACCCAACGACCAGGTGCGGGTAAAATCGTAAAAATACCCTCCCCCTGCTTCGCAGGGATAAATATCGTAAACGATCGTCTGCCCGAGCTTGAGCGGATCGGAGGGCGTACCAACCGAATGTGGAATACCCGCGTCACGGCCGATGGCAAAGATCGTTCCTTCGGGGTTTTCAACGCCAAATTCAGCCAGCCAGAGATTGATCAGGTTCTTCACTTCGCCGATCGTCACCGGGGACCCATCCTTGTGCACCACTGTATCCTGATGGCTCTTGTGACCGGTGATGTAATCAGCGGTCTTCCCAACCACGGCTGTGGTGATGCGTCCCATTTCGCGGATGTGTTCGATCTCGTTGGCTTCTTTGGTCATCATCGCGTTGGAGAGGATCTCATCACGCACGAAACCGGTCATCTGGATACCGGGCATCATTTTTTCCAGTCCACTGACCATGGCGTAAACGGGACCAATTTCATCTTTTCCGTAGATGGCGACTCGTCCGGATCTAATCCCAAGGTCCTCCAGCATTTTCTTTAACCGCAACACCATGGCGTCGAGATAATTTCCTCCACAATCTTTCAACAATTCAGAAATCGGGTATTTGGAAAGGCTCATCAGTGGCAAACCTGATTTCGCGGCTTCTTCCCGTTCCATCGGGTAATGGAATAGCACCGGGTCATGACCTCGTTTTTTGATCAGAAAAGCATCCGAAACGTGCGCTGTGCCCACAAAATAGATCATCACCGGGTTGTGCTGGGCAGCACCGGTAATAAAAAGCACATCAATATCGTGTTGCTTCATCAATTTATCAATGTCTGACTTCATTGTCTGCTCCTGTCAGTGTTGTAGTGAGTATTTCGATCAAGCGGTGATCTTCCTCTTCAAGTACAGTCCGCGGGTCCAACAGTAAACGCCCGCCCTGAACCCGGGTAATGACCGGTATCTTTGCTCCGCGCAATTGCGCTGCGAAATGGTCCACACGGGGTATGGATAAAGATAACACAAAAGTGGGCAGTGTTTCTTCGGGCAGGCTGCCACCACCGATGGTCGATTCACCAGGTACCACCTCGCCCAGGTTTAATCTGCGCTGCCAGTTCTCAGCCCGTTGCCTGAGTATGGAAACATCCGCTGATATCATCCTCCAAACAGGAATCGCGCTCTCAGCGTCTCCCTTGAGATAATGCATCAAGGTGGCGCTTAAAGCAGCCAGGCACAATTTATCCGCACGGATCGCCCGCGCGAGAGGATGATGTTTTAACTTATCCACAAGGTCAGACCTGCCCAGGATGATCCCCGCCTGTGGGCCACCCAGCAGCTTATCGCCCGAAAAACACACCAGGTCAACGCCAGCGTGCAGTGATTCCTGCACCATAGGCTCGTGGGTTAACCCGTAACGAGCCGTATCCAACAACGTACCGGATCCCAGATCATCTACGACTGGAACCTGGTAACGATGGGCGAGTTCGACAATTTCGGTTAGCTCAGGTTGGGCAGTAAAACCGACCAATTTGAAGTTGGAAGTGTGCGCACGCATAACCAGCGCCGCGCCTGTTTTAAGCGCGTCATCGTAATCCTCAAGCCGGGTGCGATTGGTCGTACCCACTTCGACCAGCCTGGCACCGGATTGTTTCATCACATCCGGTACGCGGAACCCGCCACCGATCTCCACCAATTGGGAACGGGAAATGATCACCCCACGCCGCCTGGCTAAAGCCGTGAGGCACAACAAGACCGCGGCAGCGTTATTATTCACCACCAGAGCATCTTCAGCACCGGTCAGCCGGCATAAAAGATCGTGCGCGTGAACTGAGCGTGAGCCGCGAGCGCCTTTGGGAAGGTCATACTCCAGGTTCGAATACCCACCTGCTACGGTCCGCATCGCTTCAACTGCGCTTTCGGATAAGGGGGCACGCCCCAGGTTGGTATGCAGCACCACTCCGCTCGCGTTGATCACACGAACCAGGGAAGGCCGGTTTTGTTCGTCCAGACTGGCTTCTACGTGGACAAGAATGGAATCCGCAGAAAAACCGGAGTCGTATAGAGCGGGATTCGCACGGATGCCCGACAGTTCATCATGAATTGCTGAAAGTACCTGCCCGCGACCGAATTTTTCGATCAGGCAGGTGGTCTGTGGAAGATTAAGAAGTTTATCTACTGAAGGAAGCTGCCGTAGATCAATCATCTGAAAGTTTTTGAGGGGAAAACCGGCTGCGCTCTCTCATGCGGATGAGTATCTCGATCATCAACAAGCCTATCGCTATAAAAATGGCCAGTCCCGGATTCAATACTTTGCCAAATTGCAGCCATAAAATGATGTCAACGTAAAGACCGAACCACAGCGCTTCGCGGATGACCACCGCCGGTGATACAGGTGGATTTGATGGAAAACGTATGTGAAGATAATAAACCACTGGAAGCACCAATCCACTGAATAAAAGTGTCACCAGGAAGAATAACAGCCAACGCGGTCCAAGGGTGGGCACCGTGTAAATGAACAAAGCCCCCAAACCTGCTGCACCAAGCAGGATTAGAATGAGGCTGGTAATGAAAACCGGAAGGAAACGGTTGGATCGTTCTTGATTTTCGTCGGATGGCTTGCTCACGGGCAGGTCCTGTTGATCTGAATATAACTCATTATATCAATAGCAGGCGTTATTGAAAAACATTCAGTAACGATCATACCCGATGATGGGGTGAAAAATACCAGGCAGGGGAAAATGATCTACGGCGTAATCATGGTAAAATCACCTCAATACAGGGTCAAGAGACCCGCTCATCAAGAGAGGTGGAGGGACCGGCCCAAAGAAACCTCGGCAACCGTACTACGGTCAGGTGCCAAGTCCGGCAGAAGGAATTCTGAAAGATGAGAGAGCAAAGCAGCTCCAGCCAACCTCTCTCGAGAGAGGTTTTTTATTAATAGACGCATGAGGATAGGAGTGAATATGGCCGGAGAACACACGAATCAGGCATATCTTGATGTATTGAAGAAAAAGATCATCGTCTTTGACGGCGCGATGGGAACCAACTTGCAAAAACAGAACCTCACCGCTGAGCATTTTGGCGGGGAGCGCACCAATGGATGCAACGATTACCTGGTCATGACCTACCCGCAAGCGGTTGAACATGTGCACCGCGCTTTCCTGGAAGCCGGGGTGGATGTCATCGAGACCTGTACATTCCGCTCAAACCGGCTCACCCTGGCTGAATACGGCCTCGCAGGTCAGGTGACCCACATCAACCAGTCTGCCGCCAGGCTGGCTCGCCAACTGGCAGATGAGTTTTCGACACCGGAAAAACCGCGCTTCGTAGCCGGCTCCATCGGTCCTTCCGGAAAGCTGCCTTCCATGAACGATCCAGAACTATCCAACGTCAGTTTTGATGAGCTGAAGGAGATCTTCTGTGAACAGGCTGAGGGTTTAATCACTGGCGCGGTGGACCTCTTGTTGATCGAAACGTCGCAGGATATCCTGGAAGTCAAAGCCGTTATACAGGGTATACAGCTCGCATTTGATAAAACCGGAAAACTTTTACCCATACAGGCACAGGTCACGCTGGATACCACCGGGCGCATGCTGCTGGGGACGGACATTTCCGCGGTACTGACCATCCTGGAAAAACTCCCCATCGATGTGATCGGGATGAACTGTTCAACCGGTCCGGATTTCATGCGCGAACCGATCCGCTACCTGGGTGAGAATAGCCCGCTGCCAGTATCCTGCATACCGAACGCGGGATTACCATTGAACATTGACGGGCAGGCGGTCTATCCACTGGAACCACAGCCTTTCGCTGAAACGCTGTATGAGTTCGCAGCAAAACATGGTGTCAATGTTGTTGGCGGCTGTTGCGGCACCACCCCGCAACACCTCAAGCTGCTGGTTGAAAAGGTCGCCCCGCTCGTTCCTGCCCCGCGGCCTGCGCCCCAGGCCGCCCGCCTGGCATCAGCCATACAAGCCCAACCGATGCATCAGGAACCCCCGCCTTTCTTTATCGCTGAACGGTTGAACACCCAGGGCAGCCGCGCATTTAAAAAAATGGTACTGGAGAATGACTTTGAGAGCATCTTAACCCTGGCACAACAGCAGGTGGAGAGCGGAGCGCATGGGCTGGACCTTTGCGTGGCGCTGACCGAGCGCGCAGATGAAAAACAGACCATGCACAAACTGATCAAGACCATCGCCCCGGTGATCCGTCTGCCACTAGTGATCGATACCACAGAACTGGATGTGCTTGAAACAGCTTTACAAACAACCCCCGGGCGCTGTCTGATCAACTCAACTCATCTTGAAGGCGGAAGAGAAAAAGCAGACCGGATCTTTGAACTGGCTAAAAAATACGCCGCGGCTGTGATCGTGCTCACAATCGATGAACAGGGCATGGCCAAGACGCGGGAACGCAAGCTCGAGGTAGCCAGGCGGATCTACAATATCGCCGTGAATGAACACGGGTTGGCTGCACAAGACCTGGTCTTTGATGACCTGACCTTCACGCTGGCCACAGGTTCAGACGAATTCGCGGCATCGGCGATCGAAACCATCGAAGGAATTCGCCTCATCAAACAGGCTTTACCGGGTGTACTGACTTCTTTGGGAGTCAGTAATGTATCCTTCGGCCTGGCTCCCGGGGCGCGCAGTGTGATCAACAGCGTGATGCTGTATCACGCGGTGCAAGCCGGACTTGATATGGCCATTGTGAACCCGGCAACCATTACTCCTTACGCGGATATTCCTGCGCTGGAGCGCGAACTGGCTGAAGACTTGATCTTCAACCGCAAAACGGATGCGCTGCAAAGATTGATCGAGCACTTCCAGGAGGCGGGTCCGGCTGGTGACCGCAAAAACGCCCAGCAGGAAACACTGGCTTCGATGACCGCTGCTGAACGTCTGCATTGGAAGATCGTGCATCGTCTCAAGGAGGAGATCGAGAATGACATTGATCTCATTTTGGCAGAGCGGGAGGAAAGCACCAGTATTGGTCAGAAAGCGGTAGGCGTCCTCAACCAGGTGCTGCTGCCCGCGATGAAAGAAGTCGGCGACCGATTCGGCAGTGGAGAGTTGATCCTTCCATTTGTGCTGCAATCGGCAGAAGTGATGAAAAAAGCGGTATCGTACCTGGAGAACTTCCTGGAACGAAAGGAAGGGGTCAGCAAGGGCAAGCTCGTGCTGGCGACCGTGTACGGTGATGTGCACGATATCGGCAAGAACCTGGTCAAGACGATCCTTTCCAACAACGGTTACAGCGTGGTCGACCTGGGCAAGCAGGTGCCGGCTGAAACGATCATCACCAAAGCGATCGAGGAAAAAGCTGACGCCATCGGGCTTAGCGCGCTGCTGGTGAGCACCAGCAAGCAGATGCCGTTGATCGTCAACGAACTGCACCGCCGCGGTTTAGAATTTCCGGTACTGGTGGGAGGGGCGGCCATCAACCAGCGCTTTGGCAGGCGTATCCTGCAGACCGAATCGGGGGAGTATTACACGCCGGGAGTGTTTTACTGTAAAGATGCCTTCGAAGGCCTTTCCACGATGGATGCCCTGGCTGATCAGGACAAGCGCAGCGTGCTATATGCCAAAATGCTCAAAGAAGCGGAATTCGAACTGGGTCAGAACCTGTCTACACAGTCTCCTGAGCCTAAAACCATATCACGTACCATCAAACCAGCAGCAAGGATACCGGTCCCGCCTTACTGGGGTGCGCGGGTTGTAAACAACATGCCGCTTGAAGTTGTTTTCAAACATCTTTCTCTGAATGAATTATTCCGACTTTCGTGGGGAGCGAAAAACACCCATGGAGAAGAATGGGTAAAACTTAAGCAGGATTACGAGGTACGCCTGGACCGCATGCGCAGGGAAGCCATAACCGAAGGCTGGTTAAAACCTCAAGGCATCTACGGGTACTGGCCAGCGCAGGCGGATGGCGACACACTGGTGATCTACGATCCTGCCTCCCTGCAGGCTCCCACGCCCGTAGAAATGACCCGCTTTTCATTCCCACGCCAGGGCAGCGGTGAGTACCTGTGCCTGGCGGATTACTTCGCGGAAATTGGTTCGGGAACGATGGATATCGTCGTCCTGCAGGTCGTCACAGTCGGTGATGCAGCCACCCAGCGTTTTGACCGCCTGCAGTCCGCGCATGACTACACTGAGGCGTACTTTACCCACGGCCTGGCAGTGCAGACCGCCGAAGCCGCTGCCGATTTTCTGCACCGCCACATCCGCAAAGAACTGGGACTAGCCCCAGACCAGGGCAAACGTTATTCATGGGGATATCCATCGCTTCCGGAACTCGAAGATCACCAGAAGGTCTTCGAATTGCTACCCGCCCGGCAGGAACTGGGGATGAGCCTGACCAGCGCGTTTCAGCTTGTCCCTGAGCAATCCACCGCCGCGATCATCCTGCATCATCCAGATGCCAGGTATTTCAACATCGGCGAAACACGGCTGGAACAGCTGATGCGCTGAGGAAGGTGAGATGATCACTCGTAAAGACCTAATTCAATCAATTAATGAGAAACGCGCCCTGTTCTCAGACGGCGCGATGGGCACTGTGCTCAGCCAGCGCATATCCCTCAATCAGAGTTGCCTGGATTGTGTCAATCTCACCCATCCACAGATCGTTGAGAGCGTTCATCATGATTACCTGCTCGCCGGGTCAGACATCATCCAAACCAATACATTTGGTGCCAATCGTTTTAAATTGGCAGCGCAGGGGATGGAAGACAAATTGGAAGAGATCAACCATACCGCGGTTGAGATCGCCCGGCGCGCCATCCATGCGAGCGGAAAAAGCGCTTTGATCGCAGGTGATGTTGGTCCACTGGGAGTGCGCCTGGCGCCATTTGGCAGGGTACAGCTCCCCGAAGCACGCGAAGCCTTCGCGCAACAGATCACCGCGCTGGTAAACGCCGGCGTGGATCTGATCATCCTCGAAACCCTCACCGATGTTTACGAGATCGTCGAGGCGATCACCGCCGCCCGGCAGGTGGCGGGTGAGATCCCGGTCATCGCATCCATGACCTTTACCCGCGATAACCGCACTTTGCTTGGTGATCCTCCAGCCAAAGTCGCGTTACGGCTGCAGGCAGCCGGAGCGGATGTGCTGGGGGTCAATTGCTCAGGCGGTCCCAACCAGATATTAAACCTGTTAAAGTTGATGCGCCAGACGGTACCGGATGGCATATACTCGGTCATGCCCAACGCCGGTTGGCCGGAGCAGGTGGAAGGGCGCATCATGTACCCGGCCGCCCCAGAGTACTTCGGAAAGTACGCGATCTCCTTCTGGGAAGCAGGTGCCAACATCATCGGGGGTTGCTGTGGTACCACACCCGCGCACATTGCCGCCATGGTGGAAACCTTCAAAGGAGCCGACAACCTCGTTCGAATTCCTGTTGAACAGGTATCACTGAGAGACCAGTCTGGTCGGGAACTCAATGAGGCCCTACCCCCTACATCACTTGCCCAAAAATTGAGTGACGGAAAATTCGTAATAGCTGTGGAGATGGACCCGCCGCGTGGTGTGGCCACCCATAAACTACTGGCTGGTGCCAGCCTGCTGGCTGAAGCCGGCGCTGACGTGATCGATGTGGCTGACAGCCCCATGGCGCGTATGCGCATGAGCCCCTGGGCGGTGTGCAGCCTGATCCAGCGCAAGATCGGCATCGAGACCGTGCTGCACTTTCCAACCCGCGGGCGCAACGTCTTGCGCGTACAGGGCGACCTGCTGGCCGCGCACGCGCTGGATGTGCGCAATATCTTTGTGGTGATGGGGGATCCCACCTCCATCGGAGAATACCCGGACGCCATGGACAATTATGACCTGGTGCCTTCAGGACTGATCAAATTGATCAAACAAGGCTTTAATGCCGGGCTCGACCTCTCCGGTAGCGATATCGGTCAACCGACTAATTTCTTTGTGGGCTGCGCTCTCAACCTAAACCCGGTTGATTTGTCCTCCGAGATCCGCAACCTGCGCCGCAAGTTGAAAGCCGGCGCCGATTTTATTCTCACGCAACCAATCTATCGCGCTGACCTGGTCACTGCCTTTCTTCAAGCTTATGAGAGCGAACATGGCACATTGCCCATTCCCCTCATTTCCGGCCTGCTGCCATTGGCCAGCGCGCGACACGCCGCCTTCCTGCAGGCAGAGGTTCCCGGTATAGAGATCCCGATGGAAACCCGTGAAATGATGGAGAACTCCGGTGACCTGGGCGCGCGCACAGGGATCCGGTTGACCATCGATCTTGTGAGGCAGATCAAGCCGTACGTTCAGGGGATCTACCTGATGCCCGCTTTCCAACGCTACGATCACGCCGCTGAGATCATCAGCAGTGTGGTGGCTATTTGACCTGTTAAAAAGGTAGAATAGGTATGATATCGGTCGTTTATCAGGTGGACGGATGAAAATTCTCGTCATTTCTGACATACACGCCAATCTGACAGCTCTTGAAACCGTTCTCAAAGCAGCGGGTGATTTTAACGCCGCCTGGTGCCTGGGAGACCTTGTGGGCTACGGGGCTGACCTGAACGAGTGTGTTGAGCTTGTGCGTTCACTCCCAAACCTGCTGTGCGTGAAAGGCAATCACGACCTGGCCATCTGTAATACTGACAACCTGGACGTGTTCAATCCTGAAGCCAGTGAAGCCATACGAATCTCCCGCAAGATCGCCACCCCGCAGACGATCACCTATTTACAGGATCTACCGGAAGTGATCATCACAGACATGGTGACCCTGTCACACGGCAGCCCGCGAAACCCGATCTGGGAATATATCCTCGATCCACATGAAGCAGACCAAAACTTTTTAAAAATTACCACCCGCTTCGCATTTATCGGACATTCTCACCTGCCATTGATGTTCAATGAACAAGAAAATGGTAAAAGATCCCACCGCCAATTCCCGGCACCCGGGAAGCAAATCAACCTGATCGGAAGAGCGATCATGAACCCTGGATCGGTCGGTCAGCCACGCGATAACGATCCGAGAGCTTCATTTGGCTTGTTCGATCCTGAAGCAATGACCTGGGAGATCCATAGAGTTGAATACGATGTCGCCGCGGTACAGGCACGCATCCTTAAAGCTGGGTTGCCGGAAAAACACGCCCGACGATTGAGCGCCGGCTGGTAGTCGGGAACTATTACCCCTTCAGCTGCGTCAGATGCTCAGATAGAACAACCTGTTTTTTTGGCTTTGCATAATGGAGGAAAAGAATGAAAACGCATCGTATCCTGATCAGTTTGGTAATTCTCGCGCTTGTTCTCGGTGGCTGCGCAGCCCGATCATCCGGGACTAAAGAAATGGCACAAGATGGCTACGCGGGTTCAGTTGGCGCGCCAGCCATCGCCCCGATGCCGGCGGTGCAAAACGATATGGCATACGAAGAGGCTATGAATACCAGCGGCGGCTGGGCTGCAGGGGCACAACCGACTCAGATGGTCATGATGACTGCAAATCTATCCATCGCGGTTGATGATCCATCAGTAACCCTGACGGATGTGCAAAAGCTCGCCAGGGACATGGGCGGTTTCACAGTCTCCTCCAACCTTTATAAAACTCAAGCGCTCAACGGCAGCGAAGTCTTTCAAGCCCAGGTGACCATTCGCGTTCCAGCTCTACGCCTGGATGAAGCCATGGACAGGATCAAGGCAATGACCGGTGATGCCCAAAAATATACTCTCAATGAAAATGTTTATGGACAGGACGTCACCAAGGAATATACCGACCTGCAGTCACGCCTGCGAAATCTGGAAGAAGCGGATGCCAAACTGAGCGAATTCTATAAGAACGCCACCAATACCGAGGAAGCACTATCCATTTACACCCAGAAGATGCAGGTAACCGAGCAGATCGAAGTGATCAAAGGACAGATCAAATATTATGATGAATCAGTCTCCACATCTGCAATCACTATTGAGATCTCTTCCAAGCAAAGCATCGCGACGTTGACCGTTGCCGGATGGAAACCTTCCGGCGTGGCAAAAGACGCGCTTGAAGCCCTGGTGAAGTTTGGCAAAGGACTGGTGAACTTCCTGATCTGGTTCGGGCTCTACATCCTTCCCATCGTCCTGGTCATCGGACTGCCGATCTACTTGCTGGTGCGATGGCTGGTTCGCCGTAATAAGACTCGCAAACAAGCCGCAGCCGCAGGCTGGAGAAAAGCGACCGGGGAAGAAGAATTCCCCCCAATCCCAACCGAAAAGAAATAACTTTCAACGTTACACAGAGCGGAGAAGATCTCCGCTCTGTTTTCTTAATAGTTAATTCTGATCGAACAAAAACCATCCACTTGCACATTTAGTGAATAGATATCATCACTGATAAGGACAAGTTCTTCCGGAGAACCGTTCACCTTTGCCTCACCCGCACCGCGCGGTAAATAGAGGAAAATCTTTCCAGCGGTGGAACGCGGCAGGCGCAAGGTCAGGCTGATCTCATCTACGGTATCCTGCCATTCCACCAGCTCGATACCCTGGGTAAAGTGCAGATCGCTGCCAATATACACAGGTTTACCGGTTTCTTTTCGCCGGAGGGCCAGAACCACACAGCCATGGGCTGGCACCGATCTAAATTGGATCGGTTCATCTTCGCCGATTTGCCCCACCTGACCACTCCAGAATTCCCTGAAGTAGTAATGACCCGATTCCAGGCGGTAATCAGCCGGGTCGATGCACAAGTCAACCGGTTGATCAGACCAATTGAACCCCGCCAGAACTGACCAGCCGCCAGTCTCCACCAGGTCAAGACGCAACCTGGCAGGTATTTCCGCGTCAAACCAATCGATGATTTTGACCGGCTCATTGATGACAGGGATCAACACCTCACCTATGCGCAATCTTTCTGGCGGCAACTTCGGCAGGTCGTCAGACAGCAGCAACGAGCCACCGGTCATGGCGATAGCGGTCGCCAGGGATCGGACTTCCGCGAGAGCTAGATGGGTATCCGGACGCAGCAGCAGGCAATCAGGATCGTTCACCCACCACTTGTGATCCAAGTTCGCCCTGGTTATGATGTTCCGGATTGAATTACGCGCGGATGGCATGGAGGGCTCATTATTGAAAAACGCGCTGATCCCGTTAAACGCCGGCGCCCACTCCCCGCTCACATCCGGGCCGATGCGCATGGCATCCACCAACCCAAGCATGGACCCCAATGGCGCTCCGCAGCCAAGCAGGATGGTTCCATCACCGGCAGCCCGGCGCAAAGCTTCCATACCAAGCCGCATCACCTGGGCGCGGGTTTTGGTCGCATCCTGGTACCTCCCCTTGAGCGCGGCCGCGTACAAAAAATCCAGTTTTAGATAAGGGAATCCCCATTCGTGCACAGCCGTATCCACGACCCGGCAGGCGTAATCAAGCGCATCCGGTATAGTTAAATCCAGCGCTGTATCGAGGCGGTTCCACACGAACCCCGCGTTGACTGCTCTGCCCTTCGCATTGCGCAATAACCAATCAGGGTGGTCCCGCACAAGTTCCGAAGATGGATGGACGATAAACGGGGCCAGCCAGAGTCCCGGCATCAGTCCTTGCCGTTTAATCTTTTCGGATATCGGTATCAATCCCTGCGGAAATGTTGGCTTGAAACTGAACCAGTCGCCCACCTGCGTTTCAAAACCATCATCGATCTGCACCAGTTCGACCGGCAGGTTCTCCTGCGCGGCTGTTATTGCGGAAAGATTATTTTCAATATCCCGCGCCGTGACCTTGGTATAAAAGTGGTACCACGAGCACCAACCCACCGGCGTGCTTAATCGAGCCCGCGCATGGTTTTCCCGGGCAGCCGCCTCCAGGTAGACTTCCAGAGGGTCGCGGTGATCCAGGAGCAGTGGTGTAAAAACCGCCCAATCCGTCTCGATCGAGCAGCCGGTATCCAGTCGCGCGTCGTCCCCATTCGCCCACATGCGAATCTGATGGCGGTTTAGATCCGCGTAGATGGATCCAAAATGATTTTTTTGTGACAGGAATCCAATTAAAAAACCGGTCCGGGCGATCATGTCACCGATCACGGCGAACATGTCACTGGAGAATGCGCCCGCCTGGCGGGGCAACGGCGTACCGGGGTTGTAGATCATCGGATGCTGAAACGCTCCCAGCCGGCTGATTTGCATCTTCTGATCCCCGCGGTACCAACGCGTGGGAGACCAGGACTGCCAACCGTTGGAGAAAAAGCCAAGGTCAGCGTTTCTGACCGCAGCAGGATATTTTACCGAACCATCACGAGAACCGTCGATCTTCACCAGATCTATCTGTCTGATAGAAACTGGCGTGTTGCTGCGATTGACGATTTCCACTTTCCACATGATCAACGGATATTCCCTAGTAATACCAAAACTGAGGTTAAATCCAATCCCGTTACGATCCGGTGGTAGAGCAAGCCTTTGCAACTCCACACGGCCATGTTGCAGAGAATCTATGACCTCATGTTCAATTCTGACCGCTCCCCAATTGCCATCCAAAGAATGAACATGGTCACGGTCCAGAATATACTCACAACCCAGGCGAACCTGTTCAAGACGCGGAAAGCGATCCTCGTGCGGAATGACCGAGAACCAGCCGTTCTCAGGATCGATGTGGATTGCCAGGCTGGGATTCTGCATGGAAAGCATGGGTGACCTCCAGATCAACAGATGTCTTAATCATAACATGAGGAGGAAAAGCCTTTTGGATCGGTCAAAACACCCGCGTGATATAATTCGCGCATGCCCTCCATGGTTGCCATTGACATTGAAACAACCGGCCTCGATCCGCAGAAAGACGCGATCATTGAGATCGCAGCCATCCGGTTTAACGGTCGCCGGGTGGAGGCTGAATGGTCAAAATTGATCAACCCGGGGCGTCCCATCCCCCGCCAGATCACCCAGTTGACCGGCATCACGGATGAAATGGTGCGGCATGCGCCTCCGATCAACGCCGTCATTCAGGAACTAAGCGATTTTATCGGGGATGACCCTGTGCTGGGGCACAACGTCCGTTTTGATCTTTCCTTCCTGCAAAAACAGCGCATCCTGAATTTTAACCGGGTGGTGGATACCTATGAACTGGCAGCCATCGCCTTACCGGGCAACAGCCGTTACAAACTGGGCACATTAGGACAGACCCTCGGGATATTGATCCCGAATTCACATCGCGCGCTGGATGATGCCCGCCTGACACAGGCGGTTTATTACACACTCACGCAAAAACTGCTTGAATTGCCCATCGAAATTCTTGATGAAATTATGCGCATGGCAGAGGGAATCGAGTGGGACGGTGAACTGGCTTTCCGGCAGGCGCTGCAGGAGAAAGGGCGTATGCCGGTCGAGGCCAAAAAGGTGGTCCAGGAGGACTTCGGGTTATTATTCGGCGGGGTGAAAAACTATCCACCACTGGTACCCGTTGAAACCCCAGCCCCGCTGGACCCGGAAGAAATGGCCGCCCAGATCGAGCATGGCGGTCCTTTTTCCAAATACTTTGATAATTTTGAAAGCCGTCCGCAGCAGTTGGAAATGCTGCGCTCGGTCGCCAACGCTCTTTCCAACAGCCAGCATCTCATGGTCGAGGCTGGTACCGGAACGGGAAAATCATTCGCGTACCTGATCCCTGCTGTTGAATGGGCGGTCAGGAATTCCATGCGGGTGGTGATCTCCACCAACACCATCACCCTGCAAGACCAGTTGATCAAAAAAGATATCCCTGATCTGGCCGCGGCATTGGGTTCTGAAGTGCTCGCCACCGTGGTAAAGGGGCGCAACAACTACCTTTGCCCGCGGCGCTATTCAGCAATGCGAAAAAACGGACCGGAAAACGCTGATGAATTACGCGTATTAGCCAAGACGCTGGTCTGGCTCTACCAGGGCGGCAGCGGTGATCGCGGTGAGATCAATTTGAATGGCCTGGCTGAAAGAGAAGTGTGGAACCGCCTTTCCGCAGAGGATGAAGGCTGTCGTTCAGAGGTGTGTATTTCCCGCACAGGCGGAGCCTGCCCGTTCCACCGCACCCACATGGCAGCGCAATCCTCGCATATCCTGGTGATCAACCACGCACTGCTCCTGGCGGATGTGATGACCGGAAACCGTGTGCTGCCCGAATACAATTACCTGATCGTGGATGAAGCCCATCACCTGGAATCTGCCACTACCAACGCGCTCTCTTATCGCATTTCTCAATCCGATCTTGTGCGTCTGCTGCGGGAAGTGGGAAGCGTCTCCAGCGGGTTGCTGGGCAGGTTGCTCACCCTGCTCTCTCATTCCCTGCCGCCATCCGATTTCGCCTCTCTCAATATGGCCGTCCACAAGATCAGCGATCTGACGTTTAAACTGGAGAATGATTTTTCTGATCTGATCCGCAACCTGGAAACTTTCATGGAAGAGCACCGGGAAGGTCAACCGATCAGCGGATACGGTCAACAGACACGCATACTGCCAGCAACGCGCACTTTGCCCAGCTGGTCGGATGTGGAGATCAGTTGGGATGAATGCCAGTCCACATTGGACGGCACACTGAAACTGCTGGCAAATTTCCAGAAATCGATCAACGATGGACTGGATGAGATCCCAGAAGGCGTTGAAGACGCTTTAGGATCGCTGGCTAGTGTGCACTTGCGCCTTTCAGAAGCCCAAAAATATGTAGACCAACTGGTGAATAATCCCGAACCGGACATGGTTTACTGGGTGGAACAATTGCCCAACAACTACCGCCTTTCCATGCAAGCGGCGCCCTTGCATATTGGTCCACTGATGGAACAGTACCTGTGGCATGAAAAGGCATCGGTCATCTTAACTTCTGCCACACTAACCACAAACAACGAGTTCGATTACATGAGAAACCGTTTGAACGCGGATGAAGCCGATGAACTGGTCTTGGGCTCCCCGTTTGATTTTGAAAATTCGACCCTGCTCTATCTGGTCAATGATATCCCTGAGCCGAATGAAGCCAACGCCTATCAGCGCGAAGTTGAAAGCGCCATCATCCGGCTGGCCAAAGCGACTGGCGGCCGCATGCTCGCCCTGTTCACCTCTTACGCCCAATTAAAACGCACCGCGCAGGCGATCGGTCCTGCCATGGCGGATGCCGGGATCGAGGTCTATGAACAGGGTGAAGGTGCCTCCCCGAACACACTGCTCGAAACATTTCGTGAGGCGGATAAAGCGGTGTTACTGGGCACCCGCGCATTCTGGGAGGGTGTGGATATTCCCGGCGAAGCGCTTTCAGTGCTGGTGATCGTCAAGTTACCTTTTGACGTTCCCTCTGATCCCATCATCGCCGCGCGGGCTGAAACCTTCGAGGATGCTTTTAACGAATACAATATTCCCGAAGCCATACTGCGCTTCAGGCAGGGATTCGGGCGTTTGATCCGCACACAATCCGACCGCGGTGTTGTGGTGATCCTTGATAAACGAGTGCTTACCAAGAAATACGGGCGCCAGTTCCTTGACTCGATCCCTCTATGCACGAGAAAAGTCGCGTCAAGTTTGGAACTTCCCTCTGCAACTGTGAAGTGGCTGAATATCTGAACCCATATTTCGGGGTTTTAAGATTCGTAAAAAATTCTACTGTGGAGATAGAAACATGAAATACATTATCGGTGTGATGCGACCCAATTTCCTGTTGCTGGCAGTGGCCTGCACTTTCCTGGCGATGACAGCTGCCATCTGGACCCATGGCCAGATTGATCCGCTATATGCAGTATTGGCTTTCATTGGCGCGCTTACGGCGCATGCATGTGTCAACGCCATTAATGAGTACATGGATGTGAAAAGCGGGCTGGATTTTCGTACCACGCGTACCCCATTCAGCGGGGGAAGCGGCACACTTATCCAGGATCCTTCAAAAGCGCCCCTGGTGCTATGGACCGTTATCATCACCGCTGCAATAACCACCATTATCGGGATCTTCTTTGCAATCAAGGTGGGATGGCCGATCCTTGTGATCGGCGCGGTCGGGTTGTTTGTCATCTTCGCCTATACCCCCTGGTTCAACAAGCAACCCATCCTGTGTCTGCTCTCGCCCGGTTTTGGTTTTGGAACCCTGATGGTTGTGGGCGGCTACTATGTGCTCACCGCAGCCATCAACTGGACAGTTGTCCTCAGCTCCTTTGTCCCGTTTTTCCTGGTGTGCAACCTGTTATTACTTAACCAGTTCCCTGACGCTGATGCAGATAAAACGGTTTCACGCAAGCATTACCCCATCCTGATCGGCAGGAAAGCCAGCGCTGTTATTTATGTCAGTTTCCTGGCAGCCACTTATATTACGCTCCTGCTGGGAGTGCTGTTGAAACTCACGCCTGCCTGGACGCTTCTGGGGATGTTGACCTTGTTCATTGCCATTCCCACCGCCCGCGCGGTATTGAAGAATGCTGAGGATCTGCCCGCTCTGCTGCCGTCTTTGGGTCAAAACGTTATGCTGAACCTGATCACACCGGTATTGATGGGGATCGGATTCCTGTTGGGATGAGGGAACGATTACCTTTATCTAAACGTCATGAAAGGGCAGGAGCTTCCTGTCCTTTTCTTTTGTCGATGTAATCTTGTGGATCTATTGGAATGGATAAATGATTGAAATTGAAATAGATAATTTATATAATTAGATATAATTTGTCTGATTATTGAACAGGAGGAAATTCAGATGTCAATAAAAAGAATGATCATCATTGTCAGTTTAGTCCTTACGATCAGCCTGTTGATCGCTTCCTGCGGAATTTTGAATCCGTCAGGAGAACCTTCTGAGGAATTCATCAATACCAGTGTGGCAGAAACTGTTAATGCCCAGAATCCAGCAACCGATCAACCGATAGTGGTCGAAACACCTTCGCCTCAGGTAAACCTTCCGACAGAAGCCCCCACCCTCACCGAAGAACCAGCCACTCCAACGCTTGCCGTGGCTTTTGTGAGCCCCGATCACAACGCCTTCTTCTGGAGTGAAGCAATGGCTGCTCCTTTGCAACTGACGAATACAGGAGACGTACGCGAAGCGATCATCTCATCCGATGGAAAACGTATCGCGATGCTTCGTTCAACGGATTGGGTGGCTTACTCAATAGAAATCATCAACTCCGATGGAAGTGATCTGCGCACGCTCATAGCCGTTTCAGGGTTTGATGCCCTGCCGCGCCCTGCTGACGCTATCGCCTCTGCCCCCGCTCATGTCAGCTGGGTGCCGCACTCCGGCCAGCTGGCGATGTCAATCCGTTACGCGTATGAAGGTCCCGGTTCCCCAATCGGTGACACGTTGTACCTCATCGACCCCAATACAGCCGCGTTATCCTCACTGATGACGATCGATGCCGGTTGGAGCTGGGATTATACCTATTCCCCCGATGGGTCCCTTATCGCCATCTCCCGCCCGGAAGGGATGGATATTTACAAGGCGGATGGCTCGCTGGTGGCAGCTGACGTGATCACCTTCCCGTTTGTTAATACCGCCTCAGAGTACGCCTTTCTCCCCATGCCGACCTGGTCGGTTGACGAATCAGCACTGGCGGTGGTCGTACCACCACAAGACCCCTGGTCACTCACCCCGGCTGAATCTAGCGTTTATTACTGGGAACTCGGTCAATCAACCCCAAATGCCCAACTGAAATTCACCGGCCCGATGACCTATTGGCCGATGGAGATCGCCTCGATCGCGCCAGATCTATCACAATTGGTCTACCTGGTTCGCAAAGGTGCACCTGAGGATAACGTTTACGCGCTTAACCTGGTTAATTTGGATGGCAGTGGAACGCAACAGATCGCAGACGGTGAACTGCACAACCTGCCGGATTGGTCAACTGACAGCAGGTTGTTCTATTACCACAGCGACACAGCCGATTCGTTCATTGTTCAGCCCGGATCCACACCAGTTGTTGTACCTGCGTTCAATCAGGTTCGCAATGTTCAATGGGTCGATGGTGAACACTTTATCGGCGCATCGGGTACCGAAAGCGGCTGGCAATTGTTATTAGGCAGCACAAATGCCCCGGCACAGGTGATCTATTCCAGCGCGTCAACCGAAGATCAGATCCGGTTTACCATCAATCGCTAAAGATCAGGTACGCTCATTTAATCCGAAAGGAATGGGATATAATCCTGAGAACGAAATCAGATACGCTTTTTTGCAGGAGAATTCATGCGGAAAACACGACCCACGATACTCATTTTTACTTTGATCACCATCATGGCAATGGTACTTTCAGCGTGCCAGCGAGCCGCGCCCACATTTTCTCCTGAGGAAATTGAACTAGCAGTGCAGCAAACCATGGCAGCTCTGCCCACCGCCACCTTCACCCCTACTGCCACTGAAACACCCACCCCCACTATCACACCCACACCCGTGATCGTGTACTACGGTCCGAGCAATTTTCCGGCGAATGTGAACCCGTTGACCGGTCTTGAAGTCAGCGATCCGGGCATCCTTAACCGCCGGCCGATGATGATCAAGGTTTCCAACTTCCCGCGCGAAGGCCGCCCGCACGCGGGGCTCTCCTTCGCCGACATCGTTTTTGATTATTACACCGGGGAAGGAGCAAACCGTTTCCTGGCTTTGTATTACGGACAGGATGCCACACAGATCGGACCGATCCGTTCAGGCCGCCTGGTCGACCGTCATCTGGTTACAATGTACCAGGGAGTTTTGGGGGCAGTTTACGCGTGGCCTGCGACCTGGACAAAGATCCTGGATTACCTGGGGTGGACGCGGGTCATATCCGAAGGGACGAATACCTGTCCGGCCATGTGCCGCGACGAAGCGTTGAACAAGGTCAAGCCGGAGATCAGCGTTTTTGCCAATTCGGCTGAAATGACCAAGTATTACGCAGCCAGACCCAATGCCACCAACACCCGCCAGAACCTGGACGGGATGGTGTTTCACACGATCCCACCCGCCGGTGGGGTTCAGGCGCTCGAGTTGACCCATCAATTCGGTAAGAATAACCTCGCCAAATGGGTTTACAACCCCGAAACCCGTAAGTACATGCGCTGGATCGACAGTATTAAAGCTAATGGTGACCTGGAAATGATCCCGCTAGTTGACCGCGTCACTAACGAGCAACTCCAGTTCTCTAATGTCATTATCACGTTTACACATATCGAAACGTTGAATAAAGATGATACTCTGCATGAATTCAGTATCGTCAATAATACCGGCCGGGCTTTGATCTTCCGCGATGGCATGATGTATGATGTGACATTCAAGTCAGGTTATACAACTCCCATCCAGTTCCTCGACAAAGACGGCAACCTGTTCGAATTGCAGCCCGGTAATACCTGGATCCACATGTCTGGCAGTTACACGTCCGTCACTGAAACAAGCCCGGGTGTGTACTTTACAAAGATCGGTCTACCCTAGCATCTAATTAAACAAACGACCGGCGCATCGATTCCAGCGCCGGTCATTAATTTTAATTGATCGTAACTAGGAAATGAACGTGCCGTTGCGCAACTCACGCAAGGTCTGATGAATTTCCTCTTCGGTGTTCATAACAATTGGTCCATAGCGCACGATCGGCTCATTGAAAGGTTTGCCGGCAACCAGCAGGAAACGCACGCCCAACAGTCCGGCCACCACTTCGATCCCGTCACCATCGCCCAGTACCAATAACCGGGTGGCTTCCACCTGAGTGCCACAAAAATCTCCCCCCCCGTTGAAGACATAAATAAAAGCATTGTGCCCGGCAGGTATGTCGAGGTCAAACCTGTCCCCTCCATAAACGGTCACATCCATATAGAGCGGATCAGCCGCGATATCAGTCACCGGACCAGAGACTTCACCATATTTACCCGCAATCAGGCGAATGGTGACCCCGGGGGTCGGGTTCAGCCAGGGGATCTTCCCTGCTTTGATCTCCTGGTAGCGCGGTTCCATCATCTTCAAATGAGACGGAAGGTTCACCCACAACTGAAAACCCTCCATGTGCCCGCCCAGCCCTTCCGGCATTTCCTCGTGAAGAATGGCGCGCCCGGCTGTCATCCATTGCACATCACCGGCTGTGATCTCTCCGGAATTACCCAGGCTGTCTTTGTGACGCACCAAACCGGCCTGCATGTACGTGACTGTTTCGATCCCGCGATGCGGATGCATGGGGAATCCACGCACATAATCATCAGGGTTGTGAGAACCAAAGTGATCCAAAAGGAGAAATGGATCGAGATGATCCAGCGCGGCTGCGCCCATGCTCCGACGCAACTTTACGCCAGCACCCTCGCGCACCCATTGCGGTTCAACGATCTGACTTACTTTTCTTAATTCCCCGGTCATTGAGCCTCCTCAAAAAAAGCACTACTAATAAGTTGATGCGTGTCTGTTCAGATGTCGCTAGTCATATATTTAAATGTCAAGGTTTCGTACCGCGTGCGCGTGCGTGGTGATGAAACGTGTGCGAGGGGGCACTGCAGATCCCATCAACATGTCAAACGTTCGGTCAGCAGCTGCCGCATCATCGATGGAAACCTGCAGCAGTGTGCGCGTTTCCGGATTCATCGTCGTCTCCCACAGTTGAGCAGGGTTCATCTCGCCCAGGCCTTTGTAGCGCTGTAAATTCGCTTTTTCAGCTGCAGAGCCCAACTCTTTGAGAATTGTGTCCTTTTCTGCTTCAGTATACGCGTAACGCACCATGTTTTTGTGCGCGATACGGTACAGCGGGGGCTGCGCAATGTATAGGTGACCTTCTTCAATGATGAGAGGCATGTAACGGAAGAAGAAAGTGAGCAGTAGTGTACGGATATGACTGCCATCCACATCGGCATCGGTCATGATGATCACCCTGCCGTAACGCAGGTTTTTGATGTCAAAGTTATCTCCGATACCGGTACCCATGGCGGAGATCATGGATTTGATCTCTTCATTTCCAAGGATCTTATCCAGGCGGGCGCGTTCTGTGTTCAGGATCTTACCGCGCAACGGGAGAATCGCCTGGAAGTGGCGGTCGCGTCCCTGCTTGGCTGAACCGCCTGCCGAGTTCCCTTCCACAATGTACATCTCGGTTTTGTTGCTATCCTTGTCAGAGCAATCGGCCAGTTTTCCCGGTAATGTCAGTGACTCAAGCGCAGACTTGCGGATCACCAGGTCACGTGCTTTTCGGGCAGCATCACGGGCGCGCGCCGAGGTAAGGCATTTGGACACGATCGCCTTGCCT
Organism: Anaerolineaceae bacterium; assembly: GCA_040765685.1. Lineage (GTDB taxonomy): Bacteria > Chloroflexota > Anaerolineae > Anaerolineales > Anaerolineaceae > UBA6107. Next base: position 18,012 of record JAXGRS010000009.1, on the reverse strand, counting down.
GCGGAGGGGTTTTCTTCAAGGAATGAGCTGAAAGACTCACCTACCACCTGCTGCACGTAGGTCTGGACCTCAGCGTTCATCAATTTGACCTTGGTCTGCGACTCAAACTGCGGATCAGGGTGCTTGATGCTGACGATGGCGGTCATTCCTTCCCGGGTATCATCGCCGGTAAAGTTAGGGTCAGCGTCTTTTAGCAGGTTGTTGCGCCGCGCGTAATCATTGATCACGCGCGTAATGGCGGTGCGCAGTCCTGTCATGTGCGTTCCACCATCGATCGTGTTGATGGTGTTGGCAAATGAAAAAACGGACTCGCTGTACGCATCTGTGAACTGAACCGCGACTTCAATACCGATATTGTCGATCTCTTTTTCAACAAAATACACCGGATGCAACACTTCACGGTTGCGGTTAATATAACGGACAAAGGAGATTATGCCGCCCTCAAAGAGGAAAGTGATCTCCTTTTCAGGGGGACGTTCATCGACCAGCTTGATCAGCACATTGCGCGTTACGAAAGCCATTTCACGGAAGCGCTGCACCAGCGTATCAAATTTATAATCCACATCCCCTTTGAAGATCTCGCGATCGAATTTGTAAGTAGTGGATGTACCCGTTTTTGAAGGCGGGCATTTACCGATGACCTTAACCGGTTCCTGGGGGATGCCCCGTTCGTAGCGCTGGAAGTACTCGTGCCCATCACGGTAGACGTGCACTTCACACCACTCAGAAAGCGCGTTGACGGCAGAAACGCCCACACCGTGCAAGCCGCCTGAAACCTTGTAAGAAGAATGTCCAAATTTACCACCGGCATGAAGCACGGTCATGACAATTTCAAGCGCTGATTTTTTCTTATCGGGGTGAATATCCACTGGAATACCGCGGCCGTTATCTTTCACGGTAACGGAGCTATCCTCGTGGATGGTCACATCGATGCGATTGCAAGCACCCATAAGGGCTTCATCGATAGAGTTATCGACCACTTCATAAACAAGATGATGCAGAGCTTTCAGGTCCGTCCCGCCCACGTACATACCCGGCCGCCTGCGAACGGCTTCAAGACCTTCAAGGACCTGGATATCTTTTGCGCCATAACTGGCAAGATTATTGTTCAACTGTCGTACCTCCACTTTCCGGGTTCCTGCTGGCTTTTTGCATCTTTTGAATATTGAATTGCATCCACTTCAGACCTTCACGATAATACACAAAACTGGCACACAACAAGCCCGTAACGATGAAGGCATGCCCACCGATCCCGAGGGCTAACAGCCATGATCCGGTTCCCGGCAAAGCCCACAAAAGGTTAAATCCCTCGCTGATAAGGATGCAAAAAATGATGAACAGACTTGTGCCCGGTAAAAAGAATCGTACCATGCGCATGGAAAGGAGCATGGAAGGGATCACCTTTTGATCGAGCGTGAAAATGCCATGTGGAGAAAAAACAAGCGGCAAAGCCATCCAGATCAACAGGAAGATCATTCCGAGCAGGACAAATTGCGCCAGAGGAGCGCTGACCAGGGACAAGATCGAAAGGATAATAAACACCGGTATCGAGATCATTGTAAGAAGCGCGATCAATATCAGGAAAAAGATCAAAGCCTGTGTGAAATGTGAAAAAAGCTGTTTCCAGTCGAATTTCGCTGGTTCATCGAGTGACAATCGCGAAAGTGAATTGAAGAACAACGTGCCCAGGAAAAACCCAGCCAGCAGCAAACCGCCGAGAATAGCTATTCCTATGCGAAATGAAGGCACCTCGATAATCCCTGCCAGATCCAGCGGGGAGTCAAGTGAAGCGATCCGGGCAAGCAGGCTGGGAATACCGATGGGAAAAGTCCGTAAAAAAGTGAACAAGTTAAATTGCTCAAGAAATTCAATATACAAACTGGATGTCGCGTTAACGGTTTCCAGCAGGTCCTGCGGGGCGATCTTCAACATTGTTGTGGAGAGCTCGTTGAGAATTGGCACGAACAAGTCGTGAACACGCAACTTCGGTCCCAGCCAGAGGAACAGGTCCAACAGGAGCGGGATCAAAATCAGCTGTACTCTCCCTGCAACCGTGTTGAAACCTTTTAAGAGTGTGGGAAACAGCCTGGGGGGGGTGGCATCAAGAATCGGCTCGTTTATATTCATACAGAATCCAATTTTACCATATCCCCTCCCTCAACTCGCTCCATTCCCACGGGCTGAACCTGATAAGGTAAAATTATGATTGTGAATGAGCACAGGCACATCCCTGATCTGCAAAAATTGAGTATCGTCATCGCCATGATCCTGCTGGCGTATTCCACGACGGCCTTTATTTCGATCCCCACCCGAACGCTGACGATTCAGTTCCCCGGTTTCCTGCTTGAATTCAAACTGAATTTCATCACGATCGTAGCTGTGGTCAGCGCCGCGCTCGCTGCGGCAGGAGCGGATTGGATCCTCGCGGTGCATCCGCACACCGAATTTCGAACACGCTGGCAGCATTGGCTGGTGCCCGCTTTTACAGCCGTGGTGATCGGAATCACACTGGGAACTATCCCGCTCGGCCTCGCCTGGTGGTTCTTGTTCGGATTGAGCGCGTTGTTATTGGCAGGTGTGCTTGTCTCAGAATATATTTCTGCAGACCCTCAGGACATGCGTTATTCATTCGCGGTGTTGGGATTGAACGCGGTAAGTTATGCGTTGTTCCTGATCATTGTCATCACCATTGCAGGCGCCGGTTTCCGTCTCTATGTCCTTCTGGCCGCTATCATCCCAGCCGTTTTTCTGATCTCATTACGATCGCTCTACCTGCGCCTGGCAGGGCGCTGGATGGCGGGCTGGGCTGCCGGTATTACACTGGTGATCACCCAAGTGGCGGCGGCGATGTTCTATCTACCGTTTAAGCCCCTGCAATTCAGCATGATCCTGCTTGGTTTGTTGTATGGGTTGATCACTCTCGCTTCAAACATTGAAGAAAAATTTACCGGAAGCTCCCGTTGGATCGAGCCCGCCTTGATGACACTGAGTTTTATCGCGCTGGGATTCTTAATAAAATAGACCGTCAGGATCAACCATCAACCTGTGGATTTTTTCAGTCTCCGGCCGATTCTTCAGTTGATAAGGTTTTATAGAGATATAAAAGATTCCTTTTGTGCAGTTCCACACCCAACCCGCCCAGGGTGACCCGGCTCTTGCCGCAGGATTCTATATCAATCTCTGCCAGCGCTTCAAGCGGATTACGGCGCCTGGCGGCTGCCCGCGCGCCCTTCCTGACCGCGTTGATGTAAGCCAGGTTGGAACGCACAGCTTCCTCGATCTCACCGCGTAGAATGATGTCTCCATGCCCCTGGATGATATTTTCCAGTCCCATTTTACCGATACGCTTGATGGTGGCGGTTATTTCGTCCGGGTCGCCATCCACCATGTAGGGCAAAGGCATGAAGGCGTCACCCGCAAACAGCACCCTGTCTTCTTCAACCAGTACTGAAATCCCGTCAGCAGAATGACCGGGTGTCGCGCTGAGCACCAGGGTCTTTTTTCCCAATCTCAAAGTGAGGCTGCCATCAGAAAAGGTCAGATGAGGAGGGACAAGCTTCACCTGTTTGTAAATCGCGTTTTGTTTTTTGAGAGCTTCAAGAGAGGCTTCGCCATTTGCCAGCATGGCTTCCCGCGCCAGTGAGTGGGCGATCACCATCGCGCCTGGGAAAAAGCAGTTGCCCCACGAATGATCTGCGTGATAATGCGTGTTAATGACGTACCTTACCGGTACGCCGACCGTCTCCTCAATGTAGGCGCGCATTTCCAGGGCTTCTTCTGGCAGCGCGAGCGTGTCGATCATCACCGCCCAGGAAGGGCCGGTAACCGCGCCGGCTGTCACCTGGGCATAAACTTCACTCTGGAACCAATACACATTTTCAGAAACACGTTCGCGATGCATAAATCTCAATCCTTGAGAGATGAAATATGAAAAATTGTACGTTCAATGTCGTAGGATAGCATAAATGAAATGAAAAGTCAAAAAAACGGTCTTTTGGAGACCCCGTCATAGATCTTTTTAGGCACAAACTAATGATTATTACCATTAACATATCTTTATATTACCAAAAACTATTATCAATTCTGTTTGTTACCTTACAAGCGTGTAAATAAAAGCTGCTTTTCTTGCCGTTATAATCATTATCGAGGGAATCTAAAATGATCAGTGAAGTCCGTCAAAACTATCGTGTATTGTTACCCGGTTTATTACTGGGATTGAGCAGCCTTTTGGTGCTGGCTTTCCTGGGCAATGTTAACCGCCTGGGGGGAATTTTCGGTCAATTCAACTGGCTGTATTTGCTCCTCGCGATTGCCTTGAACCTTGTCTACCATGGTCTGCGATTTCTAAATCTAAATTTCTCACTAAATGTTACCGGCATTAAAAACATTGCCTTCAAAAAGCGGTTGACGTTCTATCTTTCCAGCTCGGCGCTCAACGCGACCGATCAACACACCAATGAATCGATCCGGACCATCTGGGTCAGCAGAGCTTGCGGTATACCCTTTAACCGCATTGACTCTCTGTTTCTGATCGATGGGGTTTCCGCATCTATCAGCTTCCTGGTGCTGGCCATCCTGGGCATCATCGCTTACCCGGCTTTCTGGCCGTTTTTCGCCGCGCTGTTCGGTTTGATGGTTTTAATGCTGTTGTTTTTGCAGAACAAACCGGTTGGAGATGATGTGCTGGACGCAGGTGAGAAGATCCGGTTCTTACGTCAACTAACGCTGCGGCTGCGCGCCACGATCGCGGACAACGAAAAAATGTTCAAAGCGATCCCAATTACTGTTTCGCTGTTGCTCAATGTGCTCGCCTGGCTCACCCAGGCGCTGACATTGTTCATCATCCTGGTCGGATTGGGGCTGCCGGCGGAACTAAGCCTGGCGTCCATCGCCTGCCTGGTGCTGGCCTTTTCCATTATGATCGGTTTCCTTTCCAATATGCCGGGAGGGCTGGGGGTTGTGGAGCTGGCGCTCGCCGGCTTGCTCAGCGTGCTGCTAGGCTACCAACCAGAGATCGCGGTAACCGCGACCATCCTCTTCCGTCTCACCACCTTCTGGATCAGCCTGCTCTTTGGTATACTTTTCTGGCCGACAGCAGCCAGATCATGCACGGCTAACCCGGGAGCGCCATCCATTGCTGAAAGTTGATTTTCATACCCACACTTATCACTCAAAAGACAGCATTACCACCATCCAGCAACTGATCACCGCGGCGCAAAAACGCGAGCTGGACCGCGTGGTGGTGACCGACCACAACACGCTGGGTGGCGCGCTGGAAGCGTACGAGGCGGCACCTGACCTGGTCATCATTGGTGAGGAAGTGCAAACCACTGAAGGCGAGTTCCTGGCCGCTTTCGTCACACAGGAAGTGCCGAAAGGGCTGGAACCGCTCGAAGCGCTGAAAAGATTGAAAGACCAGGGCGCGTTCATCAGCATCTCGCACCCGTTCGACCCGAACCGCTCCGGTTGGAGCCTGGCAACCCTGAAAAACGTCGCCACGCAGGTGGACGCCATCGAGGTGTTCAACGCGCGTGTGGTGGATGCCAGGCATAATCAGCTCGCCGCTGAATTCGCCGCAGGGTTGGGAATGCCGGGCAACGCCGGTTCGGATGGGCACCATCACTCCGAGATCGGGCGGGCGTTCTCGATCGTGCCGGATTTCCATGACGCGGAAAGCCTGCGCCTGGCGATACGTTCCGCGCAGATCGGCGGGAGGATCTCCTCACCTTTTGTGCATTTCTACTCGGTATGGGCGCGCGTGGTAAAGGCTTCGAAAAAGCCTTGATTCGAGAATGGAGATTAGAGAGTCGAAATTAGTGAAAAGATCTGACGATTCTCAATTCTCGATTCTCAATTTTCGATTCTCCACTCTCGTTTTTTTGGATTTGCGATAAAATAAATGCTGCTGGGGCGATGGCGGAATAGGCAGACGCAACGGACTTAAAATCCGTCGATGGTGACATCGTGAGGGTTCGACCCCCTCTCGCCCCACAAAACAAGAATCTGGTGGGTTTTCAACTCTCCCTACTCGCTGAAGTTCGGTTCGTTATATACCAACAATGTCGCTGCTGCTTTTAAATTACCGGTTTACAGTGATAGGTATACTCGGATAATAATCATAGGTTTTAGGGGTTGAAAAAATCTGGACTGTAGGAAAATCCATACCTCCTACCAGTAGTTTCCAACCAGGAGATCCGGGAGTACCAGAAGCACCGATAAATCGATTCGTATCCACCCACCTTACATTGCATACCTGGTTGAAATCGGGGATTGGGACCGGAGAAGAACCAGGTTGACCGATAAAAGCACCATTTTCACGATCACGATAATAGAATTTACTACTATCTGATGCCCAAGATAGGCCGCAGTAACTCTCACCGACGGTAATTTCCTCTATCCCGGTCCCGTCGATATTGCTCAAGTATAAAATGTTTTGTTGATCCTCTTCAAAACCGGTCTGAGGTTCGCTGAAAATGATCCTGGACAATCAGGAGAAACTGACCACAGGCCCATGGGGGTCTCAAACAGCAACTCGCTACGCCTTCCGTCAACAAAGACGCGCCACACAGTGGTTTCGTCTAATGGGGACCCTAAAGGATCTCCTGGAAGTATTACAACCACCAGGTGGCTGCTATCCGCCGCCCAAATTGGAGAAGGATACCAGGCGTACTCTGAATATGTTGAGACAGGCGGGAATTCCAAGGCTTTTTCCACAAGCAAGTTACCGTCAGCATCATAGATATCGATTCCTCTCCCAGATGAAACCGCGATTTTTGTGAAATCCGGGGAATAGGAATAATCCCAGCCCGCTTCTCTGTAATTTATGGTAAGACTACGCATGGAAGAATCTTTGATATCAATGAGATACAGAGTCTCACCTTCTTTATCTAATCCGCCGTAACCATAGTCAGGCTGCATGATCATTGCTAAGAAACCTGTATCACCCACCCAGCTAATGTGATTTATATAGTAATCAGTTGATTCGGCTGGTCGGGGCAGAGCTTCAAACCCTGCCGCATCGACCAGGGTTCGCATGTTGGTTCCGTCAGAATTGACGATATCCAGCGTGTATGGGCGAAAATACCCCTCGGCGCGCAAAAGCGCCACACGAGCGCCGTTTGTGGAAATGACCGACTCGTTGACATCTCCTGTGGTAGTTAATTGAACAGGGGAAGAAAATGTCTCCCGCCAGGCAAACGCGTTTTTGTCCGGATCGATAAAGGCGATGCTCAACGGAAATTGATAGGGAATCTCAACCGGCAACGCAGTAGGTGTCTCAATTATCAAAGGTGTTGGAAAACTTGTAGGAATTTGTTCTTGAGAATTTGAGAGATCTGCAGCAAGTGTGGCGTTAGAGGTCAGGGTTTGGAGTGCGGGTGGAAGTATCGCTGGATTGGTTGGGGCGCAAGAAACAAGCAAAAAAAGCGCCAGGGAACAAACAAGAATTGTCTTCATTAATCCCTCCCTGTGATCGATTGATTAATTCTACTTCAAAATTATTATGATATGAATCGCCTTAACTTGATCAAAAATAAATGGACAACTATGGTTGGTGACATCGTGAGGGTACTCCCCGCCCCTCTCAAACAGCGTTCGGGGGTGTGCCCCTCACCTCTCCGGTCAAGAACCCGATATGAATTCCCGCAGCCGCGCACGGGTGTTCCCCATTGACAACGATCGAAATGCACCTATAATTATGACTAAATTAGTCGTATTTTCAATCCTATGGGACAGAAAAGGAAAAACATGGCAAAACTTGGCATGAGCACGACGGTAACGGGGTCGATGGAGGATGTAAAAGAGAAAGTTCGCGCTTCCCTGAAAGCACAGGGTTTTGGTATCTTAACTGAAATTGACATGCAAAAAACCCTGAAAGAGAAGATCGATGTGGATATCGAGCCCTACCTGATCCTGGGGGCGTGCAATCCGAAAATCGCGAATCGGGCATTGACGGCTGACCGCTCTATCGGGCTGCTGCTGCCATGCAACGTTGTCCTGCGGGAGACCGGATCCTCAGTTGAGGTAAGTATCCAGGACCCGGAGGTGCTGTTCAGTGTGGTGGATGGCGGAGGGAATGCTGATCTCACGCAATTACCGCTGGAAGCCAAACAACTTTTGCAGGCGGCGCTTGATAGTCTGTAATACAAATAATTAGAAACGCAGCAGATCTACGATTACACTTGGCGATGATGACATCGGAGGGTATGTACTTTAACTCCCTGCCCCAACCCAAACCAAACGTGCTTGTAATTTTCCCCTGACTCAACAGAATATTCTGCCGCCTGTCGGATGTTTTATATGGCATAATAAAAACCGATAAACTCATTCACAGGTGGAAGAAATGACAGATCCCAACCTCGCAGTAAAAGTCTTGAATCAACAATTCCGCAATCCGGTCATCCCCGCGGCAGGACCCAATGTGGGCTCAGGCAGGATGGTGCGGCGTACGGCAGAGGGCGGCGCGGGAGGATTGTTGACCAAGACCATTTCGAGAGAGGCCGCTGCTGTTCCCCACCCGAACATGGTGCGCTTCGCCAAAGAAAACCTGCTCAACACGGAACTGTGGAGCGAACTTTCACCTGAAGAATGGTTTGAGCGCGAGTATGACATAGCCCTCGCCGCGGCGCGTGAATTTGACTTGCCATTGATCTCCAGCCTGGGGTATACCCCCGATGACCTGGCTGCTTTAGGTCCGCGCCTGGAACAAAAAGGCATAGATATTCTCGAATTTTCCATCCACTATCTTGATGAGAAGCGCCTGACGGAAACCGCCAGGGCGTTGCGCGACGCGGTCTCCATACCGATTATTGCCAAACTCAGCCCGCACTCCGGCGACCTGGGTGAGATCGCGAAATTGCTCGAGCCATATGTGGACGGTTTTTCCTGCATCAACAGTTTCGGTCCCACATTGATGATCGATATTGAACATGGAGCTTCACTGCTTGGGTCTCAACACGGGTACGGCTGGTTATCGGGTCCGGCGATAAAACCCCTCGCCTTGCGCTGCGTTTTTGAGGTAGCAAGGGTTACCGATAAACCCGTGATCGGCGTGGGGGGTGTGACACGGGGAGAAGACGTGATCGAGTTCATGATGGCAGGAGCCTCGCTGGTTGAGGTTTGCACCGCTGCCATTCTCAGAGGGCCGGACGTGTACGGAAAGATCGCCGCAGAAACCGCCCGCTGGCTGCAGGCGCATGGATACCGGGATATTGAAGACATCAAAGGCTTGTATCTCAAAAAATACCGGCAGGGGCAACAAGTGGTTACCACCCTGGAGAAAACCGCCCGGGTTGACGAGAAATTGTGTAAAGCCTGTACGCAATGTGAAAAAGTGTGCCAGTTTGACGCGATCTCTGCGCCGTTAAAACAAATCGCCCAGATCAACCCCGAAAACTGCAAAGACTGCGGACTATGCGTCTCTGTCTGCCCGTTTGGAGCGATCGAGCTGGTATCACGAATCTGAATGAACGCCCTGCAGCATTGCTTTAGATGCTTATGAGCTGCAACATTGACCACTTCACCGGCCGTTTGATCTCAGGTTGTTCACGAGCATCGAAGATTTCGATCCTCACCCGGTGCACCAGGTCCCTGCGGCAGGGGATCGAAATGGAAAAACCGGATGCGGATCCCGGCAGCACGATCTCGGGCTCAACCCGGTAGTACACCTCCCCGATCGGTTGGGAGAGCGCGTTCAGCACATAAGCGCGGATGACCACCCCCTGCAAATTGCGGCCGGTGATATTGGTGGCCTTTCCTGTAATCACAACGCTGTCATCGTGAGTGAGCGTATCGATCGAAACCCGTGAAAAGGAAACTCGCCCCGACCATTGATTATGGACCACTTGATCCGTTCGCAGAGAGGAATAACCCAGGTTAACCAGCAGGACAAAACAACATAAAACGAGGAAGTAGATCCCCAATTTGAACAGGTCTGATCTCACAATGGCGTACGACCCGGGAATGGGAGTAAACGGGATGGGTGGAGCGTCGAGATCAGCCGGGGAAAAATGCGTTTTGAACTGTACGATCCTCGCGCAGCATCTGCAGATGATCGCACCTTCCTGCAACTCGCTTCCACAGCCGGCACAACGCATCATTGTTACTCTACTCTTCTATCTTAATTATATAGCGAACAAACCCGATATTTTGCACACTTATTAAATTGCCACCCTTTGCGCTATTGCCCTCTCTTTCGATCTGGATATAATTAATTATGTCCGTACCGGACATAGGCGAATTTCTCAAGCCCCCCAATTCCCGATCACACACAACCGAATAAGCAAACCACGCCTGCATCACGCGAGTCATATCAATATGCAAACACGGATTGGTCATTCCTGCCATGCAGGGAATTGTCATTAGAAGAATCAATTCAAAAAGGAGAAGAAATGGAAAATAAACTGGAAGTACAGCTGGTGGATTATCAGGGTTTCATCAATACAAAGGTTTTCGCGGGCATCGATGAGAAAGGCAGGCTGTATCTTTACGGGTATGACACCGGGAACCTGCCGCCAGGCGACATGTTCGATGATGACGTGGAATACATGCTGAACATCGCCGCCGAAGAGAAAGAGAAGGTGCGCGGCATATTGATCAGTGCACCGCACAGTACCGGCCGGCAGGTACCGGAGAACCTCCTGACCAATAGCGGGGAAGATGCCGATCTGCTCACACTTCTGGACTATCATTATCAAGGACAGTACAACGCGTTCAACGATTTCAAAACGCTGCTCGAGAAAAACCAGATCACATTCAACTTCAACTGGGGATAAAAATCATGTCGACATTGGAAAAAGCCATCATCATTGCCGCCAGGGCACACGCCGGGCAGGTCGATAAAGCCGGCCAACCGTACATCCTGCACCCGCTGCGGGTAATGCTGCACGTGTCAAACCTGGAGGAACGCATCACCGCGGTGTTGCACGACGTGATCGAGGATACGGGCGTTACTTATGAATATTTGTCCGCAGAGGGGTTCCCGTTTGAGATCCTGAAAGCTCTTCAAGCACTGACCAAACTGGATGGGGAAAAACGCATCGATGCCGCCAGGCGGGCGGCGGTCAATCCGATCGCGCGGGAAGTTAAGATCGCCGATGTTAAGGACAATATGGATCTAACGAGAATTCCGTATCCTACCGAGGACGATTACAAACGCCAGGACGAATACAAAGAGGTCCTGAAATTTCTTCAAAATTACCAGGACTCGCGCTAGTTACTGAACTTGTGTCTGTTCTTAAAACAATACGGTAACTCTGTCCGACACTGTTATCCCCTAAAACCAATCCCGAAACCTGATGAATGTCTCCGGATTTTCAATATCCTTTTATATCAAAAGGCTTATAATCCCAACAAGCCCAGTAGTAATTGATGTGGGATGTGATTTTCTGCGGCTTAAGTTTTCAATCATCCAATACTAAAAGGTGCGTAAAGCGAATGGGGCTGGTTAACTCTGATCACAAAACAGATTCGAAGCATATCGTTCGCGAATTAATCGAAACTGTGAATCTCTCAAAACTTTTAAACATTCTCCTGGTGGTCGTCCTGTGTCTCTACGTGATCGCTGGAGTTTATACGGCTCTGCCCTTGATCCTCGACAAGATCCCCACGCTGATTTTTGAAGATTTTTTAATCTACCAGAAAGCGGTGGAACTGACCTTTCGCGGGGCAAATCCTTTCAGAACCACAGGCGGGGATACAAATTTCTTCTATCCCCCGCCCTCCCTGCTTGTCGTTGAGGTATTCAGCCACATCAAACCGTTCCTGCTGAAAGTAGCCACCTACACAACAGTAAATATCCTGTTACTTGTGCTGATGGTACGGGGAGTTGCGAAGAAATACGGCTATGGAATCCGTGACACCTGGTACTGGTATGTACTTTGCCTTGGTTTTGCCCCGTTCCTGGAATTGCTCACAATTGGCCAGATCAACGTGCTCACGATGTTCGGAATCTTTGTTTTGTTCTTCTGGGAGAATAGATCTCCCATCATCGCGGGGTTGGGCTTGGCTTTAGCCATCATCACCAAGGTGACCCCGGTATTATTGTTCGGGTACCTTCTGTTCAATCAAAAGTACAGGGTTATTCTGATCACCGTAATGTGGGTATTGATCCTCATCGGCGCGACCGCCTTACGGTACGGTTTTTCCCCCCTGATACGCTATCCTGCGGCATTCCAGGATCTCACTGATACCTTTGTTCTGGACAAGAATTCGCAATCACTGGTGGCGAAATTGGTCACGATAGCGAGTTCAGGGCAAACATCCCCGATTTCAAGCTACATCATTCACAATTACCAGGATATCCAGACTGTTCTGATGGGGTATTTATTCATCATTATTTGTGCCAGCATCTTGATCGCATTTTTCGGTAAACAACCCAAAGAACCCGTTTTTATCATCACCGTCCTCGCGATGATGCTTTCACCCAACGTGATGTGGTATCACCACTACGTTTTCGTTCTGCTGCCCCTCTTAATCTGGATGGGTTGGAGCCGCCTTGATAAACGCGTAGTCGTATGGTGCCTGGTTGGATTGTTTACCATTCAACTGGATCGATGGTCGCCGCCGTATGGGTTATTCGATCATTTGTACTGCCATATTTCGCTGATCGTTTTGTTGACCTGGCAGATTAAGGAATTCCGCAAGATTAATAAACGCGAAATACTTGCTGTTTTTAAAAAGAAAACACCGGCTGAAATTCACTCTTGACGAGTCAATTGCCCCGGTGGTGTAAGCAGCACACGATCGCGCAGTATTACCTATTTTTCAGGCCGCCAATCCGGATCAGATGCCCATGAACCCGCGGGGAGGTCCAGAAAATTTAGGGCTTCTTTGGACGCAAGGTTGATGATCTGCACATCATTGATCGGATACACATTTCCACCAACCACCACCCACTTTCCATCCGGCGACCACGAGACCGAGGCTTTCGCGGTGTAAAGTGGAGGGGTTACACGCTGCAAACCTGAACCATCCACGTTGATCACGTACAGCGCGAACAGGTTGTAGGTACCATCGCGTTCAGAAAAGAAGGCGATCCTTGCGCCATCCGGCGACCATACCGGGTTGATGTTCGCCCAAACGTCACTGGTGAGCGCAAGGTCGCTGCGGTTGGGCAGCACCTTCACATGCAATTGACTTGAGCCATCGTTGCGCTCCTGCTGCTCGGTCAGCGACATGTAAGCCAGCTGCGAACCATCCGGTGACCATGCGGGGGTCTGGAAGAACGCATCAAACGAGGGGGCTGATAATTCTATAATCTCATAAGAGGTAAGATCGATGATACGCCACCACCACTGGTCAACTCCGTCATGGGTGCGGAAAGCGATGCGTTCCCCATCCGGCAGCCAGATCGGTTTGTCATTGACATAATCGGAGGTCAGTTCCATGGGGTACTTGCCATCAGCGTCCATGACATAGACCTGTTTGCTTCCGTCACGGTCACTGGTAAATGCGATGCGCGAGCCATCCGGCGACCATGCCGGGTCGGTATCACTCGCCTTATCGCCTGTGAGGTTGGTCAGGCGGCTGCCATCCGGGCATACCGTGTAGATCTCCGAATTCGCGCCATCCGAAATGACAAGGGTAATTGCGCTGCAAGAATTGTCAGAGGGGGTCGGCGTGACTGCAGGCGACTCCAATGCGACCGGTGTGAGGATCAACACGGGAGGTGTGCGGGATAACAAACTGCAGGAAGAAAGGGATAATCCCATCAGCAGGGAAACCAGGATCAAGCGCATATGCAGATTATACATGGGATGCAACCTGTTTTTCGTGGTTGAAAGTACAACGTTTTCATCACAAATCAGGCTAAGCAAAGATCACGAATATCCATATATAATCATTGCTATCAATAGATTACGCGTTCCAATTGCGGAGAATCCCATTCATGCCCTTTGAACCGGTCAGCCAAAAAACTATCATTTCCTTAAGCATCGGCTGTCTGCTGTTGATCCTGCTTTTCACCGCATTTATGGTGATCGACCTGAACCATGTCCAGTCATTTCAACCCATCCCGGTCTCCACAGATCATCCGGTGCAATGGACGCTGGATCAGGCGCAGTACGGATCACACCACATCACCCTGACCGGTTGGGCATTGGTCGAGGGAGAACTGCCGGTGAAATTCGACCTGGCTGTGATATTGCAGGATCATCTGACCGGAGAGTACCTTGAGATCCCGACCACGCTGATGGTCAACGATGAACTGGATCAGACCTTTGCAGACGGAGTGGATTACTCACACAGCGGGTTCCAGGCCAAGGTCAACCGCAACCGGCTAAACCTGGTAAACAACTCCTACCGTGTCTTCCTGGATTATCGGAACAATGACCACCAGTATTTCATCGATACAGGCACGGAGATCAGCAGGCAGCCATGAAGACGATCATCCGCGCGCTGCGCAAGCTGACTGCAAGCCCGTATTTCCCTTTCCTGGTGCTTTTCGTGCTGATGCTCGGGCTACACATGTTCCTGCCCATGCACCTGATGGACGACCGTTATTACACGCGTATGACCGAGAAATCCAGCTTGTTTCCTTACCTGGCGAAAACCTATACGAATTGGAGTTCCAGGCTGATCATACTGGCAGCGGTGCGGTCTATGCTGGGTTTCTTTCCGCAAGTTGTATGGCGCATTCTCAACCCTGCCATTTTTGCACTGCTGGGATACCTGATCTCCAGGCTGACCACCTCGCGACCTTCCAGCCGCTTGAACTGGTTCATCGCATTCCTTTTGCTCATCTACCCGTTCCTGGATATGCGCTCGGCCGGCTGGGTCACTACCAGTGTAAATTACCTGTGGGCGCTGACCTTTGGTTTGTATGCCATATTGGTGGCGAAAAAAGCCCTGAACCGGGAGAAGATCAGCCCGCTTCAATACATCGCCGCGATACCTGCGCTGTTGTTTGGTGCAAACCAGGAGCAAATGTGCCTGGTGCTGGTGGTGGTCTTCCTGTTCGCCCTTGGTCTTATGATCCGCCAAAAGCGGTTCACCTGGTTCATCCCTGCGGGTGTCCTTCTTTCAATCGGGAGCCTGGTATTTCTCTTAACCGCCCCGGGCAATCGTGTTAGAAGGATGGTGGAGATCAAAGATTTCATTAATTTCGGGCAACTTTCGTTGATAGAGAAAATGGAGTTGGGCATCTCCTCCACCCTGGAACGCTTCATGTTACGCCCCAATTTGAGCCTGCTCCTGCTTTGCGGGTTACTGGTGGTGGTGATCTTCGTACAGTACAGATCAACTTTTCACCGGGTCTACGCACTGGTTCCGTTCATTGGTGTTCTATTTTTCGGCTCGTTGAACCGGCTGGACGGAGGGTATTTCCCCTATCTGCAAAACATGCAATACAGGATCACGGAAAACGGTTTCGTTACGCTGGAAAACTTCACCAGGATCAGCAGTTACTTGCCATTCCTGGTCACAACGCTGCTGATGGGGATGATCGTTATACTGTTGTACGCGGCCTTCTCCGATCAGCGGCGGGGATTACTGGCAGGCGGTATTTTGCTATTGGGCTTTATGACGCGGGTCATGATGGGTTTTTCACCCACCGTCTGGACTTCCTCATCGCGGACGCTGCTCTTCATGTACGCGGCGATCATTTTTTGCGGCGCAATGCTTTTTGATGAGATATCAAAAAGTGACAAACCTGTGATCACCCGGGCAGTGCTCATCACTGCGGGCTTCACTGCGGCATTTTCCTTCCTGAACCTGATGGCAGGGATCTTCGAAGCATAGAAACCACTCCCCTCAACAAGGTACATTTGATTTAGAATAACGTGATGCGCAACCACCCGGCTTACAGCAAGAGTCACCATGCCAACTATTAAAGATAGAATCTGTTCCACGCTGGCCCCGCTGAAGAATATTATAAGTTCACCAGTTAGCCTGGTGGTGATCACCACTATCAGCGCTTTCCTCCTTGTATTTACGGAATGGGTCTTTATATTCACACGCCCCTCGTTTCTGAAAACCGTCCCCTTGGTTGAGAAATTACAGGCTTTGAGCGCGACCACCTCCCTGCTGGTTTTATCGGGAGTTGTGGTAACGCTGGTCCTAATCCTTCCATTGGTTTTCGTAAAAACGCCCGGAGTCCGGCGGGTTCTCACCGCCTTCGCATTGCTGGTTCCAACCGTGATCATGGCAGCCACCGTATTGCTGCTGGTGGACAATTTCACTTACACGGTTTTCAGGTTCGGGATTGTGAGCACCAAGGGAGCATCGCGCGCTGTTTACGCGTTCCTGCTCATCGTATTGGCAGTGTACCTCTACACGCGTCTGGCGGACCTGGCGAACCTGCTCACCTTGTTCTTCAACAGAAACAAAACGCGCACGAAATTGACCCTCATCACGGTAATCCTGCTAATCGCCGGGCTCGGCGCATTACTGCCCGCCAACCTTTCACAGGTGAAGCATGAGACTCTGAAGCAGCGTACCTCTTCAAGCCGAAACCAGTTGCCAGATATCCTGCTGATCACGGTGGATGGCGTCAACGCGGAATACACTTCAATATACGGCGGTGAACGTGAAACCACCCCCTTCCTGCGGGAGCTGGCAGCTGATTCACTGGTCGGGGTAAACCACTTTACCAATGCACAGGGAACGATCGGATCGCTGACCTCACTGTTGACGGGAAAATATCCAGCTGATACAAGGGTGATCTATTCCTCTGACATGCTGCGCGCGACAGATGCTTACCTGCACCTTCCCGGGATACTCAAATCCTACGGGTATTACACCGCGCAGTTCAGCAACGCGGTTTACGCTGACGCTTATAAAACCAATTTTCAGAACGCTTTTGCCGAAGCCAACGGCAGGTCGATGAGCAACCATCCGCTCGCGCAACTGCTTACCAGGTTATACCCCGGAGTTCCCAGCATCTTCCAGCAGGAAGTCATCGAAAGGATCACCAACCGTGTGGCACATGTTTTATATATTCGGGATATGGCGAACCCCTACCAGCAGGTAACCGAAGCACCGACTAAATTTGATGATCAGGAAAAGATCGACAAAACGATCGCATTGTTGGAGGGAAAGCGCGAACCTGTATTTGTGCATCTGCATTGGATGGGCACCCATGGCCCCAACTATTTTCCCGAGCAACAGGAATTCTCAGCCGGTTTGAATGCAGAAGATCAGGGCGTCGACAAACAGCTCTTCTTCTACGACAGTGTGTTGGAATTTGACCGGGAAATCTCGGCGTTGTACCAGTACTTGCAGGAGCAAAACCGCCTGGATCACACCATTATGATCGTGACCAGCGACCACAGTCAAAAATGGACCAATTCCAGGCTTCCGTTGGTGATTCACTTTCCAGCAGACGCACATAACAAAACACTCCGGTTCAACACAGAGAACATCGATATTGCCCCCACCCTGCTGGATTACCTTGAGATCCCTCAACCCGTTTGGATGCCCGGTCAGTCGCTCCTCAGCGCCACTTATCAAGTTCACCCAATTTTTACTGCCAAGATCCCAAGATCAACAAAAGACCCCACGACCGGAAAGGTCCTTTACCCTGAGTCTGAACCACCTTTCTACCAGTTCGGACGGATGTCGGTTGTGTGGTGCGACCAATGGTTTGAGATCGACCTCAACGAACTGACATTGAGTTCAGGACAGGTGGTTGGTTACGACACCAGTTGCAGCAGGCGCATCAGTAAAGCCGAGGCGGTCGATCTGATCATAAAGCACATGGAAGTGAATGGATTTGACACAACCTCGCTTGCCGAAATGCGTTAGCAGCGGGTTTTAATGAGCATTCCGGTCACTGACCCGGCAATAAACCGATCACCGATCGAAATGCAATATCACAAGATTACCCGGGAAAGACTCTGCCAGGCGTTCAGGAAGGTTGCCAAGATTCGCAACAAAACGCTTGCGTGATCCGAACCCCGGGATCACCAACAGGTCACGTTCTGCGTTCATCAACAGATCGTTCAAGCGCAATGAACCAACCATTTCTTTTATCAGTACTGACACCCCCAGGTGATTTCTTCCGATCACGTCCTGTAC
>JAXGRS010000008.1:0-117592 GCA_040765685.1 Anaerolineaceae bacterium | reverse complement strand
GGATTACGGTTCATCGAAAAATCCTCCTAAAAGTGATTTTTCGTAACCATCGACCCTCAGGCCTATCAAAAAACCGTAGCCCCAGGGACTACGGTTCTCGTTAGTAGCGGGGAGTGGATTCGAACCACTGACCTCCGGGTTATGAGCCCGACGAGCTGCCACTGCTCTACCCCGCATCAAGAGCTCCTATAATACCACTGCCCCCACGCTCCGTCAAGGCAATTTCCATTTCTCCCCCGTCGAATCTGTTACAATTGGGCGATTCTTAAGTAGAGGTTCACATGACACAACAAATGCGTGAGTCACTTCCCGCCTGGCGGCGTTTCAAAGCCTGGATCGGCCCCGTTGATCTTTCCTGGAAGACCGGAAAAGAATACCTGGTCGTGCTTCTTGGCGCTTTGGTGCAGGCTTTCGCGCTGCGCCTTTTCCTCGTCCCCGGGCAGCTGGTCAGCGGCGGCATCAGCGGCGCGGCGCAGATCATCAACTACTTCGCACCCATCCCCATCGGGTTGATGGTGTTCATAGGCAACATCCCGCTTTTTGTCCTCGGCTGGCGTTTTCTGGGCGGACCGCGCTTCGCGTTGCGCACGGCGGTGGCGGTGGGAGCTTTCTCATTGTTCACCGATCTGCTGGTGCTGGTGATCCCCTCTCAGGGGATGACCCAGGATAACGTGCTCAACGCGCTGTTTGGTGGTGTGTTCCTCGGAGTGGGTTTGGGGTTGGTCTATCGCGGCGGCGGCACCAGCGGCGGGTCTGATATACTCGGGCGTATCCTCAATCATCGCCTGGGCATCTCCATATCCGCGGCGTATCTGCTCACCGATTCGCTGGTGGTATTGGCTGGCGGTTTCGCCTTCTCGTGGGAGAAAGCGCTTTATGGCATGGTGGTCATCTACGTCAGCGGGCTGGCAGCCGAAATGGTATCGGAGGGCTCCGGCATTTTCCGCACGGCCATCATCATTTCAGAAAAACATACCGAGATCGCCCGTGAAGTGATGGAAACGATGGAACGTGGTGTGACCGTTCTCTCTGGCACGGGAGCTTACACCGGCAGTGACCGCCCTGTGCTATATTGCGTTGTCACCCGTTCTGAAGTGAACCAATTAAAGGAAATGGTACAGGAGATCGATCCGAATGCGTTCATGGTGATCGGGGTGTCTCACGAGGCGTTGGGCGAAGGCTTTAGACCCCTTAAGAAAACCTAACCTGAAAAATGGATCAACGCGCCTGTGATGATGAGGAATTGCCCCAGGTGGTAAGTGAAATGCACCAGGCTCTGACCGTGGTTTAATTTACGAACAAAGCGGTCATAGGTGAGGGTTGAATCCGATACAAAGAACAACAAGGCACCAAGTGACACCAGTATCGCGGCGGGCAGCGGCCAGCCGGGTCTAAAGAAGGTAAGCAGGGCGGAGAGCACCATCATAGCCAGCGCGCCGGCATACACGGTGGTCGCGACGAGCATGCGTCTGCCTTTTGGCAGCTTGAGTATGCCCGGGCGCAGCATGCGCAACACCCTTGCCGCTACAATTCCCACCAATACAGCGATCAACATCACGCCAACGTTAACGATTGCCGCTGTTTGATTGAACGCCACCAGGTAAAACACATGCGTCAGCAGGAACGCGACCAGACCGTACAGGAAGAAGCGCGGGTTGAGCATCAGCAGGATATCTCCCGCCAGGGAGAAGACCAGCGCGATGCCGTAAAACAGCATGTCCCCCTGCCAGCGGGTCAGCAGCAGCGTCCATACGATCAAAAAGAGAAGCGTGGCGGGTTTGGCGATGTAGAGGCGTTTCTTCCAACCTTTCCAGGTGGAAGCCCAATCCAGCAGGGCGAAACCGGCAGCCAGGAAGAACGGCCAGGTGAACACTAATCGCCTTTGCGGTTGTAACCGAGCAGATCGAGCGCATCTGGTGAGTTGCGCCAGTTCTTGTTGACCTTGACTCTCAGGTTAAGGAAGACCTTGCGTCCGCTCATCGCTTCGATCTCCTGCCGGCTGCGGGTACCGATGGCTTTGATCATTTCGCCGCCTTTGCCCACCAGAATGCCTTTTTGGCTATCGCGCTCCACGAACAGCGTTGCTTCAATATAAGCCTTGTCATCCGGGCGCTCCTCGTAAGAATCGATCTGCACGGCCACACAATGCGGCACTTCATCCCGCACATTCATCAGCACTGACTCCCGGATCAGCTCAGCGGCAATATCTCTTTCGTAGGCATCGGTTATGGTGTCTTCATCGAAAAACGGCTCGCCAACCGGCAGGTGTTCGATCAACAACGCAAGCAGGTCATCCAGGCTGGCTTGTTGCATCGCTGAAACAAGAATTACATCTTTCGCCGGAAAGAGTTCCACCGCCTTGCGCCGGATCTCTTCAAGCGTTGTCGCGTTTACCAGGTCCGTTTTGGTCAACGCCATCCACACCGGGGGTAGTTTCCGCAGCTGCCCCAGTTTTTCAGCGATCAGGCGGTCTTCCGCGGTAAAAGGCTCGCTGGCGTCCAGCAGCCACAGGATGATATCCGCATCGCGCAGCGCTTCACTGGCGGCCTGGTTCATAAAATCACCCAGTTTGTGCTGCGGGTTGTGCAGTCCCGGGGTATCAACAAATACGACCTGGGCTGCCGGCAGGGTGAGGATACCCAGCTGGTTCCTGCGGGTGGTCTGCGGTTTTGGGGAGACGGCGGCGATCTTTTGGGTGAGCAGGGCGTTGATCAGCGTGGACTTGCCCACGTTGGGGCGCCCGATCACGGCCACGTAGCCGGCGCGGTATTCCTGTTTATCGGTCATTTCAGACCCCTCTCTATTGTTCAATATTATCCAATAAGACGGTATTTGATGATTTTCTATTTTGATTTACGATGATTATAGCGCCAAGGATCATCAAACCGCCTACGATCACGCGCCAATCCACCGATTCATGCAGGATGAGCGCGCCCAACCCAACTCCCACAAGCGGGAACATGTAGGTGGTCATGCTTACCCGCGAGGGACCGATCTCATCCAGCAGTGAGTACCATGTGATGGCGGCAAAGAAGGACCCCAGAAGACCCAGCCAGGCGAACGCCACGTATGATACCGGTCTGACCGGCAGCGTGAACGGGGCTTCAAAGGTCAGCATGGCCGGGATGATGAAGAAAATACCCAAAAGGAACTGGCCCAGCGCCTGGTCTTCCGGTTTGACACCCTCGTTGTGGATGCGCGCAAACACACCGCTGGAGCCGTAACCGAAAACTGCGATGACCATTGCCAGTATGCCGATGGCTTCGTTGGTCATGCCGTTGCCCAATTTGTTGGACATGAGCACGAGCACGCCGCCAAATCCGAGCAGCAGGCCAATGATGCGTTGCGGGGTTAACTTTTCCTCTTTGATGAAGATCGCCGCGATCAGCGAGGTGGTCAACGGCTGCATGGAGTTCAGGATGGAAGCCAGACCGGAAGTGATATGTGTTTCGCTCCATGATACGAGGAAGAACGGCAGCGCGACGTTGAAGATCCCCAGGAATAGGTATAACCGCCAGGCTTTTCGGAAGGGAAAACTGCGCCGTTTTAGCAGGTAGAACGCCGACAACCCCAGCAGGGCGAAGAAGATCCTAAAAAATACCACTGTGACTGGTCCTACTTCCTGCAGACCGATCTTGATCCAGAAGAAGGAGCTGCCCCACACCAGCCCGAGCGCGAAGAATTTAACCCAGCTTTTGACCGACAACGCGATGTCCTTCCAGTTCCAACAGGTGGGCTTTGGTGGCAATACCGTTGGCAGCAGAGTAACCGGTCAATTGACCTGATGCAGCCACCACACGGTGGCAGGGGATGAGAATGGGCAAGGGGTTGCGCGCGAGCGCTCCACCCACGGCACGGCTGGCAGCCGGTTTACCCAGGGCGCCGGCAAGTTCACCGTAAGTGCGCACCTCACCGTATGGGATCTCACTGGTCAGGTGCAGCACTTCCCCCTGGAAACCAGTCATGGCTGTCCAATCAAGCGGTACATCAAATTTCTTACGCGTGCCGGCCAGGTACGCGAGCAGCTGCTGTTTCAGTTGCACCAGCACTTGATCCGTCGTGGATGCACTGTCCTTAATACCGGTTTCTGCGCCAATTTCAATACGCGAAATCCCGTTTATTGTGCGTACAGCCAGGATCGCGCCAAGCGGGCTTTGAAATCTCAATAAAGTGTTCATTGATCTGCTTCCAGGTTCTCTTTAGATAAAAAAAATCCAATAATTGCGGATATTCGTAGGGTAATCGTAGGGTAAGAGTCAAGTTTAATTAAGGATACCCTGCTAATATATCTACAGGGCGACTTCTTTTCTTCTCCTCCTTAGTAAAGAGTGCCGGGGTCGGCGTCCCCGGCACTCGATGATTTTACCACAAGCCCCCTTTTTTTCATGATTCCCGCATACCGAAGCGCGGGAATCTGGTTTTTAAGAACGCCCCCACCAATTTGTGATAAACTTTTGGTTGCGGGCGGAAAGCCTGAATTTAAAGTCTTGGAGCGAACCATGGAAAATCGTCAGACATATCCGGTTGAAATTGCAGGTGTCCATCGTGAATTACCGCTGTTTCAGATCAAACCCGGCTTGCGCATCGCCATCCTTAACATCCTGGGTGACACGGAACTGGTGCAGGCTTGCGCAAAAGCCCTGGCAGCTAAACTCACCGCGGTTGATTATGATGTTCTTTTGACCGCGGAAGCCAAAAGCATTCCGCTGGCGCACGCTCTGGCCGTTGAAACGAACAAACCTTACGTTGTACTGCGCAAGATATATAAGCCATACATGGGCGACGCGCTGAAAACCGAAACATTGTCCATCACCACTGGTGAACCGCAGTACCTGTACCTGGATGAAAAAGACAAGCACTTAATGAACGGGATGAAAGTGGTGGTCCTGGATGACGTGATCAGCACCGGGTCAACACTGCAGGGGATGCGTCTGTTGGTGCAAAAAGCTGGGGCTGAGGTCGTGGCAGAAGCCGCGGTATTCACAGAGGGTGAAAGAGCCAAATGGCGTGACGTGGTCGCGCTGGGTCACCTGCCCGTGTTTACAGATTGATGAAATAGAATATTCAGACAACTAGAATTTAGATACTATCGAGGGAGCTGGTGGAGAGACTGGCTCTCTCTTCAATTCGAAAAAGGGTGTAGCCAACCAGGATGTAAACCAGCCCTACCAGTACCTCTCCCGCCAGCAACCCGCTCACCTCGTTCCAGCCCGCGCCTTGCAGCACCATGCGCGCGGCGCTGATCCCCCTGGTCATGGGTAAATAAATCGATACCGGTTGCAGGAACGCGGGCAATTTGTCCACCGGAAAATTAACTCCGATGAGAATGAATAACAACTGCCCCAGCGTATTGGTGAACATCCAGCCATCCGCGCTGCGCAGGCTGATCGTGCCCATGATAAATCCCAACCCTGTGGTGGAGATCGTTAGAATGAGCAGACAGAAAGCCAATAGCAGCAGGTTGATCTGATCAAAACCGAGCTTGAAGATCAGGATGGCGATCGGCAGCGCTACTGCCACGGTGATGAAACCATCGATAATATGGAAGAACGCCCTGCCCAGGAAGAGCGGCGCGCGTGGAGCGGGGGATCCGAGCAGGTATGACATAGCGCCAAACTGGCGTTCGTTGCCGATCGTCATGGATATGCCGTAAAGCCCATTGATCGTCGGCATCAGCAGGATATTGCCAATGACAATATAAGCCGGGTTGTCATACCCCACGAATTTCCCGATAAAAACGAACATCAGCATCGAAAACAAGGGAAAGCCAAACTTACTGGTCATGTAGCTGAACGGCGTGCTCCAGGCGAAAAGGGAACGATAAGAGAACCAGGCCTGGATTAAATAAAGCCGCACGATGCGCACAATCTTCCGTATCATATCGAATGCAGTTCTCCGGTAACACGGATGTGATCGTGCACCCTGCCATCCAACCAGCGCGCCAGCAGCAGGAACACCAGGGAGATGCCCAGCGCGATCAACCATTTGGTCAGTAACCCAACGCTGAGGGGCATTCCTTTCATGGCATCACGCATGGCTTCCAGGCTCCAGCGGATCGGGAATATTGTGGAGATGTCCTGCATCCACCCCGGCAATACACTGATCGGGTACATGAACCCGCATAAAAGCGCGACTGGAATTTCCAGCAGGTCCACGAAAGTACCCGATAGGCGCGACCATGCCAGTATGTTCGCCAGGAAGATTCCCATGCACCATAACCCGAAAAAAAGCAAAAGGAACGACACCACTACCCCTGGCAGGTTGATCCCCGAAAAATCATAATCAAAGATCAGCACAGCAGCCAGCACCGCTGCGAGCATGCTGGTCGAACCCGCCAGTATGTTCAACAAGGACCGGAAGCCCACCACTCTGCGCAGCGGGGTAGGGCTGCCGACGATCAATTCCAGCGTGCCTTCCCGGCGGTCAGCGCGTATATCGAATGTGGAGGTGAATACCAGTCCGCTCCACATGCCCATGATCCCGCCGCCGATGACCGTGTAGATCAGATCCGGGTTGGCGTTGCCGGCTGCCCGTGAGAGGAACATGGCCACCGCGCTAAAGATGACCGGCTGGGTGATAAACAATCCGAGGCTCCACAGGTTGAGCACCCGCATTCTCAGTTGCACATCCATCTGCCGCACCATCAAGCGGAAGAAATTGGATTTCATTCCTGGTCACCCTGGATGATATTAATGTATACATCTTCCAACGTCTGGTTGCGCATTTCCATGCTGTGGATCAGATCCGTGTTCAACCAGGGGGAGAGCATTTCCATCACTGTTCCCGGTTGCAGCGTATGGATGCTCACCGCCTCCTCATGCGCATTTTGCGTATAGGCAACAGTCGTGAGGGGGTCGAGCCGGTCGAGTAGTGTTTTTAGCGCCGGAAAGTTCTCAGTGCTCGTTTTCAACTCTACCACCGTTTCAGCGGTCATTCGGTTCTTGAGGGCCGAAGGGGTATCCAGAGCGATGATGCGACCGTTATTGATAATGGCGATGCGGTCGCACAGTTCATCCGCTTCAGCCATGTAATGCGTGGTCAGCAGGATCGTTTTGCCAATGGCTTTCAGATTCTTGATCGTTGCGCGCAACTCACGGGCTCCAACCGGATCTATTCCAACGGTGGGTTCATCCAGGTAGATCAATTCGGGGTCGTGGATCAACGCGCGCGCCAGGTGCAGACGCTGCTGCATACCGCTTGAAAAGGTTTCCACTTTATCATTGCCGCGTGCGGCCAACCCGACCAGTTCCAGCAGTTCAGGTATCTTCCTTCGGGTCACCTCTGGGGGAAGCGCGTAGAGTTCTGCGAAGTAACGCAGGTTTTCAACCGCGGTGAGGCGCCCGTACAAACCACGTGCACCGCCGAATGTGAAGCCAATTTGTTTGCGGATCTCGTTGGTGCGTTGCGTGATGTCTTGCCCAAAGATATTGATCGTACCCCCGGTGGGGATGAGCAGGGTAGCCAGCATTTTCACGGTGGTGGTTTTACCCGCACCGTTGGGTCCGAGCAGCCCAAACAATTCTCCGCGTTCTACCTCAAAGGTCACATCCCGCACCGCTTCGGTCACTTTTGTTGCGCGCTTCCAGAAACCCTGCCTCGTTTTAAAGGTTTTGCTCAACTGCTTGGTTGTGATGGCTCGTTGCTCTTTAGTCATATTTCCACCTTGAAAGATCAGGAAAGATGTGCCCCGTCTACAGGGCGGGTGGCGAAGATGGAAGCCACCAGACCGGTCTTAGCCAGGTAATCTGCCCGCAGTTGGCGGATAAACGGATCAACACGATCCCGGCGCACCAGGTTGACCGTGCAACCGGCGAACCCCGCGCCGGTGAGGCGCGCGCCTAGGCAGCCTTCTATGGCGGTCGCGCCTTCCGCAAGCATATCCAGTTCAGGGCTGGATACTTCATACAGATCACGCAGCGAGGCGTGGGTCTGGATCATTAATTTCCCGAATCCTTCGGTGTCATTCTTTTCCAGCAGGCGGATGGCTTCATCGACCCGGGCGATCTCCTCCACCACGTGTCGCGCGTGCCGGAAGATGTCCGGCGGGAGTTTGTTTTCCGCTGTGAGAAACCATTGCGGGGTGACATCCCTTAAGGCGCGAATGGATGGATCGATCTCATGAAAATATGCCACAGCTGTCTCGCAGTCTTTCCGGCGATCATTGTAAGCTGAGGTCACCAGTGATCGGCGCAAAGTCGAGTCAGCGATCACGATAGCGGTATCCCTGGGCAACGGGATTGCCCGGAATGCCAGGCTGCGGGTATCCAGCATGAGGGCGTGTTCCTGCACCCCGCAGGCACAGGCGAACTGGTCCATTAACCCGCAGTTTACCCCCACATATTCGTGTTCGGCTTCCTGGCAGATGCGCGCCATGGTCATCCGGTCGAGCTGCCAGCCGCCAAGCGCTTCGCAAACGACAGCGAAACCCACTTCAACCGCGGCGGAACTGCTCAATCCGGCACCAATTGGAATATTGGAGCGGAAATCAGCGCTAAAACCCTCTATTTGAAAGTCGTACCGCATCAGATTCCAGATCACACCCGCGGGGTACAACGCCCAATCAGGCAGTGGTGTGCCATCCAAAGTTGTTTTCCCATCCAGCTGGTCAGCATCGAATCTACAATCCTCTCCCAGGTCGTGGGCATAAAGGGTGATTTGTTTTCCCTCTATTCGGCGAAAATGAATGTCGACTGCGCGGTCGATGGCAACCGGCAAAACCAGCCCATCATTGTAATCCACGTGCTCACCCAGCAGGTTTACACGACCCGGTGAAATGACGTGACCCCTGTCAACGGACAATTCTTACTCCCCTCCTTTTTGCTTCTCGATCAGTTTCTGTTTCTGTTCGCGTTTGAGCGCTTTGATCGCCCTTTCGCGTTTCATCGCGGTACGCAGATCAGGTTGTTCCTCCACATAAACCAGGTGAACCGGAGCGTGCGTGCGCGTATACGCCGCACCTTTGCCGTGGTTGTGCTGTTTTTCTCTTCGCACCGGATCCAGGCTCCAGCCGGTGTAATAGCTGCCGTCAGCACATTCAACAATATAGCAGTAGTAGGCCATCTTGACTAAGCGTCTTTATCTTTGGGAGGCCTTCCACCAAATAAGCGTTCCATCATGCTACGCCTGGGCAGTTCGGGTTTGATTTCCCTTTCCCATTCTCCACTGGTGCGTTGCTCGAGCCATAGCTTATACCCCTGCCTGGCTTCCTTCAGGGACTGTTTTAAACCTTCTTCATCATTCTCGCTGATCATTCGGCGTAATTCCTGCAGTTCCACGATCATCTCATCCAGCACACGGCTGGTGTTTTCGCGGTTGAGAAGGCTGGTGATGCCAAAATACTCTTCCTCATCATATAACATACTAATGGAAGCAGTGCGGAAAAATGAGCGTGAAGCGATATGCCGCGCGTCTCCCCAGCCGGGGCTGTGGATTAATGTGTTCAGCAGCGCTACTGCGCCTAAGATCGGCAGTTGCTCTACCCTGGCAAAAATCCCGTCAGCTTCCAGCGGTTCGGTGAAATAAGGTTTCGCTTTTAGCAGGCTGCACAGGTCTGTGGCCATTTGCATGGCGCGTGAACTGGTATCCGCCGCGCTTACAATGATCATTTCATGTTCGGTAAACAGGTCTGGGTGGGCAGTCTGCAGGGTGTCATTCCAATCCGTCAACCGTTCAGGATCAATTACTGGCTGCATTAATAGGAAAGGTTGCCCTGCCGGCAGGATGGCGCGTGCCCACTCGTAAACTGCAGCAAAGGCCGCTGAGAAGCAAATAATGACGGTTTCCGGTTTGATCTCCCTGGCGATGATGCCCAGACCATCCTTGATCAGGTCCATCGGGTAATCCATGATCACCAGGTCAGCACCGCGCACGGCATCAGGCAGCTTGATCTCCGTTTTGTCAAACGCCCCCTCGTTTTCCATTTTTTTCAAAAACCGGGCATCTGCTGAATGGCCAACCCGTTCGATCTTCTCTTTGTAAGCCGCCAGTGCCAGTCCGATCGACGCGCCGATCTGACCAAACCCGACGATAGCGATTCTTGTGCTCATCAGGATACTCCCAGAATTAATTTTTGGAGTTGAGTTAATGCCGGAGTCATGATCCAGCTGATAATATCGATGCCTACCATAGGCAGAACAAAAAGCAGCACCAGCAACAGGACGGGGCCATAACGCTGTATGCTCGCCAGACCGGATGACCACCTGGCAGGCAGCAGGTTGGATAGCACTTTTTCGCCATCCAGGGGCGCAAGCGGGATGAGGTTGAACAGCATCAACACCAGGTTGATCGACATAAATGTGAACAGAAACTCCGCGGGTGAAGGTAGCGTACCGGTGGATCCGACCCAGGGGACCACTTTCAGGCGCAATAACAGCCCGGCGATGATCGCCATAAGCAGGTTGGAAGCCGGCCCCGCCAGCGATACCCACATCACGGCGGAATCAGCCCTGCGCCGTAAAGCGTATGGATTGATCGGAACGGGTTTGGCCCAACCGAAACCAGCCACCAGCAGCATAAGTGAACCGACCACATCCAGGTGTCTTAATGGGTTCAGTGTCAGCCGGCCGGCATCGCGGGCGGTCGTATCCCCAAAACGGTATGCCACGAACGCGTGAGCAAATTCATGGACGGTTAACGCGATGATAAGGGTGACGATACGGGAGATCAACAGGCTTGGGGACAAATTCAACATAATCGGCGGTTCCTCCACGGCCCGGTCATTTTGAGCAGGTAATTTAAAAATTATAACATGGGTTATAATGCCAGCATGCTGCCCGAATTGAATCTTGGCGACCGGGTGAGTCTGAGAAAAGCTCACCCATGCGGTGGGTTTACCTGGAAGATCGTCCGCCTGGGTGCTGATATTGGACTGGAATGCGCAACATGCGGGCATCGTGTGCTGCTGACCCGGCGTGAACTGGCTCACCGCATGAAAATCCACACACCGGTTAGCACGGTTGAGAAACCGGAATGATCCGAAAAATTACTTGTTCGACTGTCCCCGCTATCATATAATGTAGAAGATGCCGATCCTAACGAACAGCAATGTTGATTTTGTCAGCCGCAGCCCTGAGCAGACTCGGCGCCTGGGGATTCGCCTGGGCGCGTTGCTCAAACCTGCAGATGTGCTCTGCCTCATCGGAGATCTCGGGTCAGGGAAAACCACCTTTGTGCAGGGGCTGGCAAAAGGCTGGGGCTCGGTGGATGCGGTATCCAGCCCAACCTTTGTACTTGTGAACCAATACCGCCAGCCGGGTGGCGGTCAGCTGCATCACCTGGATGCCTACCGTATTGAATCGGTGTTCGAAGCGGAAGATCTGGATATCGATGCCTTGTTGATCAACGGGCCGCTGGTTGTGGAATGGTCTGACCGC
Source organism: Anaerolineaceae bacterium (assembly GCA_040765685.1). Taxonomy (GTDB): domain Bacteria; phylum Chloroflexota; class Anaerolineae; order Anaerolineales; family Anaerolineaceae; genus UBA6107. Next base: position 106,220 of record JAXGRS010000008.1, on the reverse strand, counting down.
ATCGCTGAAGCGCTTCCGGATGAACATCTCAAGATCGAATTTAACTGGCTGGGGGATGAGCAGCGCAGGCTTCTCTTTACACCGCAAGGCAGCCGTCATGAAAAATTGCTGCAGGATTTTAAACGGCTCGCTTTCGGAGGATGACATGTTACTCGCCCTGGATACTTCAACCCTCACCTGCGGCATCGCGTTGTACGATGATCCCATTGTTGTAGGCGAGATGATGTGGCGCACCGCCAGCCACCACACAGTGGAACTGGCGCCGGCTGTCGCGGAATTGCTGCGGAGATGTTCGGTCGCCCCCGCGGATGTCAAGTGCGTGGCTGTCGCGTTAGGTCCGGGTTCTTTCACCAGCTTGCGCATCAGCCTGGCGTTCGCCAAGGGGCTGGCTTACTCGCTGAGCATTCCCATTATCGGTATTCCTACCTTTGAATACCAGGCCGCCGCCCAACCAATCAGTGATGAACCGCTTTTTACCGTTATTCCTGCCGGGCGTGCCCGCATGGCCGTGCAGGAATTTAGCGCTGTGGAGGGTCAATGGCAGGCGGTGGATACGCCGCGGGTCATGACCCCCGAAGAGATCTCCGACCGCATCAGTGGACCCACGCGCATCTGCGGGGAAATGAACATGAACGAACGGCAATTGATCGGACGCAAATGGAAGAACGCGATGATCGCGCCTCCCGCCCTTGCCATGCGCCGAACCGCTGTGCTGGCAGAAATCGCCTGGAAACGATGGAGAGCGGGGCAGGTGGATGATCCGATCCTTTTGTCGCCTGTTTACCTGCATATCGCCGGGATGATTCGGGAGTGACCATTTCCAGTCCCTTGTTGCCCATTCAGATTCGACCCATGCGTATGGATGATCTGCCGGCTGTGATCGCCCTTGATCAGCAGTCGTTTTCTTTGCCCTGGCCAGAGAGCTCGTTCAAATTTGAGATCGAAAGCAATCCTCTCGCGCGTTGTTGGGTGGCAGAGTGTCTGCAGGATGCGGATTCTCCGCTGCTGGTGGCGATGATCGTGATCTGGCTGATCATAGACGAGGCGCATGTGGCGACCATCGCGGTGCACCCTGAATATCGTCGAAAGGGGGTCGCTCGGCGATTGCTCGCATTTGCCTTGATCGACGCTTACCACGCTGGCATGTTAAAATCCTGCCTGGAGGTTCGGCGCGGCAACAACGCAGCCATCACCATGTACGAACTTTTTGGTTATCGCGAGGTGGGTGTACGCCGAAAATATTATCAGGATAATGGCGAGGACGCGGTGTTGATGGACCTCGACCCGCTCGATCTGGAGCGCTTATTACCTCTGCAGTGAGGTAAAATATCGCATATAATTTTTTTAGATTCAGCCCGGAGGCAACAGGTGAATGCGGTCGAGGTTTTACGTGAGATCAGCGCGCAGGTAAGGGTATGCCAGGCTTGTACCTTGCACCATTCTCGCAAGAACGGCGTTCCTGGAGAAGGTAGCCCGCAAGCAGAGATCATGTTCATTGGAGAAGGACCGGGATTCCACGAAAATGAGCTGGGGCGGCCTTTTGTAGGCCCAGCCGGCAAATTCCTGGACGAACTGCTGGCAGAAGCGGGTTATGTGCGCGAGCAGGTCTTTATCGCCAACGTGGTAAAATGCCGTCCACCGGGCAACCGCGACCCGCTGCCTGATGAATTATCCGCCTGCAGCCGCTACTTGGACCGGCAGATCGAGGTCATCAACCCCTGCGTGATCGTTACACTGGGACGCATTTCGATGGGAAAATTCCTTCCCAATGCCCGCATTAGCGAAGTGCACGGAAAGCCCACTTGGGTGCAGGACCGCCTGGTGGTTCCCATGTACCACCCGGCTGCCGCTTTGCACCAGCCATCGCTAAAACCTGTGATCATCGCTGATTTTCGCGTGCTGCCGAAAGCCATCGCGAATGCCAGGGCAGCCGGCAGGAATCAACCTGCGCAGGTTCAGGAAGTATTAAAACATGACGAAGAAAAACCTGAGCAATTGACATTATTTTAATGAATTGAGGAATGAATGGATTACGCGACCCAGTTGATCGAGAAGTTTAAGAATAAAACAGCCCGTGTAGCCGTGCTGGGGATGGGTTATGTTGGCCTGCCCTTCGCCACTGTTTTTGCCAAAGCTGGTTTCGAAGTGACCGGGATCGATCCGGTCGCGGAAAAGATGGATATGGTGAACAGGGGCGAGAGTTACATCCTGGATGTTCCAACCGAGGTGGTCAAAAAACTGGTGGACGACGGAAAATTGCGCGCGACGACCGATTATTCAATCCTGCGCGATATCGACGCGGTGGCCATTTGCGTACCCACGCCATTACGCCACACCGGCGACCCTGATCTGTCTTTCATCATCAGCGCCGCGGAGGGGATCGCACCTTACGTGCATCCTGGTATGGTGGTTGTGCTGGAATCCAGCACCTATCCTGGTACCACCCGCGAACTGGTTCTGCCCGTCCTGACTGAAAAGAGCGGGTTGAAGATCGGCGAGGAGGTCTTCCTGGCATTCTCACCGGAGCGTGTGGATCCGGGACGCACGGATTGGACCACCAAAAATACCCCCAAGGTGATCGGCGGCATGACCGAAAAATGCACCGAGGTTTCCTCCGCCTGGTACAGCCAGGCGTTGGACACGGTCGTTCCGGTATCTTCGACCGAGGTGGCGGAAATGGCGAAATTGCTGGAAAACACTTTCCGCATGATCAACATTGGTTTTGTGAACGAATTGACACTGATGTGCGACCGCCTGGGTGTGGATGTGTGGGAGGTAATTGACGCGGCCGCCACCAAACCCTTTGGATTTATGCGCTTCAATCCCGGACCCGGTTTGGGCGGCCATTGTATTCCCATCGACCCGATGTACCTGTCATGGAAGATGCGTTCCCTCAATTACACCGCCCGCTTCATTGAATTAGCCTCTGAGATCAATACCAATATGCCGCGTTTTGTCATTGGCAAGGTGCAGGACGCCCTCAATGACCACGGCAAACCCATCAAGGGCAGTTCCGTGCTGGTTTTGGGCGCGGCGTATAAACCGGATATCGATGATTTGCGCGAGTCCCCCGCCATTGATGTGCTGCGCCTGCTGCAAGCCAAAGGCGCGCGGGTCACTTACCACGATCCATACATCCCAAAGATCAAAGAGGATAATTGGGAGATGGAATCCATCCTGGATCTTGAACAAGCCATCATTGAGTCCGATTGTGTGGTTATCGTGACCAACCACAAGGTGTACGATTATAAAGCGATATTGAACTCGGCTAGATTGATCGTTGATACCCGAAACGCCCTGGGCAAAATGGGCCGAAATTCACCCAAGGTGGTCAGGCTCTGATGTCACGTTACCTGGTTACAGGTGCTGCGGGATTCATCGCCCGCGCGGTCATCCAGCGCCTTTCTGCGGCCGGTCATACGGTCGTCGGTGTGGATAACCTCAACGATTCCTATGATCCGCGATTAAAGGAATGGCGCCTGCAGCAATTAACTGGTCTGCCGGGGTTTACTTTTATCAAAGATGATATTTGCCGCAGCGGGTTCTTCACGGAATTAACTGAAACTCAACCGTCTTTCGACGCGGTCATTCACCTGGCCGCGCGGGCGGGTGTGCGCCAGGCGGTGGAAATCCCGGAAGTGTACTTACAGACCAATGCCGCGGGCACATTGAACCTGCTGGAATGGTGCCGCAAAAGCGGTACCGGCAAAATTGTTTTAGCCTCCACTTCCTCTATTTATGGCGCCAACCCGCCGCTCCCGACAACAGAAGAAGCCGATTCCTGTCATCCCCTGCAGATCTACGCCGCGAGCAAGAAGGCGGCCGAGGTGATGGCGTACACCTATCATCACCTTTATGGACTGGATGCGACGATCGTGCGCTTCTTCACGGTTTATGGACCCGCCGGCCGGCCTGATATGGTGATGTTCCGCTTTACCCGCTGGATAGCCGAAGGCGATACCGTTTCGATCACCGGCGATGGCAGCCAGATGCGCGGATTCACATATGTGGACGACATCGCGGATGGCGTGATCAAAGCGCTGAAACCGGTGGGTTACGAGATCATTAACCTGGGCGGGCATGAGACGATCACCATCAACGAACTGCTGCAACGTATCGAGACATTGGTGGGCAAAAAAGCCAATATTCAGTACATTGCGCGGCACCCGGCTGATGTGGACGCCAACTGGGCGGATGTGACCAAGGCGCGCAGGCTCCTCGGTTGGGAACCGGTTGTTTCATTGGACGCGGGGGTCTCTCAAATGGTCAACTGGTACCTCGAACAGCGTGCGTGGGCGCGTAACATCATCATTCCATGAAAGCCCTGATCGCCAGGATCAAGCAGTTCCTTTCCCAAGACCGTGTGCTTAGCCGTGTATTGAAGAATACCGGGTACCTGTTCAGCGCCACTTCGATCGGTCTGCTGCTCTCGCTTGTTCAAAGCATTTTTGCGGCCAGATTGCTGGGGGTGGCGGCTTTTGGTTTAATCGGCATCATCACCACTTTCGTCAGTAATGTTAGCCGCTTGTTCTCCTTCCGCATGGGTGAATTTATCGTGCGTTACCTGGGCAAAGAACTGAACGGGGAAAATCGTACCAGAGCCGGCGCGGTGGTGAAGGTGGCCATGCTCATTGAAGGGGTCACTTCACTGGTGGCTTTTGGCGTTTTATTGCTCCTTGCGCCGCTGGGAGCCAAATACATCGCCAAGGACCTGCAGACACTGCCTTTGATCCAGCTTTTTGCCATCTCCATCCTGGCAAAGATGTTTTCTGAAACTTCTACTGGCATCCTCCAGATCACCAATCATTTCCGCGCCCAGGCGTTCATCAACCTGGGACAAAGTGTGATTACCGCTCTATTGATCCTGCTGGCTTTTATTCTGAAGGGCGATATCGTTTTTGTGCTGATTGCATACCTGGTGGGAAAGATCATCCTTGGTGTCGGCCCGTTCATTCTATCGCTCTATTACCTGCCCAGGCATCTTGACCGCGGCTGGTGGAAAATGTCGCTTTCAACGCTGCCGCCTTTCAAGGAAATTGCCTCTTATACGATAAGTACCAACCTGAGCGGCACGGTCAAGATGGTGGCCAGTGAGAGCGAACCACTGCTGGTGGGTTATTTTCTCGATCAACAGGCGGTGGGTCTGTACAAACTTGCGCTTTCCATCGTGAACCCCTTGATGATGCCAATCACCCCGTTCATCTCCACCACATTCCCCGAGATGACCCGCAGTATCGTGACCAAGGCCTGGGGGCAGTTGCGAAAACTGCTCAGACGCGTCACGCTCATCTCAGCGGGATGGACGGGGCTGGTGATGCTGGTGATGCTGGCGCTGGGAAAGTGGCTCATCAAGTTGTTTTATGGCAGCGAGTTCGTTCCGGCTTACCCGCTGACCATACTCCTGCTGGCGGGTTTTGGGGTTGCCAACATCTTCTTCTGGAATCGCTCCCTGTTGTTATCCTTTGGTAAGGCCAATATCCCGCTGCTGGTTTTGCTGGCAGCAGCGGTCGTCAAGACCGGCCTGGCATTCTGGGTTGTACCGCGGCTGGGCGGCATTGGTGAAGGTCTTCTGCTCACCGGTTACCTGGTGATCTCTACTGGTATCCTGGTGCTGCTTGGGCTGCGCATGATCAAAACGGGTGAGCTTGAGCAAACTGATAATGGATGATATGAAGATCGCTTACATATCCACCGCTGAAGTGCCCTCCAACAGGGCAAACAGCCTGCAGGTGATGAAGGTCTGCCAGGCGCTGGTTCAATTGGGTCATTTTGTTCAGCTTTACCTGCCAACCAGCGGAAATGTCGCCTGGGAGGAATTGGCAGAAACTTACGGGTTGACGGAGCGTATTCCGATCAACCGGTTGCCCTCAAGCTCATTATTAAAGAGGATGGACTTCACTCTGGCCAGCCTGGCGCATGCGCGCCGGGAGAAGGCGGACCTGGTCTACACACGCATGGTCTGGACAGCGTTATTGGCGCGGTTGGGCGGTTTTCTGACCGTACTGGAGCTGCATGACCAGCCGGTCGGGCGCTTCGGTCCCATGGTGTACCGCTGGTATATCCGTTCAAATAAACCAAAACTGACTGTATACATCACCAGGGCGTTGAAGCAACAGGTGGATCAGCACAGTGGGGCGGCCGCGATCCCCGCGGAAGCCATTATTGCGCCAGATGGCGTTGACCTGGATCGTTACCGGGATTTGCCGGAACCTTCCCAGGCGCGCATCGCCCTTGGGCTTCCGGATGAATTTACTGCAGTTTATACCGGAGGGTTTTATCCCGGGCGCGGCCTGGAGATGATGGAACCGCTGGCACAGGCCTTTCCGCAAGTGCGCTTTATGTGGATCGGCGGCGATGCGGAGCAGGTCAATACCTGGTCGGTGCGCCTGGCTGAAAAAGGCATCAGCAACGTCACCCTCACCGGGCATATTTCCAACCAGCGCGTTCCGCTTTGCCAGGCAGCCGCGGATATACTGCTGCTGCCGTACAGTCACAAATTTGGAGGCAGCGGCGGAGGGAACATCGCCGGGGTGAGCAGCCCCTTGAAATTATTCGAGTACCTGGCTGTAGGGCGTGCCATCCTGGCCAGCGACCTGCCTGTTTTGAGGGAAATATTGAATGAGGATCTGGCTGTTTTTTATCCCCCTGAAGATTTCAGCGCGTTGTGCAGTAATTTTGCCGGTTTGCTCGCGGATTCCGGCAAACGCAATCAACTGGGTAATGCCGCCGCAAAAGCGGCGCAAGCTTACGACTGGCGGGCGCGGATGAAGATGATTCTGGATGCGGTTACTTCCCTCATAAACAATAAATAACGGGCCTTATAAAAAGCCCGTTTTCAATTTCATCCATGATCAGGGTTGCCAGTCGCCGATGTCCTTCCAGGCGTATTCCAGGTGGGAGGCAAGCGCTTTTCCGGCCTGCTTGCGTACCTTGCGGTATGCCCATGACATCAGCTCGTTGCCTCCGACCTGTTGAAACCGGGTGCCGATCGCGCGGGCGCGGATATGCCGGCACTGGGCATTGAACCCGTATCCCGGACGTTCGGACAAATAATCATCCTGAATGCCGATCTTGATCAGCTCATCCAGTAAGTTCTCAATTTCTCCAGCGTTTTCCCGCGGGTAAGGTTTTTTAAACAGGTCCAGGAATGCCATTGCCAACTCCTCATGAGTTATATGTGTACTTCCACCGATCGATCTGGCTCAATTGTACAACAATTATCATTCTGCTCGCCCACACTCAACCAGGCTGATTTTCCTGTCCTGGAAGGATGCGCATGATAATATGGGTTATGCTATACTTTTATCGATGAATTCTGATCACTGGTCTGGTTGGATGGGGAAATTACAGCGGAGACATCTCACTTCGATCGTGCTGCCGGTGTTGGATGGTGTCGGACCTTTAAAAGTGCTGCTGGCTCAGGGAATGCTCGCTGTTTCTCCCTTGATCGACCAAAAAGGGCATTCTGAGTGGGTCGCCTTTGCTGAAATGCTGGAAGATCCGCTGGGCAGCCGGCAGTTTGCTGAATGGATCCGTCAGGAGAAACCATGACCGGAGAGAATTTGCTCGGGTTTATCGTAGTGTTATTTACTGCGCTGGGCATCGCTTTCTTTTCGTTAAAACGCATCCGCGCGCAATTCCCCGCTTATATTCGCAAGATTCCTCCCATTGGTCGATTGAAGCGCGCCATCGGCCTATCGGTGGAAGATGGCAGCCGGGTGCATCTCTCATTGGGCAGCCCTGGCCTCAGCGAGCCCGCGGGTACCTCCGCGCTGGTGGGCCTCAGCACACTGCATCGTGTGGGTCAACTCAGCTCAACCAGCGATCAACCGCCCGTATGCACCAGCGGAGACGGCAATTTCACTCTGCTCAGCAGAGACGTGTTGCGTGGGGTCGCGGTGGAAACCAACACGTATGATTCCTTTGACCCTGACCAGGGCTGGTTGACCGGCATCACCCCCTTCAGTTACGCGTTGGGGGCGATGGAAGTGATCAAAGATCCAATTGTCAAGACCAATATCCTCATCGGTACTTTTGGTACGGAGGCTGTATTGCTCAGCACCACAGCTGAGCAGAGGGAATCTTTTACACTGGCTGCCAGTCATTCCCTTGTGGGGCAGGCGGTCTTTATGGCCACCAGCCGTGATGTGCTGCTTGGCGAGGAACTTTACGCTTTACCCGCTTATCTGAATTATCGACCAGCTCATCTGGCCAGCCTGCGAGTGCAGGATGTGCTGAGGTACATCATAGGTGCCGTACTGGTTGCAGGAACATTGATGCGTGCTTTGGGGATTCTATGAAGGTCGTAAATGTAGCAATTGCCGTGCTTGCCGGTCTTATCGTTCTTCTGGGGTATTTTTTCAATTCCTCCGGCTTGCATGAACTGCGTTCGCCTTTGCTAGATTGGGCGGTCACCCTGAGCGGAATAGCCGGACTGGTCGCCATCCTGAACCTGGTCTTCGGTGTGCATTTGAAGCGTTTACGCGAAAACCACCCCAGAAAAGGAAGCAGTGTTGTCATTCTTATTTCATTCGCTGTCACGCTGCTCGCCGGTATTTTCCTCGGTCCGGCAGATGAAGGATTTCAGAAACTCGTCACGCATGTTCAGGTCCCCATTGAATCCAGCCTGATGGCGGTGCTGGCCATCACCCTGGTATTCGCTGCGTTAAAGATCTTACAACGCCATCGCAATTGGATGGGTTTTGTTTTCTTTCTCAGCGTCATCCTTTTCTTAGTTTTGAATAGTGGTGTTCTTGCCTTTACCAGTGAGGTCCCCTTTTTGCGGGATATTCTTTCTTCGCTTCACCAGATTCCTGTGGCAGGCGCCAGGGGCATCCTGTTGGGAATCGCGCTCGGAAGCCTGGCCACAGGCATACGCGTGATCATCGGTTCTGATCGTCCGTACAATGGTTGAACATGGCTGATATTCGTTGTTTGATCTGTAACCGGGTGAATGACTCCAGCGCTGAACATTGCTGGTATTGCCACACGATACTCCCCAAACCCACCGGTCCGTTAACCCAAAAGGAACGCGATAAACTAGCCAGCCTGAAGAATAAGATCACCTCTGAAAATAACAACGTCCCCGAACCTCCCGTTGAAGAACCCAAAAAGACGCCACCGGCCGGATCAACGGAAGAAGAAGTTCCGGAATGGCTTGCCCGCATCCGCCGATTGAAACAGGCGGATGAATTAGATCAACCCTACCGCCCTTCAGATTGGATTGACGAAGATCAGCCTGATTGGCTGGTCAAATTACAGCAGCCGGTAGTGGAGGAAACACCTGAAACGGCTGAAACCAGTACTCCCGCAGGAAAGTTTAAAAAACCCGCCCTGGACGAATCACTGCAGATCCACAACCTCCCTCGCGAATCGGATGATAGCGAGGAATACATCGCCAGTTTATTGAACGCGATCACCCCGGCAGCTTCTGTTGACCGCCTACGCACCCCTGGCGGGGAGCTTGAGGAGCTTGTTGAGAATGGCGTGGATAACCAATCCGCGCAGATCCAGCCACTACCTGCAGGATCAGAAGACCGGGACGACCTTGAAAGTGACGCGCTATCCTCCGGTGTAGAAATCCCTGTTTACATTGAGGAACCAGCTCAGGAACCTGAACCGGCTGTTAATACTGAACCGGCGCAGGAATTGCCTTTCCCATTGTTTGTTGATAATCTGCCGGATTGGCTTTCAACTGAAGAAACCACAAAGGAATCTTCAATCGAGGGCAAACTGGACGCGGACATCACTGCCGGTGAAATCTCGGAACAGAAGATCGAAAAAGGCCAATTGCCAGCCTGGCTGCAATCACTGCGTCCGGGCGCTGCTCGCTCCATTGAAGAATCCGCATCAGAATCCACCCCGGTTTTGGATGATCGTGGTGTGCTGGCGGGAATCGCCGGTACGCTGCCAGGCGCAAACTTATCCGGCCGGGTGATCAAACCTGTTGATTTCGCGCAAGAATTGCGAGCAACTGCGCAACAGCGTAAAAATGCTGACTTGTTTCAAAGCCTGCTCCAGGCGCCTGATGAACCCGTCGTGATGAGCACCGATCAAAAAACTGCATCGCCTGCCGGGAGATTTGTGCGTTTCATTGTCACCATTCTGGTCCTGCTGGCGGTGATCCTGCCCATCCTCCTTCCGGGGTTTTCAGTGATCGTTCCGGTATTATTCCCTACTGAGGTCGTCAATACACTTGGCACGATCCAGGCGCTGTCCGCGGACAAGCCGGTGTTGGTCGCGGCGCACTTTGAAGCCGGTTTGGCTGGTGAGATCGATTGGACTGCGCAGCCTGTTCTGAAACAATTGGTGTCACGCGGAATCCCCCTCGCGCTGACCTCCACTAACGTGCAGGGCTTTACCGTTCTGCAAGACATGGTAGCGCAAGCTGTTGGAAATGACCCTGTGTATTCCATGGATGTGAATGTGATGAACCTTGGATACCTGCCCGGCGGATCGATCGGGATGGGGGCGTTGGTCAATGATCCGCTAAAAACCTTGCCTTTCACAACAGATCTTCAGCCGGTCGGCGAATCCGCGGTGTTTGGCACTCTCAATTCCTTATCTGATCTTGGTGCTTTGATCATTCTCACTGACAATCCGGAATTTGCACGCATCTGGGTGGAACAGGTGGATGGGGGAAATGCTGGTCTTCCCATTCTGGCAGTGGTCAGTTCACAGGCAGCGCCTCTTGTGCAGCCTTATTTTGCCAGCGGCCAGATCAACGGATATATTTCCGGTATGAGCGGGGCATTGTTTTACGAAATGTTAACCATGCGCGCAGGCTCAGCGACGGCACGCTTCAATTCATATCAGTTGAGCTTGTTGTTAGTCGCTGTTTTGATCTTCGCCGGAGGTACGGTCAGTCTGATCCTTGCTTCACCTCATTCCGCGAAGAAGAAAGAGGCCGGCTGATGCGCATCGACAACGAAGTGATCTGGGTCGGGATCAGTTTCCTTCTCACACTGCTGGTCTTTGCGTACCTGCTGGGAGACAACCCATTTTTCCGTTTTGCTTCCGCTCTGCTCATTGGTGTGTCAGCTGGATATTTCACCGTTGTCATCATTTACCAGGTGCTGATCACCCGCCTGGTAGTGCCGCTGATGGCGGGATCTTCACTCGCTCTTGTTCCTTTGCTGCTGTCAGGCATGTTGTTGATGAAACTTTCACCCCGTTTTTCACCGGTTGGCAGCCCGGTGATGGCGCTTCTGGTAGGCGTCGGGGCGGCAGTGGCGGTTGGCGGAACCGTTTTAGGTACACTCTTTGGTCAAGTCAAAGGTGCCCTCTCATTTTTCGATCCGATCGCGGGCGCAAGCGCCTCATCACCGTTGCGTATCGTCGAGGGACTCATCTTCCTGGTTGGCACGTTGGCAACGCTGGCGTATTTTCATTTTGGAGCACGCGAACGCAGGAAGGGTGAAGGCCGCAGCAGACTTTCGACCATCACCGCCGCGGTTGGCAAGGTGTTCATCGCCATCACCCTGGGGGCTGTCTTTGCCGGAGTGCTCACCGCTGCCATCACAGCGTTGATCGAGCGTTCAGATTTCATCATCTCTACGATCATGAGTCTGGTGAGGTAGGCGGATGGCACAGGAATCCACAAGGAGCATGTCAGTGCTGGGGCTTGAGATCGGCTCTGCCAACACGCACGCCTTTCTTTTTGATGTCGTGGAAGACAATTATCGCCTGATCGCATCAGCCGTCGCTCCTTCCACTCACGTGGAACCGTTTTTTGACCTGGGTGATGCGGTTTTCGAAGTGGTGACGAAACTGCAGGACGTGACCGGCCGTGTGTTTTTCGGCCATGATGCGCGACTGATCATGCCCTCTCTGGAAGGCGGGGAGGGAGTCGACAGTTTCGTGATCACCACATCCTGCGCGGGTGGTCTGAACCTGGTGGCATTTGGTCTATTAAATGAAGTTTCTCTTGAATCTGTAAAAAAACTGGCTGACTCGACCTACACTAATGTGGCGGAGATCATCGGGATCAATGACCGGCGTCCGAAGAATATCCAGCTGGACGCGGTACTGGCTTCCCGTCCGGATCTGATCCTCCTTTCCGGTGGAACCGACAACGGTGCCAACCGCTCATTGTTGAGGATTGCTGAGTTGATCGGCAGTTCCCTGCAGATCCTGCCGCGCGGAAACCGTCCGCAGGTGCTGTACTGCGGCAACGCAGTGCTGGCTGAGCAGATCCAGCATTCACTTGACCGTTTTACCAAGGTGAGAACTGCTCCAAATATCCGTCCTTCACTCGACCAGGAAATTCTTGAACCGGCTATAGATGAGCTAAACAGCATGATCCTGGACAGGGTTTACGAAAAGGTGGGTGGTCTGCAGCGTATCGCGTCGTCCTGCAGCATTCCACCGCGGCTTTCCAACCAGGCTTTTCACCGGGTCGTGCGCTTCCTGGGACGTCAATACGATCCTGCCAAAGGCGTTTTAGGAATAGACGTGGGCAGCGCATTTACCGTCGCTTCCTACTCGAACGGTCAGTCATCCAGTCTGAACACATTCAATTACGGTATGGGGGAAGGCATCAGCATGTTGTTGGAGAGAACCAACATCCGCGATATCACCCGCTGGCTGCCTGAACCGATGAAGGAGGATGAGGCGCGCGATCGACTTTGGCAGCGTTCGATCTATCCGCAGGAAATCCCTGCCACACCCGGCGACCTGGCTTTAGAACTGGCCACCGCGCGTCAGGTCTTAAGGCTGGCGATGCGTGATCTGACCCAGTTGGATGCGCTGCCGTCCGTACGATTCGAGCCCATCCTGGTCAGCGGCGCAACACTCAACCGAACAGCCACACCTGTCCAGTCTTTATTGACCATCCTGGATGGACTTCAACCGCTGGGAATCTGTCCTTTGATCCTGGATAAACACGGCATTATGCCGATACTTGGCGCGATCGCCGAGTTCAACCCCTTGTTGGCGGTGCAGGTGCTTGAATCGACCGCGTTCACCAACCTGGCGACCGTGGTTAATATCTCCAGCAAGGTGCGCCGTGGTGAGCCAGTTCTCTCTGCCCGCCTGGACTATGTGGATGGGAAATATTCAGAAGTTGAATTGAAGCAGGGATCGATCACCTTCCTTCCACTGCCTTCAGGCACCACCGGACGATTGAAGATTAACATGCTGCGCCGTGGCGAGATCGAAGAGATCAGCCTTTCCGGCGAGCCGATCAAAGTGAACGGGGGGGTGTGCGGGTTGGTGTTGGATGCACGGGGGAGACCGCTCAAATTGCCAGCAGATGATGAAGCACGCCAGACGCTAATAAAAGAATGGGAGATCCTGCAGAGTACCTGATAATGGTACATTTATTGCAACATTGCATGCAGGAGTTCTTATGTACCCACAGTTGACTCAGATCCATGCGTTGACCCTCATCCGCCGTAACCGCTTATTGCCGGTACCCGGGGATGTAAGTGTGCGGCCGGGACAAAAAGTAGATCCGAAGGATGTCGTCGCCGAGGCCTCCATTCCCTCCAGGCACTACCTGGTGGATGTCGGCAGGGTGCTGGGGGCACGCACAACCGCTGAAGCGGAAAAACTGATCATTCGCAAGACCGGCGAGACTCTCGAAAAAAACGACATAATTGCAGAAACCGGTGGTATGTTCTCCCGTGTGATTCGAACACCCGGACCCGGAAAAGTGGTCTCGATCCACAAGGGCAGGGTATTGATTGAAGCTGAGAGCGAAAAGATCTCCCTCCTGGCGGGGATGTCCGGCAGGGTAAACCAGGTGATCGCTGACCGTGGGGTTACCATTGAAACGCGCGGCGCGCTGGTTCAAGGCGTATGGGGGAACGGCCGGATCGGCTGCGGCCCGCTGGTGGTGGATGAAACCAGTCTGGATGGAGAACTGAAATCCTCAGCGCTTGGAGTGACTGCCCGGGGGACGGTGATCATCGCAGGGGTATGTTCTTCACTTGAAATGATGAACCTGGCCGCGTCATTGGAGATCGGCGGCTTGATCCTGGGATCCATGGCTTCTGTACTGATCCCGGATGTCCAGGTGCTGGCGTTCCCGGTGATCCTGCTCAGCGGATTCGGAAGCATGGGAATAGACGAAGAGTCCCGCCGGGTTCTGACAACCAATGCTGGACGGGATGTTTCCATCAACGCGATGAGATGGAACCGGCTGACCGGTGACCGTCCAGAGATCTACATTCCCCTGCCGTCCGATGCCGAACCTTATAAAGTTGAGGCGGCATTTGCCGTCGGACAAAAGGTGCGTGTTCATTCCGGTGTGTATGCCGGCAGGGTCGGCCGTATCGATCAAATATTACCCGGACTCACCCAGCTGCCGAGCGGGCTGCGCGCGCGCGCGGTAAAGGTTAAGTTTGACCAGAGATCAGGAGAGGTATTTCCCCTGGTTAACCTGGATGTTATACAAGTTATCGATTAAATTCCCGGGAAAACCGATGGAGGAGGAAAACCATGGCACTCAACGATTATGAAGAAGATCCCTTTGATCAGGAAAGTTTTCAGCAGGACCTGGAGCCTGAACCGGTTAAAAAGCCGGGTAACCGGACGTTTCTAACCGTTCTTATCATACTTGGGCTTGTCTTTCTGGTTGGCTTGCTTGGGCTCCTGCTGCTCGCGCCCAAGTATATCGCCAATCAACGGGCGGCTCAAATGGAACAGGCGGCGTTGATCAACGCGGCGAACACGGCCACCGTGATGGCTGGTTTTGCGCAGGAGAGCCAGTTCCTAACTCAACAGGCTCAAACAGCCATTGCTCTCACCCCCACAGCCGCGCCCACTAACACACCGGTAGTGGTCATAGCCACACACACGCCGGTTGTTGCCAGCACTGAGCTTTCTGCACAAGAGTTAGCGACACTATCAGCGCTGAAGACGCAAATGGCAGTTCAGGGTACTGTAGTGGCCACCCCCACAGAACTACCTGACACAGGTTTTGCGGATGAGTTCGGACTTCCCATAATGGGTGGAATGGCGGTTGTGCTGATCTTGGTTATTATTTTCAGCCGCAAACTCAGGTTATCCTCCAGGTAGCTTTCTCTTGATAAAAAATTCCGGGGTGGAAGATCCCGCCCCGGATTTTTTCATTTAAAATTCAGTAACTTTATTGCACTTTATCCGCGATGGATTTACCGTAATCCAGCAATTCTTTTAACAATTGCTCAGATCTGCCTTCCGCGTAAATCCGCAGCACAGGTTCTGTTCCGGAAGGACGGATCAGCAGCCAGGAGTCATTTTTAAAGATGTATTTAACGCCGTCCAGGGTGCTCACTTCCGACAATTCCTCTCCGCCTATGCTGGCAGGTGGATCGTTGACCAGGATCGCAACCATCTTGTCTTTGGCTACCGGGTACTTCAGGCGCTGGTCGATGCGGTCATAGAACACGGGACCCACCTCTTTTTGCAGGTCTTCCACCATCTCGTACAGGGTCGTCCCGGCTGCCGCGACCATTTCAACGATCAGCAACCCCATCAGAATGCCATCACCCTCCGGGATATGTCCGCTGAAACCGATCCCGCCGGATTCTTCGCCGCCGATCAGCACCTTTTCTTTCATCATGTAATCAGCAATGTGATTGAAACCAACCGGGGTTTCGTGCAGGGCAAGGCCATATTTTTTTGCCAGCCGGTCGATCATGCGCGTGGTTGAAACGGTTCGTACCACCGAACCGGTCAGACCGCGCTTTTCGACCAGGTAGCGTAAAGCCAGTGACATGATCTTATGGGGGTCGACAAAGGAACTGCGCTCATCCATGGCGCCGATACGATCAGCATCCCCATCTGTGGCAATTCCAAAATTCCCCATTCCCGCGCCGATGGCCCCAGCCAGCGCGCCCAGGTATTGCCTGATCGGTTCTGGGTGCACTCCGCCAAAACCGGGGTTCATCTCACCGCGGATCTCGCTGATCTCGCAGCCGCTCCCTTGTAAAAACCCGCGGATCACCCCGCGTCCGGAACCATACATCGAGTCGATCACAAACCGCTGGGGATTGTCCGCGATAATGTCACAATCGATCAGGCTTCTCAAGTGCTCATAATAAGCCGGGATGGGATTGAAACGCTGGATCAGTTTCAATTCACGGGCTTTTTCCATGTCCATCAGGTTTGGGCCGCGCCCGCGTTCTTCATTGTCATTCAGGTACACTTCCACGCGCCGGCATTGTTCCGGCAGCGCGGATCCGCCTGAGGCTGATTTTAATTTGATACCGTTATACCGGGGAGCGTTATGCGAAGCGGTGATCATCACCCCGCCAATGGCGTTATTATTGCGCACCGCGTGCGAGATGACCGGAGTGGGAGCGTCCGCCTGAGCCAGCAGCACGCAAAAGCCATTGGCGGCCAGCACACGGGCTACTTCTGTAGCATAGCGGTCTGAAAGAAAACGCGTGTCAAACCCGACCACCATTTTTCGCGGATCCGGTGAGAATTGTGTGGATGCGCCGTTCGTCCATTCAGGTGAAGCCACGGCGTCCGCGATGGCCTGCGCAACCAACCGAAGATTGGTGAATGTAAACGTGTCAGACATTACCGCGCGCCATCCATCAGTTCCAAAGTGGATCGTCATTGATCATCTCCAGTAAAGAATTATCGGGTTACCCGCCGGGAGCGGGGGTGGCGGTAACCAGTAAATTGCGTACCATCCATCCGTCCCTGCCGTCATCCAGTAATACATGTGCCCAGTACACACCGTCCACCTTTTCCTCTTCCGGCAGCACCTGAACCAGGGACTCGTTATCCACGCTGGCCAGGTATTCCCCATCAAACCCGGGAGTTTTTCTTACCAGTGCGCCGCTATCGGAGCTGTATACTTTTGCCCATATCGCGGCAGGCTTGGGGGTAATAGTGAGGGTGGGGGTGCGGCTTGGAGCCAGCGTATTGGTAGGCTGCGGGGTGTCACTCGGGACGGGGGTGAACTCCTTCGTGGCAACAACTTCTGTCTCGGTGGGGGGGAGTGCGTTGGTTTTTTTGGGTTTTTGCGGGGTGAGAGTGATAAAGGGTTCGACCTGCTGACGCACGGCCGATCCCAGTGCGCTTGAGACGATCAACCCGTACATGGACGCGACGATGATCGCCGCGGTCAACAGGTAGCCAAACCCGGTTGAGGGCCGCAGTTTCATCACCGCCAGCGCGATCGTGCCCACCAGGATCACCCAGGCGATGTTCACCCCGGCGACTTTGAGCGCTTGGGGGAATAGTTCCGTATTGCCGGCAGCCAGGCCGAAACCTGCCACTGCTACCGGGAGATAGATCTCGTAAGCCAGTGGTACACTGGCAACCAGCGAACGCTGCTTGGGCATGCGGATGGTGAGGTAGATCGCCAATACTGCCCCGACGGTAAGCAGCAAAAAATCAGGAATAGTGAAGCTGGTGAACCGCTGCGCCTGGGTGAGCGGCAGGTCCAGGAAAAGTTTTGCGATCCATCCTGCCAGAGCGCCGCTGCCAAAAACCAGCGCTGATCCAACCAGCAGCGCGACCATGGAGCGCAGGAAGAAACTGGTCGATCCGATCACGGTGGAAAAACCCAATCCGATCACCGGTGACATGAACGGTGCGAGCAGCGCCCCCAGGATGAGTATGGCGGGGCTGTCCAGCAGGATGCCTAACGAGAAAACCAGTCCGGCCACCAATGAAAGGGCAAAAAACTCCACCCCGGGAACCAGGCGTTTGGCGATCTCGTTCAGGTAGAGAGCGCGTTCACTTTTCCCTTTGGGGATGAGCAGTTTTTGCCGGCGCTGGCGGCGGGTTTGATCAATTCGACTTTTCCCCATGCCAGGGGTTGGATCCTGCGGGAGTACACTCATTGACGTAGTGTCGCTTTCAATCGGGTGGGGTTCAGCAGCAGTTCCAGCGCGGTGAGGATATCCGGTACGACAATGTCCGCGTTTAATAAGGTTTCCACCGCGCTGCCTTCAGATGACATCACACAAATGCCCAGATCAGCTTCCTTGATCATCAGGCGGTCATTGGTGCCCTGCCCGATAGCCGCGACACCGCCCTGTAGAGTTTCCAGGTACTCGAATTTTTGTTCAGCTTCGCTGCCAGCCTTCAGCCTGATAAACTTTTCCACGCTACCAGCGAGCGCCCTCTCCAGCTCGCTGAGCCGGCCATATGTATCGGCGCTGACCAGGTGAATGTTCACCTGGTCTTTAAGCTGTTCAAATGCGTCAGCCACACCAGGTATGAGATTTCCATCATGGGTCAGTGTACCGTTAACATCACACACCAGGTGGGATAATTCCAAAGTATCACGGCCGGGAATCTGGCAGGAGATCATGTCATTATTATAATACACTCAGAATTCGCAGCAACTAAGGTAAAATACCCCTATTATGATCCGCAGACCCATTTCCCGCTTGCTCGTTTTGTGCCTCAGCGTTGCTCTTCTACTATCGGCTTGTGCAAAGCCTGTTGATGCGCCGCCCTTACCCACGCCTCCTGAAGAGACCACAATACCTGTCGCAGAGACCTCCGTACCAACTGCTGTGCCTGCGAAGATGATCCTGGTCGATCCGGCCGGTTTGAGTTCAGCTGAGATCGATGCTTACCTGTCCACGTTCGCCGCGGAGAATGGTCTGCTGCTGGAAAAGGTAACCGCACCTGAGATCCCCGCCCAGGGCGCTGAAACGAAGATCGTGGTCTTCCTCGCCGCGCCGGCCAACCTGGCCGATGTTGTTTCAGCCTCGCCCGACACCCAGTTCATCGTCAGCGGAGCTGTGGATAACGACCCTCTGCCCAACCTGTCCATCATCCAGACGCGCGCAGAAGATCTGGCTTTTATGGCGGGATACCTCGCCATGCAGATCTCCTGGGACTGGCGCACGGCCGCTTTAATACCGAACGATGTGGTAGGGGCAGCGGAAAAAGCCAACGCGTTCGAGAATGGCGCGCGTTTCGTTTGCGGTCAGTGCACGCCTTACTTCGCGCCGATCGTGTACTTCCCGTTGCTGGCCCATGAAGCCGTGAATGCATCACTAGAAACCTGGGATGTGCAGATCAACAACTTGATGTTGCATTTCGTCAACAGTTATTTCGTCGACCCATCCATGGTCAAGCCGGAGATCCTTGACCGTCTGCTCGGTCTCGCGGATAACATCTACAACGACGTTTACCTGATCGGCCTGAACACGGCTCCTGCGGAGCAGTTCACCGCGCTGATCGGTTTTGATGTATTACCAGCCCTTCAGCAGTTGATGCCGCAAGCGCTGGCAGGTACCGGCGGGCTGGCAACCGCCGCGCAGGTGCGCATCGTACAGAACCGCGATGATAGCGCGGTGACACCGGCGAAGGTGGATAACTTCAACCGGATCGCTCAGGATTTAGCCGCGGGGATCATCATCCCGCTGAGCATTCCCTGATCAAAAAATTCCGGAGCGAAAGCTCCGGATTCAATTTAACCGGCTTTTGTTATTCCGTAGGTTCTTTTTCCGACCCCATGAACTCGGGCGCGGTCGCGCTGCCCGGCGCGCTGATTCCTTCGCGTTTGAGCGCTTTCCACAAAGTGAGGAAGAGGATCTTCAGATCCAGCCAGAAGGATCGGTTGTCCACGTACCACACATCCAGTTTGAACTTGGATTCCCATGAGAGAGCGTTGCGCCCGTTCACCTGCGCCCAACCGGTAATGCCCGGCAGCACCTCGTGCCGGCGCGCCTGCTCCGGGGTGTAGCGCTCCAGGTAGGCCACCAGTAGCGGTCGCGGACCCACCAGGCTCATCTCTCCCTTAAGCACGTTGAACAATTCCGGTAGTTCGTCCAGGCTGGAGGCGCGCAGGAAGCGCCCGAACTTTGTCAGCCGTTCTTCATCCGGCAGCAACCGGTCATCCGCTCCGCGTGCGTCGCGCATCGTGCGGAACTTGTACAGCCTGAAAAGCCGGCCGTGCAGCCCCGGGCGTTCCTGGCTGAAGAGCACCGGTCTGCCCAGCTTGATGCGCACCAGCACTGCGATCACCAGCATCACCGGCGAAAGCAGGATGAGCAGGATCAGGCTGACAAGTAGATCGAATGTACGCTTCAAACCTATAATCCATTTCTGTCTGGAAGCAACAAATTAATCCTCATCGATTTTTACACACTCGGCTGGTTTTGCCAGCGAGATCGGCACATTCACGTCATACAGATCGTAACTAATCGACATGCTTGAGATCTCGGCGTCAGAATCGCTCTCCGGCGCAGATTGAATTTGCAGGTTCAAGGTATAGCGCACAAGATATTGACCGTCAATTGCCAGGTAGTAATCTCCCTGGTTCACGGTCGCGACCGCGCCGGATTTATCGCCGATACCCGGTACAGAGAATTGAAAATGGTTGGTTGGTGTACCATTGATGTTCTCTTCACCGATAAAAACGGGATTATTGATAACGGGAACAAAATCGATCATCTGCGAGAAGATATCGGTTAATTCCTTTTCCTGGATCGATTTTTCAGAATATTCCCACTCATCCCCATCATAAGAGCAGGTAACTGTACCGAGATTGTAGGTTTCACTTGTGTCTGTATTCACTTCTGTATCATCCACTTCTTTGCTGGTGCTCGTGGTGATGGAATGATTGTTTTCATCCACAACAGAAGATTCAACGAACTGATCCATGCTCGAAAACGACCCATCCGAATTGGTCATCTCAAATTTCACTTTGAACTTATAACTGTCGAGGCTGCCAAACCCTTCTTGGAATGAAACGGGTTTCGGGTCAGGGGGTTGTTCTTCAACCACAACAGTTTCCGGTGTTGGTACATCAGCAGGAATACTCTCTTCCTGCACCTGGTTATCACTTTCCTCGCCACCTGCTTTGCCAAAGGGTAAATTACACGCCAAACTGATGAACATGAGGATGCACACAATAACAAATAAATTCCGATGGCTCTTTTTCATTTTGACCTCCAATAAATCGCTCGAATTAATTTCTTCCTAATAATTCAGGTATCGTATGTTTATTGATCAGATGAGCTGGCAGCAGGATGCCCAAAAGGGTGACAGTAAGAGTGATTATGAAGATTATACATATAGTTTTCAGGTTCCAAACAGGAATCAGTGAAATTCCAAATGCAGAGAACTCGCGAATTTGTGGAAAAACCACGGTTAGGGCAAAGAGCGTGCCAATTATGACCCCCAATAATACGATCACCCCGGCCTGGGTCAGCGTGTAGCTTCCAACTGTGAACTTGCCGTAGCCGATCGAGCGCAGTATCCCAAACTCGCGCCTGTGCAGCCAGGCCATGCGCCATAAAATGTTGGCCAGTGTGATCACCGCCGCGATACCTGAAAAACCGGCGATCAAACCCAGGAAATTGACGAAATCCATTACCTCTTTACCGTACAGGTACCCTGTATCTCCGCGGCGCCCGATCGAGATTCCCGTTTGTAAATATTCACCCTCTTTAAGCGAACCGTCATCCGGGATGTAAAAAACGGAAACATCGTCTCCATAGTTCAGTAAATTCTGCGCGTCTTCCAATGTTATCCACGCCTGGCTGTCTTCGTAAGAACCGGTGGTAAAAACACCTGCCACCTTGAACTCCCTACCCCGTAAGAGTATATGATCTCCCGGCTCGATCATTAATCGTTCTGCCAGGCTTTTACCGATCATGGCGCTGCGCGGCGGGTCGTTTTTTGATAAAGCCTGACCTTTTACCAGTCTGAACGGGCTGACCTTATAAAGATCTTCCGCTACGACACCCCTGATCATGATCGCGTTTGAAAGAGTTGTGCCGACCACCTGGTGTATCTCCGGGATGGGATCATACCCTTTCTTTATGAGAAAAATCCGAGTTTCTGTGCTCAGGCGGCTTCCGTGAATTTCTCCGCTCCCTGAACTTTGCTGAACGACCAGCCAGTTGTTATTGAGCGAAAAGTAGGTCCTGGTTAAGGATTCCTGGTAAGTAACCAATGAAAGATAGCTTGCAAATGAAATTGCGAAAAGGATCGCCAAAACAAGGGCCAGTCCCGGTCTTTTTTTTAGATCTTGTAAGGCGATCTTTATGATCGTGAACAATTGCCACCTACTTGTTGATCAATTGTGCTACGCTCTTATTCTCTAGGTGCATGGTGGACATCCATACGCCAGCCAACCCGAAAAGCGTTGCCAGGAGTAAACCTGATAGAAAAAGCTTTCCGGTGATGATTACCGGTAAGGGGATTGAGTGCAAAGTTAAAGGGTTAATTTTGTTCAAAACCGACAGAACCAGCGCGGTAAGCCCGTAACCGAACAGATAGGCAGCCAGCAGCTGTAACAGGGTGCGCAATAAGATCAATGCCCTGATGTTGTGTGAGGTAAACCCGCACGCGCGCAGAATAGTAATCTCTCGATTGCGCTCCGACAGAATTAGAAAAACACTGCCGTAGGTGCCCAGCATTACAGCCAAAAGCGCGAGAAAGACCATGATGCTGCTTACTCCGCCAAGATTTTTCAAAGCCTCTGAATATTGCTGGTACAAATTATCAGCCAGGTACACTTCAAACCGGTCGCGTAACCGCGCATCATTTCGGAGAGTTTCTTGAACAAATTCCGCATTGCTACAAGGCTGCAATTGGATCCACGCGAATTGGTATGTGCCTTGAAGGTTAAATAAAGTTTCTGCTGCCTCAAGGTTCATCCAGATCGAACTGAACTTGGTGCCCGGGGCTCTTACCACGCCTGAAATGACAAAATCACTCCCATAGATGTGCAGCAGATCGCCAGTTTGCCAGCCTTTCAGGTGAGCCGTTCCTTCTCCGATCAATACTTCATCAGGTTGCGCTGGCCAATCTCCCTGGATTAGTTCCAGTGAATGAACTTGTTGCATATCAGTGAGCCTGGCAGCCCGCAATTGGAGCAGGAATTCATCAACCCTGATCACTTTCAATACTAACGGTGTCGCGCTTTTTACATATTCCGGGATCAATTCAATTGCGGGAGTGAGTTCATTATCTGTGACTATACTATCTGAGGGATCCAGCACATTTTTTGCCATGATGAGTAGCGCAGATTCATCGGTGGGTTGATCTCCAAACTTTTGCCCTGCCTGGGCGAGGGCTGAAAGAGAAAAAAAGCAAAAGAAGAAAACCAGCAGGTTTAATAGGGTGATGATTGTACGCCAGCCATCATACTTCAGATCTCTGATCGTTAGTCGAAAAATCTCACCCAGGTTAGACATTCCCCCTCTGGCTTAATGATCCATCAATGAGTTCGTATATTTTGTTTGTACCGTTTACCAGCTCGATGTTGTGTGTGGCAACGATGAAAGTTGTACCCATCTGCCTGTTTAATTCGTGCATTAGGTTAATAATTTCACGCGCTGTTTGAGAATCCAGGTCGCCTGTTGGTTCATCAGCAATCACCAGTTCAGGATCGGCGATCATTGACCTGGCGATGGCAACCCGTTGTTGTTCGCCGCCTGATAATTCACCGGGGAGGTGCCCCAACCTGTTATGCAGACCCATTTGATCGAGTATACGAACCGCATTTGCCCTGGCTTGTTTTGCTGGAATCCCTTTTGCCAGTAGAGGCAGTGCTACATTCTCAACCGCATTGAGAGAATTGATGAGATTGTAGAATTGAAAAACGATCCCGATGTGATCCCTGCGAAATTTTGTTAATTGTTCCTCAGAAGCGGTATCCAACCGGAAATCATTGAACAGGATGGATCCTTTTGTGGGGCGATCAATTCCCCCGATCAGGTTTAGCAGGGTCGTCTTACCGCCCCCGCTGGGACCCAGTATGACAACAAAGTCACCTCGTTCGACCACAAGGTCAATTCCTCGTATGGCTTCAATGGTGTCTTTGCCACGCTGGTAGATCTTTTGGACCCGGTTAATATTGATCATTATTTTTTCATTAATTATTTACTTTTAGGTAAAAGCGCATTCTTTCATCAAACTAATTGCATATATTACAAAATTTTCTGGTACATCTGGTGTTTCTTATGGAAAACCACGCCAAAATTTGACATCTCCAGTAGCATTCTCTGGTTGGTGCTGTCCACTTGTATTAGCTCTCCTACTGTGTAACGGCTCTGGTATAGTGTTTTCGCCATCTCGGAAAACAGGATCGCTGTGCCGCCTAACCCGCGATACTCCTCAATAATTCCAATGCCATTTATGTTGATGCTCCTGGTGCTGTAAGAATTGGACAGGATCTTAAACCATCCAAACGGGAATAAACTTCCACGGGTGCTCTTAACCGCGTTTGAAATATCGGGGTAAACAATGAGGAAACCGACTGGAGTGGAATCCTTTTCAATGATCTTGATCAGTTTAGGGTTGGCGATCCATGACATCCACAAGGTCATCTCCCTGGCTTCCCGGGCATCTAATGGATAATTATCAGTTGTTCCTTCTATTGCCTTGTTGTACAGGTCCAACACAACCGGCCAGAAATCCCGGATCTGTTTCTTCGTCTGGAACGAAACGGCTTTTAATCCGATCCGCTCCTTGACCCGATCGGCGACCAGGTCAATTTTCGGGTTCACCTTGATCGACCGGTCGATCGTGCCTGAAAGGATCTGGTTGGTGGGGGCAAAACCTACTTGTTCAAGCAATGTAGCATAATAAGGCGGATTGTATGGAATACCAAATATCTGGTGGTGCTGAAAACCTTCCACCATTAAACCCAATCCATCCAAAGGGGTGAAACCTCTTGGGCCGGTAATTTTTTGTAATCCCTGACCAGCTGCCCATTCTGCCGCTGCTGCAAAGATCATCCCGGAGGCTTCAGGGATGTTCTCTGACTCAAATAAGTAGAAGAAAGCAGTAGACTCATTGTTGTAGGTGTTGTATCTCGAGTTATTGAGGCATGCCAATCGGCTGACCGGATGACCGGCTTGGTCAATTACCAGGAAAAATGCCGCGTTGGAGTGGGTGAAGAATGGATTTTTTTGTTTGTTCAACAACCGTTTCATATCCAGGCGCAAAGGCGGCACCCACTTTTCATCGCCCTGATAAATACGAAAAGGCAGGTCAATGAACGCGCTCACATCGCGGGCGTCATCAAGATCAATCTTCCGGAAAGAATAAGCCGCCATTACACCCTGTGCAGGTAAAAGGATCATCTTATTATAGGGGATTTGTCCGATCTTACATGGTGCCGATACGTTATAATTCGGTTACACTACGAAATTGTTAATTTCAAACCCGTCAAACACCAGGTTTATTGAGGACGATCAATGATGGATCCGAAGATAAACTAATCACATCAACAGCCATTCGTACGAGCTAAGGGAGCAGAAATATGGGTAAAAAAGGACGCGTTTTCTCAGGCGCCAGGCCGACCGGACGCCAGCACATTGGCAATTATTTCGGCGCGATCAGCAACTACATCAAGCTGCAAGAGGAATACGAGTGCGTGTACTGCATCGTTGACCTGCACGCGCTCACCACGCTGGAAACCACGCGCGACCTGCGCCAGAACACGCTCGAAATGGCCTGGGATTGGCTGGCAGCCGGAATGGACCCGCAGAAATCCATCATATTCGTTCAATCCATGGTGCGCCAGGTGACCGAACTGCACACCATTCTCTCCATGGTCACCCCGCTGGGCAAGCTGACCGATCTGCCTACCTTCAAAGAGAAAGTGCGCGAGAACCCCAAGAATGTGAACTACGGACTGGTGGGCTACCCGGTGCTCATGTCCGCGGATATCCTCCTCTACCGCGCTGACCTGGTGCCGGTGGGCGTAGACCAGGCGCCGCACATCGAGTTTGCCCGTGAGACGGTGCGTTCATTCAACTATCGTTACGACACCAACGCGTTGATCGAGCCAAAGGAAAAGTTCACTGAGTTCCCCAAGATCATGGGCATCGACGGTGTGAACAAGATGAGCAAGAGTTTGAACAATGACATTGAATTGGCCGCCACTGCTGAAGAAACCACGGCCAAGGTGATGCAGATGGTGACCGATCCGCAGCGCCAGCGCCGCAGCGACCCCGGCAACCCGGACGTGTGCAATGTTTTCTCCATGCATAAGATCTTCACACCGGCTGAGAAAGTCGCCGAGATCAATGTTGAATGCCGCCGTGCCGGCATCGGCTGTGTGGATTGTAAAAAGATACTCGCTGCCAATATGAACGCGTACTTTGCCCCATTGCGCGAGCGCCGCCGCGAGATCGAGAAGGATCCCTCGGGCACCTGGGAGATGCTGCGTGCTGGCGCGGCCCGTGCCGGCGTGATCGCCGAGGAGACCATGGAAAGCGTGCGTGAGGCGGTGGGTCTGCCCGCGTTGAAAGGCTGATCTCTGTGCGCGCGGTGGTGCAGCGGGTGAATTATGGGCGCGTGTCCGTTGATGGACGGGTCACTGCGGACATTGGCAAAGGCCTGGTCATTCTGCTGGGGGTCGGACCGGATGACAATGAGGAGAGATCCACAGCCCTGGCGCAGAAGATCGCCCGGCTGCGCATCATGGAAGATGATCAGGGCAAGATGAACCTTTCCGTGCTGGATATCGGCGGTTCGGCCGTGGTCGTATCACAATTCACCCTTTTTGCCGATACGCGCAAGGGCAACCGTCCCTCCTTCATCGGCGCAGCCCCGCCTGACCTGGCCAGCCCGCTGGTGGACCATTTTGTGGCTCAACTGCAGGCGATGGGTGTTCCCACCCAGACCGGTGAGTTTGGCGCGCACATGCTGGTTGCGCTCGAGAATGACGGCCCGGTGACGATCTGGCTGGAGAATTAGATCTAATTAACCCTTACCCCTGCACCCCTCTCCTATCTAATGGGAGAGGGGAATTTAATCCCCACATCAAGAAAGATTGCCATTCTCTTTCTCCCTTGATTTTTCCTTGGCGTTATAATGTTCATTATGGAAAACGAAGCGTTACATCCTTCGGGAAAACACATCCGCCTGACGAGTCTGTCCAACTGCGCTGGTTGAGCATCCAAGCTAAGCGCTGAAGCGCTGGCGCACGTGCTGCGCCCCATGCAGGAGATGTTTGATCCGTCTGCCACCCCTGATCTAATTGCAGGGTTGTCTTCACCTGACGATGCTGCGGTCTGGAAGCTGGATGAGGAGCGCGCCCTGGTGCTCACCACTGATTTCTTCACACCGGTGGTGGATGACCCCTATGACTACGGACGTATCGCGGCTGCCAACAGTGTTTCGGATATTTACGCTATGGGCGGCATTCCTTTCCTTGCGTTGAACATCGCCGCCATGCCCGCTGACCTGGATGATGGGATCAGCCGCTTGATCTTCCTGGGGGGCGCGGTGATCGCGCGTGAGGCAGGCATGGTCATCGCCGGCGGGCATTCCATCCAGGATAAAGAACCCAAATACGGCATGGTGGTGGCTGGTATGGTCGATCCGCGCCGGATGTTCACCAAAAAAGGTGCTCAACCGGGCGACCAGCTTTACATGACTAAACCACTGGGATTTGGCACCATCACCACTGCATTAAAGCAGCAGCGTGTACACCAGAAGGACCTGGCAGCCGCGGTAGACTGGATGGTGCGTCTCAACCGCGACGGAAGTCTTGCGGGGAGCAAATGCGGCGTGCGCAGCGCTACTGACATCACCGGATACTCATTTTTTGGTCATGCGGTCGAAATGGCGAATGCAAGCCATGTGGCGTTCCGTTTCTCATTTGAGCGCATTCCCATTCTCGAAAATGCTTTTCCTTACGCAGCTCAGTTTATCTTTCCGGGCGGAGCCTATGACAACCGCGCTTTCTTCCAGCATAAGGTAAGGATTGAACGTGCGCTCAGTGAAGATCAACAGATGCTGCTGTACGATCCACAAACCAGCGGCGGGTTGCTGCTGGCCGTCCCCGCTGACCGCTGCGCGGATTTTGAGTCCTCCATGGCCGAGCGCAACGCGCCAGCCTGGAGGGTCGGTGAGGTCATCCAGGGCGAGGGGATCGTCCTCGTCTGATCCATCGCGAACGTTCATTTTCACTGTGCTAAAATTTAGACATGGTCGAGCTTACTGATCACCTTAAGGGTATCCTGGATACCCTGCCGCAAAAACCCGGCTGCTACATTATGAAAAACGCTGCCGGCGAGGTGATCTATGTCGGCAAGGCTGTCAATCTGCGCAGCCGTGTGCGTTCATACTTCCAGGAGCACGCGGATCACGAGCGCAAGGTGATCAAAATGGTCAGCCAGATCACCGACCTGGAGTGGATCGTGGTCGGTTCTGAACTTGAAGCGCTGATCTTTGAAATGAACCTGATCAAGAAACATCGGCCGCGTTTTAACGTCAGGCTGAAGGATGACAAACGTTATCCTTACATCAAGGTTCACCTCAATGATCCATTCCCCAAAGTGACAGTAACAAGGCAGATGGTGCGTGATGGATCGCGTTATTTCGGTCCGTATACCAGCGTTTGGGCGGTGCATCAAACGCTTGACCTGTTGCGGCATATTTTCCCGTACCTCACCTGTGATCGTGAGATCACCGGCAATGATGCGCGACCGTGCCTGTATTTTGATATCAAACTATGCAGCGGACCGTGTATTGGAGCGATCGATAGAACCGGTTATGCGCAACTCATTGCGGATCTGTGTGCTTTTCTGGATGGGCAAACCGACCCGATCGTCACCCGGCTGCAGCAGGAGATGGCTGCGGCGGCGGATCAGCTGAACTTTGAAAAGGCGGCGCAAATCCGCGACCAGCTGCAATCCATTGAGCGGGTCGTGGAAAAACAAAAAGTGATCACCAGCGAGGAAGGCAACTCAGACGTTCTGGCGATTGCCCGTGCCAACAATGAAGCCTGCATCCAGGTGTTTTTTATCCGCAACGGCCGGCTGATGGGGCGCGAGTATTTCGTGATGGAAGGCACTGAGGAGATCCCAGATGCCGGGGTGATGGCTGAATTCATCAAACAGTTCTACACCGAAGCGGCTGTGATCCCTGAGCGGGTGCTGCTGCCTAACGAAGTAGAAGAAGCTCAGATCATTCGCCAGTGGCTGCGCACCAAACGCGGCGGAGAAAAAGTGGAATTGAGTGTGCCGCGCTCAGGGACGGCGCAGGACCTGGTGGAGATGGCCACCGAGAACGCGGTGGAAACCCTGCAGGCGCTGCGCACCCAATGGGAAGCCGATAAGAATAAACAGGTTCAAGCTCTGACTGAGATCCAGCAGGCGTTGGCTTTATCCGAACCGCCCAACCGCATCGAATGTTTTGATATTTCCAACACCCAGGGCACAGCTTCGGTGGGCAGCATGGTGGTGTTTGAACAGGGCACTCCCAGCCGCGGGCATTACCGCCACTTCAATATCAAAACGGTGATCGGTCCGGATGACTTTGCCAGCATGGAGGAAGTGCTCACCCGCCGATTCAGACGCTGGCAGGCTGCCCAGGAAAATCAACTGGTTGGCGCAAAACCCGATCCCTCCTTCGCGGTATTGCCCGATCTGTTGATCGTGGATGGCGGCCAGGGGCAGCTGGGACGGGCGGTGAAGGTGCTGGAGTCTTTCAACCTGATGGAGATAGTACCTGTCGCGGGGCTGGCCAAACAGCAGGAGGAGTTGTTTCAACCCGGGCGCAAGGATTCGGTCATCCTGCCGCGCCATTCGCAAGGTCTCTTTCTGCTGCAGCGCATCCGGGATGAGGCACACCGTTTTGCCATAACCGCGCACAGAAAAGCCCGTGGAAAGGTTGGTGTGGCTTCAAGGCTGGATGCCATCCCCGGCATTGGTCCTGCCCGGCGCAAGGTGCTGCTGGAGAAATTTGGTGACATTGAAGGGATTCGCCAGGCAACGCTGGAGGATCTGATCACGATTACTGGCATCAATGAAGAAATCGCCCGGGCAATCCTGTCCGGGCTTGAATGATCACATTTCAGGTCTAATTGATAATCAGGGGCCAGATACCACGGGCAGGCCGCTGGAGCTCCAGGCATTGATCCCCCCCATGATGCTGGTCGTGCGCATCAAACCTTTGCCGCGCAGGATGTCCCGCGCTTGAGAGCTGCGGTTGCCGCTGCGGCAGATGATCAATACATCCTGGTCGGTCGGAATTTCACTGATCCGGCTTTCCAGCTCGCTTAATGGGATCAGCACGGCTCCTTCAACGTGGCTTTCATTCCATTCTTCTTTAGTTCGTACATCCAGCAAAAAAGCGCCTTCTGAAAACCGTTGTTGCGCTTCATCCACGCTAATATTGGCCGGAATGGTATCCGCTGTGGCTGGTTTCTGCCCCTGCATCAGGGTGGCAGCCACAACGATGACAGCGATGACCACAATTGCCAGGGGGATCGCCCAGATCAGGTAGGGTTTGGATTCCCATATAGTTTTGGGTTTACTGGCTTGCGCGCCTTTCGGTGGTGTTTTTTGATGTGAAACAGGTTTTCTTGCCTTTGTATTTTTCTTATTGGACATTAACAACCTCTTACATAATATTTGATATTGATTAGATGCTCATTTTACACTGGAGTGACATTTTCAGTAGTAACTGGACAGGTGTTCAATGCCCCGCACCAGGCTGTCTACCAGTCCAGGTTCTGCTATGGAATGTCCGGCATCAGGCACAATGTGCAATTCAGCCGCGGGGTAAACAAGGCTTAATTCATAGGCAGATTTTACCGGGCAGATCACGTCATAACGCCCCTGGGCGATCCAGCATGGAATGTGCGCGATCTTATCGATATTCTTCAACAGGTAATCATCCTCAGGGAAGAACAGGTTGTTCACCATGTAATGGCATTCTATTCGGGCAAATGCCAGCAGGTCATCCTCCTCCATGCGCGCGCTTTCGCGCGGAAGCAGCCGGATGATACTTTCCTCCCAGTCATACCAGTGGTTGGCAGCTTTCATCTGAATATCGCGGTTGGGTGAGGTGAGACGTTTGTAATACGCTACCGGCAAGTTCAAACGTTCCTCCACGGGGATCTGGTCGACGAAAGCCTGCCAGGCTTCAGGAAAGATACGTGAAGCGCCATCCACATATTCCCATTGGAGTTCAACACGTCTGCCCAGGAAAATGCCGCGCAGCACCAGTCCGCGTACACGTTCTGGGTGAAGCTGCGCGTAGGTGAGCGCCAATGTGCTGCCCCACGATCCACCGAATACAAACCAGCGCTCGATGCCCAGTTTCATGCGAAGGCGCTCGATATCCTCAACCAGTTCCCACGTGTTGTTTTCCCGCAGTTCGCCGGAAGGGGTGCTTCTTCCCGCGCCGCGTTGGCTGAACAGGATCACCCGAAAACGCTGCGGATCAAAAAAGCGCCTGAAAATAGGTTGTGCCCCCACTCCCGGTCCGCCATGCAGGAATACCACGGGTATTCCAGTTGGATGTCCGGTTTCTTCATAATACAGGGTATGCAGATCAGACACTTTTAACCAGCCGGTATTGTAAGGTTCGATCCTGGGGAATAGAGAACGCAAATCTTTCATCTCACAACCTCCTTGTTTTTCAGCTCCTGCATTCTAATTATAGTTGTGAGCTAACAAATCTGGCATTCACGAAAGGTTTGACAACATTCATCACGGATAATAAAATCATATTATTCATTCCCGTTTACCAATTGACTGGAGCGCATTGAACAAGTGGAAGAATAAATATATTATTGGCCTGACAGGCAGCATTGGTACCGGCAAGAGCGTGGTCCGCCGCATGCTTGAGCACCTTGGCGCGTACGGAATCGATGCAGATGCGCTGGCGCATCGCGCCATGGCCAAAGGCGCGCCCGGTTACGATCCAATACTCAATACATTTGGAAAATTCCTGCTGACCGAGGATGGACAGATCGACCGCGGCAGGCTGGGGCGCATCGTCTTCAACGATCCCCAGGCGTTGGCGGCTTTGGAAGCCATCATTCATCCGCTGGTTTTACAGGCGGTTGATGTATTGATCAGGCGCTCATTGCATAAGGTGATCGTCGTTGAGGCGATCAAGCTGCTTGAAACCAGCCTTGCCGATATGTGTGACAGCATTTGGCTTGTTTATACGCCGCCCGAGATCCAGAAGATGCGGCTGGTGCAGAACCGTAAAATGACCGAAAAAGAAGCCTGGACTCGCATCAACTCCCAGGCCCCGCAGGAGAGCCGCTTTAACCGCGCCAACGTGATCATTAAGAATGTCGGTGCATTTGATGACACCTGGCAGCAGGTGGTGACTGCCTGGCAGCGCTTTGTTCCCACTAAGGCGGAAGGAGCGTTCCCTGTTTCAAAGACGGTCAAGCTTGCCCTTGGTGATGTCAACGTGCAGCGGGCTGGCCCGCGGCAGGTCGATGAGATCGTACGGGTCTACAACAACGTTTATGAAGGTAAGGTGACCTACACCCCCAAGGACGTGATGGCGGCGTTTGGCGAGAAAGCCTACCTGCTCCTCAAGGTGGAAAACAATACCATGGGGTTTTTGGGCTGGCAGGTGGAAAACCTGGTTGCCCGCACCACCGAGATCCTGCTTGACCCGGCTATCCCGGCGGCTGAATATTTACCGATTCTGATTCGCGAAATGGAACACGCGTCCAGTCAACTGCAATGCGAGATCTCCCTGCTTTTTGTACCCCCGCATCTTTCCCGCTACGATCCGCTGTGGATCAGCCTGGGTTACACCGAGAAAAAACCAGCGGAAATGGGTGTATTAGCCTGGCAGGAGGCTGTCAATGAATCAATGCAGCCGGGCTCGATTGTATTCTTTAAGAAATTACGACAGGATCGCGTGCTGAGACCGATTTAGCATTTCTAGAAATCGTGCAACACAAGGTAAAATAAGATTGTCATGACAGACCTGTGGAGTGAGATCGTTTACATCTTCCAGCGCATGAACTGGTTGAGCATCCTGGATGTGTTCCTGGTTGCTGTGGTGGTATTTGCCGTGCTCATCTTGCTGCGCGATACACAGATCATGATCCTGCTGCGCGGGGTGATCCTCATCATCATCCTGTTGCTGCTGTTGACCACATTCATCAGCTTGCCGGCTTTTTCGTGGCTGGTGAATACGATCGTACCCGCGCTGCTGTTTGCCATTCCGGTCATCTTTGCCCCGGAGATACGCCGTGGTCTCGAAAAACTTGGCCGGGCAGGCTCGAGCCAGCTGCTTGTGCGACAGAATGAGACCCAGATCCAATTGATGGAAAAGACCATTCGAGCTGTTGTGACGGCCTCCACGCGCCTCTCCGCTCGTGAACATGGCGCGCTCATCGTGCTCCAACGCGCCGACAGTCTCGAGGAATACGCGCGTACCGGTGTGCGCATGAACGCTGAAGTCACCCCCGAACTGCTGCTGCAGATCTTTTACCCCAACACCCCGCTGCATGACGGCGCGGTGATCATTGCCAATAACCGCATAATCGCCGGTGCCTGTGTCATGCCCTTATCCTCCAGCGGCATTCTCACCCGTTCGCCGGAGCGCCAGATGGGGTTGCGACATAGGGCTGCGCTGGGTACTTCTGAAGCAACGGACGCGATCACCGTTGTCGTTTCTGAAGAGACCGGTTCAATGTCGATCGCGCACAACGGGCGCATGATCCGGCGCCTGGATAGCGAAAGGTTGGAAAATATCCTTCTGGCATTCTACCAGCCGCCGGAAGGCACAGTTTTCAAACTGAAACCATTGGACTGGGTAAAAAAGATCATGTCCGCATCGAAACGCGAGGACTAATGCTGGCTCGTCTACGTTCCTTCACCAAATTGTTCCCGCTCATCATCATCTCGATCCTGGTGGCGCTGGCGGTGTGGATCCTTGCGGTGACCTCTTCTGATCCTTCTGAAACGAAAACTTACCCCAGACCGGTAGCGATCGAGATCATCGGACAATCCACCAACCTGGTGGTGACCAATGATCTGCCGGAAACAGTAACGGTTAACTTGCGCGCCCCCAATTCCATCTGGCAAATGCTGAATGAAGGAAAAGGAAACGTGCGCGCCTTCATTGATCTCTCGAGCGTTGCTGCCGGTGAAGCTTCTGTTCCGGTGCAGGTTCAAGTGGGCATCAAACCCGTAGAGATCATTTCTTACACTCCTCAGCAGGTGGATCTGGTACTGGAACCGCTCAGCAATAAGAAATTCGACATCGTGGTGGTGACTCGCGGTGCGCTGCCTGTGGGCTACCAGACGGATGAACCGCAGCTGTCTGAAACAACCGCGGTGGTGAGCGGGGCTGAATCGCGCGTTGCCCAGGTCGCTGAAGTGCATGCCATTCTCGACCTTACCCAGGTGCGCTCTGACATTAATGAGACCATCACCCTGCAGCCTGTCGACGCCAATGGTCTTCAGGTGAGGGACGTGACCGTCACCCCGGAAAAGATCACCCTGCTTCAATCCGTCTCTCAGCGCGGCGGTTATCGCAATGTGGTGGTCATCGTCGTCACTGAAGGTCAGGTAAAGCAGGGTTACCGCCTAAGCAGCATCACCGTCAATCCACCCACGGTCACAGTTTATTCATCTGATACAGCCATCGTTGACGCGCTGCCCGGTTCCATTGAAACCCGCGTGATCAGTTTGATCGATAAGCAGGATGATTTCTCCGAAACCCTTGAATTGAATCTACCGCCGAATCTGCAGGTGATTGGCAGCTCGCAGGTGGAGGTCAAGGTGGATATTGAGCCAGTGGTCAGCAGCGTAGCGTTATCCGACATCCCATTGGAAGCCTCCGGACTGGCCTCCAATCTGACCGCGGCTTTCCTGCCCGAAAAAGCCACGATCATCATCACTGGTCCGCTGCCGGCGCTGGATGCCCTCTTCGTCAATGACGTGCGAGTGCTCGTAGATCTCGCCGGTTACCTGCCGGGAACCTATTCGCTCAATGAACCGAAACTTTCGTTAAATATCCCGGGACTGACGATCGAGAGCATTTCACCGTCCACGTTCGAAGTAACCATTAGTTCACAGCGTTAAGTCGCGCCACCCTGATCGATCCCCATACCGGTAAACAGGGGTACAATACTATCCTGGATCAAACCTATGACAAAACCGGTGGTAGCCCTGGTCGGAAGACCCAATGTTGGAAAAAGTACCCTCTTCAATCGCTTATGCGGTGAGAGGATCGCTATCGTCGATGATACTCCCGGCACAACACGCGACCGCCTATTTGGTGAAGCGGAGTGGTCCGGTCGGTCTTTTGATGTGGTGGACACCGGTGGGATCGACCCCACAGCGGGCAGCCGCAAGAGCCCCTTATCGATCGATTCAGCTGATTTTATCGAGGATATTCGTTCACAGGCGTTACTCGCTGCTTCAGAGGCAGACGCCGTGCTGTTCCTGGTCGATGGCATCAGCGGGGTGACCCCGGCTGATATGGAAGTAGCCAGCATCCTGCGTAAAACCCAGAAGGTGGTGGAGGGTGTCCCGATTCCTCCGATCCTGCTTGTGGTCAATAAAGCCGATAGTAGCCGCCAGCGTGACCTGGTGCACGAATTTTACGAGTTGGGTCTGGGTGATCCTTACCCCATCTCGGCGGTGCATGGCACTGGTACAGGCGACCTTCTAGATGACCTGCTAAAAGTACTCCCCATGCCGCATGAAGAGGTGGAGGACGATTCTGTAAAGATTGCCATCGTCGGTAAACCTAATGTCGGTAAATCGAGCCTGCTCAATCGACTCGTCGGGGAGGAACGCTCCATTGTCAGCGACATTCCCGGCACCACGCGCGACGCTGTGGACACGCGCATCGAATACGAGGGGATCCCGGTCACATTGATCGACACGGCAGGCATCCGCCGGCGCGGTAAGGTGGACCCCGGAGTCGAGAAGTTCAGCGTGGTGCGTTCCATGCGCGCCATTGAACGCTGTGATGTGGCCTTGTTGATGATCGATGCGGTGGAGGGCATCACTGCCCAGGACGCCCACATCGCTGGGTACGTGAAGGATGAATGGAAAAGCACGGTGGTGATCGTTAATAAATGGGATGCGATCGAAAAAGACAACTACACCATGCAGCAATTCACCGATCGCATTCGCCAGGAACTCAACTTCATGGATTATGTACCGCTGCTATTCATCTCAGCGAAAACGGGTCAACGGGTTGATCAGGTTTTACCCATTGCGTTGCAGGTTCAGGAGGAGCGGCTGGCTCATGTGACAACCGGCGCTCTTAATCGTATTCTGCAGAAGGCGCAGGGTTTACATTCACCTACGTCGCGCACCGGTACCAATATCAAACTGTTCTATGGTACGCAGGTGCGTACAGACCCCCCTACATTCATGATCTACGTCAATAATCCTCAGTTGGCGCACTTTACTTATACTCGCTTCCTTGAAAATCAAATCCGCAAGGAATATCCATTCACTGGAACCCCTATCCGATTGGTGCTTAAACCGCGCCATGAATAAGGTAGAATAGACGCACGTTCAACCTATGACCTTTGATCCTACACCTTCCCCGCAATATGAACCTCTCGACGAAAGCATAACCACGCCGGGAAAAACCGGCTCTTCCGCCAGGTCGTTCTTTTCGGAATTACTGCAGACACTTCTGCTGGCTGCGTTGTTATATTTTGCAATTGACGCGGTCTTTGCCCGAGTGAGAGTATTAAACATCAGTATGCAGCCTACTCTCTTCGAGGGCAATATTGTCCTGGTCAATAAACTGGCTTATAAACTCGGTGAAATGAAAACGGGTGATGTGGTGATCTTTCACGACCCCAACAATCACAGTGAGGATTTTATCAAACGTTTGATCGGAAAACCTGGCGACCAGGTGACCGTTCAGAATGGCGAAGTATATGTGAATGGGGTTTTATTGGACGAACCCTACATCGCCGCCGAACCGGCTTACACCGGTACCTGGCAGGTGCCTGAGGATTCCATTTTTGTTTTAGGGGATAATCGCAACCAGTCTTCTGACTCACACAGTTGGGGGTTTGTGCCCTTCCCTGATGTGGTTGGCAAAGCCCTGATCGTGTACTGGCCGCTGGATGAGATCAAACTGATCACGCATCATCAGCCTGATGTGGCCTCGGCTAATCTTACAAATAATTAACAATATATTGTCCCCACATATTTTTATTCTATGATAAATTATAGTTAAGTGAGTCTTAAGCATGGTCGATACTTCATTACCTAATATTGATCCAGTCTTCCCTTGCCGGGATTGCCAGGCAGGTCATATGCACCGTGACTACATTGCCTACTTTACCTGGCTGGGGGATGAATTGATCTCAGTGCCTGATTTTCCAGCCTGGGTCTGCGATATTTGCGGTCGTTGTGAATATGACGAGAACGCGCTCACACGCCTGACCCTTCTCTTAAGTCCTAACGCCGGAAAGACGATCAGCGCTACGCGCGTAAAAGCGGCTAAATCGCGCATCAAGCCCAAAGTACAGCGCTCAACGCAGCCTGATTAAAAAACTCCCGATAACGGGAGTTTGTTTTTTAAGGAGTCTGAAAGAGGACCGGTTGCCAGGCAGGATCTTTATCCTCGCTGGCAAGGTTGGTCAGGTTGGTCAACTGACCACCATTACTGTCCATAATATAGATCTCCGCGTTGCCGTCCCGTTCAGAAGTAAACACCAGCCATTTCCCGTCCGGAGACCAGCATGGAGAATGATCCATGCCGGAATCAGTTAAGGGGATGATCGTTTTTCCACGGTCAGCAAATGGGGCGATGTAGATATTGGTCTTGTCGTTGATCTTGCGGGTGTACGCCAGAACAGCCCCATCCAGGCTTAAATTCGGTTCAGAGACCGAACCCAGGCGGCCTTCATCGGTGGAACGATCAAATTTATGTTCGCCGTTGCTATACCCGCTGTACTTATCGCGCATGTAGACCACGTTAAGATTCCCGGTGGATTGTACGAACATGATAAATTCCGCGTTGGGTGTCCAGGTGGCGTACGATTCCGCAAAACGTTCGCTCAATCGGATTTGTTGTGAACCATCCGGGTTCATCATAAAGAGCTGGGGAATCCCATCATCACGGTAATAACTGGTGAACACGATCTTGTCCCCCATTGGCGACCACGCAGGGTATTTATCATCACGTTGCCGCTGGCTCAGGTCGATTGCTTCAGCGCTAGGGTTGGTAAGATCAAGCAGCCAGATGTCATCCGCCATCGGGTTGCCGTTGGCAGTTACACCCTTGCTCCATCCGCTGAAGACCAGCCTGGTACCATCCGGTGACCAGGCGGGCTTGGATTTGTTGCCTTCACTGAAGGTCAACTGGACCGGGTTTATACCGAGCAGCTTCCCGTTTTCATCCTGAACCACATCCATTAACCAGATCTGGTCGTACCCATCAGCCTGCCGGTTGCTCACAAACGCGATCTTTCCGCCTCGACCGATCGGGTTATAGATGGGCGCGGAGGTTTCCGTCGGAGCAGGTGTAGCAGTGGGAGCGGGTGGTGTCGCGCTTGCTTCGGGGGTTGCTGCCTGGGTCGGCTGGTTCTCAGCAGCCGCGGTATCAATACCGGGGGTGGCTGTGACAATTATGACCTCGAGGGTGGAAGTGGACAGTTGCGTGCGAACCGGCGACTCTGACTGGTTCAACTTCCTGCTGGTTAACAGAAGCGCTGCAGCGATACCAATGGCCACCACAGCGACGAGTGCGATGATCCAGCCCAGGGGATTCTTTTTAGGTTTGGATAGTGAAGGACCTGCTGGAACCGTTTGAACCGGTTGGTAAACGGCAGGAGGAACGGGTATTTGCGGGGGTGGTGTGGCGCGCGTTGAACTGATCACAGTCTGCTGCGCGGAGGCTGGATCAGGTATGGGAGAAGTGTTGCACAAAGCGGATACAAAATCCCCCACGGTGGAAAAACGTTCATCAGGTTTGATCGCCATGGCTTTCTGTATCGCTATGGCGATATGCGGAGGAATGCTTGGATTAAGCTGCTGTGGGGGGATCAATTCCTGTTCGCCGATCATACGCTGCGCGCTGTCGGCTGGCGGGGTTCCTGTAAAAAGGTAGTACAGAGTGGCTGCCAGGCTGTACTGGTCAGAATAAGGACCGGTTCGCAGTCCGCTCACCTGCTCCGGCGGGGCATAACCGGGGGTAAATCCCCATGCGCCGGATTGTGTCTCCTGCGAGGCATCGCCGGTTTTTGCGATACCAAAATCGACCAGGATTACCTCACCGGTGGGAGTGATCTTAATATTCGCCGGTTTGATATCGCGATGATAAACCGGTGGGTTCTGTGTGTGCAGGTAAGAAATGGCATTTCCCAGTTTCTCAGCCCATTGCAGAATTACTGTGGTAGATAAGGGGCTTTTTTGCTCCACCAGAGTGCGCAGGTTCTCACCAGGAACGAAATCCATCACCAGGTATTGGCTATCACCTTCAGTGAAGTAGTCGATCACCCTCGGCAGGTTAGGGTGCTTCAGAGAAGCGAGTAGCCGTGCTTCACGGATGAACTGGGCGCTGGCGTGTGTGCTGAGGTTGTGGTTGACCTTGACCGCCACCTGGTTGGCCAGGCTTTGATCTTCCGCCAGATAAACCTCTCCCATTCCGCCTTTCCCCAAAAGGCTGATGATCCTGTAACGGGACTTGAGAATAACATTGGGTTCCAGATTTGACATTCGATTTCCTGCCAGTAGAAATATGTGTTAATAATACACAAGATTCGATTTTGCCAGTGATATAATGCAGAAATTCTCGGTCTGTGGAGTTGTACATGAGCAAAAAGGAAAAGGTTGTCCAAAAAAGGAAGCTGAACCTGCCAGCGTTGATCAGCCTGCTGCTCTTCCTGCTGGTTCCACCTCTTTTTTTGATCCCCTGGTCACGGCTGTTCATCTTGCGGTCCGATGTGATCAGCACCATACTGATCCATGTGATCGGTTTGTTTGTTATTGGTCTGTTGATGCTGACGCTGGGGGTGATTGCATTGGTACTGGCAAAGAAACACAAGGGTCTTTACAAAGGCAACTGGCTGGGTGTGCTTGGCGTGATCTTTGGCGGGATCTTCTTCGCTGTGGGAGGCTTTTTCATCATCGATTACTTGCTCAACGCCTGATCAGGCTTGTTAGCGTTTGCCGTTATGCGGCGTGAAATAACCCGGGAATGCTGTTTTGTTACCTTTTGAAATTAAAACCGATCGCGATAATCTCCGCGATCTAAAAAATAAATTTGTGGACCTCAGAATTTATTTGGTTTTTTTCTTCGACCTGATCTTTTGCAGCCCATAAGCTAAAAAGACCAATCCAACTGCCATACCCCCGTACTGGGCGATATTAAAACCCGGGTATGAACCAATCCCTATCCAATCCGCGACCAGTGACAGGAGGAATATTAAGGCGCCTCCTATAAGCAGAATCAGGCTGACAGTTTTGCTTGACATGTGTTCTCCTCCATGAGTTAACAATTCTATGATAGCATAGCTTTTAAATGGAATACCATCACAATACTGTAAGTATTGGCAAACCATAAGGTTATTGAGGATTTGATTCAATGACCGTTTCGCAAGAACCTTCAATCAACTGGCATCAAGACGCAGAAACCTGGCCTGACCGGTATTCTGTTCGGGCTGTGATCACTTACCGCGGTCGACGCGGTAAACCTGGTATGTTGCAAGTGATCACCTACCAGCCTGATATGCCGGATCATGAAATCCAAGAAATTCTCGAAAATACGGGTTATACACCCGGAGAAGCCCACTGGCTGAATCTGGTTTCGCAGGCAAGGGATACCTTCTCTTTGCCTCAGGCCGGGTCACTGGTAACTTACTTGACTTCGAAACCCGGAACGACCGCGATGATGAAACAAGCTGTTAAACCGCATCCATTGATATGCGGTGCGAGTATGATCCCGTTATTACCCTCTTTTAGGGATGGCATCGTGTACCGTTATTACACTGAGCGGGGATATTCCCTTTCTTTCAAGGTGGAAGCCATTAACATAAAGACGTACCTGTATATGTCCCGCCTGTTTCGAGAGATAAAGGGGTTAAAAGGAGAATAATATGTTCAAAATTGAACATCCAGATCAGGACATAATTGATGAAGTTTTTGCGTTTTTGATCCAATGTGACCTGGCTGATTTTGGTGAACCGGATACAAGCCGCGAAGACCTGGAGCAGGAGTGGGGTGAGTTTGACCTTTCACAGGATGTTTGGCTCGCGCGTGACAACACGGGAGCATTGACCGGTTACGCCTATGTAAATGATGTCAGCGAAGGCTGCCATGTGGACGTTTTCATCGATGCGGTAAAAAGCCCCGCCGGATTGGAGGATGAACTGGCAACGTTGTGCATCACGCGTGCTGCAGAAAAAACCTCCGCTGGTGCTTATCCCGCCGGACCTTTCCTGATCGGGTATGCCACTGCCACGAATAAACGCCTGCAGGGGATGTATGAACGCGCCGGGTTTTTACGTCATGCTTTTCATTACCGCATGCAGATCGATTTCACCACTCCGGTGCAGCCGGTGGAGTGGCCGGCAGCGTACACCTTACACTCATTCCAGCCTGAAGATGAGTTGGAACTCTATACCATGATCCAGAAGGCGTTCAACTGGCAGGGGCACGTGGACGCTCCGCTCGATATGTGGCGGAATCTGGTTTTCCGGGGCGGGCGTTTTGACCCACAATGTTTCATACTTGTGCGGCAGACAGGCGAGCTGGTCGCGGCAGCCTTATCCTATGACGAGGATGGCAGCGGCTGGATCCGTCAATTGGCGGTGCGGCAGGATCAGCAGGGCAAAGGGCTGGGCAGCATGCTGCTGCGTCACATGTTCCATTTATTCCAGCAACGCGGAGCCGCATCGGTTGCCCTGGGTGTGGCGGGAATCAATGAGAACGCCGTCCAGTTCTACGAACGGAACGGCATGCGGCGTCGGCGTGAGTTCATCGAATACCGTAGGAAATTGTTAATTTAATTTATCGATAAAGGCTGGACTAAGGAGACGAGATGAACCGCTCACGTTTTATCATCGGGTTGGTCCTGGTCATCATCGCAGCTTCGCGATATTTATTTACTGATTTCAATACCGGTGCGGTAATCGCTATTGGCGCGCTGGGACTGGTCAGCATCGCCATCTCACGCAAAAAGAAATAACCGCCAATTTTTGCAAGACTCAAAAAATCAAATTTTCTTCTACCAATTGCAGGAGGTTGGATCGTAAACCGGGCTAATCCTTGATACCATAAATTGCGCCATCCGAAGTGTCGATCAGGAGGGGTGGGTCGCATGACTCGATTAGTTCCTTTTCGTCGGCGAAATACCCGCGCCAGTTCACCTCGTCGACGTAGACGATGAGCGCGCCGCCCTCGTTCACTTCCCTGCACATCGCCAGCAGTTCCGCCGAGTAATCCGGATTATGAAGCGTCGAAGCCGAATTGTATTTATACGGCAGGGGAAGGGATTCCCGCCCGGTTTTTATGCGGATCACATCGAATCCATTTGAATAGATCTTTGCGTCTACCGGGAGATCTGATACCTCACTAAGCGTGGGGGATTCATTCCAGAATACCGTATTGAATCCAATTCCATTTGAACGCATCCGTTCTGCGTTCTTGATCATTATGGGTGTGTTGATTCGAATGATGAAAGCCACAAATAAAAGAAGAATGAGTACTGCCGCAGGTTTCCGCAGGGTCACTGCATAAAGATCGACCGTGGCGAATATTGCGATGATCATCGCCAGGAAAACAGGCAAAAGAATGCGCTCATCCAGCGAAGTACCGGCATCCAGAAACGAAATGGAAAGGAAGAGTACCAGGATGTACGAAATCGAAAAAACGATCCCAAATGCGACGAAAACCCGGTTGTTACGATTTTCTTCGGTGAAATTGGAACGTTCGCGGAACAGGACCACCAGCAGGAATACCATACCCAGCCCCAAAAGACCGATCTCGAGCGCGTTGATCCAGCGCTTCTCAAAAGATGGGAGGATGAAATTGTGGAAGGTGTCGATCATTGATTTGATCCGGTTCAGATCGATCGGGTGAAACACCAGCATGCGGTTGGCAGCTGACCGCGTCAGGATCAAATTGCGTATCGCCCAGGCTGTGATGGGAAGTATTGCCAGCGCGGTTGACCAGATGGACGTCAGGATCTTTTTTCGCAAAGGCATCTGCCCGAACAACAATAGGCTTATGATCAAAGGCGGCAGGAGTGCGATACCCACATAACGTGTGCCAATCCCCAGTCCCAACGTCAGTGAAGCCAGGATCAGGTGTACGGGTTTGTTTGACCCGAAATAAATAGAAAGCAGCAGGAAGGCGAGCAGGCTGAAAAAGATGAAAGGAGGTTCTGAGAGCGCGTAACTATGCGCGGTGAGCACCGCGGACGAGGAAAAGTACAGCAAACCGACAGCTGCCATTGTTACAATATTCCGGCGGGTTCCAGTGTAGATGCACAGCATGAAGAGAATGGCATTCACGCCATACAGTAGGGCGTGCAGCCAGCGCGCGGCGGTCTGAATGTCCTTGCTGAACAAACCGCTGCCTGCCAGAAAGAGGGAGTAAACCGGAGGATAATGGGTCATGGGTGTGGCGCCGACATAAAGCCCATTCCCCTCGAGCAGACTTTTCGCCGCCGTGATGTAGATGGTCGAGTCAGGTGTAAGCCCGATGCCATTAACTGTGACACGGAAAAGCACGATAAAACTGACGGCAACCGCCATTGCACAAAGGAGACAGATAAGCAGGATTTCAGTTTTTCGCTTCATTCTTTCAACCATACCCGTTCGTTGAGATCATCTGAAGGATATTATATTCCCGTGTAATAATCGGCGTATCATAAGGTAAAACAGCCGGAAATACTCACAATACAGGTTACAACAGGTCGGATTGCCTCATCAAAGTGTTATGGGAAAAATGATCGGGTGATCTGTTCTCTCGTTTGAAAAGTAAACATCGGGAGCGACCAAGCCCGTACTTGATCACCTAAACTTGATCTTCCGCGCTGCAAAAAGGACCATCCTTAGCAGTAGCCATCCATGTTTCCAGCGCTGAATATTCGTTGTTCCATAGGTGCGTGCGTGGTAGCGGATGGGGAGATCGATGATCTTGAAATTCAACAACGCAGCCCCAAAAAGAAGATCGAAATCCCCGAACGGGTCGAACTCCCCTAAGACGGATCGATTGGCAGCAATCCGCTCATAATCCTTCTTCCATAATACCTTTGTTCCGCACAATGTATCCTTTATGGGTTGTCCCAGCAACCATGAAAAAGCCAGGCTAAAGAATTTATTGCCGAGCAGATTAAAGAACCGCATTGCGTCTTCTTCCATCGGGTACACAAGGCGCACGCCGTTAATGAGTTTGCCTTTACCGGATACCAGCGCTTCATAAAATCGTGGCAGATCCTCCGGCGTCACAGTCAAATCTGCATCCAGGATCATCAGCACTTCACCGGTTGCCCGTGAAAAACCTAGCCTCACCGCGTCACCCTTGCCGGTTCCGGTTTGCTTTAAAAGGACGCATTTCTTCTCAGGGTACCTTTGGATGGTTTCCTCAATGACCTGATAGGTGTTGTCGATCGAATTCCCTTCAACGAAGATCAACTCTGTTCCTGCACCTAATTCAGGTACCCGGCGGATGATCTTTTCGATATTCCCGGCTTCGTTTCTTGCTGGAACGATCACGCTGACCCTGGGTTTATAGCCGATAGGGTAAGGTGAAGACGCCACCGTTGAAAGAATGAAATTGGTTATTGCCAGGTGATTGAAGGGCCAAAAGCGTACCAGGAAACGGTTTAGGAATGAGGACAAAAGTGGGATTCCAACCGGAAAAAGGATCTCTTTGGTTATCCGGATCACATCGAATCCGGATAGATCCAATAATGATGTAATGTCCTCCGGTGTCAACCAATTCATCCCGATCTGGGACTTTGCCAGGCCGATTTTTTCCACCAGCATTAATGGATACTCCCATAGACGATTGTAAGA
Organism: Anaerolineaceae bacterium; assembly: GCA_040765685.1. GTDB lineage: Bacteria > Chloroflexota > Anaerolineae > Anaerolineales > Anaerolineaceae > UBA6107. The sequence goes on along the minus strand of JAXGRS010000008.1, from coordinate 61,564 downwards.
ATTGATCAGTATCCTCGCATCCGGTTCAACAAACAGCTTAAAATGTTCGAAGATGGATTGCACATCCCATGCTTCATTCAAGAAATCTGAGATGATTACGTAACTGAAGGTGTCATCCAATGTGTAATTGTCTTCTTCTGCAGCGATGAACCTGCATTCCGGGTGTTTTTCTTTTGCCAGCGCAACCATTTCCGGCGCGATATCAATTCCAATCCCAACTGAAGGTTTGAGGTTTGCGAGAAGGTCTCCATCAGAACAACCAATATCCAGTACTTTTGATCCGGGCGGGATCATCTGGGAGTAGATCTGGGCTAACCTTTTATGGTAATAACTGCCCATGCTCTTCCAGTGACGCATTTTTAAAGCCATGGCATTCCAGTGAGCAAGGCGGTCCTGCATGTACTTTTGTCTTACGGGATCGATATAGTCTTCCTTCATAATAGTTTTCTTTCCTGTTTTAAGGTTAGCATAACAGGTTATTAATGACTGGGCTCATCACTGTAAGTTCCGGCTTTTCTTTCATGGCCATATGTACCGGATGTAAATGACGATCTTGTGTGCCAAGTTCTTGAAGACCATAGCTTCGTAGTAGGGGCTGTTCTCAGGTAGTTGGGGGACTTTATCTCCCAAAATGAAGAAAAGTACGTTGTTGTAGCCTTTTTTCTCAGCTTCAATAAGTGCGTTCTTAAGGTTTAGATCATCGTCCTGATTCTCAATATCCGAGAGAAACAGATCTACCACCTCTGGCACCCAATTCAATTTATCCAGGTAGAAACTATACGTATATTTATAATACAATCCTGCAAACAGGATGTTTCCATCGGGATCTTTTTCCTTCAGCCAGGACATGGCTTCTTCGACCGGGTAGTAATGCTCTCCGGTATCAAAGAAATAATTTCCCCACCCGGGCAAACGTGTTCCATCTCTAAGTATTGGGGTCAGCAGGATTGAGGTGATCAGGGTCAGGACGACGAGTAGGTAGGCGATCAGTTTCCTTTTCTTGAGGATCTCTTGTATCAGGATAAAGGACCCGGTCAGCAAAACAGGAAGCAGGAAGAGATTGAAGCGGCTGTAACCGATGTACTTCTTTTGTTCGAGGATCAGGTACAAGCAATAACCGAAGAAATACAGTAATGAAAAGAACAACGAGGGGTACTTTCTTTTTATGATCAGAATTACACACCCTGCGATAAAAAGCAGTATGAAAAGACCGAACTGGTCGAAAAGCGATTGCACAAACACTCGCGCTACAGCCGGATTAAACAGGTTGCTGGGGTGGAATTGATAAGTCCTACCGTGATAATAGATACCTCGGAACACAAGGTAATAAAAGATCGGTAAAAGAGATACGAAGGAAAATGCCACCTCACCTTTAAAGAAGTGGATCAAGGAGAGGTTCGGATTGGCAGTTTCTAACTCAACTGATCGGTTGGCTTTTTTCCGGCTTTTGATTCTTCCCCATAACCTGACCACCCATCGGCAGCCTACGAAGACCAATAGGAAGGGGAGGGTAGTTTCCTTGATAAAACCGATCAGGATAAGGGCGTACCAACCGATATGCTTCTTGACCTCATGGAAATCGCGGGTAAGCAGAGATTCACACTGTAGACAGGCCAGTGTCATTAATAGAACAGCTGGCATTTCGAGGTAGAGGATGGTCGAATAATTGTAGACCGAGGGGATCAGGAGGATGGTGCCCCCCAATATAAGGCTGAGTGGCTCCATCTTTTTGATGATCGTTCGCTGGAATATCCAGGCGAGGGTCAGAGCTGAGAGGAAGGGCACGATCCTTAATAAGGCTTCGTGGTAAGGACCGATGAACACAGTGGCTGGTAACATAGCCAGGTAATAAACCCAGTAATTGAAAAAAGGGTATCTGAGGCTGCCGAACCCGTGTGGATAGAAATGTAACAAAAGAGCGAGTGAGATCAATCCAAACGGGAGAGCGATTCGGGGCTTGTACCAGGAGAGATAGAGAATTAACACCCATGTGACGAGCGTCAGCACGACGTAATACCAGGGGATGGTCTCGATCACTCGATAAAGATTAAGGACAAAGAGAAAGTGATGATCTTCATCACCTCTCCAGGCGAGATCACCCACTAATGGTCGGAAGTTGAGGACAAGGGCAACGAGTATGAGTACTGCCAGGTATATCAAAGAGCGTGGTCTGATCACGATCTCTTTTTGATCAGAACCGATCCAACTCCAGGCAGCACCGATTAGGATGGTGCCGATGAGCAAAACGGACTTTAGGACTGGAAACCCGGGAATGTTCCAGTAGTCGGTGATCAGAAAACCCAGCGCAAAGATGGAAGCCAGGAGGGTAGCAATAAAAGACCTGGGGATGGATAACACATTCTTCTCCGCAGCGGGACTGGGCAGGTCGGCAGAGTCAGGAGAGGGTCGTTGTTCGGTGGCTATCATGCCTTTAGAAATCCGATCAAAAAATCCACACCACCTTGTTTTACGTAGTGATCCGGTAAGTTCATAATGGTCTATTTTTGCAGTTGTTTTCATACCATTACCAACATCTCTCATATAAATAATCCAAAATTTGTTAATCAGGAGGATTTAGCAATTTGAGGTTTCTTAATAAATCCAAACATGTGGTCTATTGTTAAAAAAAATAAATACCCGGAAAGGGTTTCAGATTATCCATTAAAACCTGATCGATTCCTATTATATGAAAACAGAATTCGATAGTTGTTATGGATATTATAACAACTGCTTGTTTTTTTTAGATGGTCTTTTTGTGCCTTCCAGATGGATCCTTCAGGAGCTGGTGAAGGGACAGTATCCCAACATTTACAAAACGGCAGCCATATAAGGGCTTTTTAGAGTGGGTGTAGGTATCTCGTCTTAACGCTACAAAAAATATGCCCTGAATGGGCTAGTACACTGGGCGATTGGAGCGCGCAACCTTCCGTTGCGCAAAAAAAGACCCCGGAGGGTCTGATATAGAGCGGGCAACGGGAATCGAACCCGTCTAAGTAGCTTGGAAGGCTACCGCACTACCACTATGCTATGCCCGCGTATCGACGAGGATTATAAACCACACTAAAAAATTGGGCAAGTTAAAAAGATCAGGGAGGATCTCTCCTCCCTGTTATCGGTTAGAACCCGACCAGTTCGCAATAACGCTCGACGCGTTTTTCTGCCACCTTCAGGCTGTCCTCCCAGAACTTGCGTGTGCGGATGTCAATGCCGAAGCGCGCCGCAACATCAGCGGCGGGGGCTTCGCCGGTGCTCGCCAGCAGGTCCATGTAATCCTTCACGAATGAAGGGCCGCGTTGCTGGTAGATGGCGTACAACCCGGTGGCAAACAGCAATCCGAACGCGTACGGGAAGTTGTAGAATGACAAACCTGCTGAGTAATAATGCGGTTTCCACGTCCACATCCACTTCTGCAGGTAGCGTTCATCCAGCCCGTCACCGTAGGTGGCCAGCTGCGCTTTTTCCATGATCTCGCAGATCTCGTCCGCGTTCAGCTCCGCTTTTTCACGGCGCTCGAAAACTTCCTTCTCGAACAGGTAGCGTGAGTAGATGTCCACGATAACCTGTGAATCGCCGTTCAATTGGCTCTCCAAAATGGCCAGTTCCTCCTGCGGGTTCTTCACTTCCTTCATCAGCGCGGAGGTTACGATCGTCTCGCACATGATGGAGGCGGTTTCTGCCAGGGTCATCGGGGTGAACTTCTGGATCTCGGTCTTGCCGGCTTTCACCGCGCAGTCATTGTGGAAGCCGTGTCCCAGTTCGTGCGCCAGGGTCGAGATCTGGTCAAAACTGCCGTCGAAGTTGGAGAGGATGCGGCTTTCACCGACTCCCGGCACATCCATGCAGAACGCCCCGCCGCGCTTGCCGTCGCGCTGTTCCGCGTCGATCCAGTTGTGGTCAAACGCGTGCTGCGCGAAAGCTCTCAACTCAGGGGCAAAATTACCGAAGTTGGTGAGGATGACCTCTTTGGCTTCATCATAGGTGTAATCTGATTTGACCTCGCCGACCGGGGCGAAAATATCCCACCAGGGCAGTTTCTCCTTGCCCAGGTATTTCGCCTTGGCCTGCATGTAACGCCTGAACATGGGGAAGGAATCCTGCATCGCGCCAAGCATGGCTTCCAGTGTTTGGCGGTCGATGTGTGCCATATCGATCGCGCTATGCACAGCGTCTTCGCGTCCGCGCCGGCGGTTGAGCGCGTTCACTTCGCCCTTGATGCCGTTGAGCGCGGCAGCCAGTGGCACCTTAAGCGAGGTCCACAACTTGTCTTCAACTTCGTATCCTCGTTTGCGCACTTCGCCATCGGGGTGGGAGCGCAGGTTGATCAGCGCAGGAGAGGGGAGTTTCTTCACCTCTCCATCCACTTCAACCTCCGCGCTGGCTTGTGAGGTGATCATCCCCTGCAGCTTTGACCACGCGTTCGATCCGCTCAGGCTCAGTTCTGATGCCAGCATTTCTTCCGCTTCAGACATCATGTACTTGCTCTGCCTGGCGTATTCCTCCAGGAAGTAGCGGTGCGCTTCCAGTTTAGGCTCATGTTTGAACATTTCCGGCAGCCTGGTAGCCACTTTTCCGATCCAGGCCAGTACCAGTACTTCCAGCTGGCTGATCTTCATACCCACGGTGTCAAATTCTGATTCTCTGCGCAGGGCTTCCTTGTTGTAACTGTCAGTGGAAATGAAAGATTCGATGTAGGCGCGCAGTGTGCCAGCGGTGAGCAGTAGCTGGTTAAAGCGGTCGATCAATTCTCCAGCCAGTGTTGCCAGCTCACTGACTGGCTCATTGCCTGAAGTACCGGAAGCCTTTTCTTTCAGCATTGCTTCCATTTCATTGATCATTGTGTTCAATTTCTTGGAATCTGTTTCAAATTCCATCGAGGAAAGTGACGGATACACATTGCTCAGATCCCATCTTGGGGGAAGTTGGGTGGTCATCTAATCTCCTTTAAACAATTATCTAAGTGATTATATGCCAAAAATGGCGGGTATAATGCCATAGATGAATCCTTGACCGCTAATAATCGTATATATTTCATGCGAACGTTTAGGAAAGGATAAAAAATGACTGACCAAATGAGTACTGAAGAGAAACGTGATGTGAGCGGATTTAACGCTCTGGTTTTCAAAGGCATGGGTCGGGTGGACCTGGTACAGGGCGACCACGAGGAACTGGTGATCGAAGCCCAGCCGGAGATCCGCTCGCGCATCCAGACAACAGTCGAAAACGGTACACTGCTGATCGATTACAACGAAGACTGGAAAGACTGGACCGGTTTCCGCACGTTGAGCGGGGATAAGATCCGCTTTCGCCTGATGATGCGGGAGATCACCTCTCTATCCCTGGCAGGGGTTGGAAGCCTGGATTCCGCGCGAGTTGAAGCTCCCGCGCTTAGCCTGGCCATCTCGGGTCCGGGTCTCATGACCATTGGCACCTTAAAAGCCAACCGGCTGGACGCTTCGCTCGCCGGGGTGGGGTCTTTGGATGTGGCTGGGTCCGTTGACGAGGTCAATATCACACTCAGCGGAGCGGGTTCCTACAAGGCAGGTCGATTGGAATCCGTCAAAACGGATATCCGATTGAGCGGTGTGGGCACCGCCACTGTGTGGGCAAAAGAGGAATTGAACGCCAGCATCTCCGGCGCTGGTGTGATCGAATATTATGGTTCCCCGCGCATTTCGCAAAGCAATTCCGGGCTGGGTATGCTAAAATTCATGGGGAATCGTTGAGCTTAACCCGCTCAGCATATAACAGTTTTGGAGTGTTAAATGGCACAGGATAGAACCCGCAAGATCGTCATTACTGCAGTATTGGGAGGTATCACCATCCTCCTTGGACTCACTCACTGGGGATTCATTCCCTGGTTTGGTGGACTCTCACTCACCATCATGCATGTTCCGGTCATCATTGGCGCCATTCTTGAAGGTCCGATCGTCGGGCTGGGCATCGGGCTGATCTTTGGTCTGTTCAGTATGTTGCAGGCGGCAATCGCCCCCACCGGTATACTGGATCCGCTTTTTGTGAATCCCTTGCTGGCTGTGCTGCCGCGCCTTTTCATCGGACCTGTCGCCTGGCTGGTTTGGACCGCCTTGAAGAAATGGCCTGTGGTTGGCTTGATCGCCAGCGGTATCGCCGGCAGCCTCACCAATACAGTGCTGGTTTTAGGCGCGCTGGGGCTCTTCTTTGGCAAGACCCCGCTGGTTACCCAGGTTTTCGGGGATGGCCTTTGGAAGGCGTTGGCAGGTATCGCCGTCACATCCGGCCTGCCTGAAGCCGGCGTATCGGCTGTGATCACCCTTCTGGTGGTGGCTGCTTACCGGCAGTTCCGCGTCGGTAAGCGCAAGGGATCCGACCTCGGATAAACGATCTAAACTGATTGTAATGGTCTCACACGAGAAAGATGGCGAGTGAGACCATTATGCTTATTAAGACAGCCAGTCCATCTTTCCATGTGAAGTGCATTTCGATCATGCTGGTGCGCCGGTTATACACCCCGTATGCGCGCGCATCCATCGCCAGGGCCAGGTTCTCAGACCGGCGCAGGCTGGTGATAAAAAGGGGAATGATCATGGGCACTACCTGTTTAATACGGTTAACCAACCCCTTCTTCTTGGTTCCCCAGTCTGAACCGCGCGAAGCTTGCGCCTTGGCGATGCGTTCAGCCGACTGCGCCAGGAAGGGCAGAAACCGTAAGGTCACCTGGACCACCATGATGAAATCCATGCTGCGGATGCCGATGCGGTTGAGTGGAGAAAGCACCCGCGTGAGCCCCTGCAACAGTTCTGATGTGGAGATGATGAAACCTCCCAGGCTGAGCAGCAGGATGAGAGCGCTGAAGCGGATCAGCAGCATCGCCCCGGCCCATAACCCATTCACGGTGATGTGGAACCAGCCTATGCTTATCAGGCTGGTCGGATCTACCTTTGAAGAATACAGGAACACCTGAATGATGGCGATGATCAGCAGGAAAGGCAGCGGGGGGAGCAGTCCTTTAAGTGCAAACCCCAACTTTACTTTTGAGAGCCACAACGCGCCAAGAATGACAGCAATTCCGATCATGAGGCCTATGCGTGATGGTGTGAATGTTACGGCGATCAACAGAGCGCCGAACATAATGATCTTGGTTAGCGGATCCAGACGGTGCAGGATCGATCTGGTGGGCACGTATTGCCCAAGCGGTACGCGGGAGAGGAAGTCAAACTCATCCATGAGCCTGTCCTCCATTCATCGCACGCAGCGCGCTGAACAGTTGTTCAGCCTTCACCACGCGCTGTGGGATCGGCCAGCCGCGTTCGCGCATACGCACCGCCAGCCTGACGACCGATGGCTGACCGAGCGACGCTTCGTTGATCAGTTGCGCGTCATTGAACAGGTCAGCCGTGTTGCCAGTGCGCATCGCCCTGCCGTTCGAAAGAATGGTCAGGTTTTGCGTCAATTCGGTAATGTCGCCCATGCTGTGTGAACTGAGGATCAATTCAATGCCTTTTTTGTTCGCGTCGGCCAGGATCCCATGCAGGTTGCGCCGGGATGCCGGGTCCAGCCCGGCGGTGGGTTCATCCAGGATGAGCAGGCGGGGTTGCAGCGCCATGGTGGCGGCCAGCGCCACTTTACGTTTTTCGCCGCCGCTCAGCGTGTATGTGACGCGATCCTTGAACGCTTCAAAGTCGAGTCCGACGAGTTCCATCGCGTCTCGCACCCGTTTGGCCAGCCCTTCCTTCCCATACAGCATCTTCGGACCGTAGGCGATCTCGTCCCCAACGTATTGCTCAAAGAAATAGATCTCCGGGTTCTGGAAAACCAGGCCCGCATATCGCCTGACCGCGCGAATATCCACGTTTGGGTCTGAAAGTGAATATGGACCGATGCGAACCTCGCCGCTCTGCGGACGGTACAATCCGTTCAAATGCTGCAGCAGGGTGGATTTTCCGGAGCCTGTCGCCCCGCAGAATCCGTGCGCCAAACCGCTTTTCACTTCCAAAGAGATATCGAAAAGCGCCTGTTGTTCCAGTGGTGTGTTGCGCAGGTAGTAGTGATCGAGCGATTCGACCGCGATGAGCGTCTCGGCACCAGACTGATTGTTTTTCTCTTCGCTTCGTACGAACGAGCCCTGGTATGGCGGGATTTCACGCATCGCCTGTTCAAAATCCATCGAGAGATTGGACAATTGCGGATCCAATGCTTTGATCTCGTTAAGCAGCAGAAGTGTGGAGGGTTGCTCCAGACCGCAGGCTTTCAGCAGTGCCAGGTCCGCGAAGATCGCTTTCGGTGCGCCGTCAAACACCAGGTTGCCCTTGTTCAAAGCGATTACCCGGTTGGCACGGGCGGCTTCTTCCATGAAATGTGTGATAAAGAGCACCGTGATCCCCCGGTCGTGCAGGCTCTGCATTTCAGCCATTACATCCAGCCTGCCGCGCGGATCGAGCATGGCGGTGGATTCATCAAAGATCACGCATTCCGGTTGCATGGCCAGCACACCCGCCAGCGCAACGCGTTGTTTCTGCCCGGCGGAAAGCAGGTGCGGCGGGCGATCTTTTCTTTCCAGCATTTTGACCGTGGTCAACGCAGAGGTCACCCGCTCACGGATCTCCGGCGGAGAAATGGCCAGGTTTTCAGGTCCAAATGCTGTGTCCTCATCGATCAATGTAGCAACGATCTGATCTTCGGGGTTCTGAAACACCATGCCAATGCGTGCGCGAATCTGCGGCAGGTGCGTAGCTTGCGCCGTGCTTTTACCATCGATCAGCACCTGCCCATGGGTTGGTAGCAGAAGGGCGTTGCAATGCCGCGCAAAAGTGGTCTTGCCGGATCCGTTCGCGCCAACGATGGCAACCCATTCACCTTTTTCAACGGAAATGGAAATGTCGTTTAACGCTGGGAGGGAGGATTGACCGCTGCCGGGATGGCGGTAAGTGACGTGGTCAAACTGAATCAATGGAGGCAATACCTGCTCCGTGTTGCTGTTGTGGTGACCTGTTCAGGCAATTATACAGGATAAACTGCCTTGCGCTGATGATTTTTATAGGTTGCCTTGTCTGCCACGGTACCCCTTTATTTAACTGATATATAATACCCATACAAGATTTCACGCAGTTCAAAATTTTATGGAGGAGATAATGAAACGTCTGGTATTGCTTGTGATGGTGATCGCCCTGGCTCTTGCTGCAGTAGGTTGCAACTCAACATCTGACCATTTATCCAAGATCAAGGATGCGGGCAAAATCGTTGTGGGCACATCCGCAGATTATCCGCCGTTCGAATTTGTGGATGAAGCCGGGACAACCACCGGTTTTGATGTTGAACTGATGAACGAGATCGCAAAACGCATGGGAGTGACGGTTGAATGGACCGACATGCCGTTTGACAGCCTCATCGCTGCTGTCCAGGAAGGCAAGATCGACGCTTCCATCGCCGCTTTCAATTACGATGAAGAACGCGACAAGACGGTGGATTTCACTGATGCTTACTACACCACAGAAGATTCCTTCACGGTGAAGGAAGGCTTTGCCGGGGATCTCTCCGATCCAATGAACCTGGCCAATTACATTGTGGGTGCGCAGTCCGGCACCGTTCAGGATGGATGGATCACCGACAACCTGGTTACCCCGGGCTTGCTCCCAGAAGACAAGTATATGCGCTACGAACGGGTTGACCAGGCCGCCCTTGACCTGCAGGCAGGCCGCATCGAGGTCCTGATGGCTGATTATGTTCCCGCCCAGGCGGTCGTGAGCCAGTTTGGCGGCATGACCATCGTCTATCACGGCGTCCTTTCCACTGGTCCCCTGAACATCGTTGTTCCTGAAGGCGATACCGCCCTCAAGGATGAAATTAACCGTGTCTTAAAAGAACTTCAGACCGAAGGTTTTGTCGAACAGCTCGCTTTCAAGTATTTCAGCGAGTAGCAAGCCTGCGAAACTGCTCCCAGGGGGGTGTGATATCGATTTACATTGATATCATTTCCCCCTGGTTTCATGCAGGGTTTATTGTGGAACAGCACACCAATTCAGTCTGAGGAGTGATCCCCGTTGGACGTTGCGAAGTTCCTGCAATACATTGCTTCAGGAACAGCCTACACGGTAGGGGTTACATTAATTTCCCTGCCCGCGGGCCTGATCCTGGGCACGCTTTTGGCGCTGTTGAACGTTTACTCCGGCAGACTCTCCAAATGGCTCACCAACCTGTACAGCACGGTCATGCGGGGCATTCCCCCCATTGTTTTACTGTTCATCCTCTACTTCATCGTCTCGGGCAGTATCAACCTTTCCCCGTTCCTGGCGGGGTCCATCTCGCTCGGTATTGTTAGCAGCGCTTACCAGATGGAGATCGTGCGCGGCGCGATCCTGTCGGTCAGCGGGGGTCAGATGATGGCCGCCCGTGCTATCGGAATGACGAAAAGGCAGGCGATCCGCAATGTGATCCTGCCGCAAACGCTGCGTCTGGCTATCCCGCCCTGGTCAAACGAGGCGGCGATTGTGATCAAGGACTCTTCTCTTGTCTACGCACTCGGTGTTCCTGAGATCCTGCGCCGCGCGCAGCTCATCAGCGCCAGCACCCAGCAGCCCTTTTTGGCGTTTGCCGCGGCGGCTGTGATCTACTTTATCCTGGTTTTCATTACCAGTCGATTATTGGATAGATTGGAAAAGCGGCTGCGCATCCCCGCCAATCCATGACCCTGGAGTTTGTTATGGCCAAACCGATTCTCACCATTAAGAACCTGACCAAGAAATACGGCGGAAACGCGGTCTTTCATAATATTGACCTGACCGTGAATGAAGGGGACACCATCGTCATCATTGGTCCCAGCGGTACAGGAAAAAGCACCCTGCTCAGATGTATCAACCTGCTCACCTGTGCAGATGAAGGCCAGATCTGGTTGGATGATCTTGAGATCACCGCCAAAGGGTGCGACGACGACCGGGTGCGCCAGCATATTGGCATGGTCTTTCAAAACTTCCTCTTATTTAATCATCTCACCGCGCTGGATAACGTCATGCTCGGGTTAACCAAGGTGAAACACATGAAACCGGAGGAAGCACGAGTAAAAGCCCTGAGCGAACTTGAAAGGGTGGGGTTGTCTGACCGGGCGGACCATTATCCCGGGCAGCTCTCGGGCGGTCAGCAGCAGCGCGTGGCGATCGCCCGCGCGCTGGCGATGGATCCGCGCATCATGTTGTTTGATGAGCCGACCTCCGCGCTGGATCCTGAATTGATCGGTGAGGTACTTGAAGTAATGCGCAAACTGGCGTTGGAAGGCATGACCATGCTGGTGGTGACCCACGAAATGGGTTTTGCGCGTGAGGTCGCGGATCGCATCGTCTTCTTAGAGAAAGGCAGTATCGTAGAAGAGGGTTCGCCGGATGACCTGTTCTATCATCCCAAAAACGAGCGAACACGTGAATTCCTGTGGAAGATCACCGAGCTATACGGTAAGAAGGAAGAAAACAAGTAAATGGCTGATTGGCTGCAATTGTTCCAGCGCTACCTGCCTGACTTTATCAAAGGCGCCGCGGTCACCATTGAACTGACTGTGGTGGGGCTGGCTATAGGCTTTGCGATCGGTTTATTGTTGGCGTTAGCCCGCTTGTATGGTCCGTTATGGTTAAAAACGCTTGCCATCGGTTATATCGAACTCTTCCGCGGTACGCCGCTGCTCGTGCAGCTCTTCCTTATTTATTATGGTTTACCCTCGCTTGGGCTCACCCTCACACAAACTGTCTCTGCGTACCTGGCTCTGGGGTTGAACAGCGCCGCGTACCAGGCTGAATACTTCCGTGGCGCCATCCAATCCATCGGTTCTTCTCAAATGACCGCGGGACGGGCGATCGGTCTATCACGTTGGAAGACGATCTGGTACATCATTCTGCCCCAGGCGCTGCGCCTGGTGATACCCGCCTGGTCTAATGAGCCCATTTCGCTGCTGAAAACGACCGCGGTGGTGTTCCTCATCGCTGTGCAGGATCTGATGGCAAAGGCCAAGCGTGCTGCCACAGCCACGTATGATCCCATCGGCAGTTACCTGGCCGTGGCCGTGGTTTACCTGGTGCTGGTGATCGTTCTTAACTGGGGATTAAAATACCTGGAGCGTAAGACCGTCATCCCCGGCTTTGAAATGGATTCAAAAAAGGTCTGAGCCATTCAACCAGAGCGGTTGTGCGCAAGTTCATGATTAATCCGCTGTTGTCGAAGAATTTACCGGTTTTCTTGTAGAATCTCATTTCCCCAGCGTATATAATTAGCATATCAATCAAAGAAAGCGAGGGTACTCCCATGCGAAGGGTGACATTTTCGGTTCTGGGAATCCTGTTGATCGTTGCAGCGATCGCCGGTATTCTGATCAGCTTTATCGGCATCATCGGATTGTGGCGCATCGAAAAAACGGCCAAAGTAAGCCTGGTGAATACGCTTGATCTATTGGGAACGACCGTCCAGACCACGCACGACGGTTTATCCATTGCCTCGCGTTCATTAGATCAGGCGGACGATTCAATTGCCGCGGTGTCGGATATTCTCACTGCGACCGGCAGTTCGGTAAAAGATATGATCCCCTTCATGGATTCATTGAAAAAGATGACTGTTGAAGATCTCCCCGGCGCGTTGTCTTCCACAAAAGTCGCCTTCCAGTCTGCCCAGGCTAGCGCGGGGGTGATCGACAACACTTTATCGCTACTCACAGCTATCCCCTTCCTTTCGACGCCCACCTACAACAACCAGCCCCCGCTAAGCACTGCCTTTGGGGGTGTATCTGATAGTCTTGATCCGATCTCCGAATCACTTACTTCAATGGAGGGTTCACTTACCTCCACCAAAGATAACCTGGGAGAGATAGAAAATTCATTTACCGACATCTCAGGCAGCCTTTCCGGTATCAAAACCAGTCTCAGTGACGCCAAAGAGGTGACCGATCAGTACCTGACCGTATTGGAGGATCTTCGCGAACAGGTCGAAGGATCAAAAAAGAGGTTGCCTGCCACGCTTGATGCAATCGCCTGGTTTATCACCATCGCTCTCGTCTGGCTTGCGTTGACCCAGTTGGGGCTCCTTATGCAGGGAGCTGAAATGCTGGGCCTGGAATTCGTAAAAGAGTTGCGTGCTCCTAGAAAAACCGAGGAATTAAAACCTGTTACCAGTGCTGCTGTGGAACCGGAGAGTGAAGAAACTCCTTCTTGATTCCAGCGCGCTGACGCCGGCTATTGACTGCTCTTGACATCCTTCCACTCGGCGTCTATACTCCAAATAGAGTGATCGAACGGGGAGCCCGCTGTTCCGGGCTGAGAGTAGGGTATCCACCCTTGACCCGCATTACCTGATCCGGATTATGCCGGCGGAGGGATAGGATTTCAATCAAAAACCCTCCCTGGCGGAGGGTTTTACAATGTCTGAACAACTGGTATTAATTTTTGCGAACGGGGATTTAAAAAAGCCTGAGTGGATCCAGCGTATGGCTGAGACCGCGGGCATGATCATCGCCGCGGATGGCGGGCTGCAGCACATCCTGGACCTGGGGCTGGTTCCTGACATGCTCATCGGCGACCTTGATTCAGTCACTCCTGAACAGGTCCAATGGGCTGTTGAACAGGGGGTTGAGATCCGCCGCTTCCCGTCGGATAAGGACGAAACAGACCTTGAACTGGCGTTGATCGCCGCGGCTGAAACGGGGCGACACCGCATTGTGATCGTGGGTGCTCTGGGAGGGCGGCTGGATCAAACTTTATCCAATGTGCTGCTGCTGCACCTGCCCATCCTCACCAATCTTGATGTCCGCATTGACGATGGGTCGCAGGAGGTGATCCTGGTCAGGGAGAAGCTGGAGTTGGAGGGAAAACCCGGTGATCTCGTATCGCTGCTTCCACTCTCACCCATCGTGCGCGGGATCACGACCAGCGGTTTAAAATACCCGCTGAACGATGAGAGCATGATCTTTTTCCACAGCCGAGGTCTGAGCAATCGCATGCTTGGCGATTCCGCCCGCATCGAATTTCAATCTGGCGTGCTGATCTGCATCCATGAACGCCAGGAGAATCTACATTGAAGACCATCAGGTTATTTATTTTTACTACCTTGATCGTGTTGCTGGCATCCTGCTCACCTGCAGCAACTTCCTCGCCCACACCTGGGCCGGTCACCCTGACCGTTATGACGCACGATTCCTTCGCGGTGTCTGAGGAGGTGGTGCAGGAGTTTGAAGATCAAAACAATGCCAAACTGGTTTTCATTAAGTCCGGGGATACCGGCGCGGCCCTCAATCGAGCCATTCTGACCAAAAACGCCCCTGAGGCGGATATTTTTTACGGAGTGGATAACACCTTCCTGTCGCGTGCCATCCAGGAGGAGATCTTTGAACCGTACACCTCTTCCGCATTATCCGGTGTAACGGCGGAATTTACAGGCAACCTGGGCGGGCAGGTGACCCCCATCGATTTTGGCGACGTGTGCATCAACTATGACAGCGCGTGGTTTGCTGCCCAGGGGCTGCCCGTCCCGCAATCGCTGGCTGACCTGACCGATCCGCAATATGGCGGGGAGGAAGGCCGGGGCTTGCTTGTAGTGGAGAATCCTGCCACCTCTTCACCGGGAATGGCGTTCCTGCTCGCCACCATCGCTGAATACGGCGAAGAGGGCTACCTGGATTATTGGCGCTCGCTCAAGGCAAACGGGGTGGTGGTCGTGAACGATTGGGAGACGGCTTATTACACAAATTTTTCCGCCTCCTCCGGGCAGGGGCTGCAGCCGTTGGTGGTTTCTTACGCCTCCAGCCCCGCCGCAGAGGTGATCTACGCCAGTGAACCGCTCGCTGAAGCGCCGACCGCCTCGATCACCGCTCCCGGCACCTGTTTTCGCCAGATCGAATACGCGGGAATTCTAAAAGGAACCCGCGATCTCGCATTGGCGCAGCGTTTCATCGATTTCATGCTCAGCCCGCGCTTTCAGGAGGATATGCCGCTGCAGATGTTCGTTTACCCGGTCAATCCCTTGGCTGTGATCCCGGAAGAATTTAAGCGGTACGCGACGGTCGCCGAGGAACCGGCGATGTTGGACCCTGTTTTGATCGCGAACCGGCGAGATCAATGGATCCGCGAGTGGAGTGGGGTAATGCTCAAGTGAGCAGGCTGCACACGCTGCGGTCGCTGGTAACTCGCTCCGGCTTGCTGCTTTGGGCGTTGCCGCTGGCGCTGTTGGGGGTGTTTTTCTTCTACCCGTTGAGCTCCATCCTCAATGTGATGTTCGAGCACACCGGGTCGATCTATATTGGCGATATCTGGCAACCACTGGGATTCACCATTTACCAGGCTTTCCTCTCGACCGCGCTGACCCTCCTCTTTGGACTGCCGGCTGCTTACGTATTTTCGCGTTTTGATTTCACCGGCAAGCGCTTGATGCGCACTCTCACCATGCTTCCATTTATCCTGCCCACGGTTGTCACCGCGGCGGCGTTCAACTCCCTGCTGGGTCCGCGCGGCTGGGTCAACCTGTTGTTGATGAAATTGACCGGTTCGCCAACTCCACCGGTCATCTTTCTCAACACGTTCACCGCCATCCTTGTCGCGCACGTCTTCTACAACATCGCCATCGTCATCCGGGTGGTGGGCAGCGCCTGGAGTCAGCTGGACCCGCGTCTTGATCATTCCGCCAGGGTATTAGGTGCTTCTCCCTGGCGCAGTTTCTGGAAGGTGACCTTTCCCCTCCTGCGGCGGCCTATCTTCTCCGCTGCCTTATTGGTTTTCCTTTTTGATTTTGCCAGTTTTGGGGTGGTGCTGATGCTGGGCGGACCGGGCTTTCAGACTCTCGAGGTAGCCATCTATTCGCAAGCGCTGCATTATCTCAACCTGCCCATGGCTGGCCTGCTCTCCCTCCTCCAACTCGCGTGCACCCTGCTTGTGACCCTGTTATACGGACGGGTGAACCGCGGACAAACCATCCCGCTCTTCCCCCGTCTGCGCGGAGAGGGTACCCGCAAACCGCGCGGCGGCAGCGAAAAAGGGCTTGTATATTTAACACTCACTTTTCTCTTTCTTCTGCAGGTTTTACCCATGCTCGCGCTGGCGACCCGTTCGATCGCGCGGCTTGAGGCTGATCGTGGCCAACGCGGTGAAGTGCAAGCCGGCCTTACCCTTGATTATTATCATGAATTATTCGTGAATCGCAATCAGAGTGTGTTCTATGTTCCGCCGGCG
This sequence comes from Anaerolineaceae bacterium, assembly GCA_040765685.1. Classification (GTDB taxonomy): domain Bacteria; phylum Chloroflexota; class Anaerolineae; order Anaerolineales; family Anaerolineaceae; genus UBA6107. The sequence continues at coordinate 45,401 of JAXGRS010000008.1, read as the reverse complement.
CAGGCCATCGGTAACTCGTTGAAATACGCCGCAGTCACCACATTCATCTCCGGTGTGGCGGGCACCTTGCTCGCCTACGCCATGTCGAAGAAAGGTGCTGCACGGCGCTGGCTTGATCCTCTTGTAATGCTGCCTTTTGGCGCGTCCGCGGTCACGCTGGGGCTGGGGTTCATTGTAGCGTTCAGCGGTTCAGCACTGGCGAGTGCGCCATTTCCCTGGCTGGTGCCTTTGGCGCACAGCCTGATCGCGATGCCTTTTGTGCTGCGTGCCGTTCAACCTGCCATCGCGTCCATCCCTCTCTCACTGCGTCATTCCGCCGCGGTTTTGGGGGCTTCTCCGATGCGTGTGTGGTGGGAGGTGGAATTGAAACTAATTGGCCGGGCGTTGATCTCTGCCGCCCTGTTTTCTTTTACCATTTCGCTGGGCGAATTTGGCGCCACCTCTTTCATCGCCCGCCCGGATAACCCCACGCTGCCCGTGGCGATCTTCCGCTATCTCTCGCAGCCCGGCGCGATGAACTTCGGGCAGGCGATGGCGATGTCCACGATACTCATCCTGGTGTGCGTGTTATCGCTCACCCTGCTTGAAAAGTTCAGCCAGGTGATGGCTGGAACGGATTAATGGAGAAATTATGAGCCGCCTGGAAGTGATCGACCTGCACAAGGATTACGAAGGCAAACCTTTGCTTAATGGGGTGAGCTTTTTTGTTGACTCCGGCGAGACTTTATGTCTGCTTGGCAGTTCCGGCAGCGGGAAAAGCACCATCCTGCGCATCATCGCCGGAATTGAAACCCCGGATTCAGGACAGGTGCTTTGGCAGGGAAAGGATGTCAGCGGCATTCCGGTTTATAAGCGTAATTTTGGCCTGATGTTCCAGGATTACGCCCTGTTTCCGCATCTAACCGTCGCTGAAAATGTCGCGTTCGGTTTGCGCATGCAGCGTTTTCCGCGGGAGAAGATCGCTCAAAAAATCGCGCAGGCGTTGGAGCGGGTGAATATGACCGCGTTTGCCGCGCGCCGGGTGACCGATCTTTCCGGCGGGGAACAGCAACGCATCGCCCTGGCCCGCGCCTTGGCAGCCTCTCCGCAGCTGCTCATGTTGGATGAGCCGCTCGCAGCCCTTGACCGCGGTTTACGTGTGGAACTGCAGGAGGAATTGCGCGCCTTGCTTCATGAAACCGGTATTCCCGCCATCTACGTGACGCACGACCAGGAGGAAGCGATCAGCCTGGGTGACCGCCTGGCGCTTTTGCATGAGGGCCGGATCGTTCAATGCGGACCTACCGAAGCGGTCTATCGTTACCCTGCCAGCCGCTGGGTGGCGGAGTTCCTCGGGATGACCGGTCTGCTCACCGGAAAGGTCATCACAACAAGCCCGTTGACCGTTAGTACAGATTGTGGCGACCTCCATCCTCTGCATGCGCCTGGTGTAGCTGAACCGGTCACTGGCTCACAGGTGACCGTGCTCATCAAACCCTTAGGACTGACCCAAAGTACGGGCGATACTGGGGTGGATGTTTTGAACGGGATCGTGGAAGACGTGCGTTTCCTTGGCGATCATTACCGCGTCAATATTCGCTTATGCACCGGCACCATTTTTTCAGTCCCCTCCGTTGCCGCGTACCCGATCGACGAACCAATTCACCTGCAACTCCAGCCTGGCGACCTCTTGCTCCTGCCGGACTAAAAAAAACCCATGGTCAACCACGGGTTTTTCTGATCGATATTTTTCTGTTTCAGATTGCTTATCTGATGATCAGCCACAGCACCAGGCAAAGAACTGATGTTCCGATGCAGAAAGAGCCGGTCATGATCGCCGCCATCAGCCAGATCTGTCTCTTGCGCCGCGCGACGGTCTGTTCCCTTTCTTCTTCACCGGGATCAGCTGGAGCGGGTATCACTCGATTTCAGCGGCTTTTCGCTTGCGGCTGTTTGACCAGATGATGACTATGGCAAGAATGATCACCAGGATCACCGCGATGATCACCGGGATGATCACGGATAGGACAGAGACCACCGTGGAGGTTGCCTGTTCGCCGATCGATGCCGGTACATTGCCCAATCCGCCGGTTGCCGCGTTGATGGCAGGTCGAACTGCCAGAGCCTTTACAGCGTGCACACCGCCTGAGACGAGCAAACCGGCGATCAAACCGAGAACCGGTTCAACATCACCCACCTGGCTTGAAGTGGCGGCGAACACGATCGCGCCAGCCGTGGGGCGGATGAAGGATTGGATGACGTCATTCACGTGATTCACACCCGGGAACATATCTGCCAGGATCTCGACAACGGTCAAAACCGCCAATACGCCGATCACCCACCAGGAGGTCATCAGGTTCCAGGGTTCCTGCAGCTGGATCAGGTTGGTGAACTTGGCCAGCAGAGAAACCGTCAGCAGCGGGATGTACGCGTTCAATCCCGCGCTTGCAGAAAGCCCGAAAGCCGTGAAAATGTTGAAAATATCCATCTTACTTGTTTTCCTTTTCTTGTTTTACCATGTTCCGCTCAACAAATAGCGGAGGAGATCCATTACCCCAACTTGTACGATCGCGGTGATGATTCCCATAATAAATATACGAAAACCATCCCGGAAAAGATGCATCGAATTTTCTCTCTTAAGAACAATACACCACAGCAGAGAGTAGATCATACTCAAGATCACAAAGACGGAAAAAGTGGAAAGGATCGCGATCGGGTAGTAAAGGATGCCGACATCGGCAATGACCAGAGCACCTGCCGCGGCGCACAACAGGATGAGCCACCCCAGCTGACCCCACTTGCGCAGGATCGGCGCGGGATCCTGCTCCACCCACAAGGTCTGGTTCCACAACGCCAGTACCAGGTTGGCCAGAGCGATCCCCATCAGCAGCCCGCTGATCAGCCGCAGCAGATTGGAGGGCGGATATAAGGGCTTTAGTCCCGGCAGCAGGGTCAACGATGAATTGATCCCATCCAAAGCGAAGAATAAAAAGAATAACACGAGGACGGTTATTTTAGCCCTGGAGGGAAAACCGCTGCGCTTGTCGTGTGGATACAGGTAGATCAAGGTGATGAGCAAGCCCAGGAAGGTACCCGTGCAACGCGCGCACAGCGGCAGCACTTTACCTCCCACCACAAACGAATGCTCATCGATCTGGTGGCACACGGAGTACCCCGTGGCGTGCAGTTTCCCATCTATCCCCGGCGGTGTGAAGATCAACCAGGCAGTAATGGCCACGAGAGCGACAATCACCAGCGTGGTATTCCACCTGTTGGGTGTGCGGGAAGTTTTGGATAGAGGATCGGTCATTAAAGTCATTATAAAATGGTTGCATGGTGCGGACAAGACATTGCGCTTGACTTTACCTGTCAATTATGATTAACTTAATTTAGATTACCTGCGCCATCCTAACGATGAGGAGGTGATGTCCATGAAAAGTATAAGTTTTAAACACAGCGCTGTGGCATCCCTCCTCTCGATCAAGTAGGGAAGCCACAGCGCCAACAAACCTAGAGCCGTCTTTTGACGGCTCAACGGTTTTAAATTGTTTGACGATAATTAGGCGTTATGCGCACACGGCCGTATGTTTTCTATTGCTCAAATACGCTCGGTATATTCTCGAGAGGTAACAATTTATTTCTCATGTGCTATGGCATGGAAAAACCAGTCTGCCTGGCGAAAAATAGATCAACAAACGCCGTTGCAACTGCCTTGATCTGCGGGAGCCGGCTGTGTGAAGAACGCCGTAAAAGTTGGAACGGATTTATTTTACGGGTGGTAGCAACTCTTTCACCCGCAGCATTGATTGGGAGAGGGTTTTACCCAGGTAATACCCCGGCACCTGGTCAACCAAAGCCGGTTTATATGAGAACGCGCCTCCGCCAAATGCAAACAATGGTGGTCGTTTATTTTTGTCCAGCAAGGCTTTAAATCCACGCAGCGTTTCTGCGGATTCAACGGTGGTGGCGGACAGGATGATCATGTGGGGGTTTTCCACCGCAGCGTAATCGGCCAGGTCTTCCAACGGGCTGTCCGGTCCTAGGAACTCGACGAGGTAGCCTTTTTCCCTGAGTAATACAGACATCATCAGTGGACCTAATTCGTGCAGGTCGCCCGGAGATCCGCCCACAAGGATGCGTGGTCCGCTGCGCTTGGATGGCAGACGTTGGAAGATCGTCAGCAGACTGGCGCGGAAAAAGTTGCTGGCGAAGTGTTCAGTAGCGACTAAAAGGTTTCCAGTGTACCATTCCTCGCCAATCCGGATGAGCACAGGGATGATCAACTGTTCAAATAATTGGAGAAGGGAGAGCTGATTTTTGGCCTGTGTTAATACCTTCAACGCGGTGTATTCATCGTGTTTCAGCAGCACTTGAAACAGCTGATCAGCGAAAGATTCGGTAGAGCCCGCCAAATTGGATGGAACTTTTATATCATCATCCATCCCGGGCAATTCGATCTCTTCACCTGCCGCGAGCTTTTGTTTAAGTTCTACAGCCGCCAGGCTGATCGGAACTCCTGAGTCCACCTGCGCCTTGAGCCATAGTAGCAACTGAATGTCAGCATTGGAATAGAGGCGGTAGCGGTTCTCTTCGCGATTTGGTGAAAGGATCTGGTATCGTCTTTCCCATGCGCGCAGGGTGATGGGCGGGATGCCGGTCCTCATCCCCACAGCCTTGATGCGGTATCTCGGTTTGTCTGCTGAGTGTTCCATTAGTCCTCCGTTGAAGCATGTATAAACATTATACAGGATATGTGGATGCCAAATGGGTATCAACCTAACGCTTGTAGATATATAATCAGGTTACTATGCCTATGGAGGACTAATGACCACAGTAAAAGATCGTTTCTTAAAGTACGCCCGCATTAAAACCACTTCCGACCCTGATTCCGATACCTGCCCCAGCAGCGCTGTTCAGTTTGACCTCGCGCGTGTGCTCGAAGCCGAACTGCGTGCGATGGGAATGGAAGATGTGGAACTGGACCGGAATTGTTATCTGATGGCAACGCTGCCCGCTAATACTGATAAACCCATTCCCACTATCGGTTTTATCGCGCACATGGATACCAGCCCGGATATGTCCGGCGAGAATGTCAATCCGCAGATCATTTCAAGTTACGATGGGGGTGAGATCGTGCTCAACCCCGCCCTCAATGTGCGTATGAGTCCGGATGAATTTCCTGAGTTGAAAAAATACGTCGGCCAGGAATTGATCACCACGGATGGTACAACCCTGCTCGGCGCGGATGATAAAGCTGGAGTAGCGGTCATCCTCAGCGCCATGGCGTATCTGTTCGACCATCCCGAGATCAAACACGGCAGGATTCGAGTCGGTTTTACACCCGATGAAGAAGTTGGGCGTGGGGCAGACCTGTTTGACGTCGCAAAATTCGCGGCAGAGTACGCCTACACGGTTGATGGGGGAGAGATCGGCGAGCTGGAATATGAAACATTCAACGCCGCCCAGGCAATCGTCACCATTAATGGCAGAAATGTGCATCCGGGAGCGGCGAAGAATAAAATGATCAATTCCATTCTGCTGGCGATGGAATTTAACGCGATGCTGCCGGTAAATGAGCGCCCTGAATTTACTGAAGGCCGGGAGGGTTTTGCCCACCTGATGTCAGTGAAAGGCACGGTTGAATCCACAAAACTCGTTTATATCATCCGTGATCATGACCGTTCTGTACTGGAAAAGCGCAAACAGTATATGCAGGACGCCGCTGCGTACTTGAATCGCAGGCTTGGTAAGACCATTGTGGAACTTGAGATCAAGGATCAGTATTACAACATGCGTGAGAAGATCGAACCGGTTTATCATATTGTGGAGGATGCGCGCCAGGCGATGCTCTCTCTTGGGATTCAGCCGGTCATCGTGCCCGTACGCGGAGGTACAGATGGTTCCCGCTTATCTTACATGGGTTTGCCCACCCCGAACCTTTTCACCGGCGGGATGTATTACCATGGAAAATATGAGATCCTGCCCGTCCGATCCCTTGAACTGGCTGTGGATGTGGTCGTACGTCTGATCGAGATCGTCTCCAACAAGTAAACCTAATAAAAACCCGCTCAGCCGAGCGGGTTTTTCGTCTGTTCTTTGCGTTGCTTTCTTTCCATTCCCTCGTTTAATACCAGGGCAGCGATGATGATCGCGCCTCCAATCAGCAGCCGGGTTATATTGGTGCTTTCGCCAAAGACCAGCAGCGAAACAACCACCGCCAGGGGAATTTTGAGGTCGTTGAACACCGCCAGTGTACCTGCATTCACCTGGCGTGCACCCGTATTCCACAGGAAGAAGCTCAACCCGGACGCGATCGCACCCAGGTAGATCAGGGTGAGGACCTGTTTGGTGGAGAGTGTGATGCTGGAGAGCGGGGTCAGTAAAAGGGTCGCCGCTGCGGTAACCGCCAGTCCGCCCAGGTAAAGGTAACCAAATCCCTGGCGGTCCTTCAGCTCCGGGTGCTGCGCCATCAACCGGCGGTAGTAGATCTGCCCGAACGCGTAGCACAGGTTGGAAGCCTGCACCAGCAAAAACCCGTTCAACACTTCCCTTGATTGCAGCGACTGACCTTCAATGATCCATGTGCCGACAATTGTGATGAGCGCAGCTGCGAGGTGCAGCGGGTTGAAGCGCCGCGAGAACGCGTCGTCAATTAAGGTGACAAAAATGGGGGTAAAGATGGTGAACAGGGCCACTTCGTAAGCCTGCAGTGACTTGAACGCGGCGAGATAGAAAATGTACATCAAGCCGAATTGAACCAGGCCGGTTAGCCCCAGCTTCAACCTGGCTGACCAACACACCTTGCGTAGTTTAATAAAGGGCAGAAACACCAGCGCCGCGATCAGCATGCGGGCGAATGCCACAAAGGTGGAATCCACCCCGGCGAGATTGCCTTTGATCAACCCGAATGAAAAAGCCCATATCAGTGAAACGATGAACAGGTAAGACATGTTTGCTCCAGTTTACCGGTAATAGGTGGCGCAAATCATACCATAACCCGTCATACTTCGTTGATACCTCTGTGCATGGTTATTTGGACTGAATTGGATAAAATAATTATACAAACATTATACAAGACATGGACTATGTGCAAGCGCCCTGGTATTATCTACTCAACGATATACAAAAATTATACAAAACAAACCAAGGAGATGAAAAAATGAAACTGTTAGCCCCCGTAACCTTATTGTTAGTCGCGATGTTCGCGATAAGCGCGTGTGCCCCGCAGGCCACACCGGCTGCCCCCACCGCTGAACCCATGCCTCAGGTTCTTGACATAGTCGATACCGCTGTAGCAGATGGCCGCTTCACCACCCTGGTCACCGCTGTACAGGCTGCCGGACTGGTTGATGCCTTGAAAGGCGCCGGACCCTACACTGTCTTCGCACCGACCGATGACGCGTTTGCCAAATTACCAGCCGGTACAGTTGAATCGCTCCTCGAAGCTGGTAATCTTGAGCAACTCAAATCCATCCTGCTCTACCATGTTGTTGAAGGCAAGGTCATGGCAGCAGATGTGACTGGCTTATCCGCTGCTCCAACACTTGCAGGTAAAGACCTCTCAATAAAGATGGACATGGGCAGCGTATATATCAATGACTCCAAGGTGATCATCACTGACATCGAAACCTCCAATGGAGTGATCCATGTGATCGATACCGTTCTCCTGCCTCCCGCTGATCTGGCAGACATTGTTGACACCGCTGTTGCGGATGGTCGCTTCACAACCCTGGTTACCGCTGTACAGGCCGCCGGTCTGGTCGATGCACTAAAAGGTGAAGGTCCCTTCACTGTGTTTGCCCCCACTGATGATGCCTTCGCGGCGCTTCCAGAAGGCACTGTCGAGTCATTGCTCAAGGCTGAGAATCTTGAGCAGTTGAAATCCATCCTCCTCTATCATGTGGTAGAAGGTAAGGTCATGGCAGCTGACGTTGCCGGGCTTTCCTTAGCTCCTACATTGCTGGGCAAAGATCTCGCGGTCAAAATGGACATGGGTAGTGTATACATCAACGAAGCCAAAGTCATCCTCACCGACATCGAAACCTCCAATGGTGTGATCCATGTGATCGATTCGGTGCTTCTCCCACCCGCGGACATGCTGGATATCGTTGATACCGCTGTAGCAGATGGCCGCTTCACGACACTGGTCGCTGCCGTACAGGCCGCCGGACTGGTTGACACCCTCAAAGGAGAAGGCCCCTTCACAGTCTTTGCTCCCACCGATGAGGCATTCGCCAAACTGCCGGCTGGTACGATCGACACGCTGCTGAAACCCGAGAATATTGAACAACTCAAGAACATCCTGCTCTACCATGTGGTGTCAGGTAGGGTGATGGCAGCGGATGTGGTCACTCTGACCAGTGCCGACACTGTTCTAGGTCAGCCTGTCACCATCAAAGTGCAGGATGGCAAGGTATATCTCAACGATAACGTGCAGGTGACCATCACAGATGTGGAAGCCTCCAACGGTGTGATCCACGTGATCGACACGGTTCTTCTTCCTAAGTAGATTTCACATCAAATAACAAAAGCCGGCCTGGTGGCCGGCTTTTCGCATTTGTATTTCAATATTATTTGGCTGGCTCTGCAACTGTCTTTTTGATCATGATCAGATCGCTGATCAATAAACCTGAACCGAGCAACGTGAGTGCACCACCGACGATGGTCATGGTCGCGTGGAAGGCATCCGCGTAGTTTACCCCGCCCCAGGTGTGGGTGGGTGCCATGAAGAACTGGATGGTCAGGCAAAGCACACCGACCACGATCGCCGCCCCGCCGGCGTTTTTCTTTCCTTCTTTGCGCGGGGCTTTTTCGTAATCCACACCCGCCCAGATGGCCGGAATGCGGAAAATGAGGAAGATGACCAGCGTCAACACGGTAATGTACACCACCGCGTCCACTGGCATTGAACTGCCGCGTAAGGCGCGTGAAGTGAGGATGTGAACGAGCCCTACCACCAGACCCAGCACCAGCGCGATTAATGCCGATTTATAGGCACCTTTTCTGCCTTTTACCAGCGCGATCACCGCTCTAATGCCCAGCACGCCGATGGCCGTTGTGACCAGAACGTAAAGGATGTAAAGCCACTGGAAAGGCGCTAGTGGAGCCATCGAATCCCACTTGGTGGGAAATAAAGCCGCGCAGGAGGTACCGACACCGCCCATAACGGTAAAGGCCGCTGTGAGTGACATAAACAGGATTCCAACAAATCTTAATACTTTCGCCAGTCCGCTTTCAGGTTTCATGTGAGTTCCTCTCCTCGTTCCAAAATAATTATTAAATCGCCAACAGTAGCATGGACGCCAGCATGTATACCGAGGCGTATTTAAACAGATGAAAATTCAGCCGGGATGAAGGTTTCAGCAGCATCAACACGGCCATTACCAGCAACCCACCTGAAAGAATTCCCAGTAAATGAAGGGAGCCCTGCCTGACGCCGATCAGAATCGCCGCTCCTCCCATCACCACCGCAGCCAGCACGCTGGCAAAAGCGATGATCGCGCGGGTAGTTTGATCTCCGTAGGTGGAGGGGAATGTCGGGATTCCTGCCGCGGCGTAATCTTCGCGGTAGCGCATGCTGAAGGTCAGGATGTGTGTGGGGATCCACAACAGCACCGCTAGCGCCAGCATGATCCCGATCCCATCCACACTGCCCATACCCAGTGCCCTACCGGCGAGGATGGGCATACCGCCGGCGATCCCGCCCCACACGACCGACCAGCAGGTACGGCGTTTGAGCAGGATGGTGTAGAGGATCACGTCAAAAAAGATCCCACCGAAGATCAATAATCCGTAAAGCGGTGAAAGCAAGGCTGCCAACCCCACCCCCGCGGCTGAAAGGAGCATGCCCAGCCACAGCGCTTCTTTGGCTGATACAATCCCGCTGGCGATGGGCCGGTGATGGGTGCGGTTCATCACGCTATCAATATCGCGGTCGTACCACATGTTCAACACCGTGCTGCCGCTGATGGAGAGCAGCAGGCTGAAAATGAGACCGGTCATCGTCGTCCAATGCGTGAACGGGCAGCGCGCGCTCATATAACCGGCAATACCGGTGACCGTCAGCAGCGCGGTTTGCATACTTTTGATCAGCGGCCAGTAATGCTTGAGTCTGATCCAGACCTTTTTCACTGTTACTCCTGCCCGCTATCCCGTGCGCACCTGAATCCGATGCCCGGGCTGGTAAAGGTTGGGGTTGCGTTGTTGCGCGCCCACACGCGCAGGTTCAATTCGTACACATCCTTGCTGCCCCCGCGGGCGTAGCGGTAATGTTGTGAGTCGTAGTCATCACCGGTCCATTGCCAAACATTACCTGCCATGTCGTAAAGCCCATAGGGGCTGGCTGAATCAAGGGTCTGGTAACCATCATATACTTTTCCGTTGTAAAAGCCAACGGGTGTGGTGCGCGAGCCGAAGGTTTTCATATTCTCGAATGGATCACGACTGAAGTAGAAGTTGGCGTTATTACGCGCCAACTCATTCCCCCACGGGAATGCTCGCCCGTCTGTTCCGCGCGCGGCTTTCTCCCACTCCAATTCAGAGGGTAATCGCCAGTTGTAATACTCACAATATCCGGCAGCTCCAAACCATGAAACCAAGGTCATCGGGTGGTTTTCCCAACCTTCTTTGGCTGTAAATTGTGCGCCGTCATAATCTAATCTTAGAAACGCATTGGTCAATGGGATGTGCAGGTAATCTCCTGCGGGGAATTCCTCTTCGTGCCGACCTGCCTGGAATGGTTCGCCCTCGTAGTGGCCCACGACCTGGTCATCCTCGATCCTGACCGTGCCGGCGGCCAGCGCTTCATTGAGATAAGCAGCGTATTGTGCGACAGTTACCGGGGTCACCATCATTTCGTAATCCTTGTCGATGACCACCTCTTTGTTGAACTGTCCCTGCAAAAACTCACCTGCCGGGATTAACGCCCACGCGTTCGGGTCAACCCCGGTATCAAATACAGGCGGTTTTTCCTGGAAGTCAACCGGTTGACACGCACTGATCAGCAGTCCGAAGAAGAGGATTATGATCAGCTTTTTCATGACTCCACCCCCTCTTTTTTATCGAGCCTGTGGTCTGTCTCAGCCGTCCACCTGCCCTTCTTTTTGAAGAGATCGATCAATCGCCACACCATCAAGGCAGCCAGTGCCACCAGTAGTGTGATCACACCAATATCCCCGGCCAGCACAGCCCGATTGACCAGCGGCTGCTGTTCACCTTCGGCCACGATGAGCCGTTTCATCTCGTAAATCGTCACCGCGCCAAATGCCACATCAGAAAAGATGATCACCAGCCAGCCGAACCACTTGCGCGCTTTTCCTTTCAGCCCCGCCAGGTCAGCGTAATACAACAGCAGAATGGTGGCTGTGAGTGTGGCCAGGATGTGCCAGTGGCCGGTTAACAGGGAGCGCTCATCCATGAATTGCCACTGACGGAAGATCTCATCCAGTTTCACCGCGGTAAAGATGCCAATCCCGCTTACCGTGAAATTCATGAAGACCATTTGCCAGGTCGGACCGAATTTGATCGGGTCCCTCATCAGCGCGGCGATCCCCTGGAAGAAATTCCCCTTGCGGATGCCCTTCGCGTACAATCCTTCGCGAATAAGTTTTTTCCACGAGAAGATGACCAGCAGAAGCGCCCCTAGCATGGCGATGGTGGATCCGCCGTAAATAATGGCGTGCGCGATGTTCTCGAATTTCACCACCAGCCAGGTACCCATCGAAAGCACGAAAGATCCGACGATGTATAACGGCATGGCGATCTTGTGCAGAACACCTTTGAAGTCCATCCACCGGCCGATGATCAACGCGCACATGATGGCGATGAGCGCCAGCATGATGTGCAGGTGACCGATGATCGCCAGGTCAAGGGCGGTCTTATGCGGTTCGCGCACCACGTTCTCCGCCAGGAATGTCTCGAATCCATTGCCAAAGAATGATCCTGGCACAGCGCCGAAAATGGCCGAGATCAGCGTCACCAGCGAAACCATGAAGAAGGCGACCCTTTCCATGTCGAAACCCTTCTTCGTGTGTGCGTATGCTTTATCCTTGAGCGCCAGGTCTTTCTGCCACGGCCATAAGGCCACGAGGAGCATACACCCTGCAAAGAAGATGAGTGTCAGCCCGGCGATATAGATTCCATGCAGCACCCAGTTATGCCCCCAATAGGCGAAAGGCAGACCGCCAAAGATGACCATCAGGTAACCGATCGTGATGGTGCTGTTGATCGATAAGCGCTGGTTCTCCTTCATCTTCAGCAGGTCGGTGATCATGTACACCTCTACCGCGATTGTGACCATCGCCAGGGTGTGGTAAAGGGCGATCAGGCGGCCTTCTCTTTCAGCCGGCTGCAGATCAATGTTCAGGGCTTTTACGACCACATCCTTAATGCCATAATCCGCCATAGGCCCTGAAAGCAGGCCAAAAAAGGCGGAGATGAGCGCGGCGAAGGCAATGGCAACCAAAATCAGCCCTTTCGTCGAGCGAAACAGGAATTTATACCGATTAACCAACCATGTCATGAGCGTGCTCCTGTGCGGGAAGTTACTACACTACAGCATACCAGTTCGACTTAAAAATGTCTTTGATTAAAATCAACTTTGTGGATCAAATCGTTGTTAAAAATTCAACTGGGCGGCTTCGTTTAATCCATCCAGGTCTCTCACTTGTATCTGCATCCGGTCATAATGGATCAGTCCGGTTGAACTGAAGGTCCGTAAAGTACGGCTGATGGCTTCAGGTGTGGTGATGACGCGTGCAGCCATCAGCCTGATCGGGTTTTCTTTGCGGTCGATCGTCTGTTCCCCCTGGCGGCTCAAGTCCAGCAAATGCTTCGCCAGCCGTGCATAAACGCTGCGGAAGGAGAGGTCGCTGTAATAGTTCACCAACTGACGGTTGCGCATGGCCAGCACCCCCAGCAGGCTGAGACCGATCTGCGGGTATTGCAGGATCAGCGTTTGCATATTTTCACGGTTGATGTGCCAGAGCCGGCACTCTGCCAGGGCTGTTGCGCTGACCGGGTTGGGTCCGCCGTCGAGGGTGGCTACTTCATTGAACATGATGACTGGTTCCAGGGTGTTGATCACGCCCTCCTGACCTTCCGGACCGAGTTTATGGAGGATGACCTTCCCCTTGATCAACACAAACATCCCGGCGCATTCCTCCTCTTCGTGAAAGATGATCTCTCCTTGTACACAATTACGCAAATCCCCCATGCGGATGATGGAAGCCACTTCTTCAACGGGAATGCTCCTGAAATGCGGAACACTTCCCAATCTTTGCGTCAGTTCCCGAATTTCGTTCATATTTCAATTATAGTGGATGACAACCAATCGCTTTACAAAAAATATGGTTTAATCCTGTTATGCCAAATGATCAATACTCCCGTTTTCTGGAAAAATTTCCTGAATATGCATCCACCGCAAGCCTTGACCGGTTGCGGGAGCTTGAATATTCTCGGCTGGACCGCCTGGGTCAGGTTTACCTGGATTACACCGGTTCCGGGCTATACGCTGAATCGCAAGTGGTGCGGCATCAGCGCCTGCTGATGGAAGGGGTATACGGCAATCCGCACTCCAGCAACCCCACCTCCAGCGCTTCGACGGAGATGGTGAACCAAGCCCGGCGAGCCGTTCTGCGTTTCTTCAACGCCCCGGAGGATGAATACGTGGTCATTTTCACCTCCAATGCCAGCGGCGCGCTCAAATTGGTGGGCGAGTCCTATCCCTTTGGAGATCAATGCACCTACCTGTTAACCTTTGATAATCACAATTCGGTCAATGGTATTCGCGAATACGCCCTGGCCAAAGGCGCCCGGGTCAAGTATCTTCCCGTCCTGCCGCCGCGCTTGCGCGTGGATGAGGCTACTCTGGAGGATAACCTGCAGAACGCGCGCGGCAACTGCAATAATCTTTTCGCCTACCCCGCCCAATCCAACTTTTCCTCGGTGCAGCACCCGCTGGAGTGGATCCACAAGGCCCACGATTCCGGTTGGGACGTGCTGCTTGACGCGGCGGCGTTCGCTCCCACCAACCGCCTCGACCTCACCGCCTGGCCGGCTGATTTTGTCTGCATTTCCTTTTATAAGATGTTTGGTTACCCCACCGGGGTAGGCGCGTTGATCGCCCGCCGCGCTGCGTTGAAGAAGCTACAGCGCCCGTGGTTCGCGGGAGGAACCATCACGGTGGCATCCGTGCAGGGTGAAAAGCATTACCTCGCCGATGCCCCGGCAGCCTTCGAGGATGGCACCCTCGATTTCCTCAATATTCCAGCGGTCACCATCGGGTTGGAACATCTTGAAGCGATGGGGCTGGAGCTGGTGCATGAACGTGTGCGCTGCCTGACCGGTTGGCTTTTGACCAACTTAAAGGAGATGAAACATTCCAACGGCAAGCCTTTGATCAAGGTTTATGGCCCGGTGGATACCAAGAAACGCGGGGGAGCGATCTCAACCAACTTCTTCTCTCCGCTCGGAGCGGTGATCGATCACCGCTGGATCGAGCAGCAGGCCAGCCTGCACGGCATCTCGCTGCGTACCGGCTGCTTCTGCAACCCGGGTGCCGGTGAGCTGGCCCTGCACATCCTGCCCGAGGAGCTCACTTCCTGTTTCAATCGTCCGGATCATGAACAGCGGTTGACCTACGATGAGTTCCGCCTATGCATTAATGCCAAGGCATCCGGTGCAGTGCGTATCTCCGTGGGTCCGCTGAGTAATTTTTCAGACGTGCAAAAATTCCTGGAGTTCGTTCGCACATTTCTTCAATAGAGGGATAACAATTGAAACGCCTGTCTGAGTTCTTTTACCGGATCTCCAAAGGCTGGGTTGCCCTGCTCGCCCTGGCAATTTTTATTGTCTTCAGCGCGCTTACCCTTCCCGGGCAGAACAGGATCTCTGAAACCTATTCCCAGGGAAGTGGATCACCGGATACCTCGCTTTTTTACAGCGGAGGAGATCTGTTTGCCATGGCCAAGTGGTATGGACCTGCCGGCCGTGCCGCTTACATTCACGCGCGTTGGACCTTTGACCTGGCTTTTCCACTTGTGTACACTTTTTTCCTCGTCACCTCGCTCAGCTGGTTTTTGGGGCGGGTTTTACGTAACAACTCAAAATGGCGCCTGTTAAATCTTGTTCCGCTGTCCGCCATGCTGCTTGATCTTCTGGAGAATTCCACGACCACGGCTGTGATGGCCGCTTTTCCGCAGCGGGTTAGGATCGCCGAGATCGGCGCATCGTTCTTTACCCCGCTTAAATGGCTGGCGGTGGGTGGGAGTTTTCTGCTGGTCTTATTGGGTGCAATGCTGGTGATCAGTAAGTATCTACAAAAATCAAAAAGTTAAACGAAGAGTTAATAAAAAAAGGCTGTCATAACGACAGCCCATTTTTCGTGTGTTTTGGCGTCTACCTCTTCAGAATGGTGGACAAAACAGTTTCTTTGTCCAGTTTCTTGGTGCAGAAGAACCAGTCGTAGCAGTGCATTTCATCCTTGTTTTCCATGCGTTCCTTGGCGACACCGCAGGAACCGGCAGTCGGCACGATCACATCATCACCGGGCTGCCAATCAGCAGGAGTAGCAATTGAAAAAGCGTCAGCGGCTTGCATGGCGATCAGTGCGCGATAAAGTTCCTCAAAATTTCTGCCGAGGCTTAGCGGGTAGTAGATGATGGCGCGGATGATGCCCTTGGGATCAATGAAGAACACAGCGCGCACTGCCTTTGTGCTGGCTTCACCAGGTTGGATCATCCCGTATTTCTTCGCAACTTCCATGGTGATGTCTTCGATCAACGGGAAAGTGACCTCTACATTTTTCATGCCTTTATATTCGATCTTTTCCTTGATCGTGCGCAGCCAGGCGATGTGGCTGTACAAGCCGTCAACTGACAGTCCCACGAGCTTGCAATTTGCTTCATTAAATTTATTTTCCATCGAAGCAAAAGTCATGAACTCAGAGGTACATACCGGGGTGAAATCAGCGGGATGGCTGAACAGGATCACCCAGTTTCCTTTGTAATCCGCCGGGAAGTTGATCTCCCCTTGTGTGGTTACTGCTTTAAACTCAGGTGCTTTGTCGCCGATACGCGGCATTGGTACTAATTCGTTTGTTTCCATTGTTTTCTCCTTTTTAGTTTTTTTTGTGAGGATCAAATTTTGACATGTCGGATAATTTCCATAATGGTTGATTCTTGCTTAATTTGTTCGGAAGTTGGATAATCCAGAAATTTGATCCGATAAATGTTCCATGTTGTTAGATGCTATATCTTTAATAATGTGACATTTAGTGCAAATTAGGTAAATATGAGAAGTCAAGTCCGTATCATGATGTGTGTTGTTGTCGCCATCATAAACAACTGCGTAAAAGAGTTTATTGGGTAAGCAGATCAACTGTGTTGTTTACCGTCGTGAACGAGAATTAGAGCTTAAGCAAATATTTGTTTGCATTGCTGTACGGTGGTCTTGATGAGTCGTACTGAGATTATTTTTCCAACCTCTGTGGTGATAGATGCAGCGCTGATCGATAAATGAGATCCATCAATGTTCTTGTTAGTAATCTCATATAAAAAATATTCCTAATTTATGTCTGTGATTAAATCGAACCTTAACGACTAATTTTTATTCACATAAAAAAGCACCCTAAAGGGTGCTTAATTACTTTGATTTTGATGGAGAATCTATCTTTGTCTGGTTGCCGGCTGCCAGAAGGTGCCAAATCGCTTGTGGATGAAGTAATTTGCCCCCAGGTGCCCAGCGGTCTTCCATGCGATCATCAACAGGATCTGCAATACCAGCAGCACAGGACCTGCGCTCAGTGAACCTGCCAGCAGGAAGCTGAAATTCATCAGCGAGCCGAAAAACGCGGCGAGCCCGACGAACAATCCCAGGATCAGCGCGATTCCGACCAGGAATTCACCGATCGCGATCAGTTTACCGAACCAGACGTAGGATTCATTATCCAGCATGGACTGTATAAAGGTGCGATACCACTCAAAGTGGATTGGCGGTCTGGCAGGCGCTTCGGGGATGCGTACAGCGTTCTCCCAATAACCTTTGAGGGCGGCGCCGGTTTGCATCCATTCAGGAGCGGAGAGTTTGTGCAGGCTGGCATCTACCCATTGATAGCCCACATAGACGCGCACGATCAGCCATAACCAGGCCATTTTGGTGTTGCTGAATAAAAATCGTATCAATGGAGCATCTTGTAAATTTGAAGGTCCAAAGAATTTTGACATGTTTTCCCTTTCCCAATTAATTAGTTTTAGCAATTATACAACTGATTATGGTAAAAAAGATAAACAATATCTAAATATAGTTGGCGTTTTTTCCGATCAAATTGTTTTTGTTAATTTTGTGCAGTATCTATTTGGAGGGTTTAGAACCCGTGTGGATGGCCATGGTGCCGAACATGCGGATGCGGAAATGGATATCGCGAAACCCGGCGTTTTCCATGGCGAGTACCAGGTTTTCAGCCGTAACAAAGTTCTGCGTGGATTGGATCAGGTAAGTATACGCGGTGCGGTTGCGGTTGAAAAGTCCACCCAGTAAAGGGATGATCTTTTTTAAGTAAAAGTTGATCAGGGGGGTCAGCAGGTTGCTGCGCGGTTTGGTCATGTCTAATATGAGCACACGACCCCCGGGCTTGAGCACGCGGAATTGCTCAGAGAGTGCGGTATCCAGGTCAATGACGTTGCGCACCAGGTAACCGCTCGTTACAAGGTCAAAACTGGCATCCGCGAAAGGCAGGTGCAGCGCGTCTGCCGCGGCCCGCTTGATATTATGCCAGTTGTTTGTCGCAGTCATCATTTCCAGGCTGAAATCCGCAGCGGTCATGTCAACGGCCGAATATTTCCGTAGTATTTCTTTTGCCAGGTCGCCAGTACCGCTGCCCAGATCCAGCACGCTTTCTCCCGGCTGCGGGCGGGCAATCCTTGCTATCTCACGCCGCAACAAGATGTCCATCCCTCCAGACATCAGGTGGTTCATAAAAACATAGCGCGGCGCGATTTCGGCAAACGTGTTCCTCACGAATTTTTCTCTCTCAGTTCCTTTAAATAAGCCATCCGCCAATTATATCAGTTCATCATTTTCGTGTTTTGCCACTTGAATTTCGATCAATTTTCACCTATAGTAAAAATGATCCCATTCATTGTTGAATACATTGTTAATAAATGAGATGGCAAGAACTTTTTATCGTTTGCCGTGTGTTTTTTACGTGTGAATATTATTACGTTTGCATCAAAAAAGGAGGCAGCCATGTCAGCTTTACCTACAGAAATCCTCGAAGATGAGCACCGCTTGATCATCCGGGTGGTCAATGCGCTGAGCATATTCGCCCAGAATATGGAGGAGGGTTGGGACGTTGAAGAGGAGACTTTCAATGACCTGATCCAATTCATGCGTGTTTTTGCCGAAAAATGGCACCACGCCAAGGAGGAGGACGTGCTCTTCCCGCAGTTGATCGCGCGGGGTGTACCCGCAACGGGCTGCCCCCTGGCGCAGCTGGTCTCTGAGCATAAGAAGAGTAATAATTTTGTATCCGAAATCGTAAAAGCGCTCGAGTTGTACCGTAAAGGAGATAAAGCCGCGCGAGAGTCCGTGATCCAGGGCTTACGGAACCTGTCCTCTTATTACATTAACCATATCTGGAATGAAGATAACATGTTGTTTCCAATGGCAAATAAGGTGTTTTCTGAAGAAGATCAACAGAAAATGCTGGAAGGCTTCGATAGAATTGATGCGTTGCGCGGGCAGAAACTACATGACCGCCTCGAGGAGTTTGCACTAAAGTTGGAAGAGCAATTTTAAACTCTATAAAATTTCAACTTTCATTGGTTTTTTCCACAAAAACGGATCGGGCAACTGAAAATCCCAGAATGATTGGCTTGCCTTCTATCGTGATCGTTATGGTTTCGTTAAAGGGGAGAATATCGGTAACCTGTGTTTGAACACCAGGCATGACGTGATTGGTTTCTAGGAAGGCAAGCAGGTCCGTGTTTTCTTCGGCCAATTCATGAATTCGGCGGATGGTTATATGTTCTCCGATAGGAATATTAATTAAGGAAACCCACTCTGTCGTAATGTCATTTCCTCCGGGTATGGGGTTACCATGTGGGCAGGTTTCAGGATTGCTCAGTTGGTCCATCAACGCTGTCTCAGTCAGAGTTGAAATAGCGTGTTCAAGCCGGTGAGCTTCATTATGCAGTAGGGACCATGGAAGGGTCTTGACCATCATCCACTCCACCAGCATATGTCGACGCATCACCACTTTGGCTGCTTCCCAACCGGATTTGGTCAGATGGGTACCTTCCTTATCCATTACGACCAATCCGTCGCGAACCATACGTTTCAATGTATTGGTCACTGTGGGAGGTGTCACACCAAGCAGTTCCGCCAAGCGTGAGCCGACGACCGGTTCATGATCCCGCTCCATGATGTAGATGAGCGATAAGTAATCCTGGATGATTGGGCTGATCTTGGTTACATCTATTGAGGATAGAGTGTCGTTTTTCATAGGGTATCCATTACGATTATTATACTATGCTAATAAAAAATATTAGTATATAATAATATTAAGTTGATCCAAAAATGATGGAGGTACGCATGGGCGTACAGGATACACAAATGATTTTATCAGAAGTCAAGTCGGGTGAGGATGTCTTTATCAACTCCTTCCTTTCTGGTCATGGAATCAATCAACGCCTGGCGTCATTGGGTTTTACACCGGGCGCAAAACTAAAAATGGTACAGAACTTCATGCATGGTCCATTGATTGTTTTTATTCGTGGAACCAGGGTGGCTCTTGGACGTGGTGAAGCGTCAAAAATCGTCGTGAGCAGAGGGTAAAATGCTTCACCATCACGGGCAAGCTACACGGAGTGCGGTTCATTCGGATCCGATCTTTTTTGAACCTTTGATCGCCCTGGCCGGTCAGCCGAACATGGGTAAATCCACCCTGTTCAATCTCCTCACAGGTCTCAATCAGCATGTCGGCAACTGGCCTGGTAAGACGGTGGAAAAAAGGGATGGAGTCTTTACCCTGAACGGCAAGCAGGTTTGTCTGGTGGACCTTCCTGGTACGTACAGTCTGACCGCCAATTCACCTGAAGAAGTCATCGCGCGTGAGTTCATTCTGCTCAGCCGCCCTGTTGTCACTGTGGCGGTGGTCAGTGCTGCTAACCTGGAACGCAGCCTGTACCTGGTAGCGGAATTGGCTGCGTTACAGACACCCATGGTGGTCGCGCTCAACATGCTCGATGTCGCTGATCAGGAAGGAATCCAGGTGAATGCTGATGCGCTGGAAGCTGAACTTGGGGTGCCGGTCATTCCGATTATTGCCTCAAAAGCGGTGGGGGTTCGCAAGCTGTTGGATGTTGTGGATGAAATGATCCAGGGGAGGATGGATGTCAATCCGAAAGCCCCTACTATCCGCGAAGATCATTACGCTGTTTTACAGAAACTCAAGGTCTTGATATCAGATCATGTTCCAGCCGGCTACCCGGTTGACTGGATTGCATTGAAGATTCTTGAGGGTGACGCGGAGATCACTGCTGATCTGCGCTCCAATATGCCATCGGATGCC
This sequence comes from Anaerolineaceae bacterium, assembly GCA_040765685.1. GTDB lineage: Bacteria > Chloroflexota > Anaerolineae > Anaerolineales > Anaerolineaceae > UBA6107. The sequence continues at coordinate 24,853 of JAXGRS010000008.1, read as the reverse complement.
TGGCATTCAGTCAATAATATTCTGTTGCAACACGATGATGCCTTCATGGCAGTAGCCTCCGCTCGCTATGAATGGATCGTAAGGATTATCAAAAAGGTGGTATCTAGCCCGAATTACGGGCAGATCGGATTAACCGAACGTATCGATCGCTGGGCAACCCACCCGTTTTATGGACTGATCGTTTTAACGTTGATATTGGGGCTTGTGTTCTGGGTGGTCTTCACCATCAGCGCGCCGATCCAGCAATGGCTGGATGGGGTACTCATCACTGCGATTTCACAGTGGTCATCCGGTATATTAGCCAGTGCTCCGGTCTGGGTTCGGGGTATCTTAATTGATGGATTTATTGGGGGAGTCGGTTCGGTTATCACGTTCCTGCCGGTGTTGGTGATCTTTTTTATGGCTTTTGCCCTTCTGGAAGACATCGGCTATATGGCTCGTGCCGCTTACGTGATGGATAATTTCATGCACCTCATGGGGCTGCATGGTAAATCCTTTTTGCCGTTATTCCTCGGCTTTGGCTGCAATGTGCCTGCCGTGATCGGTACACGGGTGATCGATTCGTGGTCATCCAGGTTATTGACTATTATCCTCGCACCGCTGGTGCCATGCACGGCACGCATGGCAGTGGTCGCGTTCATTGCGCCAGCGTTCTTCGGTAGAAACGCATTCTGGGTAACCTGGGGGATCGTGCTGCTTTCTTTGTTGATCCTGGTGTTGATGGGTGCTTTATTAAACCGGACCGTCTTTAAGGGGCAGCGCTCCTCTTTCATCATGGAGATGCCTCTTTACCATGTACCAAACAGACGGACCATAAGTCTTCTGGTCTGGCAGCGAACGCTCTCCTTCATTAGAAAAGCCGGTACATCCATCCTGGTAATTTCGCTTATCGTCTGGCTATTGTCCTATCTCCCAGGTGGAGACCTTAATGGCAGCTATCTCGCCTGGATCGGGAATATTTTTGAACCGGTAGGTCGCTGGATGGGATTTGATTGGCGGCTTACCGTTGCGTTGTTGTCCAGCTTTGCCGCTAAGGAAAATGTCATTGCCACTCTTGGAGTTTTGTTCGGTGGTAGTGCTGACAGCGGCTTGACCGCCGCGCTAACGGCTGCATATTCACCGGCGACAGCATTGGCCTTCCTCGTGACCGCTGTCCTTTTTATCCCCTGCGCAGGAACCGTGGCTGCCATGCGTCAGGAAACCGGCTCATGGCGCTGGGTTTTTGTTAGCGTGACCATGATGTTATTCATCTCGCTTATTTTTGGGTTTCTCGCTTATCACATTGCTGGATTAATAGGCTTGTAAAAATGCTTGAACAACTATTAAACGAAATAAAAAAAGGCGGCGCGTTAAGTGTCGACGCACTGGCAAAGAAACTCGATACAACACCCGCTATGGTCAGGGTCATGTTGGAGCATTTGCTTCGAGAACAAAGGCTTAGAACGTTCAATTTCTGCGGTTCATCATGCTCTGCCTGTTCGATCAATGATGATTGTGTTACGCAGGGGGTAAATTCACAGCAATTGCTATATACTTTGACTAACATAGAAGAGAAATAATCTGCTTAATGTTTCGTGAAAGGGCTTACGATAATACAATTTGGCAAAAGGATTGTGAACATGAAAAACCTTCATGATCAGATCGCGGTTGTCACAGGAGCGGGCAGTCCTCAAGGCATTGGTTTTGCCGCCGCGCGCGCGTTGGGTAATGACGGCGCGTCACTGATCCTCGTCAGCACCACTGGGCGCATCTACGAACGCGCGGCTGAATTGAAGACAGAAGGTTTCCAGGCCACTGGAGTGGTCGCAGACCTGACCAGTCCCGACGCTGTTCAGCGGGTAATTGATGAGATCAAGGCGCTGTATGGCCGGTTGGATATCTGTGTCAATAACGCCGGCATGACGGTCGTCGGTGAAACCCAGTTTGAATCGCCAGTAGACGCCATTCCTCTCGAAGAATGGCATCTCTCGCTGGAGCGCAACCTGACCACTTGTTTCCTGGTGACGAAGAGCGTGCTGCCGCTGATGCGCGCGCAGAAATACGGGCGCATCATCAATATCACTTCCACCAGCGGTCCAGTGCAGGCGTTTGTGGGGGATGCCGCGTACCACGCGGCGAAAGCCGGCATGTGGGGGTTCACGCGCGCCTGCGCGTTGGAAACCGCTGCTGATGGCATCACGGTGAATGCGATTGCCCCCGGTTGGATCGCCACAGCCTCCCAATTGGAAAGCGAGGTGATCGCTGGTCAACTTTGCCCCATGAAACGTTCCGGCACGCCCGCCGAGGTCGCCTATGCAATCCGTTTCCTGGCCGATCCGCAGGCATCGTATATCACTGGTCAATTGATCGTGGTGGACGGTGGCAATTCACTTCCAGAAGATCGCGCCTGGCAGCCTTGACCACTTTGTTAAAGATTTGTCGGGGTTAGCTTGTAGCAATGGGTTTTTGGCGCAACTGACCCAAAATGGAGAGGTAAAACGACAAAGAACCGTCAGGATTAAAACGGTTCTTCGTTTGTTACCCGTAGCATTAGCTGATCCCTGTTTAGCCGTGGGCGGTTGCTTTGGCTTCTCCTGCTGCTTTTTCCATCGCCTCGAACATTTCTATGGCTTCATCAGGGGTCAGGTTCGCGTCAAGTAGCGGCAGGTAAACCTCCTCTTCCTTGGCAAAATGGACCTTCACCAGGGTGTATAACCCATATAGCACGCGTTTTAGATCATTTGCCATTTTCACACCGACCTCTGGTGCTGTTACCTGTCCGCGCAGCAGTGCCAGTTCGCGCGTCAAAGTTTCAACCTCCACGTGATCACGGCTCATTGTGGCAGTTGCGTGTCGGGATCCCATCACTTTCTGGACAACAGGGTATAGTGCGGCTTCCTCTGCGTGCGCGTGTGGCAGCAGGTGGGTGGCAAGGAAATCGTAAGCTTCATCGATCAAGTCAAGGCTTTCCTGGCTGAGGGTCCCGTGAACCGACAGGCCGGCCAGTTTCAACGATTCTATGTGAGGGAACAACTCCTTGTGCTCATCTCTTAATGGTTGGGTCAGGGTTGTCATTTTTTTCTCCTTTGGTCATATCTTTTATTTTATTCTTACGCTTTTCACTATAACTCACCCTCCGAAGCAATTCCATGACACGCATCAATTAAGTGCAAATTAAATAAAAAAAGCGCGGCGATGCACCGCACTCATGGTACTTAGTGTAGTTTTACCAGGCTTTCTCGCCAGCGATCAATTCCAGTCCTTTCGTGTCCGTCACCGCTACCCACCCCCGCCCCGCGCGCACCAGACCGTCCTTCTGGAATTGGCTCATTACCCGGCTGACGCTTTCTGTGGTCGTTCCGCTCATGCCAGCCAGGTCATCCCGTGAAAGGGGTACCTGTAGCAATAACCCGACATCGTGTTTTTCTCCAAACTTGGCGGCTAATCTCAATAGCAGAAAAGCGATTCGACCTTCCACTGGGAGGGTGCTTAATAGTTGAACGCGCTCGTTTGCCGCCTGAAGCCTTCTGGACATGATCTCGATCACCTTCAACGATACTGCAGGATGTTTCCGGATGATCTGTTGAAACGCATCTCTATTGATGACAAGGATGCAACACGTTGACAGGGCTTGAGCCGTGTCCGGATACACGTCTCCACCCAAACCGGATATCGATCCGAAGAATTCGCCTGGTGTGAGCAGGTCAAGCAAAATTTCCTTCCCGCTCAGCGCGTGATGCAGGAGCTTGACCCTTCCGTCTGCCACTACAAAGAGATGGTCTGCCGGATCACCGGAAAGGCAGATAATGTCTCCTGCATGGTAACCTTGTTCGTGGAACATCATGTTTGTCTGGACCAGTTCGGCTTCCGCTAGATCCTGGAAGAATGGCAGTTGCCCGAGGATCCTCAGGCGGGAGGATATTGTGCACTGGTGTGCCTGGGCTGTTTTTATCTTGATGGGAGAGTACCTGCGCTGTGTCATCACGGCAATTATACCTATCGTCGCTCAACAACAAAACCAAATTTTTCTTTATTACTTTCGTGAGCCGAACACCTCTTCCAGCGATTGCAGGATCGCTCCGCGGTCAGGTTCGAGGCATACGTTCACGTTCGGTTCTCCTTCCACGACCCTCGTCTGCCCCTCTGTATCCCCCTCAGTGGTCACCACTTCCAACCTCAGCGGGCTGAACGCGCAATGCTGCGGATTCAGCATGATCTCCGCGGTCATAAGGTCCCACATCTCAATCTCCTCCCGACCCCAATCCTTCATTCGGGAATCGTAGATTTCCGCTGCGAAGTCAGGGATGCTCCCTCCCTTGCGCCAGGCACGCGTGTCATCGTGGGTGAGAGTCACCAGGTTCGTCGCGTCCAGCGGCACCAGGTAAAGGTTCAATCCGGCGCTGAACACCTCGCTGGCTGCCATCGGGTCCGCGTAAATATTCCATTCCGCTGAATTATTCTTACTATCGGGTACTAACCCTTTAAGATTGCCCGGTACATATACCGCTCCGCCCATAATATAAACTGCATCTATGTTTTCCTTGATTCCCGGCTCGATGCGCAGCGCCAGCGCCAGGTTGGTCAGCGCTCCGCTCATCAGGAGTGTCACGGGTTTGTCTGATTGCTTGATTGTCTTAACCATCAAATCAGCGCTATCCTGTACCGTGTAAGTCCGGTCTGTACTACCCTGGTTGAAGCCCCAGAACCCGTTGGATCCTTCCCGCACGAAATCCGGGAATGCGTTGTTCCCCGCCAGCGGGGCGTCTGGCCCGGCGCCTAACGGAATTTCTTCATAACCGTAGCGCTCCAGCATAGCCCCAAGGTGCTGAATATACACCTGTGGATGCGCCTCACCATAAGAAACGCTTACGGCTCTGACATCCGCCCGTGGATCGCTCAACAGGTACAATAGTGCGCTCGTCCCATCCGGGCTGCCATCATCATCGAAAATGACCGCCATCCGCTCTATGTTGGCATCCGGCGTCGGAGCGATTTCGACCCGGTTATCATTAAATTTCCTCACCTCGATCGCAAAAACGATCAACAAGATCACCAGGATGGTCACCGGTATCATGAACAACCAAACCCACCAGGACCGCTCATGTTTTCGGGTGACCGCGATGATCCCCAGCGCGATCGCTGCCAGCAAGCTCCCTAACATGGTCAGATCAAATATTGTTACCAGGATGGGTTGCCATTGCCCGGTCATCTCATTGAAGGGGTTCAACCCGAAGTTGTTGAGGGTCAGCATCACCATCGCCAGCATCGCTAATAGACCGCTCCACCACCCCGTCCTGGTCGCCGGGTGTTGGATGAACCTTGAGCTGACTGGCTTTTTCATTCAGTTTCCTTTCTGGCTTGGCCTTCAATCTAGCTTTTTTGTCTCAACAGCGGGCAATGGGCTCATATGAATTATAGCGACTGTTCGATTATTTTATTCGCCCATCCATTGGATTATCCCTCCCATTGTTTTATTTCGGGCGTTTTAAATGTTGGGACACAGTTTGCGTTTAAATTAAAATGCTCCAAAGGGAGCACGTTAAGAAAAATAGTGCCCCTCGCGGAGCACACTGGAAGTGCAAGGGAATTCGAATACCGTCACTAATGGTATAAGGGATATTAAAAAAAAGAGTGCCCCTCGTGGAGCACACTGTAAGTGCCCCCAAGGGAATTCGAATCCCTGTTTTGGCCTTGAGAGGGCCGCGTCCTGGGCCACTAGACGATGGGGGCAAGTGCAAGGATTTTATCACGTCGATATTTCAGTGTCAACTGAATAAAAACCTCGCTTTCGGTTGACCTTTCCTCTTTTCACGTGTTAATTCAGGCTTTTGCAAAAATCCCCGCCAAAATTGGTGATTTTCATCAGAAATATCGTGATTATGTGATTGACTATGCCGGTGTAGAATGCTATTATCTTTATAGTCATTATTTCATCATTTATCCAGCACATTAACAAGCATTTTCCGCAATTATCAGGAGCAATTATTATGAACGCTGAATTTATTCTTCGTCTTTTTGGTATGGTCATTATGGCAATCGTTGGGGGGATCTGGGGGCAGCGGCTCGGTACGATCATTAATTTAGATGCCTCACCGGGTAACATGCCCGTTGAGCAATTCCGTTTTCTTTTCGGGCTTCTCGGGGCGTTGATCGGTCTCATCCTCACCCCATATTTCACCACGCGTCCCGCTAAAGCCATCCGTAATGGATTGGCCAGGGCAACCCCGCAGGGGCTATTGGCCTCTACAGCCGGTCTTGTGGTCGGGTTGATCGTAGCCGCCTTGTTTTCGTTTCCAATTTCATTATTGCCCGATCCCTTTGGCAGCATTTTGCCTTTCATCGTGGCTGTGTTATTCGCCTACCTCGGTATTTCGATATTCCGGCTGCGCCAGATCGACATCTTCGGTTTCATTTCCAACGCGCGTGTTAACCGATCAGGTGATAAAGAATCATTGTCAGGAGAGAAATGGGCTGACACACGCACGATCCTCCTGGATACCAGTGTGATCATTGACGGCCGGATCGCTGATATTTCCCGCACTGGTTTCTTACCGGGTTCGCTCCTCATCCCCAGGTTCGTGTTGAACGAGTTGCAGTACATCGCGGATTCACCCGATAACCTGCGCCGGCAGCGCGGCAGGAGGGGAATGGAAGTGCTCTCCTCCCTGCAAAAGGAACCAGGAATACCGGTGCGCATCAGCGACATCGATGTGGAAGGGGTGCGGGAAGTGGATGATAAACTGGTCGTGCTGGCCCGCCAGATGCGTTGTCCCATTCTTACCAACGATTACAATCTCAATCGTATCGCGGAATTGCAGGGGGTCACCGTGCTCAATGTCAACGAACTCGCGAATGCGGTAAAATCAGTGCTCATCCCCGGCGAAATGATGACCGTCCACGTGATCCAGGAAGGACGTGAATCAGGGCAGGGTGTAGCCTACATGGATGACGGTACAATGGTGGTGGTCGAAAATGGTCGTGACTATATCGACCGCTCCATCTCGGTGGTGGTAACAAAAGTACTACAGACTGCTGCTGGCCGCATGATCTTTGCCAGGCCTGAAGACAACAATTGATTTTTGCAGGTGAGAAATGAAAGTTTATAACACGTTGACCCGCACCATTGAAGAATTTGAAACGCTGCAGCCGGGCAAGGTCAGTATGTACGTCTGCGGACCAACCGTTTATGCCAAGGCGCATATCGGGCATGCCATGTCCGCGCTGGTTTTTGATATTATCCGGCGTTACCTCGAGTTCCGCGGTTATGAAGTCCGGCACGTCATGAACTTCACAGACGTGGACGATAAGATCATCCTGCGCGCCGGTGAAAAGGGGATGGATCCATTTGCCCTGGGTGAAATGTACATTCGTGAATTTGAGGAACACCTGCGTGAGTTCAATATCCTCCCGGCTACTGTAAACCCCCGCGCCACCCGTGAAATGGACCAGATCATCACCATGATCTCAGGCCTGATTGAAAAGGGATTCGCTTACCCGGTGGATGGGGATGTGTACTTCCGTGTGACCAGGGATGAGAAATATGGCAAGCTCTCTGGTCGGCGTATTGATGACATGCAGTCAGGATACCGCATCGATGTCGACGCGCGCAAAGAACATCCAATGGACTTTGCGCTCTGGAAATCAGCCAAACCCGGCGAACCGGCCTGGGATAGCCCGTGGGGAAAAGGCCGCCCCGGCTGGCACATTGAGTGCTCGGCGATGAATCTGAATCACCTCGGAGAACAGATCGATATTCACGGCGGGGGTAACGACCTGATCTTTCCGCATCACGAGAATGAGATAGCGCAAAGCGAGAGTTTTACCGGTAAACAGTTTGCCAGATATTGGATCCACAATGGCATGCTTCAATTAAGCGGTGAGAAGATGTCAAAATCGGTCGGCAACCTGGTCACAATCGAGGAATTCCTGGCCAGCCACCCCGCGGATACCCTGCGTATGCTGGTGTTAAATTCTGGCTACCGTAATCCATTATCTTACTCAGATGAAATTCTGATCCAGGCGGAAAGAGCGATTGACCGCCTGCGTTCGGCGTTAAAACCCGCCTTACCGGGTGTTGCCGGGGCATCCCAAACCACGCTGGATTTGCTCGCCAGTCAGGTAATAGCAACTGAACAAGGGTTCATCCAATCCATGGATGATGATTTTAATTCCGCGGGCGCGCTCGCTCAGCTGTTTGAACTGGTGCGCGTGATCAACCAGGCGCGGACTGATGGCGCGACAGATGAACAACTGCTCGCTGCGCAACAACAGCTTCTCAAGCTGACCGGCGTCCTGGGGTTGACACTTGAAAAAACCGCTGAAAACGGGCACGTCGCGGATGGTTTTATTGATCTCCTGGTCGAGATCCGCAGGGATTTACGGGCAAACAAGCTCTGGCAGCTCTCGGATAAGGTACGCGACCGCCTGGCGGAACTGGGGGTAGTGCTGGAGGACAGCAAGGAAGGTACCTCCTGGCATTGGAAATGATCAACCGATGAAAGAGTGGATAACCGGACGAAACCCGGTGACGGAAGTGCTGCGAGCGCGCCGCCGCAAGGTATATAAGCTACTCCTGGCTACTGGTGTCGAAGAAAAAGGCCGCGTCACTGAGATACTGCGCATAGCTGTAAATCGCAAGATTCCAGTGGAACGTGTTGCCCGTGACCGCCTTGATCGCCTGGGCGAAAACCCGCAGGGTGTGGCGTTGGAAGTGGGCGAATTCCCATATGTGGACATAACTGATATTCTGGAGCGCGCAGCCGCCTCAGGCGAGGATCTGTTCGTGCTCGTGCTCGATCTCATCCAAAATCCGCAAAATCTCGGAACCCTCCTCCGTACCGCCGAAGCGGCTGGGGTGCACGGTGTGATCATTCCGCAGCACCGCGCCGCTGGGGTTACGCCAGCGGTGGTAACTGCCTCCGCCGGGGCTTCTGAACATATGTTGATCGCGCAGGGCAATATCACGCGCAGTCTCGAACAACTGAAGCAGTCCGGCGCGTGGGTTGTCGGTCTGGCGGGTGAACAGAGCGCTGCATCCCCGGCGTCGATCCCGCTTGAAGGTCCCCTTGCAATCGTGGTGGGCAACGAAGGGGAGGGATTGCGTGAGCTGGTGCGCCAGTCATGTGATTTCCTGCTCAGCCTGCCTATGCGCGGCAGGATCGAATCGCTTAACGCGGCAGTTGCCGGTTCCATCGTCCTTTACCAGGCGATGCTGGCGCGCCAAAAGGAACACAAGAATTAATGTTATTTCGCGTGCTGGTTTTTATCTTACTGGTGGTTGCAGGGTATATTTCTTCACGCAAGATCAAAGGTAACCGTTTTAGCATATCCCTGGTCAGCACGCTGCTTGTGGTGATCCTTGCGGCGGTATTCATCCTTGGTAAAAAACTCTGGGCGATGTTCGGGTTTTCCATGTACCTCATGCTCATCATCCTGGGTTTTGCCGCCGGGATACTGGCTGGATTAAGCAATAAAAAACAGCCGGTGGATCAAAAATCCCTTCCGGCTGCCAAAAGTGAGCTCAAAAAACTCAACTAAAGCCAGAGCACCCACACCACCCACAATCCGATCATCAACGCGCCTATCCCGAATCTTATCATCACAGCCAGGCCGCAACCCTTCAGTATCCCGCCGGCCGATTTTGCGCCTTCCGCGAGGTTGCGTTTGCGTATCCATTCCACTACCAGGATTCCCACCGCCGCGAAGATCAGTCCGCCGAAAGGCGGCAGCAGGAACGTGCCGGCAACTCCGGCAACCAGGGCGACGATGATGGAAGGCCAGCTTGCGCCGGTCTTTTTTGCCTCCGCTCCCATGATCAGGTTGTCGATCACGTTGCCGCCGATCATCAGCAGGGTGATGAGGCCGAACAGGATGCCCGATCCGACATTAAATCCTGCCACAATACCGTAAACCAGCACTGCCAGCCAGATAATGGTCAATCCCGGGATGATGTAGAAGAACAACCCTAGCAGACCGACCCCCATGATCACGGCCAGCAGCGGAACGAACCAGGAAGAATTGGCGATGGTTTCCATCATTATCGGATGATCTCGATCCCGCCCATCCAGGGGCGCAGCACTTCCGGCACCCTGATCGAGCCATCTGCCTGTTGGTTGTTCTCCAGAACCGCGATCATCGTGCGCGGCATGCCCAATCCGGATCCATTCAGGGTGTGTACTAGGCGGTTCCGGCTGCCATCTTCAGGTTTGTATTTGATGTTGGCGCGCCTGGCCTGAAAATCTCCCACGTTGGAAACCGACGAAACCTCCAGCCATTCCCCGCAGCCAGCAGCCCATACTTCCAGATCGTAGGTGATGACTGAGTTAAAACCCAGGTCGCCGGTGCATAACCGCTTTACCCGGTAAGGCAAACCGAGTAGTTTACAGGTTTCCTCGCCGTCTGCCAGCATTTTCTCCAGCTCGCGCATCGATTCCTCAGGCTTGCAATAAATATACATTTCCACTTTGTCAAATTGGTGACCGCGTTTGATCCCGCGTACATCCCGCCCGGCGCTCATCTTTTCGCGTCTAAAGCAGGGGGTGTAAGCGGTGAAGCGTTGCGGCAGGCTGGCTTCTTCCAGCACCTCGTCACGGTACATGCCGGTCAAAGGCACTTCCGCTGTCGGCACCATCCAAAGATCCTCTTCGATGTCATGGTACAGATTATCCACGAACTTGGGCAGTTGTCCGGCCGAGTACAGGGTTTCTGCTTTGACCATGAATGGGGTGTAGCGCTCTTCGTAACCCTGCCGGCTGTGCAGATCAAGCATCCAGGCGATCAGTGCGCGTTGCAGTCGCGCTCCTGCTCCGTTGAGCACATAAAAGCGTGATCCGGTCAGCTTCACGCCGCGGTCAAAATCAATGATCCCCAGCTTGGGGCCGAGCTCCCAGTGTGGCAGGGGGGTGAAATCCAGCACGGGTATTTCACCCTCAGTACGCAGGACAACGTTTTCGCTTTCGTCGATGCCAACGGGGGTTGAAGGATCAGGTATGTTGGGGATCGAGGCTAACAGAGCCTGCAGTTTTTCCTCAACACTGCGGGTGCTTTCATCCAGCGCGGCGATCTCATCTCCCACCGTCCGCATCGCCAGGATCTTCTCCTGCTTGAGCGCGGCATCTTTGGTCTGGCTGATCTCTTTTGAGACACTATTACGCTGCGCTTTGAGGGTTTCCACTTTTACCAGCAGTGCCCGCCTCTCGGTATCCAGCGATAACACATTATCCACCACGCTGCTGTCCATCTGCCGGTCAGTCAGGGCTTTACGCAGTACTTCGGGTTGTTCACGAATAAAATTCAGATCGAGCATTTTGCACCTCTCAATTTAATGAATGACGCCCCCATCCATTTGCAGGACGAGGGGCGCGCTCGTGGTGCCACCTGCATTCGCTCCGGCAATGGGAGCCTCGTTGTCGCGATAACGGTGCTGCCGGTCTCTTTACGGTCGTGTGACCCCTGCAGAGACGACCTGCCCGATACTCGGGCGTCGGGGTGGATGATGCCGGGGCTGCCTGCCGCTTTTCACCTCACAGCGGCTCTCTGAAAGGAAGTCCACGCATCTTTTCCCGGGCTGGTCAGTTGAGGTGATTATACCTTTGTCGGATTGACTGTCAAGCGCACCGGCAGCGGTCTTTTGGCTCACATTGAAACAGGTACAATTTGATCCTAACGTTCTAACAGGTAAAACATCATTCAATCTTTAAACTTCGTCTGAATCTTGCATCCATATTTAAGTTACAATAAATTGACTATGGATGAACAGGCCTTAATCACTGACGCACTGCATGGCGATATTGATGCCTTCAATCGCCTGGTCCTGGCGTACCAGGATCTGGCGTTCAATGTCGCGTACCGCATGCTGACGGATGAAGACCTTGCCGCGGATGCGGTGCAGAATGCCTTCATTTCGGCGTATAAGAACCTGCGCGCGTATCGAGGAGGTTCATTCAAAGCCTGGGTGTTGCGCATGGTCACCAATGGTTGTTATGATGAATTGCGCCGCCAGAAACGTCGCCCGACCATCCCGCTTGATCCGGTGAGCCGCGAAGATGGCGACGAGTTGGACTCCGCTGAATGGCTTCGGTCTGATGACCCGCAACCGGAGGATGCTTTTGATCAGGCTGAACTCGAGCACGCCCTCCAGCATTGCCTCGAAGCCCTTCCTGCGGATTTCCGCGCTGTTGTGGTGCTTGTGGATGTGCAGGGCTTGGATTATGAAGAGGTTTCTCACTCGGTTCAAACTCCGCTTGGAACGGTGAAAAGCCGCTTGGCGCGCGCACGTCTAAAAATGCGCGATTGCCTGCAGCAATTTCAGGAACTTCTACCCCCTCAATTTCGTCTTGATGGTGGAGACCGCTGATGAATGATCGAATTACAGACAGAGATATTGAACTGATCTCGTCCTATCTTGACTCGCGGCTTTCACCTGCAGAGAATGAAAAGGTGAGAGCGCGGCTCAAATCTGAACCGCAATTTAAACAATTATTGGATGAATTCACTTATACGCGCCGTTTGTTGCAGGCGTTGCCCCAAAAACGCGCCCCGCGTAATTTTATGCTTTCAGCTGAAAAAGCGCCCGTTCCCCGCCGAGCGGTGTGGCTGCAGCCGGCTTTAAGCTTTGTATCCATCGCCGCGGCAGTGATGCTTGTGGTGGTTTTCTCCTCTTCCTACTTGTTCGGCAGCGCCCGCTCATCTACGGCAAAAGAAGCCGCGCCTGAGGCTGCCATGCTCGCTGCAGAAGATGCTTCAAATGAAGCCATGTCTCCTGCCATCATCAACTGGAACCCGGCTATGGGGATGGGCGGCGGCGGTGGCGACATGGCCGCTCAAGAGGTTTATACAGGCGGAGTTGGCGGGGGTGGCGCCGGCGGCCCCGGTTGGGATGTCTCAGTTCCCGCGGCGGGCGGCGGTACTTCTGATGCCACAGAGGAACCTCTCCCGGAATCACCCGTAGAGCCGGGGCTGGCACCCGCGCCGGTAGAGGAATTACCGGCTGAAGCAACTGCAATACCTGAAGTCGCCGCGGTCACTGAAGAACCCCCGCTCACAATCATGTCGGAACCCCGCGAGTTGGACCCCGCCGCATCGAACGCGGAGGGTGACCTTTCCTCTCTCATTCTGGGCATTCCGGATGAAGAGCAGCAGGGACAGATCATGAGCTCGGATCAGCCACCAGTTGTAGATGAACCCAACCGGCCTGATTTACGCAGCCTGCTACTCATCATCTCGGGGGCCGTCGCGTTACTGGCTGGCGCCGCCGCCCTGGTCTTGCGCAGGTATTGATTGCACAATCACGAGAGTTTTAAATTCTGTCCACGCTGCGCTTCTCCATTGAAGGAGCAGGTGGTTATGGGCGAAAAAAGACCCACCTGTCCATCTTGCGGTTGGGTGCACTACGAAGATCCCAAGGTGGCTGCCGGAGTGCTCATCCTGCGCGGGCGTGAGGTGCTGCTTGTGCGCCGCACGCTGGACCCTTTCATCGGTCAGTGGAGCATTCCCGCGGGCTTTGTAAATGCCTTTGAAGATCCCGCCGCGGCAGCCCTGCGTGAGTGCAAAGAAGAAACCGGTTTATCCGCTGAACTTGACGGGCTTTTTGACCTGCTCACCGGGCGAGAACATATTCGTGGCTCCGATATTTTCCTGATCTATCGTGCGCATGTTCTCAGTGGCACGTTGCAGGCTGCGGATGACGCCGACCAGGTGGGATGGTTCTCCCTTGATGAACTGCCTCCGCTGGCGTTCGAGTCAACCAGAAAAGTACTTGCCAAAGCACGCGCTTCCATCACTTAGATCATTTATCAACATTACTCCCATCCGCGTCCATCCTTTTTCAGGTGATAAAATGGTATGGAACATGCATCCGAATTAAGACGGATCGTGGAGAACCATGGCGAAAACCTCAAAGCGTAAAGCATACGTCCGCTCACCGAAAACCTCGCGTTCTTCTTCGCGGAGGAAACAGGCTTATTCGCGTTCCAGCCTCACGCTGGATCAGCGTTTGAATTTCATCGGCGGGGTCATCGTCCTCCTGGGCGTGCTGGGGATTGTGGCTCTATTCGCGGAGGAAACCGGCCCCCTTACCGGTTGGTTGTCTCAAACCTCCAAACGCATCGCTGGTTGGGGCGGCGTGATCCTTCCCGTTGCGATGATCATCGGCGGGGTTACCCTGCTCTTCCGTAAATACGAGCGCCTTCCCCGCATCTCCGCCTGGCGTGTGGCTGGTTTGGCGTTGCTTTATGTGAATGTACTCAGCTGGTTTCACTTTTATGAATCAGGTGGATTCGCCTCTGCAAAGAAGGGTCTCGGCGGCGGTTTTGTTGGAGCATTTTTTGACCGTTTGCTGGGTAATTCACTTGGCCGCGCCGGAGAAGCGGTTTTCCTTGTTGCCTGGTCCCTGGTCGCGCTGTTGTTCATTATCAACATTCCCTTACCTGAGATCGCGCGTGCTCTCGGTGCCATCATCGACCGCTTCAACAAGCCAAAGCCTGTCGTTCAAACCTCAACCCGCCAGCCGGTGTTCGATTTCGGCAAGGCGAAAGCCTACCGACCAAAGAAGGAAAAGCAGCCTGACCTGCCGGGAGGGTTTACCCCCCTCAACCTGGTCGAGGAGGTCACAGCTGGTATTACCGGAAAATCCCCTCGCGATAAAGCAGGTGCTCAACGCCCCGCAACAGCAGCTGACACCGGCGGACGCGCGAACGCGGTCGCTCCGCAGACCACCCCCATTGTGCGCACCCAGGTAACCGCTCCCATCGCGCCCTGGCCGATCCCGGCTGTGGCCGATATCCTAGACCCTGCCAGCCCGGCAGCGGTCCAATCGCATTATGATCGCGATCGAGCTCGGGTCATTGAAGATACGCTCGCCTCGTTTGGCGCGCCCGCGCGCATCGTTGAGATCCACCGCGGTCCCGCTGTGACCCAGTATGGCGTCGAACCTGAATTCATCGAAACCCGCACCGGTCGCACCCGTGTGCGCGTGGCCAAGATCGTCAGCCTCGCCGATGACCTTGCGCTCGCCTTATCCGCCCCCAGTATTCGCATCCAGGCGCCGGTACCCGGCAAGGCGTATGTGGGTATTGAAGTGCCCAACTCTGAGCTCTCCCTCGTTTCGCTGCGCGAATTGATCGAGACAGACGTTTTCAAGAAGGTCAAGTCCAACCTGCGCTTCGCGTTCGGCAAGGATGTTGCCGGCAAGCCGATCTGCGCTGACCTCACCGCCATGCCGCACCTGCTCATCGCCGGAACCACCAACTCAGGTAAATCGGTGCTGGTGAACGCCATTCTCACCAGCCTGCTGCTCAACAACACACCGCTCGACCTGCGCCTGGTGCTGGTCGATCCCAAGCGCGTTGAACTCACCGGGTACAATGGCATCCCGCACCTGCTCGCCCCGGTCGTGGTGGACGCGGATCGCGTCGGCGCGGCGCTGCAATGGGTGCTGCGTGAAATGGACTCCCGTTATAAACGCTTCTCGAAGGTTGGTGCGCGCAATATCGTAGAGTACAACCTCAAAGGTGATGAATACCTGCCTTATATCGTCGTGGTCATCGATGAGCTGGCTGACCTGATGATGCTCGCGCCGGAAGAGACCGAAAGGAGTATTACCCGCCTGGCGCAGCTCGCCCGTGCCACAGGCATTCACCTCATCATCTCCACCCAGCGTCCTTCGGTGGATGTGGTTACCGGCGTCATCAAAGCCAACTTCCCGGCGCGCGTTGCCTTCATGGTCGCTTCCGGCACTGATAGCCGCGTCATCCTTGATAAACCCGGTGCCGAAGCGCTGCTTGGTCGTGGTGATATGCTCTACCAGGCTCCTGATGCCCCCGCGCCCGTGCGCTTGCAGGGCGTGTATGTTTCAGACTCCGAGATCTCGCGCCTGGTTGATTCCTGGCGTCTCATCGCTGCCAATCGCCGCGCTGAGGGAGCGCCTGATCTGCTCAACGCCACATTTGATGTCATCCCTTCCGGTACTCCCCTCAGACAGGGCTCGTTCTTTGGTGATGAGGGGCACACAGGTGATCCGATGTTGAGCCAGGCCACCGAAGTGGTGCGCCGCGAGGGAAAAGCCTCCATCTCCATGCTCCAGCGCCGCCTGCGCGTGGGATATAACCGCGCCGCCCGTCTGATTGACGCGCTCGAAGAACAGAAGATCATTGGCCCGCAGGAACCAGGTTCCCAGGTGCGCGAGGTGCTCGATTACGGTGAAGATAACTCAGCAGAAACAGATCTGCAATCTTCCACGCCGTCTTTTGATCCACAATAACTGATAATTAAGATATAATATATCTAATATAACACTACTGATCCCATCGGACAAACCCTTTTCAATAGATAGGAGTGTAAATGTGTGATCAGGCGCAAGTCATTACCTTGCGGCAGCCTTCTTCCCAGTATGTGATTCTCGATCTGTGTGGTTTTGTTAACGCCGGCTTTGCCAGGTCTTTCGAAACGATCACCGGCAGCCTGCATAATCTGGTTGTCTCTCATGTGGTGCTCAATTTTTCCGCGGTGCAGGGGATGGATGGCAGCGGGATAAAACATCTTCTGGTCTTTTGTACACTGATGCGCAAATTGAACCGTAAACTGGCTGCTTACGGGTTGACTGCTGAAATCCGCCAGGTTTTCACGATCATGCACCTGGATAACCTGCTCTCCACCTGCGAAAACGAATTCCAGGCTCTGGGGTTGGAGGAGTAGCTGCGTGAGTGAGTACCGGTCAGATCAAGTGTCAAATTGGGATATTGGCGGAGAATTCACCGCCTGTCCATCCATCCCTGAGGCTGTGTTGCGGCTGTTGCGCGACCGCCCGACGCGGGCTCCTCATGAAGGTTTCGGCGGTCTGCGCATGCGTACGTACAACGCCCATTTGCATGGCCTCGCGCTGTCTCCCGCGCAGATTTTCACTATCTGGATGGATCGCTTCCCTGCCACCTGGCCGGCAGACAATCATTTCATCCCTTGCGCGCCCGCGCTAGAGCCAGGTGTGACCGCCGCCATCCTGCTCTCCATGCCGGCGGGGATGCGCATCATCACCGGTGCCAGGGTGGTCCATCGCGACGAGACCTCCCTCACTCTGATGACCCTGCTGGGGCATATGTTCGCCGGCTTGATCACGTTCAGTGTCTTCCTGGAGGACAATGATCCCGTCATCCAGACCCAGGCGCTGGTCAGCCCCGGCGACCCGCTCTTCGAGCTCGCTTTCCTGCTCGGCTTCGGTCAGCGCGGAGAAGATGCCTTCTGGCACGCCGCCCTCGTCAACGCCGCCCGCCTGTTCGGCGTTCAGGCTTCTGTGCAGCAGGAAAACCGGACCATCTCCACAAACTTGCAGTGGCGCTGCTTCCGCAACATCTGGTACAATGCCGCTATCCGGTCGATTCCTCAATTTTTCGGCCGCTCACTCAACACCATTCTAAAAACTCCAGTCATCCGGGAAGCAGTGTGAAGGTCATCCAGCGCGACAATTACCAATATGATGCTGTGATCGTCGGCAGCGGACCCAACGGGCTCGCGGCGGCCATCACGCTGGCGCGCCGTGGGCTGCGCGTTCAGGTCATCGAAGGCAATGAGCAAATCGGCGGCGGTTCACGCAGCGCTGAGCTGACCCTGCCGGGCTTCACCCATGATGTCTGCTCGGCGGTTCATCCCCTCGCGTTAACCTCTCCCTTCTTCAGATCACTCGATCTCGCCGGGCACGGAGTGGAATGGTGCCTGCCCCCGGTCTCGCTGGCGCATCCTCTCGATAACAGTCAGGCGGTGCTGGTTCATTCCTCGGTCGCGCTCACCGCGGCGCAGTTCGGCGTGGATGCCGCGGCCTATTGCCGGCTGTACCAGCCCCTGGTGGACCGCTACCCGCGCTTGATGAGCTATCTGCTCAGCCAGCTGCGCGTTCCCGCTGCCCCGTTTGACCTGGTAGGTTTCGGTTTGCACGCGCTGCGCAGCGCCTCCGGTTTGGCGCGGTCGCGTTTCAGCACAGCTGAAGCCCGCGCAGTTTTTGCCGGCATGGCCGCGCACGGCATGCTGCCGCTCGAGCAGGTGGGCACCGCCTCGTTCGGGCTTGTGCTGGCGCTTTCCGCGCACGCGGTGGGCTGGCCGGTGGTCAAGGGCGGCTCGCAGCGTATCGTGGATGCCATGGCAGCGATCCTGCGTGAGCTGGGCGGAGAGATCGTCACCGGTCAGTTTGTTACTCATCTCGATCAACTCCCGCCTGCACGCGCGGTGCTGCTGGATGTTTCTCCGCGCAGCCTGGTGGCGATCGGCGCTGACCGCCTGCCCGCGGCCTACAAGGCGCGCCTCGCGCGTTACCGCTATGGCCCCGGCGTGTTCAAGGTGGATTGGGCGCTGTCCGCTCCCATCCCCTGGTCTGACCCGGCCATAGCCCGCTCTGCCACGGTGCACCTGGGCGGAACGCTGGAGGAGATCACCGCCTCCGAGCGCGCGGTCGCCAAAGGCGAGCACCCCGATAAGCCCTACGTGCTGCTCGTGCAGCCCAGCCTGTTCGACCCCACGCGCGCCCCCGCCGGCAGCCACACCGCCTGGGCGTACTGCCACGTGCCCAACGCCTCCACACGCGACATGCGCGCCATCATTGAATCCCAGGTGGAGCGCTTCGCGCCCGGCTTCCGCAACACCATCCTGGCGGCCGCCACCATGAACGCGCAGGAATATGAGGTCTACAATCCCAACTACGTGGGCGGAGACATCAACTCCGGCGCGCAGGACTTCGGTCAGCTCTTCACCCGCCCGCTCGCGCGCTGGGATCCCTACGCCACTCCGCTCAAAGGGGTTTACCTGTGTTCCTCGGCTACCCCGCCCGGCGGCGGCGTGCACGGCATGTGCGGGCACCTTGCCGCGCAAAGCGCGCTGCGCAACACTTTCCATCTCGACTGATGCGCGCCCGCCTTCTCCTCCGCCTGAATGGGCAAAAATCCAGCGCAATACCTGCTCTCATTTAACCTTGAGCAATGACAGCCAGCCCCGCTAGGGTATAATGGCATCACTATGATCGATCGGGCTGACCTCAAACGCAAGCTGCATGTCGCCGCCGGGTTCTTTTTCCTTGTGCTCGGCGGGCTTGGCGTCGTGCTGCCCATCCTGCCCACCACGCCCTTCCTGCTGCTCGCCGCCGCCATGTTCCTGCGCAGTTCGGGGCGCATGTACCAGTGGCTCACCAATCACCGCCTCTTTGGCCCCTTCATCCGCAACTACCGCCTGTACCGCGCCGTGCCGCTGCGCACAAAAGTGACCGCGCTGATCTTCCTTTACCTCACCATCGGCTATTCCGTGTTCTTCGTGCTGGAGCACTGGTGGCTGCGCGTGGGTCTGCTGGGCATCGCCGCCTGGGCCACCTGGCACATTGTCTCTCTGCGCACCCTCACCGCAGAGATGCGGGCGGATATCGAGCGGCGTGAAGGCTCCAATGCGCTGCCCGCCGCGGATGTGGAACCCGAACCCCTGCAGGACTGAGCGCTTTTTCCCTCTTAATAAATATGCTCAGGGTTCTATCCCGAACTTTTTCCGCAGCAGGATGCGCGCGATGAACAGCCCGGCAAAAGCGATGTAGAAGATCGCCAGGAACCACGCGCCCAGGTAAACTGCCAGTGCCAGGAAGAAGCGATCTTTCACCGGGTAGCCCGCCGCGTCAATGCAGGTGGTGCTGAACTCCTGGGAGCTGCTGTCGCCCCACTCCTCGTACACCATCTCGCTGCCGGGCGGGCACATGATCCCCTTGGTCACTCCCGTGAAGAAGCGCGGCGCCAATCCCGCGCTCACGCCGGCCGGCGCGCCGAAGCTGACCAGGGCGATGAAGGCGGCTTTAAGCACGAGCACGATTAACGGTGTTCTAGCCTGGGCGACGACTAAGGTGGCGATTATCTTGTCCATTGAGCGGTCCTCACGATTTTTCAACTAATAAGGTTTGTTTTTTCTTTTAACTGGCTGAAATTTACCAGTTTTTACTGCGCGTAGTATCAGTAGAACCATCAGCGCAACGTAGAAGCACGCCAAAAACCACATCCCCAGGTACACGCCCAGCGCCAGCAGGGTTCTGCCCCGCTGTTCACCATTGACCGGGTCAAGGCAGCTCACGCGGAACTGGTTGGATTCACCGTCGTACCATTCCTCGAACACCATCTCGCTGCCGCGCGGGCAGGTGATGCCCTCGGTGAGACCGAAGAAGAAGCGCGGTGAGACGGCCGCCAGCCCCCCCGCCAGCCCGCCAAAACTGACCAGGGCGATGAAGGCGGCTTTGATCACGATGGACAGCCACGACTGCCCCTCAACGGCTTCAGATGAAAGCGGGTCCAGCTGCTTGAACATACCTCAGCTCCGTAACTTTTTCCAATTATGGCATATTTTCCTCCCTCGCGACCGGAAATTTACCAGCCGATCACCAGGGTCATCATGCCCTTTTTTGTCTCTCTTGTACGGCTTTATTTTTTAATAGATCGCGCAGGTTCTTTTCCATCTCCAGGAGTTTCAATAATTTGAGCATATCTTCGGCTTGCGGGTGATAGTTACCATTTCTTTTGTTTGAGTAAACATGAATAGCGCTCATGCTTATTTTTGAGTCCATTATTGTTGGACCTCCGATTAGCACGGTACCAAAGGAGTTACAGCCGATGCAACTGTAATATCCCCATGCGCTACTGAACCAGCGATTAAAATCAACCGCGTAGCGATATGCCCCGCATTGACATGGAAGCTTAAACATTTCGCCGGGAGATGCCCACCAGTACCTGAAAACACCTATTGGTTTAGAATAGATTGAGGAAGCATTAAACATGTGGGGAAATGGCAGCCAGGGGTCGGGATCCTCCCCAAGCGCCCATCGATCCAATAATCTTCTGATCACTTCGGCTAAAAATGGGAATCCACCTGGATAACGATTGTGTCTAAAATCTCTGTCTATTTCATAGAGTGTTTCAATAACCTCCCGGTTATCGTAATCGGCGAAAACCCTTTCCTGGCGATCCTCTCTATTCTTTTTCATTTTGTTTTCCTTTCTTGTTGCATCCTGAAAGGCGATCCACTTCCTTCCTGGGGTCCATTTAACAATCCTCCGGCGGTCTTGCGTTTTTTCTTTTCCGTAGTTCTTTAGGCAGGTATTTCGTCGCTCTATTTCGCCTGATCTCGGTGCGAAGGTATTTGACCTGCAGCGCGCAGGTTTTTTTCACCATCTCGCTGATCTCATCCAATGTATATCCTTTTCGTATTCCGTAGAGTATGACGTATTGCCTGACCCAGTAGGCGGTCTGTAACGCGGCCATCTTTGGGTTTGGATGGCGCGCTCTGTCACTGATAAGAAAAGCGGCTGCCAGTAGATCCTGGCTTTTTTGAACCCCCACGACCCGCACTATTTGATCCCTTGATGGATAGGTGAGAGATTCTGTTTCAATGTAATCGAAACGATGCTGGGTATCCTGCTCAATTGAAATAAAAGGGATATCATCATTCGGATCTTCCGGCAGGATTTGATGCCACTGATACGCGAATCTCTGCAAAGCCTCGGTGACGTTATTTTCCGCGAGAATGCTGATCAGCTCTTCCAGCTCCGGGTTGGTTGTACGGATCTCCATGGCTACCCTCCTTCCGCGTTGCCCGGCTTGCGGCTGGGTTTTTTGGCGAGCTCTTCGCGCAGGCGCGCAGCCTGTTCCGGTTTACCGTCGGCTTCCGCCTGATCGGCGAACCACCCGAGCAGAGTGTCGACGATGCGGTCGATATCGTCCTCTCTGGATAGCTCGGGGTCGGGTCTTACATAGATTCGTTGCTGTTTCATGGTGGTTCCTCCTTTTGCATCAGGAGGATGATGTATAGCGTGGTCGGAGACTATTAAACAAAAAATTGGAGCCTATCTTTCGGGACTTCATGTGTCCCGCGCATCGAGACCTTCATCTCGAGGCACCGCTGCCGTCTCCGGGCCGGTTGCCAGTCCGCGTTGTGCGGACGTTCCTGATGCATTGATAATCGTACACCGGAGATAGGGGGGTGTCAAGGGCGGATTGGGATAAAAGCCTAACACTAAAACCACGAAAGATTTCGAAAAACACGAATTTGAACTTGTAGGGGTGGAGCGGTGCTGCGGTTTTCGCGTACCCGAGCAAAGCGAGAGGTGCTCGACCCTTATGGTCGTCCACGAATTTCACGAATTTATGTTTAATAAACCGGGTTTCTAATGAGCTTCGAAACCCGGTTTCTAACCTAGACTAATAAGAAAGTGGATTTAAAAATGGATTTAATTGGGAAGAAATATCATTTATTGAATAATCGTGACTAACAGACAATGGCACACCAAAAATACCTAGTTCAAGAGTCTTCTCATACACCGAAATTCTTGCTCGATTTAATAATTTACTTCTGTTTGCGAGTTTTGTATATGTATTGCCTGTGAGAGGGTAAACGAGAATGCTTACTATTCGAGATTTATTGAAGAGTGAGGCATAGGCAAGGATTTGATGTAAGTCGTGGCGATGTTCCTCTTGAAGCTCATGGGATAGTTCCCTCCATCTTTGGTCATCAAGTTCTTCGTATAGCTTTTTATATTTAGCGTCAAAAATATAAACAGCATCAGATGTTTCGACCACTATGTCTGGGATTAGGTTTGATAAACTTTTAAGGGATTGATTTTCCCAGTGAATGGCTACTCTTGATGTATCTTTACGACTCGTTGAGATTGCTCCACCAAATTTTTTTGCCCATAGTGTTACTATGGCTTCCACCCATTTTTCAAAGAGGTCGCTCATTTGCATTTTCCACGCTAGTCCATCTGGTTCTCTTTGTCCGGCCAATCCTCTTTCTTCACGAATCCATGTCAAGGCTTGGAGTCCATTTAAAAATTGTATAGACGGTACTGAATTCTCCTGAATGATGTAATTGAGAGAATTGCTCGAGGGGATTTTTGGTTTAACGTCTCTAATCAGATTAAGTAAAAAATCAACTTTTGTTAGAAGATTAATCGTTGTTTCGTCGAAACCTTGAACCCCAAGTAATGATCTTTTTACTTCTTCAAGACCCCACTTAATATAAGACCTTAGGACATCATTTTGATTTAAATCTGGAAATTTACATGGTATTTTATTGAATTTCCCATAAACATACGATTTCGAGATATATTCTTGCCAAAGTATCTTTCCGCGCGGACTGTCTTTAAATTCCTGGACGAAGCTGAACCCTCTATTGAGGTTCTGTAGTAAAACAGCAATTCTTTCGACAATAGGTCCTGCAAGAACCCAAGGTGGTATTTCTTTAGCGCTTCCAGGTATCATTGGAAAGCTTAATAATTGCGGTGTCGCTGCCCATCCGATTTGGCTTAATAATGGACCAATATCATTCCACCCGAATTTTGGTTCAACAATAATTCCCCCTATTGTCTTTCTGTTTTCAAATGAGAATAATGGGACGGCTCCAATGACGCCATTGGAGCGGAGATCCACGCTAACCATATCATTGTTGATTGAAATTGTCGGTGTAATTTCTAAGGCTTCAAAAGAGTTTTTATTAATATTTAAGAAGTTAGATGCAATATACTCTGTATGCCTACTCCGCCCTGACCCTTTAATGCTTTTTATTGGAATCCTGTAATATCCCAATTGATCTTTTAGCTTTACTATATATCTTTCTCGTATTTGAGGGCTTGATGATTTGTTTGGCATTAGTTTAGTTTTTATCTGGATATCTTAATAAGTAGCCAATCAATAAATCCTTGAATTTGTGACTCTAATGAAGCGATTCTTCCATCCCGAATATATTCTTGAAGTAAGGGGATTAATTCATATTTAAATCTATGAATGAGGGCATCAGTTGAATCCGCAAGGAAATAAGAATGTCCTGGTAAAAGAACCAGATTATCCTCAGAAGCATATTGGATAAAAATTTCAAGAAGTTTACTAAAAGCTTCACTTGCAAGAGGGTTATGTTGGGAATCTACAACTGTCTTTTGAGGCCAAACATCAACAAAAGCAAATCTTCTTCTTACTGCTAAGTCTAGTATTGCTATCGATCTATCAGCGCTATTCATTGTTCCAAGTAAAAATAGATTATTGGGTAATTCAATTTCTGTTAAATCGAGATTCTTATAAGGTAATTGGATCTTCCTGCTTTTCCCATCTTTTACTTCTTGGTATTCAAATAGTGCGATTGACTCTCCTAATACTTTTCCTAGATCAGCTCTGTTAATTTCATCGATTAACAATAAATATTGGCTGACATTTTTTGACTCAATTATTGCATCAACAAGAAATCCATTAGCAATTGAGAAGGATAACTCCTTTTGTGTAACGTTTGGTTGTATTCCAATAATAAAATTTTCATAAGTAGTAGCTGGGTGAAATTGAATTACTTTACCTTGTTGACGAAACTTTTCTTTGAATATTTCGTCAGCAAGTCTGGTTTTTCCAGTTCCTGGCGGACCCTGTAAAATAACGTAGTAACGTTCTAACAGCAGCTCATATACTTGGTCGATATTAACCGGTTGAAAAATGCGATCTTGAATTTCCGAAAGCAGATTTTCGAATTCGCTTTTGGCCGCGGATAATACTTTCCAGTTACGTTCCCATGCGTAAAAATCAAGAAATGCTTTTGTGATAAATAATGCTTTTTCAGGGTCGTTTGGGACCTCGCAAATAAAATGTAGCACATTACCATATTTCGAAAAAACGGTTGAAAAGTCAGAGAATTGACTTTTAATAACATCAGGTATGGATTCTGCTAAGTTTGAAGGATCATGTTTACACCACACAAAAACACCTGTCTTTTCAGTGATGTATTTTCGCAATGCCTGAAGATACCTAACATGCCCTGGACGAGCTAAAATATTTTCATCGGGTGCTAAACCACGAGTTCCACACCCTAATGCTAGTAAGGTTTTTTTGGGTCTGGCATCATC
>JAXGRS010000007.1:0-125201 GCA_040765685.1 Anaerolineaceae bacterium | reverse complement strand
ACCTGACACCGCCCATTTCACGATATCAATATCGGTTTCTTGTGAAGATTGTAACCCTTTTGACTTCTGCAACTAATAACCCTCATCGGACCAATTGGTTTCATTGACAGTCATTTTAAGGCTATCGCTGCTTTGACTGCGGCATAGGCATCAAGTATACCAGCCCCAGCTTCGTTAATCGATCCACCGCAATCGCTGTTATTTCCTTTGTAAGGTTGAGCAGTTTCGATCAATATACGGGTGGTGGTTTCAATGTCTCCTATCAACTCAGGGTTCGCAGACCACATCAGCGCAACCACGCCGGCGACATGCGGAGCGGCAAAAGAAGTTCCACTGCTGAACGTATATGTACCTCCTGGTGCTGCAACAAGGATCATCTCACCCGGTGCCGATAGATCCGGCTTTGCCCGGCCGCTGCCATCCACATTCACCGG
The DNA here is from genome assembly GCA_040765685.1 of Anaerolineaceae bacterium. Classification (GTDB taxonomy): domain Bacteria; phylum Chloroflexota; class Anaerolineae; order Anaerolineales; family Anaerolineaceae; genus UBA6107. The sequence goes on along the minus strand of JAXGRS010000007.1, from coordinate 124,767 downwards.
ACCACGACTCGAAAATGGTGATAAATGACCCAACTTATCCACTGCGCCTACGGTAAACACATCTTCATAAATGGAGAGTGGATCAGTTATGGTGGAACAGCCATAATATCCATTGTTTCCGGCTGCTACTGACATGAAAACACCGGCGGATTTCAACACAGCAACCGCCTGGTCAAATACTTGGGGGTCACATCCTTCAACTTCCGGGCATCCCCAAGAATTATTTATGATCATAGCCCCTTTTAAGGGATCACCATGCTGGAGCGGATCCCCACCCTGGGGATAAGGAGCAAACATAAACTGCATGCAATCCAGGTACAACGCCGGGTTACCCAGATTGCGCGCCAGGTTCACACAACCAATCCATTCGCTATCGGGGGCGATTCCCCGCGTATTGCCTACGATGATCCCTAGCGTCCCTGTGCCATGCCCACCAATATCAACCGGTGAAACCGACGAATTCCATGGGTCCAGCCAGTTGTAATCGTTCGATCCTTCCTTTCCACGATAGCCATTCGCCAGTTCAGGATGTGTCATATCAACGCCTGAATCGGTCTGTCCGATCAGAACACCTTTACCGGTGATCCCCAGTTCTTCATGCACCTGTAGCGCATTGATCATTTCCAGATTCCATAAAGTTCCCTCCTGGGGCACCAGTACCTCTCCCTGTGTGCTTTCAGGCATCTGGGGCAGCGGTCTAAGACGCGGGCTATCCAATACACGATCCACCCCTTCAAACTTGATAATCATGTTCTTGGTGTACCAACCAGCGTTCACTTCCATCGCGTTGACCAGGTAATAAGGTGTGTAGGAGATTCTTAGTTTATCCAGCTTTTCGCGCAGTGCACTTTGTGAGGCATTCGCCAGGCTGGTCATCTCAGAATACAGAGTCAATTTATTCTCATTTATAGAGGCATCCAGGGCAAGTTGGTTTGTGTCTACCTGTTTCTTCATGATGACGAACAAACGATCGCCAAAGAAACCGGGTTGACCGATCAAGAAATACAGGGCAAAAAATTCCATAATGCTCAGCAGGATCAGCCCCCAATTGATCCGTGGATCGAGGTTGGCTTTTTCATTTAGCGGGAAGAATACCAGAATCACAAGTGCGAGCGCGATCAAAAAAATGGACGAATATGAGGCTGCCCGTTGCGCCCAGTAAAAGACTTCAGCACCGGTTGTACCGGAAATGATCAATGCCAGTTCATCCATATCAAAGAAAGCCAGAGGAAGGATGAGTATAAGGGATGCGATGATCCCGATCGCCAACCTGCCGTGATCCTTTCGGTTTCGACCGGCTGATGCCAAAGCCGCGATCAGCCAACCTGCGGGAGGAATTACGAGCGAGAGGAGCAATTGTGATCCGTTCTGACTGATCCCTGCCACGATGATCATCAGGAATACAGCCAACACAAAGCCATCAAATAAGTAATCCCCACGGCTAACCCGGCTTCCAGCAGGTTGGGTCAGATCTAAATAAAGCGGGAAAACAGCGCTCACTATAAAAAACGCGAAAGAACATCCAAGAATAATGACGGCTAGTGTATCTAAGGGAGATCCTAATGCCCCCCACAAGATCCACGGGGTCGCCAGACCGACACCTGCCAGTATCGTTGAACCGGTCAATCGCGCCTTGTGTAAACCCGTCTTGTATGCCTCACGCTTTTTCTTAAATGTGTACATTAATACTACAGTGGCAGCACACAAGATGAGAGCTAACACCAAATATGATTGGACCTGTGCAGTCAGATAGAATGTTTTGGCCCCTATCGAGAGAAGCGCAAACACGCCCCCGACCAGCCATAAACCCAACATCAGCTTGATACGCGGTGTTTTCACCCCGAAGTAAACGGCAAGTAGAGGTAGAAACGCGATCAATGCATACCCCAATTGAACAAGCCAGCGTCCATCTGCCATGCCTGTTTCAGCCTCAAACATTGACTGTTCGATCGACCAGCGCAAGAACAGATTCAGAGCCGTTAAAGAAACTACCCAAAGGGAAATGAAAAAGATCAGAAGAATATTACCGAAACCCCGTATGGTCCTCAGGTCATAAACTGATCCCGTCGTTACGTTTTCGAAATCGTTTTCCATTAATGGTCCAATCTAGTGCTAAAAAAACATGTTGAAGTCCATCTCATCGAATTATAAAGTACAAAATCCACTCCCAGATGTATTGTTAAGGTTTGAGGTGTCCGGTGTTTTGACCGGCTCTTTTCATTTATTTTAGGCTTTGTAACGCTTGACCCTAATTAAGGATACGGCTAAAATATTGTTAATAATTCCAACACTGAACCTGAAGAAAGATCATGCGGTCCGGTTGCTGAGAAACGAATGACTAACCCATTGACACACAAAACCACCCAAGGATGTTGCACACAACATCTCAAGGTGGTTTTTTATGTCCGATCACTTTCATAGATTAAGGAGTATGGCGATGCATGATTACCTTGTCCGCGGCACTCTGTCCGAAGTGGATCCAGACGTCTACGATCTAACCCAATACGAAACAGCAAGACAATTCCGTAAACTCATCCTGATTCCCTCTGAAAGCACCGCCCCGCTCGCAGTACGTGAATCGTTAGGGTCGGTATTTCAAAATCTTTACGCCGAAGGATACCCGGATGAAGAATCTCGCTGGTTCAGCGAAAAGGAAATTCTGGATTATCCAACCCGGCTATCCGACTATCGCCGGTACGCAGACCCGCGTTATTACAAGGGCGTGGAATATGCCGACGTCATTGAAGAATTAGCCCGCCGCCGCTGCGCTGAAGCATTTTCCAACGAGAAAGTGAGTGCTGATCAAATATTTGTCAATATTCAGGCCTTATCTGGTGCACCAGCCAACAACGCGGTTTACCATGCCCTGATCGAACCGGAGGATGCCATCCTTGGCATGAACCTGCTGCATGGCGGCCACCTTACGCATGGTTCTTCCGTTAACAGGTCTGGAAAACTGTACAAGGTCTCGCACTACAATGTAGACCCGGTGACTGAAAAGATCGATTATGACAAACTCGAAAGTATTGCTAGAGAAACGAAACCCAGGGTCATTATTTGCGGTTACTCATCCTATCCATGGGTTCCGGATTGGGCGCGTTTTCGCGCCATCGCGGATACTGTCGGGGCTTACCTGCTGGCAGATGTCTCGCATATCGCTGGTTTGATCGCCGGAAAAGCCATTAGTTCGCCCGTTGGTTACGCGCATGTGATCACTTTTACAACCCACAAAACACTGTGCGGACCGCGTGGTGCGTGCATCCTCACCACCGACAGCGCACTGGCAAAAAAGATTGATAAGGCTGTATTCCCCGGTGAACAGGGTGGACCTCATGTGCATGTGTTCGCAGCCCTCGCGACAACATTCAAACTCGCCGCCACTCCGCAGTTTTCAGACCTGCAAAAACAGATCGTCAGGAATTGCCAGGCACTGACCGATCAACTTCAGCAGCGCGGACTTCAAGTTGCATTTGGTGGAACCGACACCCACCTGGGCAACGTGGACTGTAAAACTATCAAAGGACCCGATGGAACTGTGTTATCTGGGGATATGGCTGCCCGCATATTGGATATCGCCGGTATTGTGTTAAATCGAAATACGATTCCGGGCGATAAAACCGCGCTGTTTGCTTCCGGGATCCGCTACGGTACACCCTGGATGACACAACGCGGGTTCAACGAGGAAGATATGCGCACGATCGGCAATATTATTGCGGATATCCTTCTGGCAATCACGCCCTACACCATAGAAATGCGCAAAGGACCATCGCAACGCGCGAAAATCGATTTTACAGTATTAGAAAATTCCAAAATTCGCATTCGCGAGCTGGCGGAAAAAGCAGGAACGGACCTCAACTACAAGAAGTTTGGTTATCCGCACTTCTACTACCTGGATGACAAAGCAGAAAGCAATGGGAAACTAACAGCGTTGAACCTCAAAGGGAAACGCATCCGGCATTTTATTGATTATTGTTTCACTTCAGATCCGGAAAAACTGATGACCGGTGAAACCCAGCCAACAGAATTACGCATTCCCTCAAAAACCATTCAGGGGGCGCTGACCCGCCTCGAGGAGGATCGGTATCAGTTCGTGTTTGCCACAGAAGAATTCGGCCTGGCAGCCACCTTCCTGCGCGCTATTTCGGATGGCTATATCAGTTTCGACAATGATCTTCATGCCCGTGTTCCCGGACCCATTGTAATAGAAGAGGCTGAACCGGTAATTACGGTAATCCCTGTGGGAAATCCGGTTTCTGAAAATAAACCATGGTTCATCGGCCATAAACCTGCGGATGGCATAGCATTGCCGGTTTTTGAGTGGATCGAAGTTGAATCGTCCACATTATTCCGAACCCCGCTTTATGAAGATCACAAGAGATTAGGCGCAAAGATCATCCCCTTTGCCGGGTGGGAAATGCCCGTCTGGTACACCTCTGTTGTGGAAGAACACCTCGCGTGCCGTAATGCCGCGGGATTATTCGATGTCGCCCACATGGGTGTTCTACAGGCTGAAGGACCGCTCGCTGCTGCATTTCTTGATTCAGTTTGCGGCAACGACATCGGCACCCTTGAAGTCGGCGACTCTTGTTACACGCATTTCCTGGACCCCGATGCCAACGTGATCGATGACACACTGGTTTACCGGCGCGCTGAAGACAAATACCTGGTCGTTGTCAACGCATCTAATGATGCCAAAGACTGGGCCTGGCTTAACGCAGTCAAACGCGGAGAAGTTCTGGTGGATAGGTCACAACCAGCTGCCAAAGCTTTTGGTACTGGCGTCATTCTGCGCAACCTGCGTGACCCCAAAGAAGGTAAGGACATGCGTGTGGATATCGCCCTGCAGGGTCCTAAATCCAGGGACATCCTGCTTGCCCTCGGGTGTGACGTGGCAACGATGAAGAAGGTAAAAGCTCTCAAGCGAACAGAATTATGCGAAGCCCGCATCGGTAACTACGAGCTGATCGTCTCGCGTACTGGTTATACGGGTGAGAAGATGGCGTTTGAGCTTTTTGTCCATCCGGACCAGGCTTCAGCGTTATGGAACGACCTCATGAAAGCAGGTGAACCCATGGGATTGAAACCCTGCGGGCTTGGTGCGCGAGATTCCCTGCGTACCGAAGCCGGTCTTCCGCTCTATGGCCACGAAATGGGAGGTGAACGGAACCTTGGAGTAGCTGAAGCTGGATTTGGTTCATATGTGAAAACGTACAAGCCCTGGTTTATTGGTCGCGATGCTTTCATCAACAAAGAAATGAAACGCAACGGTGTTGTGATTCGTTTTCGCTTCCCTGAAAAAGGGGTACGCATGGCTCACAATGGTGACCCGGTACTGGACGCAAAAGGCAGGGTTATCGGTGTAGTGACGAGCTGCGCGATCGACAAAGACGGCTTATTAACCGGCCAGGCTTATATCGAGAGTAAATACGCGATCGAGGGAACCCCCATCTTTATCTACCAGGGAGCACCAAAGCAGGCGGCTAAAGCACCAGCCGAATTGATCACTGGAGATCGAGTTACTCTCCCTGTACAAGCAGAAGTAGTCAGCCGTTTCCCCAAATTGTAAGATTGCACCATCATCCTAAACAAAAGAGGAAAAATGCAAACACCCTGGGAATACCGCTACTCACAACGCATGAAACGCATGAAAGCTTCTGCAATACGCGAGCTGCTCGCGGTTGCAGAACGACCTGGGATGATCTCCTTTGGTGGAGGTTTTCCAGCTCCGGACGTCTTCCCTGTGGAAGAGTTCAAGAGAGCGTGCGATTATGTACTTGAGAATAAGGGTCCAGAAGTACTACAGTACGGATCTACTGATGGTTATGTACCGTTGAGGGAAATGGTATCACGCTACAGTATCCGATCCGGCATGAACATTGATATCAGCAACATCCTCATTACCAGCGGTTCACAGCAGGCGCTTGACCTGCTCGGTAAGATATTCATCAATCGTGGTGACCGCATATTGGTAGAGTCCCCCACATACCTTGGCGCGTTGCAGGCCTGGAATGCTTATGGTGCCGAATACGTCACCGTACCGGTTGATGACCAGGGTATGCGCACGGATTTACTTGAGGAAGCTTTGCGAACCGGAAGCCGAAGTTCATCTATGTTCTGCCCAATTTTCAAAATCCAACCGGCACCACCCTGCTCCTGGAATGCCGGATGAAGATCATCGAATTAGCTGATCGTTATGGTGTGCCAATCATTGAAGATGACCCATACGGTCACAGCTTCAGGTGGTATGAAGGAGAAGACATTCCGTCTGTTGAGATACTGGATTCGCGTGTCCGTGAACAAAATGGAACTTACACTGGAAATGTGATCTACCTGAGCATACCCTTTTTCCAAGATCCTTGCCCCCGGGGTTGCGCCTGGCCTGGGTGGTTGCACCGGATACAGTGATCCGCAAACTCGGTGCTTGCCAAACAGGGTACCGATTCATCACTTCCACGTTCAACCAGATCGTTGCCCACGAAGTGGGTCAACACGGATTCATTGACCGACATGTTGAAGTCATGAAGAAAGTGTATTTAGAACGGCGTAATACCATGCTCGACTCACTTGAAGAACATATGCCTGAAGGTGTTTCATGGACACACCCGCAAGGTGGTTTGTTCCTCTGGGTAACCCTTCCAGAAAACTTAAACTCTACTGAAATGCTGCCTGAAGCGATCGAAGAAAATGTTGCGTATGTTCCGGGGTGAATTTTTCCATCCGGATGGCAGCGGAAAGCAGCTGACAATACGCCTCAATTTTTCTTTCTGCTCCCCTGAAAAGATCAAACGAGGGTATCGCCAGGCTCGGCAAAGCCTTTCAAAAGAAACTGGGACATGAAAAGAGGGTTCAGAATTCTGCAAAACCCTCTTCTTTAACTTGATGGCCACAGTTTGAAATCGTAAGGATCGACCCACCCAGGAATTCCAGAAGGATGGAATTATCAGGTATCAGGTCACTGTCGATGGGCAGGAACCACTCCAGAAATGCCAGTAATCGCTTTTGCCTGATGTACTCCCTGGTTCCGCAAGGCACCTGTCGCAATAACGGTTCTGCGTTCCGACGCAAGGCGGATAGTTCGTACACCAGGGCTGAATTGAACAGTTTGTCGGCGTTTTCCTGGTACGGGAAAATGTATTCCTTTTCACCCGCCTGCACAGATTCCCAGCGGGATATTGTATCCTGTGCTGAATAACCGCGTTCCCGCGCATCGCGCACGATGCGGCGCAGCAACCTGGTATCTGTGGTGGAGATCCTGTTGTAACGGTCCAGGTTAAGCTGGGTCAGGCACGACGCATAGATCTTGTAAGTGGTTGAAGGATCGATCGTTGGCAAGAGATGAGGATTCAGCCCGTGGATCCCTTCCAGGATGATCATCTGATCTGGTCGGAGCTTTACCTCCTCCCCATCCTTACGTTTTCCTGTATGAAAATCGTACTTCGGCAACCTCACTTTTTCCCCTCGAATCAAGCGTTGCAAATGATCGGACAGAAGTAGCGTATCCATCGCACCCAGTGATTCAAAATTGTAATTACCATTGGCGTCTTTTGGTGTCTGTTCGCGATCAACAAAGTAGTTGTCCATCTCAAGCGGGAAGGGTGAAAAACCTTGTGCCAGTAATTGCACTGACAAGCGCTTGGAAAAGGTCGTTTTACCCGATGAAGAAGGTCCAGCGATCAAAATGATGCGTACTTCTTCTGAGCGTTCCACAATTTGCTGCGATATATCTATGATCTGCAAATTATGTAAAGCCTCAGAAACGAGGATGATCTCGCGTATGTTGCCAGCCTGGATCGAGTCATTCAAAGCCCCGACCGATTCGATACCCAACCGCTCCAGCCATTTGCCATACTGCCGGAATGTGCTCAACAACTTGGGATAATGCGGCATTGGACTTATCTCTTTGGGAGTTGCACGCCGTGGAAAGCGCAAAACAAAACCTTCTCCCATCAGCTCTAATCCAAACCATTTCAGGTATCCGGTTGAGGGCACCATGTAACCATGATGGTAATCCCGATGCTCTCCGAGTCGATATAAAACCAGATACTCCTTCTGACGGTACTTGATCAATTGCAATTTATCTTTCAAATCACGTGATTCAAAATAAGCGATGACCTCGTCCAGAGGCACCGTTTGCCTTTCAATGGGCAGGTCCGCTGATACCAGTTCCTGCATACGTACCAATAAACGATCGAGCTCCTCCTGGGTAAGTGGTTCATTGCGATTGACCTGGCAATAGTAACCCCCGGCTGAAACGGAATGATCCAATGTCATCAAGTCCTGTGGAAACAATTCCTCAAAGGCAGATTCGAGTAAAAAGGTGATCGAACGCCGGTAGATCCTCGCGCCATCGTCATCCGCCATGGTCACCAGTCGAACCCGCGCATCCATTTCGATCGTTGCCGTTAATTCTCTTAGTTCACCGTTCACTACCGCACCCATAATTGGGGGGTTGTCCCATTCCGGCAGCATCCTCAGCAAATCTGCCAGTGGAGCCCCACGCGGGCCTGTGTATACACGTCCATCCGGTAGAACAATTTCGATCGTGTGACGCGGTGAGTTTACTTTTGGAATTCCATTGAGGTTCAGTTCAGCCATGTGAATTTGCCCCTTTATTTGTAATAGTGAGAATTTTTTTAGAGCCTTGAATGTGCCCAGCAATTTTACCATGCCATGAATAAAGAATTCTCTTGGTTGGAATAGTAAAAAAAGCCGCCTTTTAGTCATAAAAGGAGGCTTTTTCTATACGAAATACATGGTATTTAGCGAAGTTTGAGGATCAACCCGCTGCGCCCCTCGATCTTGAGATCTGTGACCTTTCCTTCGACCACAGTTCCCTGGTTGGCCCCAAATAACGGCTCGAGGTTTCCCGTCTGGATACCCAGCATTTTGGTCTCAAAGACGGGTTGCCTTTCTACCGCTGCAATATTGATGGCAATCAGCACTGTTTCACCCTGATGCTGACGCGCAAATACGATCACGTCATCATCTGAATAGATACGTTGATAGGTTCCCCTTCTCAACGCACCTTCCTGCGTACGAATTTGCACAAGTTCCTTCAAATAACTGCGCAGTGAATGATTCCAGGTAGATTCATCCCAATTGAAGGCTTTACGGCATTCAGGGTCAGGTCCGCCGCTCATACCGATCTCATCACCATAATAAATACAAGGCGCACCAACATAGGTGAGCAAGAACAGATACGCCAGACGTAGAGCTGATTCATCTTCTCCAGCCACCGTCAGGAAACGCGGTGTATCGTGGCTGTCGAGCAGGTTAAACTGAACATAATTGATCTCAGGGGCATACAAACTCAACAGGTACTCGATCCGATCTCCGAATTCAGACGCGGTAAGCGGCCTGAGTACGTTGCGCATTCCACCAATAGTATAGGAATACGCCGGAATCCTATCCTTGACCAGCCAGCCCATTAGCGCTGCGGTGACCAGGTAATTCATCGTGGCGTCGAATTGATCCCCTTGCAGCCAGCGATGGGCTTCGTGCCAGATCTCCGCAACGATGTAAGCATCCGGATTGGCTGCTTTAACCCTATGGCGGAACTCCTGCCAGAAACTGTCGTCATTGATCTCTGCAGCCACATCCAGTCGCCAGCCATCCGCGCCAAAGTTGATCCAATGCACCGCTGCGTTGAAAATGAACTCTCGCACTTCAGGACAATTGGTGTTCAGTTTCGGCAGCGCGGGCAGATTCCACCAGGCGTTGTACCCAATCGCGTCATACGAACTGACCCCCCGGTTTAGATCCTGTTGTTCGCGTTCTCCGGGGTAAGCCCCCCAGTTCCTGTGGCGGTTAAGACGGTCGGGGTTGAAGTGGAACCAGTCAACAAAGGGTGACCCGTTTCCGTTCTCCAGCACGTGGTGAAATTGCCAGAAACCCCGGCTGGCATGGTTGAACACACCATCCGGCACAATACGTATCCCGTCCTTGTGCGCAGTATCCAGCAACCCTCTGAAGGCTTCGTCCCCCCCTAACAGAGGGTCAACGTGGAAATAGTCATAAGTATGGTACCTGTGATTCGACGCTGAAGCTGTAATGGGATTGAAGTATATCGCGTTGATCCCAAGATCTTTCAGGTAATCCAGCTTTTCAGTAACTCCATATATATCCCCACCTTTGAAACCATAAGGGTTGGGCGGGGTATTCCAGTCTTCAAATTTGATGCCCTTGTTTGGATGGTGCTGACCGCGGGCAAAACGATCCGGGAAGATCTGGTAAAAAATCGCGTCGCGTACCCAATCTGGTGTATCAATTGTCATTTAAACAACCTCGATAAGAAATTTAGATAATCCAGTGCAAAACACTGGCAATTTTCTCACATTTTTTACAATCATGTATTAGTGCGATCAAACCTTCAATAAAATACCTGCGGGGATTAACTCCCCGCAGGTATTGGTTAAATTACTTTATTGTTACAGGTATTAATTGGGCAAAATCATCCGCGCCAAGGGTTTCCACAGCAGCATTTGATGAATTGTAGGTTGAGAGCATCTCTTCTTGCGTCGGAGTAGCGTCTGAAGGCCAGGCAACATCAATGATGCGGGTATGGTTGACATCATCCGGAGCACCGCCGAATTTCCACTGTGCATTTTCCGCCTGGATATCGCGCACCCGCCAGACCCCGGTGGTGGGATAACCATCCTGACCCAGCACAACCGCCAGGTACCCCCATTGTGCAGGATCACCTTCGCCGAAAGCTTCCCTCGGGACACGTAGCGTGACCGACTTGTTGGCAGGATCAACAATCAACTTGTAGGATAGATTCACCGCTTTGGGTTCACCGGATTCAGGATCTGGCGCGAAGATCCCCGGATTCCAACCTTCCGCCCATACCACGTATTCCCAACCGTTCCCGGTCGCGAACGCAGCGTTCCTTCCCGGCAGGAGCAGCCGGTTGCCTGTGCCCTGCCCGGGATCCTTGTCAATATAAACATCCATGGTCTGCAAGGATAGATTGCTGCCCGATCCCCACGGATTGGGAACCTCTCCGAAAAACTTGAACGTGAAGATGACATTCGCCGGATCAGTTGAAACGGTGAATTTTTCGATGTCGAAATTTTGAGCAGAGAATACCCCGTCTGTCGGATAGGTGTAAGTGCCGGGTCCATGGTCATCACCAGCGGCATCCGCCACTTCCAGTACAAGGTCAGACAGACCCAGATCAGGCAACACGATCTGGGCAGGCCCGCTGGTTGGAAGGATCTGTCCACCCGGTTGGGTGACCATCACTGCACGGATATCATCACCGGCTGCGATCTCACCTAATGCATTCAACGGTATGCTCAGTTCCAACACATCCGTCCCCAGCGCATAGGAACCCTGCGGTTCAGGCAGGGCTTTCCAACCTGTTGCATCAGCCAGGTATTCAGTGATCTTTCCATCCTGCCACTCGAACAGGTGCGTGGCGGCGATGCCCAACAACAGGCTGTCAGGGGCTTGCGGAGTGAATGCAAATGGATAATTCACTTCCGCACCTGGAATAGTCAGGTAAACACCACCACCTGCCGGTTTTTCAGCTGTCCCATCAAACCCTAGCTTGAAGTAGAGCGCCTTCCCATCCATCGTGTAAGCGATGGAGGATATTCCGGTAACACCGGTGACCGGATAGACTGCTGCTGTTGCCCATTCATCTGTGGTAGTGGTGCCATCAATGGTTGGTGTTCCCACCCCTGAATAAGCCTGTGCGGGCAGCTCAGGTTTTTTGGGGATGATGGGTACATTTACGAAGGTAGGAACCGGCTCTCCCAGTGATTCATAGACCTTGGCCAGAAGCGCGCGGAAACCGTTATCAAAGTACTCGTCCACGCCGGAATCCTGGTCAGAGCCATACCACCAGAACCAGTCGGATCCTTCCGCCAGGTACATGTAGTCCTGTGCCTGGGCGAGAGCTTCAGGTGAGGGAGCCTGCCGTGTTTTTTCAAGGTCATACTTGGCCAGGAAGTTGCGTACCTTTCCCAGGTAATTCCATGCTTCGGTTTCCTCGCGTTCTCCGATCCATGTATCATAGTTGGGGCTGAACCAGGCACCCGGGAACAGGTAATCCAGCTCACGCTGCTCCGGGAAGAGTTCAAGGTATTCTGAAGGTGTTACCATCTTAATGGTCTTGCTCTCATTCAGCATTCTGTACATAGCGTTCAGGAACTCTTTACCATCATTAGTGTAGTACTCCCAGGCGTTTTCGCCATCCAGTACGATGCTGACAATATGAGGTCCTTCACCACCTTCTTCAATTAACCGCGTACGAATATTCTCCAACCGCTGCATCAGGTCTGCGGCTGCCTGCTCACCTGGTGTTTGTGAATAGGTGAAACCAAGTTTGTCTGACAGGGTCAGGTCGCGGAAGAAAATGGCAACTTTTTCACCGGATGGTGCCACAACGTAATAAGGTCGATACAACGCATCGGCTTCCTGTACGGTTTCAGCTGAATTGCGTGTAAAAGATCCGATTCCCAGAGATTGCGCAAGCACCGATTCGCCGGTCTGCATGAACTGGTAACCGGCTTTGGCAACCAGTGGAATAATATCCTCGGAAACAGAACCTTCACCCGGCCATAATCCCACCGGTGCTCTGCCAAAGTGGGCGGTGTACATTTCAACACTTTTTTTCAGGTGCACAATGGCATCATTCGGCCATGAAAAACGCTCTGGCAGTTCAGCCGTCGGGTTACCCACGGCAGCGATATCGGTATTGTAGATCAATGGCAAAATGGGGTGCGCGTAAGGTGTGGTGATCACCTGGATCTGACCGGAATCCTGCATCTCCTTATGCAATGGGATCACCAATTTCATGATCCGGCGCACTTCGTCGAACAGGATCACCTTATCTTCTTCGGTGAATCCCTTACCCTTCTCGACCAGTTCCTTGAGAGGAGAAGTTGCCAAGAATTCAGGATCGATCCAGGCCAGGTTGAACCACACTTGTAGATCCCGGAAATCCTGTTCAGTGAAGGTGGATGCTGCTTTTTCGATTTGTTCAGTGGTTGTTCCACCGCGAAGGTTCAACAATTCCTTGTACCGCGGAAAGCGCCCAATGATATTATCCCAGTTGGCATCAAAGAAACGCGTTAGGATAAAAATCTTCTCGTCATCCGTCAATTCGCTCACAGGTTTTTCAGCCAGCAGCCAGTAGTAATCAATCGCCCCGTTTTCTGTAAAATCATCCAACTGTTTCATCAATACCGGGGTGATGTTCACGGTCATGCGCACGTTCTCGTAGGGCTTGATCATGGCTGCCATGTCATAATAATCCTTGGTGGCATGCACACGCACCCACGGACGCGTATAGACCCCATCAGCGTCCTTGTAGTAAAGGGGCTGATGCTGGTGCCATGTGAGGTTTAAGTACAACACATCTTCGTCCGGTCCAACGACTTCGTCAGTAGGTTCTGCCCCGGGCAGTGTGGGTTCTGTCGGAGCCGCAGTCGGTTCAGCAGCCGGAGTATTGCAGGCGCTCAAAATAAAAGTAACTACGAGCACCAATGAAAAGATCCTGATCAGGTTTTTCATATTTGTTTTACCTCCCGAAAATTCTATTCCTTAAAAATACCCCGTTTTCAATGAAGAAAGCGGGGTGTTTTTTGTCTTTCCATCAATATTGATTAACCTTTAACGCCTCCAAGCGTTAACCCTGAGATCAGGTACTTGGAGGAATACAGGAAGAGGATCACCACAGGAATCATCACCAGGATCGAACCTGCTGAGAATTGACCCCATTGGGTCGCGTACTGTCCCTGAAGCCGTTGTAAACCGAGCGGCCATGTCATAAGGCTCTCTGATGAACCCAGCATAACCCTTGCCAGCAGGTACTCATTCCATGCGGACATGAAGTTGAAAAGGAAGGTGATCGCCAGCGCTGGTGTGGAAAGCGGTAGCAACACACGCCAGAAAGCTTGAAGCTGTGAACACCCGTCAATGCGGGCAGCCTCTTCCAGGTCAGCCGGGATCGTATCAAAATAACCCTTGAGGATCCAGACACTGAATGGGATGGAAGTGACACAATACGCGATGACCAGACCTTTATAGGTGCCCACCATGCCCAGTTTGATCGCCAGAATATATATGGGGATCATTAACATGGAGGCTGGGATCATTTGTGTAGCCAGCAGGAAAACGAGCCCTACTGAACGGCCGGGAAACTTCCAACGTGAAAAGGCGTAGGCAGCCGTCGCAGCCAGGATCACACCGATCAAAGCAGTTGAAATGGTGATTGCCAAGCTATTCCATACCCATCCCAGGAAAGGTTTATCGAATAAAACGATGCGATAGGATTCGAGTGTGGCATCCGGCGGGATGATGGCCAGATCAGTGGACATCAAGCGATCACCGGGGCGCAAGGAAACCGCCAGTACACGCAACACCGGGAAAACAGAGACTATACAGGCCAGGATCAGCACAATGTGAATAACGATCCTCTTGAAGGGAGAATCTTCCCTGCCGCTTTTGAAGAAGGATCTTTTAGCTCGGTTTGGAACGACAATTGCCTTGTCAGAAGTCAGAGTGGATGTGCTCATGATTCATACGCTCCTTTCAAGGTTTTTGTATACCGGGTGTAGAACACTGTAAAGAGCAGGAGCATGGCAAAAATCACAAATGCGAATGCGGCAGAGAAACCGTAGCGGTTGTATTGGAAGGCGGCTCTGAACAGACCGGTCACCATAATATCTGAGGATTCCAATTCATTTTGGTTAATAAAGAATGGGACATTGAAGTTGTTGAAAGTCCAGAAGGTGCCCAGAAGGATGGCAGGGGTTACCACCGGCTGCAACAGCGGCCAGGTAATATTTTTGAATTGCTGCCAGCCATTCGCGCCATCCATTTCGGCCGCTTCGTAATACTCCGCGGAAATGCTTTGTAAGCCCCCCAAAAGTGTGACGCTCATGAATGGGATACCCAGCCAGATGTTAGTGAGGCACATGGCGATGAAGTTAGCTGTTGGATCGGTCATCCATTGCACAGGTGCCAATCCTAATTTGGTTAAAATAATATTAAAGTAGCCGTAGGAGAAATTAAATTCGCCGCGCCAGGCAAGCACAGCAATAACCTGTGGGATGGCCCAGGGCAGGATGAGCAAGGTACGATAGACGCCTTTAAATTTCAACTTTCGGTTGAGCAGCATGGCCAGGAAAAGCCCGCCGCCCACGTGAAAGGTGATATTGACCACTGTCCATAGAATTGTCTGTCCTAAAAGCGGGAAAAACATCTTTTGTTTGAGAACCGGCTCTGTAAACACCCTTACATAGTTCTTAAAGCCTATGAACTCAGGGTTTTTAAAGGCTCTTAAGGACATATTGGTAAATGAGAGTCGCAATTCCCATAATAACGGGTAAACAACCAGAGCGATGAGACCGATGGCAGCCGGAGCCAATAACATGAAGGGAAGCGCGTATTTGTATTTAAGCCACTTCACTAAAACCAGATAGAGCAGCGCCTCAACTACAAATGTCCCCGCCAGGATCAATAGGGTTGTGCTGCCAACTTCGCTGAGGCTTTTCAGGATCACTTCTGATGTGATCATGAGCTTTCCTCCTTGTTCAGTCTGTTTTTATAGCATATGCCGGGCTGGTTTGCAGCCCGGCGTATGCAGTTGTTCTAGAGAAGGACAACCCTTCTCATGATGGAATTACTCGAGGCCCGCGATACAGGTCTCTGCGGCTGCCTGTGCATTCTTGGCTGCATCCTCTGGGGATGTGGTGCCAGCGTATGTGGGCAGGAGTTCGGGTTTGATGCCATCCCATACACAGCGCATCTCAACAACGGTGGGCATGGGGGTGCCGTAGCTCATTTGAGCAGCGGAGCCGGCAAGGATGGGATCGCCGGTGATGACATCAGCCGCAAGGGCTTCGGTCAGGGCGGGCAGACGGGTCAGTTTGGTGACCATATCCACCTGGTTGTCGTAGCTGGTCGCGAAATTGACGAAATCAACCACTGCGGCAAGCTTAGCTCCCTCAAGTTCCTTGGGGATCATGAAGAAGACACCAGATGTGTAAGGAGCAGGATAGGTACCGGTAGCGGAAACCTGCGGGATGGGGGCAACACCAAGGTTCTCACCGAGGGCTTCCTTGTATCCACCCAACGACCAGTCACCATTGATAATCATGGCAGCAGTACCTTCTTTGAGGGCGGCATCCATGATGTCATAGTTGCTTTCGGCGGGCATGATGTTGGCAGCTTTGAGTTGGTTTAGGAATTTGAAGGTAGCGACCATTTCCGGAGTGTTCAGAGTGGGGGTCTTGCCATCAGCATCAAAGACTTTGCCGTTGAAACCACCCAGCCAGGGCACGAACCAGAAGGCTTCGGTTTCGTTGAATGCCAGGGCGTATTTTCCGGGGTTGGCGGCTACGAACTCAGCACCCATGGAGAGCAGTTCATCGGTGTTGGCAGGAGGAACGGGCATCAGGGATTTGTTGTAGATGAGCATCAGGTGGTTGCCATTGGAAATGGGAACACCCCAGGTCTGTCCATCGGGGCTCTGCACAGCGGCAGTAGCGCTGCCAACAAATTTGGTCAGATCAAAGAGACCATCGACCGGCTGAATTAAGTCAGCAGTGGTGAAGGGTCCAAGATGATCGGACACGGTCCACAGAAGCTCAGGCGCGGCACCAGCAAGGCTGGCGGTCTGGAAGTCTTCACGCAGGGTCTCAACTTCTTTGTTGACCACAACGAAGGTCACTTCGGGGTGGGCAGCGGTGTAGGCATCGGCTAATGCCTGCACGTACTGTAAACCACCATCGGCTTCGCCTTCTTTGGTCCAAAGGTTTATGGTGACAGCTTCCGCAGCAGCGGGGGCTTCGGTCGCGGCAGGAGCCTCAGTGGCAACAGGAGCTTCTGTAGCAACAGGAGCTTCAGGGGCCGCAGGGGCTTCGGTCGGGGCGGGCTGCGCGCAGGCGGCGAGGGCCATGGCTGCGATCAACAACACGCTAAATAGGGGGAACAACTTTTTGGTCATTTCTTTTCTCCTCTTTTTGTTTTTCAGATAAGTTGAACTTATTCTGCACACACATTCAGGGTAATTTTGTTTTCCGGTTTTCATCCTCCTTTAATGATGTAGTGATTTAAATCACACCTGGCTTACTATTGATTAAGTAAGCCGAAAGAAATAATCATTTTGTTGTGGTCTTTAAAAGCATCTATTCGCCCACCAATAATGCAATTTTTCTGCCATGTAATCATTAATTGCTTGAATGATAGTCGGCTAAAGGTGTTTTGTCAAGGAACAACGCCCTAATTATCCCGGATGATTATTTGAATTGCATAAGAACCATTACCTCTCCATAGTAAAATACGAGATTAGATCATGAAAACAAATTGGCGATTGATAAGTTCTCCAATAGGTAAAAATGGCGAGTGGAACATGGCGCTGGATGAAGCTTTCCTGATGTCGGTCTCTGAAAAAAAAGCGCCTCCTACACTCAGGCTCTACACCTGGCAACCCGCCACATTGTCCCTCGGTTTCGCTCAACCCGTGAAGGACGTAGATCTGGCCAGGCTGGACCACGCAGGATGGGGATTGGTGCGCCGCCCAACAGGCGGAAGAGCGATCCTGCACATCGATGAGTTAACCTATTCCGTTACTGCCCCGCTTGATGACCCGCTGCTTGGGGGCAGCCTGCTGGAGAGTTACCGCAAGATCTCGCTGGCCTTGCTGGCAGCCCTGATGAGGCTTGGGGTTGATGCAAAGGGTGACAGTACATATACGAATAGAACATCCTCCGGAGTGCAGAATCCCGTGTGCTTTGAAACCCCCTCGAATTACGAGATCACTGCCGGAGGAAAAAAACTTATCGGGTCTGCCCAGGCGAGGAAGTACGGTGGAATATTGCAGCATGGGGCACTCCCCATTTCAGGAGACATCACTCGTATTACCCATGTCTTGAATCTCCTTCCCTACAAAGGGAGGATAACGGCCGCTGAAAACCTCATTGCACACGCCACAAACCTGGAAACGCTGCTTGGTTATGTACCTGCCTGGCCAGAGGTTGCCGATGCGATGATCGCGGGTTTTTCCGAAACTTTTAACGTCACATTCATAGAGGAACAACCCTCAGCGCTGGAGATCGATCTGGCTAAGAAACTTGTCCGTGAAAAATATGCGTCGTATACCTGGAACTTCAGACTCTGAAAACACAAAAAGACCGATACCTCCTGCAAATCACCCAAAAACTCATAAAGGATAAACTGGTACAATTCTTGCTATGTTGAAGAAAATATTAATGATTTTAATTAAACTAATCTTATGGATAATACTCCTGCTGGTTATCGTCATTGGAATCCCCCGCCTGATCACAGCAATCGTCTCATCAGGGAAAATTTTCACGGTCGAGGAATCTCCGTCCGCGAGAGCAGCCATTGTTTTCGGAGCAGGTTTACAGCGGGATGGCACGCCCTCCCCGGTGCTCAAGGACAGAGTCACCGCCGCAGTACAGCTTTACCAGCAGGGAAAGGTGGAGAAGCTGCTCATGAGCGGGGATAATCGTTTTGAAGACTACAACGAACCGGCGGCAATGAAAACCTTTGCTCTCGATTTGGGTGTACCCGAAGAGGCGATCGTGCTGGATTACGCAGGCAGGCGAACATATGATACCTGTTACCGCGCAAGACATATTTTTGGTTTGGAAGAGGCATTGGTGGTCACACAAAATTTTCATCTGCCGCGGGCACTCTTCACCTGCCGAGGGATAGGGATTGACGCGACTGGTGTTTCGGCAGATCTGCGGGATTACAATTCGCATTCCTTGCGTTTTTGGAACACACGGGAACTTCCCGCCACTCTGGTTGCCCTCTGGCAGGTGTGGGTCTCACATCCACTGCCGGTGATGGGTGAGAAAGAGCCGATCTTTTCAAATTCCTTGAATGGGAACTAAGGTTATGAACCACGGCGAAGCATTATCGATCGTAAAGGAATACGTGAAGAACGAGAACCTGATCCATCACATGCTGGCTGTTGAAGCCGCCATGATCTATTACGCTGAAAAACTGAATGAACCGGTCGAGAAATGGGCAGTGACCGGTCTTTTGCACGATTTTGATTGGGAGATCCATCCGACGGCTGAACAACATCCAGCCCATGGAGCGCTAATTTTGCGGGATAAAGGTGTGCCTGAAGAGATCGTGCAGGCGATCCTGGCGCACGGAGATCACCTGAACCTGCCCCGCACCAGCACACTCGCCAAAGCGCTTTATGCCTGCGATGAGATCACAGGTCTGATCACCGCTGTAGCGCTGGTCCGTCCCTCACGCTCGCTATATGACCTTGAACCGGGTTCTATCAAAAAGAAATGGAAGGACAGGGCCTTTGCTGCCGGTGCGAATCGCGAGGAGATTGCGCGCGGCGCAGAAGAATTTGGCGTGCCGTTGTGGGAACATTGTGGCAACGTGATCGAAGCCATGCGTAAGATCGCTCCACAGATCGGCCTTGCGGGTAATATAGAATAAATGGTGCTCGGTTGAGCACTGTGTAAAGAGGAGACTTCAATGGCACTAACCGGAAAAGGGATGATGATCTGGCGAATTCCCAACTGTGAAGGCGGGAATGCCGCAGCGATCGCCAATACAGCAAAAGCTGCTGGTTTTTCACATGTGCTGATCAAGATCGCCAACGACACGCGGCCGTATAACGTGGACGCCAGTGGAAAAGACCTGGTCGCTCCGGTGGTGGATGCCCTGCGCGCCAAAGGGTTGCAGGTTTGGGGTTGGCATTATGTGTATGGGTACGACCCATTGGGTGAGGCGAAAATCGCCGTTTCTCAAACCAAAAGATTCTCGCTGGATGGTTATGTCATCGACGCAGAGGTTGAATACAAAGAAGCCGGCAGAGACGCGGTCGCGCGAACGTTCATGAACGAGCTGCGCAAGGGGCTTCCCTCCACGCCGGTCGCGTTAAGCACATTCCGCTGGCCGACTTATCACCGCAGCTTCCCTTACGTAGCTTTCCTGGAAAAATGCGATTACAACATGCCCCAGGTGTACTGGATGCAGGCGCACGACGCGGCTTATGATCTTAAACGCTCGGTGAGCGAGTTTAAAGACATCAATCCTTATCGCCCCATTATTCCAACCGGTCCTGCTTTCGGGCAGAGCGGCTGGGCTCCCACCGCCGGCGAAGTAAAAACATTTATGGATACTGCCAAAAGTCTGGGATTAAAAGGAGTTAATTTTTACTCGTGGGATTATTCACGCACCAAGCTGGTTGAAGTCTGGAATCAAATTGCCAACTACAGCTGGCCGCCAGACAACACCCCTCAACCGGTTCTGTTTAACCCGGTGCCGAAAATTTTTCAAGCGTTGAATTCACGCCAGTTCGCCTCAATCCTGGATATTTATGCAAAGAACGCCGTCCTCGTCACACCTCGCCAAACCATCCAGGGGGATGCGAATATCCAGGCTTTTTACGAACAGGTCATCATGACCGAACTTAAGGGAGGTGTCTTCAAGGTCACTTCCAAGACCACGAAAGACAACACCATCCATTACACCTGGACGTGCAAGGCGCAAACAGGAAGCGTTACTGATGGAAAAGACACCATAGGTATACGAAACAATACGGTGATCTACCATTATTGTTATTACACGATCAGTTGAACCGAAATTAGTATTGCTTACTCTCCGAAATCGAAAGCCTTGATTATTTTGGTGATGCGGTCACCGGCAGCTGGTTGCGCCAGTTGTTCACCTCGACCGGCTCTACGGCTGATGCCGATATCATCGATCCGGCAGGCTTTCGCGGCAGCCTTCTTAAACTTCAGCGCGAACTGGTAATTCTTCTTTCCAAAAACAACCCCCACCAGTTCAACACCTTTTTCAAGCCGGCAACCGATCACACCCTGACCATAACGTCCTTGAACCGGTATATTTTCCATCTCAATTCGCCAGCTGGTGCCACTGGAGGAGACCAGCACAACCTCCCCTTTACCAGCCAGTTCGGTCATGCCCACCACTTCATCCGTTGAAGCCAGCTTGATGGCATTTACCCCGGCTGCGATCAACCCCATCACCCGCACCTCGCTGCCATCAAAGCGGATGATCATGCCATTACGGGTCACCACAAGGTAATGCGATTTGTCGCTGTAAAGCCCCACCTCGACCAATTCATCGTCATCATTGACCTTAACCAATGTAAAAGTGTCAGACGATGGACCCTTCAAATCGCTGACGAGGGATTTTTTAATCAAACCCTGTTTGGTTATCCCAACCAGGCATAGATCCTTTTGTTTCTTCCCCAACGGGAGACTGAACATAGCCACCGGGAAACCCGCTTCTCGTAAAGGTGACACTTTCTCAAAACTTACCCCATCTCCCACCTCTTCGATTGAAGGTACACTTTGCACAGATATGGCGGATGCCAATCCATTCCGACTGACCAGATAGAGCGTCTGGTGTGAATCCGTGCGTACCAGGAATACCGGCGCGTCTTTCCCGCTCATGCGGGGAGGTTTATCAGTGGCAAGTTTACCGATCGTCCCATTGGCCGTCATCACTACCCACACATTTTCAGCGGGCGTGACATCCTTGACAGTTAAAAGGTCAGCGGCGACCTTACCCTGCTTTAGGTAGACGATCTGGGTTTTCCGACGGTCGCTGTATTTCGCTTTGATCTCTTTGAGTTCAGTTTCAACCGTTTGCCTTTGTTTCAAGGGCGATTTTATGATCGCCTGCAATTCCTTGACCAGTGCCACGAGACTCTTGTATTCCTCTTCTATCTTCTTACGCTCCAGCTGCGCCAGCCGCTTTAAAGGCATATCGAGGATGGCATTCGCCTGGATCACCGTAAGTTTGAACTTCTTGATCAGTTTTTCGCGTGCATCATCCGTATCCGCAGAGCGGCGGATCACAGTGATCACTTCATCAAGATTCTGTAATGCTATGCGCAATCCTTCAAGAATATGCAACCGCTCCAGGGCTTTGCGCATGTCATATTCACTTCGGCGCTTGACCACTTCAATGCGGTGTTCCAGGTAAACCTTTAATGACTGCTTTAAGGTCAACAATCGCGGTTCATTATTGACCAGAGCCAGAAGATTGATACTAAAAGTGACCTGCAATGGAGTGCGTTTGTATAATTCCCTCAATACAGAATCCGCATCAGCGGCCTTGTTCAACTCGATCACAATGCGCATACCCTGCCTGTCGGATTCGTCACGCAAATCGGATATCCCTTCGATCTGCCCTTCCCTTGTCAACTCAGCAATGCGCTCGATCAGCGCGGATTTATTGGTCATATATGGAAGTTCGGTGATGATGATACGGCTCTTACCGCGCGACATCTCCTCCAGGTTTAACCGCCCACGCAGGGTGATACGTCCTTTACCGGTGGCGTAAGCCGCCAGCAACTCATTCTGCTCGTGCTCCTGCAGGATGATCCCGCCAGTGGGAAAATCGGGTCCCTGAATGAATTTCATTAATTCCCCCACTGTGATGTCATCTATCTTCTGCCAGTGTTCCAACAGGTAGCTTAGTGAGTCTATGACCTCACCAAGGTTATGCGGTGGGATACTGGTTGCCATACCCACTGCAATCCCCGATGCACCATTTACCAGCATATTGGGGATAGCTGAAGGCAACACGAGAGGTTCATCGAGGGAATCGTCAAAATTGCGCCCAAAATCAACCGTATCCCGGTCAAGCTGGTTGAGTATCTCCATGGAAAAGGAGGTCAGGCGGGCTTCTGTATAGCGCATGGCCGCCGGAGGATCGCCATCCACACTGCCAAAGTTGCCCTGTCCATCCACCAGCAGGTTTCGCATTGAAAAATCCTGCGCCAGTCGCGCCATAGCCTCGTATACTGCCTGGTCTCCGTGCGGGTGATACTTGCCCAGCACTTCACCAACGATCCTTGCCGATTTTTTATAGGCTGAATCAGGGCGCAAGCCCATGTCATACATGGCATACAACAGACGACGTTGCACAGGTTTCAGCCCATCCCGCGCATCCGGTAAAGCGCGAGAAACGATCACGCTCATCGCGTAGTCCAGGTAGGATTGCTGCATTTCGTGGTCGATATCAACCTTGCGTACAAGTCCCATTTCCATAATTTATTCTCCGGCAGTCGAAAGGTAATCCTGGTTAAGTTTACAACGAAAAAACCGCTTCATTGTACCCGACATTGATATTAAAAAAATTCCGGTCACTTGGTAGTGATCCGGAATTCTGATCAGAAAACGGAAAAACAGATTATTCTTCTGGATTGGTCTCGTTGGTAGAGGGATCAGCCGCTTCAACCACCGCTTCTAACTCATCCAATTCCTCAAGCTTCGTTTCGACATTGTCCGTAAAACGTCCATAGACGAAACCTGTACCGGCCGGGATCAATTTACCAATGATCACATTCTCCTTCAGTCCAAACAGAGGGTCCTCAGCTGAGGCTATGGCGGCACCGGCTAATACTTTGATCGTGTGCTGGAATGACGCCGCGGACAGGAACGAATCAGTGCTGAGCGAGGCTTTGGTCACACCCAGGAGGATCTCAACGTACCGGGCTGGTTGCTTACCCTGGGCTACGAGTTCTTCGTTAACACGTTTGATCTCCAAACGATCGACGACGTGCATCGGCAGGTAGCTGGAATCACCTGGACGGATGACCTGAACCTTGCCGATCATCTTGCGGATGATCACCTCAAAGTGTTTGTCATTAATGTTCTGACCTTGCGCACGGTAAACCTTCTGGATCTCGGTCATCAGGTACATCTGGGCGGCTTCACGTCCCTTGATCTTGAGGATTGTGTGCGGGTTGATCGAACCCTCGGTCAATGCCTGTCCGGCTTCGACCATTTCACCATCACGTATGATCAACCGTGACGTGCTGGGGATCTCGTAATCTTCACTTTCCTTCAGCTCGTAGCTAACGATTACTTTTCTGCCTTCAACACGAACCCTTCCATCGTGCTGCGCGTTGATCTGCGCATCATCCAGGCTGGCGATCAGGTCACCGGTTACAATCTCTGATTCATCTTGAGCCGCGATGGTCCAGTTTTCAGGAATTTCATATTCATCCGCAACCATCTCGCTGTGCTCCACACGCACCATTTTCTGTTCACCAGCGCGATCCGTCAACAAGATGTGTGCAACTCCTGCGATCGCGGTGATGACAGCTTCACCCTTGGGTGTACGGCGGGCTTCAAAGAGTTCCTCCACACGCGGGAGACCAGTGGTGATATCTCCTCCAGTGGCAACACCACCCAAGTGGAAGGTTCTCAGCGTCAACTGAGTACCCGGCTCACCAATGGATTGGGCTGCCACAGTTCCGACGGCAGAACCCAATTTCACCAGGTTGCCGCGACCCAGATCCATGCCATAACAATGCGCGCAAATGCCGTGGATAAGTTCACAGGTCAACGGCGACCTCACAAACACGTTTTCGATCCCCGCGCTGAGTACTTTTCGGATCAAGTCATGATCAAGGATCTGATTGCGTTCCGCGATTACTTCGCCTGTTAGTGGGTTCACCACACGCGCAGCGAGTGCACGGCCGAATAATCTTTCCTTAAGTTTCTGACCGGCAATATCGTCCTGTTTGCGAATCCAGATACCAGCTTCTGTGCCGCAATCCTCTTCGTTGATGATGATATCCTGGGCAATATCCACAAGGCGGCGGGTCAGGTAACCCGCATCAGCAGTACGTAAAGCGGTATCGGCCAGACCTTTACGGGCACCATGTGTGGAAATGAAGTATTCCAGCGCGGTGAGCCCTTCGCGGAAGTTGGATTGGATCGGCAATCGGATGATACGGCCTGCAGGATCTGCCATCAAACCGCGCATACCGGCAAGCTGAGAGATCGGACCAAAACCGCCTTTCGTAGCACCGGATGAAGCCATGATGGACAGGTTGCCATTTGGATCCATCGCAGCGCGCACCGCTTTTCCCACTTCTTCGGTCGTATCTTTCCAGAGCTCGATAACCAGTTTGTCACGTTCTTCTTCTTTTAGAAGTCCGCGTCTGTAATCGCGATTGATCTTATCAACCTCTTTTTGCGATGTGTCGATGATCTGGTATTTTTCAGGTGGAATGGTGATATCGGCCACCGCAATGGTGGTGCCGGATTTCATGGCGTACTCAAAACCGATATCCTTGATCGCATCTGCGACCTCGGTTGTGGTGTCTTCACCGCACAGGTCGTATACATCAGCGATGAGATCCTTGACGCCGGTCTTTTCGAGTGTGACATTCATAAACTGAACAGGTTTTGGAAGAATCCGGTTGAAAAGTGCACGACCAACAGTGGTTTCGATAAGCCGTGTTTCTTCTTTCGGCAACCTGGCATTCTTCTCGTCAAAGTTCGTGGTCACTCTCACCTTGATCCTGGAATGAATTTCCAATTGACCAAGACTGAAAGCAAGATCCACCTCGTCGATGTCGACAAACACGCGGCCATCACCTTTGTGAGGTCGATCATCCATAACGGTCAGATAATAGATACCCAGCACCATGTCCTTGGCCGGGCTGATGATCGGCTCACCATCAGCAGGTTTAAGCAGGTTTCGTGAGGAAAGCATCAGTTCCCTGGCTTCTTTAACCGCCTTGTCTGAAAGGGGAACGTGAACCGCCATTTGGTCGCCGTCAAAGTCCGCATTAAAAGCCGTTGTCACAAGAGGGTGCAGTTGGATAGCGCTCCCCTCGATAAGGATTGGCTCGAAAGCCTGGATTCCCAGGCGGTGCAGGGTCGGTGCGCGGTTTAGAAGCACTGGTCTATCTTTAATAACCTCTTCCAAAACCTCATAAACTTCCGGTTTGTTGCGTTCGATCAGGCGGCGCGCAGATTTGACGTTTGCAGCGTATGTGTGCTGCACCAACCGTGATACCACGAACGGACGGAAAAGTTCCAACGCCATTGATTTCGGCAAACCACATTGATACAGTTTTAGTTTCGGACCAACGACAATAACTGAACGACCAGAATAATCCACACGTTTACCCAGCAGGTTGCGGCGGAATCGGCCTTTCTTGCCTTTCAACATGTCACTGAGAGACTTCAGCTCTCGGCGGCCGCGGCGTGAGAGTGCTTTTCCGCGTTGTGAGTTGTCGATCAGACTGTCCACAGCTTCCTGGAGCATACGTTTTTCGTTGCGTACGATCACATCAGGAGCGCCCAGTTCAAGCAATCTTTTTAATCGATTGTTGCGGTTGATCACACGCCGGTACAGGTCATTCATATCGGAGGTGGCAAATCGTCCGCCATCCAATGGAACCATCGGGCGCAAATCGGGCGGGATGACTGGTAGAACGGTCAGGATCATCCATTCCGGGCGGTTCCCTGAGCGCCTGAAATCCTCAACTACCTTCAAACGGGTGGTTGCTTTTTTGCGTTTCTGCTTGCTCTTTGTGGTCCTCACCTCTGTCCAGAGGTCTTCAGCCAATTTATCCAAGTCGAGACGGCGGAGGATATCGTAGAAAGCCTCTGCACCCATGTCAGCCCTGAAAACCTGCCCCCAACGGGATTTCAGCTCGCGGTAGCGGCTTTCGGTCAGGAACGTGAAAGGACGCAGCTCCTGGAGCTCATCGCGCATTTGACCGGAATGATCATGCGATTCACTCGATTGGTCTTCGAGCGTGTTGCGCAACTCATCCATCGTCACTTCAGCTTCAGCCTTGACCTTTTCGATGGACATCTTCAAGGCTTCGCGGTCACGTTGCTGCTTACTTTTTTCTTCTTCCTCGATCTCATCCAACCGTTCTTTAACCGCTTTCTGAACATTTGCGATCTGTAAAGTGGTGATCATGTCACCTTTTTCAGCGATCAACACTTCAGCAGCTTCGAAGAGGATCTTCTTCTTGGCAGGTTTTCCCATCTGTTCAGTCAGCATCCGCTCAAGGGATTGGCCTTCCTGGATGACCGGTTCAAGTTTGGAAGTGATCTGGTCTTCCGACCTGGTGTCGATCTCTTTCAATTGGGCCTGAAGTTCTGCAACGGTCTTGTCGCGGCTTTTCTTAACATCCAGAATCTGCGCATTGATTCGGTTAGCCTGCTCAAGCTCGGAATCGTGAATCTCGTCTTCCAAACGACGTAAAGCCTTCTGACGCGCATCATCATCTACAAAAGTGACGATGTATTGCGCAAAATAAAGCACACGATCCAAATTTCGGCGTGAAATATCGAGCAACAATCCAAGGTAAGACGGGATGCGGCGAGTGTACCAGATATGGGCAACAGGTGTCGCCAAGTCAATGTGACCCATCCGCTCGCGGCGCACCGCAGAACGGGTTACTTCAACACCACATTTGTCGCAGACGATGCCTTTGTATCTGGGATTTTTATATTTACCACAATAACATTGATAATCTCTTGAGGGGCCAAAAATTGCCTCGCAAAATAGACCATCTTTTTCCGGGCGTAATCTTCGGTAATTGATGGTTTCAGGTTTTAGAACTTCACCATATGACCAGCTTCGAATTGTTTCAGGGGATGCGAGATTGATCCGGAGCGCCACTAAACTTTTTGTTTCCACTAATGCCTCCTGAATTTAAAACCAACAGCGATTAAAAACGGATCGTAGCAATCGACCAAATGCGGACATTGAAACGCAACAATCCGTCCATTATATACATGCAAACAAGTATTTTACCACAATTTTTGTGAGCTTCAATTATTGATTTTTACTTTTCAGGGCATACCGTAGTGGTATCTCCAGTAAGAAGGTGCTACCCTTGCCTAGTTGGCTTTCCGCCCATACCTTCCCCTGATGGCGTTCAGCAATGGACTTAACAATGGAAAGTCCCAACCCAGATTCCCTTTGAACATTTCCGTCCACATTGATCGTTCGCGAGAACCAATTGTTCAAATTTTTCAGATCCAACGGCGCGATTCCGGCCCCATGATCCTGGATGACAAAAACAACGCTATCCTGGTTAACCTGCAAACGAAGGTTGATCTGACCGCCAACTGGGGAATATTTTACCGCGTTCTCCAGTAAATTGATCAATGCGCGTTGTAGTAGCACTTTATCTGCCTCGATCGTCAGATCCTGAGATAAGGTCAGTTCTGGCATGATCTGGATCTTGCGATTCATGATCTGAGGCTGCATTTCAGCCACAACTGTATTGAACATCTCAGAGGGAGAGACCTTCTCGACATTGAGTAACGCGCCAGAGTCGATGCGGCGCATGTCCAGAAGGTCATCTGCCATTCCTGTTATGTCATCAATACCTTCCATGATCTTAGTGGTGTAATCTTTTTGCTGCTGATTCATATCCCCCACCATGGGCAGCATGGATACATACCCGCGGATCAGGCTCAGAGGTGCCCTCAGATCATGGCTCACAGTGGAAACGTACTCGTTCTTCATTTTTTCTAGTTGCTTGTATTCAGTCACATCGCGCAGCACACACACTTTTCCTACATATTGACCTTCCACTTCAACAGGTGATACAGATACCAGGTATGTTTTTCCATCTTCCAGCGCGATTTCTTCTACTTTACTTTCGGTTTGAGAAGTTCCCAATACAAAATCTTTGAGGAGTTTCGAGGTGATCTCACCGCCGCTTTCGCCGGGTTCCGGATTGATACTGATCAACTCATACAATTTTTCAGCTGCCTGGTTCACGATCAATAACTCACCGGCCTCTCCTGCAACCAGTACCGGTTCAGGGGTAGACGTAAGTACCGATTCCAGGCGTTTCTTACCAACTTCAGCCTTACGGTATAGGATTGAGTTTGAAACGGCAAGGACTGCCTGCCCTGCCAGCGTGTTTAGAAATCGTACTTCTCCTTCGGAGAAGCGGTGCGGTTGGGAATAGGCAACCCATATGTACGCAGTTTCCTGACCATCTGATTTTAGAAGGATCGCCGCCAAAGCAGAGGGAATTTCAACACCCCTGGGTAGTTCCATCCGACGGATTCTTCCTTTGGAAGGGATGATCAGCGTTTTTTCTTCAATCACCTGGTCAAGCAAAACTGTATCAAGGTATTGGTACAGATCTGCAGTATCTCCCACCCGGAATGATTGCAGGTCATCAGTCCCACGCGATAGGTTAGACCTAAGCAGCACAAGACTTGCAGCGTCTGCGCCGTATGAAAGGAGTGCATTCAATAAATGAATGGATGAGGATTCCAGGTTTAAATCAGAAGCGACTCCCTGAGATACTTTCAACAGAGTATCCAATTCTTCAAGACGTGACTTCAAACTGATGCGCATCCGCTCGAAAGCAGCGCCTAACCGACCGATCTCGTCCACACCTTTTACTTCGATCTGACTGTGTAATTCCCCCTTTGAGATCTCGTCCGCGCGATCTGCCAAATGCACCAGCGAAGTGGTCAAGGTGCGCATGAGAAAACGCAGTAACAGGAAAGCAAGGATGGAAATGGCGAGGGAAATCGCCAACAGTGGGATTGCTATCCGCAATGCAAGATCCTGAGAATTACTGGCTGGCATTGATAAGATCACTTTCCAGCCATTTTCCTCATCAATGGTCGCGTAATTCATATACCTGGTGCCGATGGTCCCTGAATCCTCAAAGTAGCCTGTTTCTCCGGGAATCCTTCCTGTGTAATCCGTCATCACCAGGTTGGGATTGGTATGGTAAAGGATCTGGTTTGTTTCGTTAAGGATCGCTCCCTGCCCTCCTGATTCAGCCAGGTGCCTTAAAGCCAGCAAAGCTGGTTGAGAAAACAGGTTAATGGCAAAATCAGTTCGCGCTACGATCACACCCCGCGCAAGTCCGTACTCATCTGGGATTGAAGCCACGAACGAGATCAGCGCGGATTCTCCTCCGGGATTCGGTTGGACGATGTAATGCTGCATCTGCACACCGTTCAAGGCCAGCATAATACCTGATTCTTCTTCCATTGAGATTCGGAAGGTACTGAAATCATTTGTGGGATACCCCGTTATAGGTGCCCCGGTAAGGTCAAAAACAAAAATTTGATTGAAGAAAGGCAACTCACGAACTTTTGCGCGTAGAAGTTTCTGTAATTTTTCAGAATTGTTGAGCGGCAGGTCCAGGTCGACCAGGGCGGTAGTTAAACTCTGACCAGTCTCCAGGATCGATGGGATGTTTTCGGCAGCAATCTGCGATGAGTTTTCAAGCTGATCGATAAGGATTTCCCGAGCAGCCTTACCGGCTACGATCCAATCAGCGATGACAAGTGTCAACAATAATACCAGCACCATTGGTACAGTGGTGTATAAAATCCGGTTCTGCAGTCCCGTTTCGATTGGTGATGGATGAAGCGATGCGGGTTTCACCCACAGATCAGAGCGGTGGATCTTGAATAGCTCGCATACGATGCCCGCAATCAGCAGTTGCAGTCCGTTGATCACGATCAGGATCCATGATCGTGTGAAGGCGTAATCCAGTTTTGCTGCCATTGACCCGTTGGTGCTGAAGAAAGTACTAATGAGAAAGATAGGGATCGAGAATAAGATCACCACAAGCGCAGCGCCAATCGGACGGCGCAGGAATGTGAAGAACGGCGTGCGGTAATCCTGCCTCAATAGCAACGCTAGCAACACAACGAGGGCGGTTGTCTCAAGCGGAGTGAAGACTGAGTGGGTGTTCATTAATGCGCTGATCAATCCGCTGATGAAACCAAGCACAGCTGCCGGCCAAACTCCCAGAATACCACCAGCAGCCAGCGCAGGAAGCATAGAAAAAATCATCAGGGTCGGAATGGCATTCTCACTGGGCATGTTAGGCAGTGGAATTACCTCTTCAAATGGCAGATCTATACCGAAGAAGAGGGAAAAGAAAACTGCGGCCAACCCCATTACTAGGAAAATGCGCCAAAAATTTTTGACCCTCGGCTGATCCATGTTTTGCCGGATCACCCACAGAATCACTGCAGCAAAGACAAACCAGCCAACCCAGCCCAACAATTGGTAGGGAGTATCAAAGAATGGTGTTGAATCAAAAAGATGCAGTTTAATAATTTCCATGCGCTTTAACTGTATAGCATTTTTGCTTCTCTATCAAGTTGATTCCAGGCGGATTTGTATAAGAATGATCTCCGGTACTGGATCCGTTCCTTTTGAACCTGGTCCAACCATTGGGCTTCGATCCCTTCAGCTGCGCGGAACGCGGAAACTGACAACGCGTTGCGAAGCTCAACCGGAAGAGTTTGTGCGGCGTTGACCTGTGCGATCAACTCCTGCTCAAATATGTTCTGTTTTTCAGGGAGGACTTTGATCCGCGTGACGTAATCGCGCAGGATCTCGCGGTGCAATCGCTCATGCCGCCAGAACAATGTGGTTTCGTCGTACGTACCATTTGGTCGCGGACCGATATTTGGCACTCCAGCATCCAGCCAGACCGGTTTGAAAAGCGAAGTGCAAGGCGCAGCAGTACCTGTCAGAAAATGCACCGGGGGGTAATCTTGGCTCAATATAGAAACCATGGAGCCGGTAGTCTGGCTGCCGCGAGCCGGTCCCCAACCAGCGTGCATACACACATCGGAACCGGTCACACCCCGGGCGGGTGACCAGCCAGTTTCGTCATCACGCCGGTGCGACCGCAAAATGCTCATAAAGCGGGCAGCAGTCAGGCTGCCCTTTGCTCCTCGTAGTTGATCTAGCGTGCAAATCTGTCGTTTGCGCGCATCACTGAATCTGGTGTAGATTGGCTCAGAATAACAACGCGCAAAACTGAATTCTTCAGATTTTCTGCACCAGCCCTTTTCAACCGCGCTGGACACAAGATTTTTTGATGCCATATCCCAGTTGTTGGTGATGGTAATCGCGTTGGAGATACTACCCACATCTTTAACTTTGAGGGCAGCCCACTCTCTTCCGGAAGTTTCCAGCACCCAGGCTTCGCCTGGATCACAGATCAGGTAGCTGTTGTGATAATACATCTTATGGGCATAGCCGCAATTTCCACCCTGCCCATATTGCTCAAGCAAGGCGATGATCAATTGAAGTGCGGCTTCTGCGCTGCGTGTACGCTCCAGAGCAAGGCGCAGAAAATCCATTCCAATGAGGCCCGGTTTTTTTTCATAAGGTGTTTTTGTGAAAACCGCTTCGTTTCCAATGGCTAATCCATGTTCATTGGTACCCATCTCCGCGCCCCAAATCCAAAAAGGTTTGGCAAGCAATACGCGGTATGTTTCCTCCACCTGAGGTATGGTTACATATGTGCACTTCACTTGCGCGCCAGGTTCATGCTGCGCTGCGGGTATGATTATAATTTCGTGAGCCTCGTTGGGTTCACGATCCGTGTTCTTCCCAAATAGGACATTTCCATCTAGGGTCGAATTCCCCAACGCCACGATTGTGTCACACATGATTGGCTCCTCACCCACCCAGGGTTATCGGTTTTTTATGTCCTGATCGGTTATCCGCTCTCGTCCGCACCGTCGACGGGAAGGTTGACATACGCCAGGCTTTCTTCAAGTACCTGTTGGATGGACTTGCCATCCGTATTGATCACACAGGCATCTTTTGCAATCTTTAACGGTGCGTGTATCCGGGTTGAATCGTACTGATCGCGTCGGATGATCGCGTTTAGTATCTCATCGTAAGAGGCGCTTCCCTCCCGCCGTTCCAGTTCAAGGAACCGCCGCTTTGCCCGTTCTTCCGCTGAAGCATCCAGGTAGATCTTGAACCGCGCATCAGGAAAGACTACTGTGCCAATATCTCGACCCGCCATCACCATATGCCCCCGCAATCCGATCTGGCGTTGTTGTGCGGTCAACGCTACTCTGACCCCGCGATAAGCAGAGACTTTGGATACATGTTGTTCAACCAATTTGGAGCGGATCTGCCATGTGACATCCTGTCCATCCAACAAAACATCCGCAGGACGTCCATCCGCAATACTGGGTGGCTGAACATCGATCCGGCACGATTCTGTCAGTCTGGTTACCGCTTCCTCGTCATCCACATTGCCGAACGCATTTAGAGCCGCTAACGTTGCTGCACGGTACATTACCCCGGTGTCAAAATAAAAGAATCCCAGCTTTTTGGCGATTAATTCACCCACAGTTGATTTGCCTGAAGCTGCCGGACCATCTATTGCGATTACAAGTGGTTTATCCTGCTTGTTCAAGTATTTTCTCCAGTATTAAGGGTTCTGTGCGCCGGGGAAAAGGTCATTCCTTGCCCACAGGATCAACTCGGTTTTACTCTCAGGCGCTGTCCGGAAAAGCGACCATCTGACCCAATCAATTGCTTCCATCGCTGGGTAATCCGGGGTGACCGTCCAGAGAATTTTTTGTCCCCGGTATGAGGCAGGCAGATCGATTTTGGTTTCCACATCTGTCAAAACAAGTGAAGGAGTCTGATTCGGGTTAGATACAGGCGCGATGCTCAATTCGTTAAAATTCCGCAAAGCCCACAACAACGCAGGCTGTTCAGATCCGGTCACCTGGATATCGATACGATCAGCATACCCGGTGTGCGATAAAGAAATATCCTCCAACATGGTCAACAAAGAATGAACTCCCACCGGAAAACCTCTATTGAAAAAGGCTTCAAATTGTGGCCGGCTGCCCAACCCTGCAGATTTCCATGTGTTGGAGATCAACCCAGTCAGCAACAACACCACCATCCCGGCTACAAAACCGTTGCGTGTGGAGGTATAAGACCAACCCCAGGCAAATAGAACGGTCATCGCAGCAAGAAGAATGATCGGCAGGAAGGTCCCAATGATCCGATTACGGGTTTCTTCTGGTGTTAGATAGACATTATTGATGAGATTTAGCAAATTTAACAGGGAGAATACGATCAACGCTAATACAAGGATGAGCTCAACAATAAAAATAAGCCGATTTTCCACAATCGGCAATCGGATGTGATCAGAAAACTTTAAAGCAGCTAAGATCACCATAGGCAGGCTAACCCAAACAAAATGGCTGCCCGCAATACCCGGATCAAGCAATGCGAGTATAAGCGCTACACCCCACCATACCCCCATGAAGATTGGATATCTCTCTTGTTTGATGATGCCATCGATAAAGCCCCAAATTCCGAGGATGAGCAGTGGCAACTCGATGATCAGCCAGGCAAGGCTGTTGCCACCAATTTGAGGGTCATCAATCCCTCCCAAACCTGAGAAAAATTCGACCAGGCTGGTTCCAATGGCACTGATCCCATTGGGAATAGATAAGAAGAATGTGCTCAACAATAGTGCGGTTATCGCTGCCACGCTTGAAACGGTGAAGATCGGACGGCGATGAGCCAGTCCGGTAACCTGATCGTTGTCTACATCAAGGATCTGTCTCCCAAAAAACCCGACTAATCCTGCGAAGATCAACAGGGCAATCCAGAAACCACTCCCGCCGATCAAGCCAATTCCGAGAAATAATCCACTCAAGACAGGTTTTTTGTTCAACCAGAATCCTAGCGCCGCCAGCACAGCGACCATAGCCATCATCGTCCCACCGGCTGTTTTGGATGCACCGATCAGCACAGGATCCAGCGCGATCAAACCTGCGAGAATTAAAGTATTTCTCTGACTTAGCCATTTCCGGTAGAGGAGCGGAAGCAATACCGCACCGGTTCCAAATAATGCTGGCCAGAAATGCGACCAGAATCCGGAAGCCTTAAACAGATCAAATAACACTGAAGTCAGCGCGATATATCCCGGCTGACCGCTAAGGTTCACCAACTCACCTTTGCTGATCGATAAAGCCTGCAAAGCGAGATGCGCCTGTTGGTCATCAAGCGGGTTGCTGCCCAGTGAAGCGAACCTCAACCCGGCGGCTACAAGTAAGATAGCCACGTAGCCCCAATCGGCGCGGCAATGCTGTGTGTTTCGATCACCAATGGCGCTCATTGCTGAAAAGCTCCTGAATTTGTGGCTACTTCGTATATGGTTACTTCCTCGTTGCGGTATACCACGGTCAGCATCTGGTTTAATTTTTCTTCGTTAACCTTGTAAGTTGTCCGTTCCAGATTTCCGACAACAACATATCTAATATTATATCCATCCAACAGTCGGGATGTCTCAGTCCAATCACCGCTTTCGTAAATGAGCTGAACATCAGCGTAGCGGGATCCCATTTCTTCTCCGCCGCCACGCCATTGACTCTCATGTCCCGGCCAGCCCAGCACAGTTGGTTGACCGGAACGGGTAGAAACCCGTGCAAAATCGGTATAGCTGCCGCCCACTGCTTCCACGACGACACCTAACGGCGCTTGTTGCAGCCAGGTTATAGCCGCGTAATCACCAGGATAATAGCGCTGGAAGTAGGCGTTGCCATCCAGTGTCCATTCCTTCATTGAAAACTGCCCGGTCTTGTTCCACAACATCACAGCGGGGTAGGTCAACCCGGCAAAAACGGTCAACACCCACAACACCTGAAACACAATCATGCGCCAACCGCGCAATTTATGAAAGAGAATTGCGCTACCGGCAGCAGCGGCAATTCCCCACAGGATCCAGGCCTGGTAATAGAACTTAAAAATGGTGTTCATACGCGTTCCAAACTGGTCGCGCAAGTACAGGTATTCAGGGAAAAGTGTTAGAAACACACCCAGCAAAGTGAGGATCAGCACAAACGACTCGATCCTTATTGCAATTTTAATTTCGCCGGTTATTTCTTCTGGACTGCTGAATTCATCAGTTGCATCATTTACTTTAGACTGTTTTTGGTCTCTTCTGATCAGGACCGTCAGGATTAAAGTCAGCAGGAACCCAAGTGTTAACCAGGTGCCGGGCGCTTTAATTCGCCTCAGTAATCCCTGCAGCAGAATATCGCCCGCGGGGAAATTACCGTGCACACCCGCCAGCGCGTGACCAGCCTGTGTCAATTTCACACCAAGCGCTGCTATCGTTCCGTTTGTCGAGGCGGTAAATTGTGGGCCAATCTGCTGCAAAGAAAGCAGCAATCCTCCATATAACATTGAAAGAACAAATAAGCCGATCAGGAGGATCGATACAATCTTCAAACCAGCCATGAAGCTCTTCCGGTAATAACTATCCGTAAAGCAAACGATCACAAAAGCGAATATTGGGATCAGCAGGGCTGCGAAAAGCACCCAGAAGTGCACTCCACGCGTCATAAACTCGAGGCTGGGCAGGATACCGCCAGCCTGCGAATCAAAACCAAGGTAGAACGGCAGGTAAAGTACGAAACCGGCGACGCCGAGCGCCAGCCCGTTTTTTAAGAAATTCCACAAAATTGAGATTTTCCAACCTTCTGATTGGTAACGCATAAACGCCCAGACCAGGCAGAAAAGCCCGACATAAATGGGAAAATCCCATGTATTAATAAAACCCAGGCTTCCGAGTATCAACGCGGTCAACCAGAAGGTCCAATTCTTTAACCAGGCAGTGATCCGGTTGTCCTCATTATTGATAAACAACCTGGCTCCTGCGAAAAGGTTGAGAGCGACAGCCACAGCGATCAATGTGAATGGCACAGCCAGTAGATGCGGGTGCAGATCAGACAGGAGGTAGGAGAAGAAAGGAAATTCATCGATTACCTCTACGTTGGCACCGCTGAGGGTCATATCCTGTATCACCCGTGAGCCTCTCCACCATAACCATCCTGAAGCCCTCGATGGGATCCAGTCGAACGGAGTTGGGGGTGGTACATTCAGATCAAGGATTCCCAGCCATGTCCAAAACCTGGAGGTCAGTGTCCCGTTGCCGGCATCCTTCCAGAAAACGCCGCCGGAATGGAGGAACTCCAACACCCCCTCCACCGTGCTGATGATCAGGACGAACAGAGGTCCTAACAAACCTGCCCTTCGACTGAAACCTTCTGGCAATCCCTCGCGTCTTCCCCAGATCGAAGTAATGTCGTATACCACGCCGTATAAAGCGGCTGCCGTCATGGCGAACCATAAAGCGCTGGTCAGGTTAAACGCAACTGAAGCGGATACAACGGTGATCCTGGCGAGCATGGCGATCATCACGTAGCCAAAATAATAATAAGAGATAGCGTAACCTGACAGCCACGGATCCTGCGGAGGGAAAACTGGAGATCGCAGGATAGAGTTGATGAAAGCAAGTTCCATTGGCTTTTCGGTATAAGCTGCCTCAGGGTTCATCCCCCTGATCCATGCCCACCCGATGAATAAAAGCAGGAACAATAATTCCCCTACCCGAATTGTCTGTCTGGATGTTTTTAACCAGGCGAGCAACTCGTGGAATTTTCCACCGCGCGTTGCCAGTATTGAAAATACCAGCAAAACAATAAACGCAGCGATCTGTCCGCCCAGGTCATTTTGCAGAATGCCCAGTGAGTTTAACAACCAGAACACAAACGCCCAAATTAGCAGACCCAGCGGGCGAGCAAGCGTTACTCCTCTACCCGGCAACCGGTATAAGAATCGAAACGCCAACGGCAACGCGCTGATGCCGACCAGCGTGATGACAAGGTACCAGCTCAGGATACTAAAAACTTCACCCATTACTATTCACCCGCTTTATTATCGAGCACTTCGTAAATAACAGTGTCATCATAGCGGAATACTTCCTGCCAATATACACCATTAAACTGCTGAAATTTATCGAGTCCCGCCCCGTAGTAATACAGGCGTTCCAGTTGTCCTAAAACGATGTATTTGACCTCATATTTACGCAGGAAGTTGAGGGCATCCGCGACGTTCTCAGTCAGGTAGAAGCCTGGGATCTCGTTCAGCCGGTTGGCGATACCGTTATAAGAGAGGAATCCCCGTTGCTGCCGTTGATGCCAGTTCCAACCCAATACCCCAGGAAGACCGGTGTAGATCGTATAGCGATTGCCCCAACGGTATTCCACTGTGTTGGCTTCTACGATCACTGGTGAGCCTTGAACGTTCCTTCGCATCCATTCGATCGCCTGGTAATCCTGGTTCAGATCCATATCGACACCCTGGTCATTATAAAAGGAGGTCTGCATGAAGGCGTCGCCGTCCAACCCGCCTGGAGCGGAATCAGACATCCGATCGCGGATTTTATCTGCGCTGGCAAGAACCGGGTAAAGAAAAGCGCCAAACAGGAGCAGGATCAGAGCTGCCTGCCATAAGTTCGAAGTCCCCCTACGCCAGGCTGTAACTACCGCAGGAAGCATCCAAATTAATGCCGCCGCAGCGCTCAGGCTAAGCAACGTCCAGGCCTGATAATAGAACTTAAAGACGGTGTTCATCCGCCCAATATCTCCCTCCAGCGCAAACAGCTCCACAAAGAGGGTAAGAACAAGTCCCGTCCCCACCATAAAGAGGACAAGCCGTCTGGTCTCCGCTTGATTAGGGCGGAATAACAGAATAGCCGCCCAGACTCCCAGAATTCCAACCAGCCATCCAATGCTGATCCCCATCAATGTTAATAAGACCAGCACCAGCAGGAAAAGGAGTCCGACCACCTGGATGTACCCCATGTAAGGTTTTATTTTATTGATGGCAGAAGCAGGGGTGCTCGCCAGCCATTCGCGGGTTTCCCAGAAGAACCAGCTGATGATCAGGAATAACTGCCAACCCCAATGCACCAGGTAAGAGCCCAGCGGTGAATGCGCGTCCTTCCACACGCTGATACTGCCATAAGCCTGGCCAAATTTATCGGTGAAGGGGAGGTAAAACAGGGATACCCCGGTGATCAATACCCCGACCAATAGACCGGAGAAAACAGCCTTCCTCACCCAGGCCGGGAGCCGTGGCAGTAATCTCGCCGGCAAGGTCATGTTTCTATAGCTGGAGTAACACAGGACGATCCCGCCAAAAAGCATATAGGTCGGCAGGTCCCAGGTGTTAGTGGGGCGCAGAGTAGAAATAACAAACGCACCGAACAGGATCGTGACGAGCAGGCTGAGCCAATCCCGCCAGGTCCGGTTGCTCTGCACATCCCATTTTCTCAACAAGACCGCCAACGCCCATCCCAACGCCAGAATGGTGATCGGCAGCGCGATCATGTGAGCATGCAGGTCAGCGTATGTAAAAGTAAAGAATGGAAATTCTGTAATGACATCACCGGGGATGGCACGTGATGGATTCCAGTACCACTCACCATACCCGAAGGGTAATTTTGCCCCGGTGATGAAACGCGCCAGACCTGAAAAGAACCAGCCTATGGATTCAAAAAATCCCGCTCCGTCAATTACGCCGTTGGGAGCACCCAGGCGTTTAAACCCCTGCGCGAACATTCTGAACGTGCCCAGGTTGCCCGCTACCAATACCGCCAGAGCGGAAGCGATTCCGGCATAGAATCGATGTTTGCCGCTGTCTGGCGGCAAGTCTTCCTTGTCGCTGGTGGATCGATGGCTACCCGGGTGAATGAGATTCCATCCGATACTGAAAGCGCCCATCCCGGCCAGGGCAAAGAGGGTTGGCAGGATCAGGTTGTATGCAACGGCAGGCACTATTCCCAGCCATTTAACCAGCACGCCCACAATGACATAACCATAGTAGTAATAATTGATATACCCGCCTGAATACCATGGATCATATGGAGGAAAGGTTGTGCTCTTCAGCACCGCTGTAAAGTAGGAGAGGTCCATCGGTTTCTCTCCACCTTTCCATGGATGCCATAGGTCCGGATTGCCAATACGGATGAGGAGATCAATCAGGAAAAACAGGAGAAACAGTCCTTCGACAACAAGGATCGTCTTTCGATTTTTCTTGAACTCTTCGAAAATAGACTGGCGGTCCCTGAATGTGACAACACCGCTGACCGTTATCAGCAGGAGCAACACAAGACTGATGGTCAACCGGCTGAAAGCAATCCCGGCCGAGCCGGCCAGCCAGGTGAGATAAGCCAGCAGGAGCAAGCCTACCAACCGACTGAATGGATAACCACGGTCGGGCAAACCCTTCAGGAATACCCTTACCAGTGGAAAGACCATCCAACCAAGAAAGGTCAAAACCAGATACCAAACCAGTGCAGCCAGCCATTGGTGACGGTTGAGCAGGGAATCAGCCCGAAACAGCTCTGACCAGGTTCCTCCCGAGGTCTGCCTTTCCTTTTCCGTAGCGGAAAGCATGAGGTTGCCGTTGATCTCGCCAGCCTGTTTGGGTGTCATATGGACGACCTCACCCAGGTCCACAGCACCCAGAAGCGATCTCACCTGCTGCGGATCATAATCCGCGCTCTTGCGGAAGATGAACACTTTGGGGTGATCATAGACAGTGAAGGCTTCCTCAGAAAACTGGTCATTTACCGACAGGTTTCCGATCTGGGGATCATGCTGAAATGTTGCAGCAAGCTCAAATCCCAACTCCCCCTTGAACATTCCCGGTTCCGCCACTGAATAACACCACACGACGGTTTCATCCTGCGGGCACCCCAGCAGTGCACGGTAGTACTCTGTGGTTAGCGGATAACGTTCAGGAACTCGCGAGATGGATCCCCACTGCCGGCTTGAACTGATGAAGATGGCATCCGCCTGATCCAATGAGAAGATCAACCGGTCCAATTTGTCCTGATTATCTTCCCAGTACAACTCCAGGTTAAGATTGTTGCCAAAAAGCCCATCCTGAAATCCAAAAACATTGTAACCATACAGGTTGACGGGCAGCGCATCATCCCAGGTGGATTCCACCACGCTGATGCTGTTGTAGATGCCCAGTTCTGCCTCCCCTTCGACGTAAAAGAAAAGGTAATAACCGGTATCCTTTGACAGGTATAATGGCTGGTCCAGTTTAAGTAGCTGCTGTTCGCCACGCGGATCTATAACAGGAGCAAAGTCATCTGTTATTTCTCCTTTGGATAAAATGGTTTCCGGGTGGTTTGAATCAGCCAGGGCTAAAGTCAGCCGGGTTTCTTTACCGGTATTCATCAGGTCAACCACCCGATTCAATTTGATTTCAGAGAGGGTACCGGATTGCCGGGGGAAGAAGAGCAGCTGGTAGGGGGTTTCCTGCGTCAGGCGGTAGACCGGTTGAGGAAAATACTGCACGTCAGCGGAGGTCTCGAGAGTGACAGCTCCAGCAATGCGTAGGAACACCTCAGTTTCAACCACTGCAAATTCAAGCAAGTACTGTTTTCCCTGCAGGAGCAGCACAGGTTGTTGCAGAACCAGCTCCGCTTTTTCACCGTTTGAATCGGAAACCGGTTTGAAATCAGACTGTTGAAACCCTCCGCCCAGGTAAGTAAGTTGGCCATTCTCGTCCTCATAAATGGAAACCATTAATGAAACCTGGGCACCGGTGTCAATCTGGTTCAGGACGTGTTGCAGGTTCACTTGATTAGCTGTCGTGTCATTTACGGCAGTAAACCTGTAGCGATAAGGTTTATCGAAGGATATCAGCGCGCCATTTTGGTAAGCCACCGGCTGATTGAACGAAACACCATTTTCATCAGTGATGCTCAAGTTGATCGCTGCCGGAATATTCTCATAGATCCAGTCGCTCGCTGCCACCCGTGTCACTGGTCGCTTGTAGATTGACGTGAAACCAAAAGCCCATAAAGCAGTTCCGATCACAGTGATCACCAGGGCTGATATTGCCAGGACCTTCTTCCAATTGAAACGGAAGAATCTCATCTTTTGAATTTCTGATGAGCCGGTTTCAAACAATTTAAATATCACCCAGGCGGCGATCAGAGCCAGCGCTGGATAAATGGCGATCACATATCGCATGCTTTTAACATGCGACAACGATTGAGTGACCAGAACAAAAGCTGCCCAAACCCATAACAGCAGGTGTTTTTCCCAATCCCCCTTTACGATTCGCCAACCCATCCAAACTAGTCCGGCTAATGAAAGCACCCCTAACGGAATGCCAAACCCGTAAAGAACAAGATTTTTTATAGTAAAGGTAACCGGCCTCCTTGCCCACTGCAACGCGTACGGAACGTCGACCTCTCCAGATTGGATCACCGATAATTCACGCAGGCTGCTGAGCCACCCTGGATTGATCTTCAAGTTAAAGAAACCAGGCCCGGCAAAGGTGTACGGCTGGAAGATTCTGAAAGCCACAAAGGCCACAATACCTGCGATGACTAGGTTCCTGGTGAGCAATGCCAGGCTGGTTCGCTTTTGAGATTCAGGCAGTTTTTTGTAGTAAAGGAAAGACGAAAGTGGTAAAAGCGCTGCCAGTGCGTACACACTTACTTTTGAGGCCAACGCAGCGCCGTATAACAAGCCAAACATCGCGTAAGGTAGAATTGATCTCCAGTGAGAGGTCAACCAGATAGGGAGCTTATCCTCACTGATATCCTCGACATTGCTTAACGGTAATTCACGCGTACTAGTCGCAATTCTGACAGCCACATAGATTGCCGCATAAGTAAAGAAATTGGCAAAGTTATCAACAGTGAAATAATGCGAGAGCTGGATCTGAAGCACTGCCAGCGCGCTGAACAAGGCAGCCAGTAAGCCAAGTCTTGCCTGACGATAAAGCCGTCGCCCGATCAGGTAGA
This sequence comes from Anaerolineaceae bacterium, assembly GCA_040765685.1. GTDB lineage: Bacteria > Chloroflexota > Anaerolineae > Anaerolineales > Anaerolineaceae > UBA6107. Next base: position 82,550 of record JAXGRS010000007.1, on the reverse strand, counting down.
TAAAAAGGATCGTTCCAAGGTCAAAAATCCCAGAAAGCATACGGCCGACAACGTTGATCTCGTCATACCCTGTCATGCCCACCCATTCACCCACGTACCTAACGATGATCAAGGGCAAGGTTCCGTATACATAAAAGGTAAATCCCCGGTTGTTCGGGTTCAAACTGGAAGCTGAGGTATCGAAATACTCGCGGATGCTGCTGACAGGACTGATGGAAGTTTCTACCATCGTCAAAAAACGTTCATCCGGATGCAAATGCTGGGTTCCATCCCACTCGATTCCGGTAAACCGCAACGTACCCGCCACGATCAACACGAGGACCAACAGAACATCCCAGACCCAGGTTGGAATAGGTCTGGAAATAGATTTAAGATCTTTTGATCTTTGTAATGCTACGGGTTCGGCCGACACTCTCTACGCTCCGGCAGAAATCAGGGTGAGTTTCTTATTTTGGCATTGATCTCAGAAAACAACGCTTCATATTGCGCTGCGACCTTGTCAGGCTCATAGACGGTGAAATCCATATTCGCTTGTTGCAGATACTCCGGGTGATCTAACGCTTCCAGAATCTTCCGTGCCAGTTCCCCGGAATCCCCGATCGGGAAGATCGCGCCCATTTTGTGGATCTTCACCGGTTGACGGACGCCAGGCAGGTTTGAGGTAATACAACGTACACCGTTCATCATCGCTTCTATCTGCACCAATCCAAAGGCTTCGGTCGAGTTCAAACTTGGCACCACCAGCAAGTCAAGGTTGGCATAAAAAGCCGACATCTGGGCTGGTGACATCGATCCGAGGAATTGCCAGTTGCCATTCGTCTCGTATTTCCGAAATTCAGGTTCCAGGCGTTTAAAATACTGTTCCTCACCTATGATGTTTTTGTAAGGTCCAACAAACTGGAATAACGCGTTCGGGTGCCTTTTTAATACTTCCGGCATCGCTTTCAGCAGCACTTCAACCCCTTTTTCTGTCGCTAGGCGCGCTGCCATTCCGATCACCGGCCGCTGATCCTTCGGGTTATGTTCAGCGTGGAAAGCCGCTCTATCATCCGCGGTTGTGGCAGGTAATACCACCGGTGGTGGTATGATCTTCACCTTTTTCATGTGACGGCGGGTGTACCTGGAATGGTTGGCATAATCTTCTGTATACGTGACTATCTCATGCGTGAAGAGCGCTGCCAGTTCGTTCATTGCCAGTACAGCCAGATTGGCGATACGGTTGAACAAGCCCGGCGGAAGTTCAAGATCACAATGATAGGTGATGACGGTGGGTTTTTTATGCAACCTGCCGCGCAATGCCACACCGGCTGCATCGAATTGCGGTAGATGCAATTGGATCACATCGTGTTCCTTTACCAGTTTGCTCGCAATACGACCCAGGGAGGGCATGATCACCCCCTTGCTCAAGCGCGCAAGCACAGGCACCCTGACCACACGCACACCATCACAAATCTCCTCCAGCGATAATCTTGGATCAAATTGCGAGGTCAGTACGGTTACCTGGTGACCGCGTTTCGCAAGAGCCCTGGCTATCCGTTCTGCATATATGGTCAATCCGCTTATGTGCGGTCTGTAGTAGGTTAGAACGATCAATACTTTCATTCAAATAGACTCTGGTTCTCTTTCACCCAATTGAATAAGCGCCTGATGCCCTGCTCCACGCCAATCTTAGGCTGCCAACCGAGCAGGTTTTGCGCCTTGCGAATATCAGAGATGAACACAGGCTGGTCACCGGGGCGCCACTCCTTCATCTTAGTCTTGATCGGTTTGCCAATCAAATTTTCCAGGAGTGGTCGAAATTCTGTCCACACGGCGATCGAATTCTGCCTGCCGCCGCCAATGTTGAAGATTTGTCCGGCGCTTGCTTTTATTTGACCAAAAGCCGCGTCATACGCGTCCAGCAGATCATCAATGAATAATACGTCACGCACCTGTTTTCCGTTCCCGTAAATCGTGATCGGGCGACCGATCAAAGCAGCTATTACAAACCATGCCAGCCAGCCCTGGTCTTCCACTCCAAATTGGCGTATGCCATAAATACAGGATTGGCGAAAAACCACTGTCGGCAGACCATAGATCCGGTTGTAATCGCGTACATATTGATCGCCGCATCCCTTTGAGCATCCGTAGGGCGAGTGAAAATCCAAAGGCTGCTTTTCGGAGGCTCCCTCAGGAAGATCACGGTAATCGTAACGGCTTTCCAGTTCCACAACCGCCACATCCTCCATACCCCCGTACACCTTATTGGTTGATGCGTAAAGGAAAGCCGGCTTGCGGCCTGAAGCACGGGCAGCCTCAAGCGCGTTGAAGGCGCCATTAGCGTTGATCTCAAAATCGGTCTTTGGATCGGTCACCGAGGTTGTAACTGCCACCTGAGCAGCCAGGTGCAGGATCCGGTCAGCCCCTTTTGCAGCTGCCTTAACGGCTTCAGCGTCACGGATATCCTCTTTGATCAACTCGAATGACTTGCGATCAAAGCGGTCGCTCAACCACTCGATGTTAAGTTCAGCCCCATGACGGGAAAGATTGTCAAAGATCACCACCTTTTCACCACGCGATAGGCAGCGCGCCGCATAATTGGATCCAATAAAACCAGCTCCACCGGTAATTAATGTATAACCTGCCATCAATGCTCCTCGTCAATTGCGTTAGTGTCATTTCGCTGTTTTTCAAGCACAGAAGCTAACAGCGAAGATAGGCTGCGCCCATCGCGGATCATACCCCACAAGCCGAAGGTGGTGGTAACTACGATCTGCACCAGGTGCAGAACAATGGCGTAAGCCAGCCCGGAACTTCCGGAGACACCCAATACAGCAAACGCTCCCATCACAGCAGCCTCATAGACACCTACTGATGCAGGTGCAGCGGGTATGGCCACACCGAGCGCTAGAACACTGCCGATGAATCCACCCCACCAGAGTGGTGCATCCGGGACGATCTGGGCGACGGAGACGTAATACATAACCACCCAGATCCCCCAGTTGATCCCTATCCAAAAAAGGCTCAGAAAAAACTGTCCGGGATGTACCAGCGCGGATAATCCATCCATGACCTTGTTGACTTGCGGCAGGATGCGATTGTTAATGAACCCCGAATGGAAATTTTTCCCCTGTAACCAGGACTGGAATTTTTCGCGGTTTACCGAGATCAAAAAAAGAAAAACCAGACCAGCGATGACCACAAAAAAGGCTGTAAAAGCAACCGGTTTGATCCAGGCTGCCTCCACCACCTTTGAAAGTGTCAATAAAAGGATGCTGGCAGCGAAGAAAATATCAAAAGCCCGCTCAATCAGGATGGTTGACAGGATGTGCAAAGTTCCCAATCCGGATGACCGGCCGACAAACAAGGCTCTGCCGATCTCGCCAGCCCGCAGGGGAAAGAGATTATTCAGCAAATATCCTTCGCTGATGCCAAAAAAACAGGTTTTGAGCTTTACACGTTTGCCCAGGATCGTCCGCCACGCCTGTGCACGCGTCAGTAAGGTAAGAACAGAAATAACGACTTGAAAGACAATAAACCAGGGTTTGACAGACCTTAGGGCTGTACCGAAATCCTGACCATGGGTAAAACGGATGACCGCATAAATAGCGATCGCGCTGATCACGACCCCGGGTAGCCAACGTAGCACCTTACCACGTTTGTTTTCAGAAGGTGCGTTCAATCATCCTCCAATTTTAGAACAGCCATGAACGCCTCCTGGGGGATCTCCACGTCGCCGATCATTTTCATGCGGCGCTTCCCTTTTTTCTGTTTCTCGAGCAGCTTTTTCTTGCGGGTGATGTCACCACCGTAACACTTTGCCAGAACATCCTTGCGCAGCGCTTTCACTGTTGCGCGTGAGATGATCCTTCCGCTGGCTGATGCCTGGATTGCCACATCAAACATCTGGCGCGGGATCAGTTTCTTAAGTTTGGTAATCAAAGCCTGACCCTTGTGGTAAGCATCTTCCTTATGGACGATTGCTGCCAGAGCGTCAACCGGTTCGTTGTCCACCAGAATCTCCAGTTTAACCAAGTTCCCAGTGCGGTATTCAAGGAAATGGTAATCCATCGAAGCATAACCACGAGTGCGTGATTTTAACTCATCAAAGAAATCCACGATCAATTCAGAAAGTGGAATGTCATAATTCAATTGAACCCGGTTTGGGGCAGGATAATCCTGAGATATGTAGGTTCCGTGGCGTTTGATCGCCAGCTCCATGATGGTGCCGTAAAAGCCGGTCGGTGAGATGATCTCAAGACGCATCCACGGCTCACGCACCTCAACGATCGTACTTTCATCCGGCAACCTGGCAGGCGAGGAGATGCGTTCGATTTCGCCATTCAAAAGCACCACTTCGTACTCCACTGATGGCGCGGTGACCACAATATTCAGGTCATATTCCCGTTCAATGCGTTCCTGGATGATCTCCATGTGGAACAAACCCAGGAATCCGCAGCGAAAACCGAAATTGAGCGCTTGTGAGGTTTCAGGTTCAAATGTCAGTGAGGCATCATTTAATTGAAGGCGGTCAAGAGCTTCTTTCAGCTCCTCGTAATCCTCTCCTTCAACTGGGTAAATGCCGGCGAACACCATCGGTTTGGGATGAAGATAACCAGGGAGCGGTCTTTCAGCTGGGTCAGCAGCAAGCGTGAAAGTATCACCCACACGGCATTCTTTTACAGTTTTGAGACCGGTAGCCACATAACCAACATCCCCGGCGTTTAGCACCTGCACCGGGATCATACCAGGTGAGAATACTCCGATTTCAACAGGTTTGATATCCGCGCGGGTAGCCATCAGCCGCAGGGTTGCATCCGGTTCGATGCAGCCTTCCATGACACGTACATAAGCCACAACGCCCTTGTATGAATCGTAATGGCTGTCAAAGATCAGCGCTTGCAGTGGTTTGTGATCATCGCCTTGCGGCGGCGGAATCTGGGTTACTATGGCATCGAGCACCTGTTCGACGTTAACTCCATCCTTGGCTGAAACCTTGAGGATCGATTCAGCCGGCACACCCAGCAAGGCTTCGATCTCCTCGGCTACTTCATCCGGCCTGGCAGACGCCAGATCGATCTTGTTGATGACCGGCAGTATTGTGAGGTTGGAGCTGATCGCCAGGTACAGGTTGGCAAGAGTTTGCGCTTCCACACCCTGCGTGGCATCTACCACTAGCAGCGCGCCTTCACAGGCTTCAAGAGCACGGCTTACTTCGTAATTAAAATCAACATGACCGGGAGTATCAATGAGGTTTAACTCGTACACCTTTTCTTTATAGGTGTAGCTCATCCTGACCGCTGAAGCCTTGATCGTGACACCCTTCTCACGCTCCAGATCCATGGTATCTAATACTTGCGCCACCATTTCCCGGTCAGAGACAGTACCGGTAAGTTGCAGCATGCGGTCCGCGAGCGTCGACTTACCATGGTCCACATGGGCAATGATACAGAAGTTACGGATCAGTTCTGCAGACATATCGGCTAAAGTATACCTTATTTCAAATTGAAGTTACGGACCTGGCGGTGTTCCTTGATCCTGGAAAGGCTCTGGAAATAATGCCTGCACCATCGCGTTGATGTCCTGGTCTTCCCCTTTTGGGAGTGTGAGGTGAACCAGGAATTCGATGTTTCCTTTCGGACCGATTAATGGAGACCGGATCAAACCCATCACCTGGAAACCGGTTGTCTGAGCGAAAGTCAGGGTTTTTTCGAGCACTGCTTTGTGAATTAGTGGATCCCTGATCACCCCGCTGCCGCGAGCGGTTTCCGCGCGTCCGGCTTCGAATTGAGGTTTGATCAAAGCGACAACAGTTCCTTGTTGATCAACAAACCAGTTCTTAATGACTGGCAGTAATGTTTGCAGAGATATAAAAGATGCATCTACCACCACCAGCTCGATCAGGTCATCAAAACCGGTGATGTAACGCGCGTTAGTTTTTTCCATAACCACCACACGTGGATCATTACGGATCTTCCACTCCAACACACCATAACCCACATCCACCGCATAAACCCGGGCGGCCTTGTGCTGCAAAAGGCAATCTGTAAAGCCGCCTGTGCTGGCGCCAACATCCACACAGATTCTGCCTTCCAGATCGACCAATCCAAACGCCTCGATCGCAGCCAATAGTTTCTCTCCACCTCTTGAAACAAAACGCGGAGGCTCTTCGATCTCGATTTTGTCCGTAGGGTTCACCTGCATCGAAGGTTTCAGCGCCACCTGCCCGTTCACACGAACAGCTCCTTCCATAACCAAACGCTGGGCCAGAGTACGACTATGCGCAAGACCTTTTTTCTCGATCAATACGTCAAGTCTGATTTTCTCCATTCCATAATTTTACAATTGAAGTTAGGTCTTGTGATATATTAAATACATGTTGAAGCTCATCCTAAAAGCCATGCGACCCAGGCAGTGGACCAAGAACGCCTTCATTTTTGCTGCGCTGGTGTTTGACCGGAAACTTTTAAACCTGGAAGCTTTTCTGGATACGCTTGAAGCTTTTTTATTATTCTGCTTTTTGGCCAGCAGTGTTTACATCATCAACGACATTCTTGATCGTGAATCCGACCGCAATCATCCGGTTAAAAAGAATCGCCCCATCGCATCAGGCAAACTTCCCATCAGTACAGCATTGGTCACCGCCACCGTGCTGCTGCTCATCAGCCTGGTTGGTGCGTTCTTTTTATCCAAAGTTTTCTTAGTCATTTGCGTCGGGTACTTTCTGCTGAACCTGCTTTATACAAAGTGGCTTAAACATATGGCTATTATCGATGTACTGGTGATAGCCGGTTGTTTTGTACTGCGCGTTGCCGCTGGTGTATCTGTCATTGAGGTGCAACGTTTTTCACCCTGGTTATACGTGGTCACCACCCTGCTGGCGTTGTATCTTGGGTTTGGCAAGCGGCGCGCTGAGTTGTCCGTGCTGGTCAACGACAATCCACAATCTCACCGCAAGGTTCTATCCGGATATTCGATCGCGCTGGTTGATCAATATATCACGGTGGTCTCTGCCTCAACCATTATTGCTTATTCACTTTACACATTTTCCGGGGCTAACCTGCCTGACAACCACGCGATGATGCTCACAATCCCCTTCGTGCTTTACGGCATCCTGCGTTACCTTTACCTGATCCAGATGCGTAACGAGGGTGGAGAACCCGAAGAGATCCTCCTCAAGGATCGTCCCATCCAGGTGGCAGTTCTCCTGTGGGCGATAACGGTAATGGTCGTTTTTTATCTCTACTAATCCAATGCCAGCCATCTACGCAACAGCCCCTGGAAAGATCATCCTTTGTGGTGAACATGCAGTCGTTTACGGAAAACCCGCGATTGCCATGCCTGTGACGCAGGTACGAACCAGGACGTCGATCCTGGCCAGGCCAGCCGCTCTGCCAGGCAGTGTGCGCGTGATCGCCCCAAACATTAACCTAGATGCGGATCTGTCTGAAATAAATGAGGAGCATCCACTGCGCAAGACCATTACTTTGGTACAACAGGAACTTCGCATCAAGAACCTGCCTTCATGTGAGATCCGCATCACAACCGGTATCCCACTGGGCGCAGGGCTTGGATCCAGTGCTTCAGTGACTGTTTCACTAGCCAGAGCGCTGGCTAATTTCCTGGGGCACCCTTTGCCGGATGTCTCGATTAACAACATCGCTTACGAGATCGAAAAGATCCATCATGGAACCCCTTCCGGTATTGATAACACCGTGATCACATTTGGAGCGCCGATTCTATTCCAGAAAGATAAACGGATCGAATTCTTAGACGTCCGCAATGGGTTTACCCTGATCATCGCAGACTCCGGTACGGCAAGTTCGACTGCAGAAGTGGTGGAAGGTGTGAGATTACGGTGGCAGGAAGACAGCGCCAGGTACGACCAATTATTTGAACAAATTGCAACAGTGACCATGCGTGTACACGCTGTATTGTGCAATGGAAGTTTGCTGAAAAACGGCGGATTGCTGACCGAAAATCACCGGTTGCTGCGTGAAATTGGCGTATCGACGGCGAATCTTGACCGGATGGTCAATGCCGCGTTGGAAGCAGGCGCAAGCGGCGCAAAATTGTCAGGCGGAGGTGGCGGTGGAAATATCATCGCCCTGGTCGAGCCTGGAAAAATCGACGTGGTAAGCGCAGCGCTCTTGAGTGTTGGTGCCAACAATATCATTGTCACCTCAATTTCCGGCAAAGGCGAAAGCAGCCATGACTGAACTGGTTTTCCTTAAACTGGGTGGTTCTTTGATCACGGATAAGAATACCGCGAATACGGCCAAAACTGATGTGATCGATAGGATCGCTGGCGAGATCAGCCTTGCGCTGCGGGCTGATCCAACCCGGCAGATCCTGATCGGGCATGGCTCAGGATCATTCGGTCACTTTGCCGCGCAAAAATACGGCACCCGGGATGGGGTGAACTCAGATAGCGATTGGCGGGGGTTTGCTGAGGTTTGGCGGCAGGCTAAAGCGTTAAACCAGATCGTTATGGAAAGCCTGGTCAGAACCGGTCTGCCCGTGATTGCATTTCCTCCATCCGCCCAGGTTATAACCCGTTCGCATAAGATCATTTCCTGGAACATTTCACAGATCCAGGCTTCTTTGAAACACAAGCTTGTTCCCGTCATCTTCGGTGATGTGGTCTATGACCTAGCATTAGGTGGGACGATCCTTTCCACAGAAGAACAGTATGAGTATCTTGCAGCGTTTTTACAACCAACCCGCATTCTGCTGGCAGGCATTGAAAAGGGAATCTGGAAAGACTTTCCTCAGAGAACGCAGATATTCAAGAGAATCACGCCGGAGAATTTTCAACAGTCTTTGCTTCACCTGGCCGCGTCTGAAAGCCCGGACGTGACCGGTGGTATGCGCAGCAAAGTGACAGGTATGCTGGACCTGGTAAAGGCCGGGCATTGCCGCGATGTGTGTATTTTTTCCGGCGTAGAAGATCAAAGCATCCGGAACGCGCTTGCTGGAAAATGCGCGGGAACGTTGATCAGTACTGGTTGAAAGGATTCATGGATGAAAACTACAAGATTACAACTTGAAATGTTGGAAAATGAATCTCTCGCCCCTTACGCGGTGCACGCCAGCCAATCGAAAGGACGAAAATACACGGAGAAAGAACCGGAGTACCGCACCTGTTTTCAACGAGATCGTGACCGCATTTTGCATACGACGGCCTTTCGTCGCCTGGAGTACAAGACGCAAGTGTTTATCAACTACGAAGGTGATTACTACCGCACCCGTCTGACCCATACCCTCGAGGTTACTCAAATCGGTCGAACCCTCGCCAGGGCGATGGGAGCCAATGAGGATCTGGTGGAATCGATTTGTATGGCGCACGACCTGGGTCATCCGCCATTTGGCCATTCCGGTGAACAAACACTCAATGAGCTGATGGCTGGTTATGGAGGATTCAACCACAATCACCAATCTTACCGGATCGTGACAGAGATCGAACAACGCTACCCGCAATTCCCGGGGTTGAACCTCACCTGGGAAGTACTGGAAGGGATTGTCAAACACGAGACGGAATATGATAAAACGGATGCTTTGGAATTCGACAGTCACCTGCGCGGGCACCTTGAAGCCCAAATTACGAATGTGGCAGATGAGCTGGCTTATACATCCCATGATCTGGATGATGGATTGCGCTCTGGCATGATCACCACAGACATGCTTGGCGAGATCGATCTCTGGAATATGGTGGCTGACAATCAGAAGGTGAATGCCTGCCAATTGGATGACCTGACGCGGCATAGCATCATTCGGGAATTGATCGGGCTTGAAGTGGATAGCATGATCCAGGATTCTTGCGTACGTCTTGAAAAGAGTGGCGTAAAGTCACTTGTAGAGTTGCAATCTCTACCCTACAATGTAATCGGTTTTGATGACTCGATGCGCAAAAAAAATCGGGAATTAAAGGATTTTCTGTTTCACAACATGTACCGCAATTACCGTGTTGTGCGCATGCAGAAAAAAGCCGAGCGGGTGCTTTCAGAATTATTTAAAGCCTACCGGAATGAACCCTTGATGCTGCCATTACAATTTCAGGAACAGATCGACAAGAAAGGAAAAGAACAGACGATTTGTGATTACCTGGCGGGGATGACTGACCGCTTCGCCGTGGATGAATACCAGAAACTGTTTGATCCCTTACTGCTTCCGTAAGTCACTCATCATTGTTGAATGGAGAGAACATGAATGAACCTTCTTACCTAACAAAAGACGGCGCAGAAAAACTGCGCGCTGAATTGCTGCATCTGCAAGGTCCTGTGCGCGATGAACTGGCAAAGAGATTGCGCTCCGCCATCCAGATGGGAGACCTGTCAGAGAACGCAGATTACTCCGCAGCCAAAGAGGAACAGGCTTTTGTCGAGGGGCGCATACAGGAATTGACCCGGGTTTTACGTGACGTTGTCATCATCGACGACAATCGCACCAACACCCACCTGGTTGAAATCGGTTCAATCGTTACGATCCAGGAGGGGAAAGATCAGCCTGAGACCTTTCAATTGGTAGGACCGCAGGAGGCTGACCCTCGTAACGGCAAGATCTCTTATAACTCACCAATCGGTCAGGTGCTCATCGGACACGGAGTTGGTGACACGGTGGTCGCAACAACCCCGGGCGGGGAGATCCAATTAAAGATACTGAGTATTAAATAGAAAAAATCCGGGACTTTCCCGGATTTTTTTTATTTTCTACTTTGGCCAGACTGAGAGTTCCAGCGTAAGGCGCTCAACGAAACTTCCGGAAGGCAACGCGCCCTGTCCGTAAACCATCTCGACCACCTTGGCTTCCAGCTGAAGCGTCGCTGTTTCAAGCAGTAGTTGCTGCCCGGGTTCGAGCAATACCGGTTCACCTTTTGAAGCCAGGCGTTGTTTGATGGCGGAATCGTTCATGGCATGGGAGCTCATCAGAACCTTAGTTACGGTTTGAATATCATTCTTATCGAACAACCAGACCTCGAACGCGGTCACTTTCTTTGGGTCACCCACTCCGATCGTATCAGAAATGCCCACACCACATTCGCCCAGAAATGCACCGTTAGGCGCATCAATGCTGAAGCTATCATCGTACAGATCGTCTCCTATCACGTAATTGGTCATAAAATGGGCAACCGGTTCTCCCGCAAAAGTTCGCGCAGTTGGAACAGGCACGACCGGAGCTGGTGTCACTGGAGTTTCAGGCACTGCGGCGGACGGCGCCACATAAGCTGGTTCTGTCACAAACGCTGGTCGTACGAAATCTTCCTGCGAGACTATGGGAGCTACTGCTTCTTCATCGAGGAGATCATCGGTCCTTTCCGGTTCGTAATAGATCCCTGCTTCTTCCTCTTCGATATACTCGCCCTCTTCATCCACCGCCGGCGGCACAGAATCAAGATTACGACGGTTGCGGATGAAAAAGATATAAACTAATGCTCCGCCGATCAACAATAGCAGTGCCAGTAAGAGGAAGAGCAAGATTTTTCCAATTCCCGTTTTCTCTTTTGATGGGGTTTCCTGCGGCAGCGGAATCTGAGTAGCCTGTTCTGCTACAACGGCTGGTTCAACTACATCAGTGGCTGGAGCAATTGATTTTAGGCCATTTTTCAATTCTCGAATAACAGGGTCATCAGAGGCATAACTACAACCTCCTTCCTGCAAATCCTTGAAGACACCTTTTGTGTTGCTGAGATCTTCAATACCCATTACTGTCAAACGCTCGGCAGCCAATGTGAGGTTTCGATTTACGGCATACGAATCTACGACCATGCATAGATATTGCTTTTTAAGGTCGGCGCGCAGGTAACTCGGGTCAGCATCCGTCCATTTTACAGGGAATAACCCCCATCCAAGCACAGGTAGACCAATGATCAGTCCAATGACAAGCCCGGTTATGAATGTGTACAGGGGGGTTTCTTTTATTTTATAAAAAAGTTCCTTGATCTTGTCCATTTTCGGCTCCTACACAATCGATGGTTGATGATCGTGTGTACGATTTCATCAAGGAACTTGTTGCAATAAATATGCCTAATCAGGTAACGGTATACCAAGCGCTTCGATCAGGAAGGTTTCCTGACATTGGGTGCACTGCACCTCGCGTTTGTTTGAAATCGTCAGTAGTCCCCCGCACTTTGGGCAGGGAACCGCCACCGGGCGCTTCCAGCTGGTAAAGTCACATTCGGGATAATTGGCACAGGCAAAAAAGATTCGGCCTTTACGTGTTTTACGTAAAACCAGTTCACCACCATCCTGGGGGCAGGTTACACCGATCTTTTCCAGTATGGCTTCGGTATGGCGGCATGCCGGAAAAGTGGAACAACTAATGAATTTGCCATAACGTCCCCAGCGGACCACAAGATCATTTCCGCACTTCGGGCAGGCACGTCCGACTTTTTCGGGTTCAGCCTTAACAACTGGGATTTCAGCCTGTGCCCGTTTTACCTCTGGTTCAAATGAAGCGTAAAACTCTCGGATCACTTTCTTCCAATCCTCATAACCATCCGCAACCTGGTCGAGCTCATTCTCCATTTTGGCAGTGAATTTCAAATCCACGATATCCGGGAAGTGCTCCACGACCAGGTCGTTGACCAGAAATCCTGTTTCTGTAGGAGAAAGACGCTTTGATTCGCGTAAAACATAACCGCGTTGTTGTATCGTGGAAAGAATGGGAGCGTAAGTGGAAGGTCTGCCAATACCATACTCCTCCAGCACCTGCACCAAGGTTGCCTCGGTGAAGCGCGGAGGTGGTTGTGTGAAATGCTGTTCCGGCACCAGGCGTTCCAGTTTCTGTGTCTGTCCTTCCTCCAAACCGGCCGGGATGCGGATATTCTCAGGTTCATCGGATTTCTGATCTTCATCCGCGGTTTCTTCATACAAGATGAGAAAACCGGGAAACTTGACCGTGGAGCCCGATGCGCGGAAAAGATACTGATGCTGCTTTCCGTCCGCTATTACATCAACAGAAAGTGTGTCATATACTGCAGATTCCATTTGACACGCAACAAAGCGCTGCCAGATCAACTGGTAGAGTTTGAACTGTTCAGGTGAAAGGAATTCTTTGATCTTTTCAGGCTGGCGGAAAACCGAAGTGGGTCGGATGGCTTCATGGGCTTCCTGGGCAGAGACCGCGCGTGTTTTGTATTGCGGTGGAGTGGATGGCAGGTAATCGCTGCCATAATTCTGCTTAATAAAGGTTCGCGCTTCTTCCTGTGCAACCGCGGCGATGTTAGTGGAATCTGTGCGCATGTAGGTGATCAAACCTGCCGCACCCCCCTCGCCCACATCCAGTCCTTCATACAATTGCTGAGCGACCATCATCGTACGGCGGGCAGTGTAACCCAGACGGCGCGATGCTTCCTGTTGCAACGTACTTGTGATGAATGGTGCTGAGGGCTTCCGACGACGTTCGCTGCGCTTGATCCTGGAAATGGTAAAAGGTGATGTCTCAATATCCACCAAGTAAACATCGACGACGGATTTATTGGTGAGATCAGGCTCATTGTCATCGATCTTCACCAGTTTGGTCATGTATTTGGCTTTTTTCTTGTCGGGAGTGAGTTCCGCGTGAATAGACCAGTACTCAACTGGGACAAAATTCTCGATTTCCCGCTCACGTTCGACGATCAACCTGAGTGCAACCGATTGAACACGCCCGGCAGAAAGACGGTTGCGAACTTTTTCCCAGAGCACAGGGCTAATAGAATACCCGACCAATCGGTCCAGCACACGACGAGCCTGCTGCGCATTCACCAGGTCCATGTTGATCTCGCGAGGATTGGCGAAAGCTTCATTGATAGCGTGATCAGTGATCTCATGAAAGACCACCCGTTTCGATAAACCGGGTTCTATATCTGCGGCCTCCAGCAAATGCCAGGCGATTGCTTCCCCCTCGCGATCAGGGTCAGTTGCGAGAAAGATCTCCTCGGCTTCTTTTGCCAGGGCTTTTAATTCTTTGACAACCAGGCGTTTTTCATTTGGTACGCGGTACTTGGGAAGAAAATCATTTTCCACATCCACAGAAAGTTCTGAACGCAACAGGTCACGCACATGTCCCACAGATGCCCGTACCGTATATCCTTTTCCGAGGAAGCGGCCGACCGTTTTGGCTTTGGCAGGGGATTCAACGATGACCAGCTTTCCTTTGCGTGGGTGTAAAGGCTTGCGTGCCGGACGTTCCAGGTCAGCGTGAGCGGGAGTGTTGCCTATGCGGTACATCGTTGTGCCACATTCAGGACATTTTCCGCGTGTAACCGGGGTGCCCAAGGCATTAAATTCCGCATTCGCCTCAGCAATCTCCCGTTTCTGTTTGCATTTTACACAGTAAGCTTCCAAGACAACGCTCCTACATAAAAAGGGTGTATTGATTTTCTTTTAGGTAATTGACCAGTTCCTTTACCCGCTGGCTTTCGCCGCGCGGACAAATAAGCACCGCGTCATTGGTTTGAACAATAATGACATCAGACATACCAAGCGTAACGATCAAATGGTCGGGTTTTGTGGATACTACCAGGGTATTCATCGTATCGATGCCGATATGCCGGGCTTGAATAACGATATTACCATTCTCGTCGGCTTCTACAATATCAAAAAAAGAATCCCAGCTGCCAACATCAAACCAACCCAGATTATCCGCTGGTAGAACAGCAGCCAGGTCAGTTTTTTCCATGATGCCGTAATCGATCGTCTGGGGTTGAATGGAATTCCAGATTTTCTGGAAACCAGATTCTAAGTGGTCTTCTCCCAACTGTGGAATCAAACCTGTAATCGTAGCAAATAGATCAGGCATATATTTTTGGTATTCAGCGAGGATCGTATCAACCCGGCAGATGAACATACCTGAATTCCAGGTAAAATTGTCGCTCTTAAGCAATTCCCTGGCCAAAGTTACTCGCGGTTTTTCAATAAAACGTCTGACATGAAATCCCTTGACACCGTAATACTCACCAATCTCATCACCGCTTTCAATATATCCATAGCCGGTTGATGGAAAAGAAGGTTTAATCCCCAGAGTTGCGATCAATCCCAGTTTCGCCACATCACAGGCAGCAGATAAATGCTGCTGAAATCCAGGAATATTCTCGATCAAGTGATCGGCGGTAAGAACAGCGATCACACCGGTGGGATCGACCTTACGAATTGCCGCCGCTGCCATCGCCACAACGGCTGCTGTGCCCCTTGGTTGGGGCTCGATCAGAAAATTACGCGCTGGAATTTTTGCTTCCTGCGAGCGCAACCTGGCCACCTGTTCAGCGGTGGTTACGACAAATATCTTCTCAGCAGGAATAAATCCTTCAAGGCGGTCAACTGCGATTTGGAACAGGGATTTTTCACCAAACAACTGGATCAATTGCTTGGGTGTCTGTTGCCGTGAAACGGGCCACAGGCGTGTACCACCCCCGCCAGCCATGATCACTGCGAATAATTGGTCAGACATATTAATTTACCTTATAGATCGATTTAATCTCGCGCATGGCGACATAGTTCATTCCGCCCACCTGAGTAACAAATCCCTTTAGCTCCATCATCGTGAGTGTAGCCGAAACATTAGTGATTGGCAATCCTGTTAACTCACATAACTGATCGATATGAACTGGTTCGCTCGATAATTGCTCCAGCAGGCGTTGCTCCTCTTTGGACATCGGATTGAGCTTGCGTGTTTGCTGTTTTTCCGGGATTTGCTCGAGTTTTAATGATTCCAGAATCTCGCTCATCTTCAGCAGTGGTCGGGCTCCCTGTTCGATCAAACGATTAGTGCCCTGGCTTTGCGCGGCCAGGATGCTTCCGGGAACCGCGAAAACATCCCGTCCCTGGTCTACCGCGAATTCAGCCGTGATCAGTGCCCCACTTTTTTCACCGGCTTCCACCACCACAGTCGCGAGTGAGAGTCCGGAAATGATACGGTTTCGCGGTGGAAAATTTACCCCATCCGGTTGTGTACCGACCGGATAGTCACTGATCACTGCACCCTGCTGGATGATCTCCGCGGCCAGTTTCCGGTGTTCAGGCGGGTAGATCACATCCACACCACTACCCAGAACAGCAAATGTCCGCCCGCCCGCCTGCAGTGCGGACTGATGGGCTATAGCATCCACCCCGCGTGCCAGCCCGCTGACCACCGTAACCCCGTTTTGAGCCAGGAATCGGCCGATCTCATCCGCAATCTGGCGGCCATACGGCGTGACCCTGCGCGTACCTACAACAGCCACGGCCCAATCATCCTCGACGTTGATCGTGCCCCTGATGAAGAGCACCGGTGGAGATTGGTCTATTTCCTTCAATCGTCGGGGGTAATCGCCATCCAACCAGGTGATCACGCGCACGTTGCCGGCTGCAATCTTCTCCAGCACCCGTTCAAGATCCACCTGCTGTCTGACCAGAGAAAAGTTGTTAACAACCCTTTGCGGAATACCGGCAGATGACCAGGCGGATTGTGGAGCCTGCCAGGCGAGTTCAGCAGTACCAAAGAATTCGAGCAGCTGCCTGAATCTAACAGCTCCGATCCCCTTGACCAGGTTGAGTGCCACCCAATAAGATCTTTCATCCATTTTTAAGCTATACCCATTCCTGGGGGCGGATGGTAATGACGCGTTTTTCAGGGTCGATGTTGAGCACAACCGCTTTTACAGCTGGAATCAGCATGTCAGAATCATCGGGGGCTTTCACAACGTACACATCGTTGGCACCTGTCACCAGTATCTCGGTCACAAAACCCAGCTCTATGTGCTGCTCATCCTCGACCTTCATCCCGATCACCTCGTGATGATAATAGCGTCCCCTGGGTAAAGGAAGCAACTGTGCCGCATCCGCGTAAAGTGTTTGATTGCGGAATATCTGCACACTCTCATTACTTGTATATCCTTCAAGAGCGATAAGCCACAATTTGTTGTTCTGGCGAATCGTCGCGATGGTAACCGGAATCTTATTCTCGCCGATGAAAAAACTCCGCCCCGGAGCGATGTTATCATGTTGCTCGGTGGTCATCTCAAAGAGGATCTCGCCCTTTATTCCATGTGCGCGGCGCAACCTCCCGACTGCCAAGTAGACAGGCTCGCCCGAATGGGGCGAGCCTGAAGGATCCGCATTATGGTCAACACTTTTCAGTACTTTGCTCATTTGGGCTCTGCAACATCCAGGTTGGCCTGTTTACCCTCCCGGGCAGCTGCTACGCGCAGCAGGATACGCATGGCATTGGCAATGCGACCTCCTTTGCCAATTACGCGCCCCATATCCTCTCTGGCCACGTGCAACTCCAGGTTTTCGCGGCCACCCCCATGGTACTGGGTCACCACTACCTGGGAAGGATCTTCAACCAACGAAAGCGCAATATATTCGATCAGTTCCTTGATGTGGCTTTCCTGATCGATATTCCTTGAATACTTTTGCGTAGGTTTACTTGAAGGTTGCATGTTCTTTAAGCTTTGATCTTCGCAGCTCTTGCTTCGGTTGCCTGTTTTGCTTCTTCAAGCAGGGTTTCAATAGACTCACCCTTCTTGAATCTTTCGTAGCGCTCAAGCACACCGGCGATTTTGAATAAACTCATTACCGATTCGCTGGGCAGCGCACCGTTCTTCATCCATTCATACGCGCGATCTTCCTGGACCTCGAAGGTAAAGGGATCGGTGGTTGGATTGTAAAAACCGATGATCTCCAAAAAACGACCATCGCGCGGGCTTTCTTTTTCAGCCACAACGATGCGGTAACTGGGTTGATGCCTCTGACCTGTCCTGCGTAAACGAATTCTTACCATATGGTTTTTCTCCTGTTCCTACTTAATGATCAAATATGAAGTGAATCCAAAAATTATACTTAGGCGAGGGGCGCTGAAGGGAGCGCTAACCGCTGTTTCATTTCTGATCACTTGAACAATCGGGAAAGGCCTTTCCCGCCTGTTTTCTGCATTGTCTTCATTAACCGTTGTGTATCCCTGAACTGTTTCATCAGGCGATTCACTTCCTGCACATCCGTTCCTGATCCTCTGGCGATACGCCTGCGGCGTGAAGCATTGAGCATATCAGGGTTCCGTTTTTCCTGCAGTGTCATCGAGTTGATGATCGCTTCTGTACGTTTGAGGCTGCGTTCAGTTTCCTCCGGCGAAATATTCCTCGCTGCCTGTCCCAACCCACCGGGCAGCATATCCATCACCTGGGAAATAGATCCCATTTTCCGCAATTGCTTCAGCTGATCAGCAAAGTCCTCCAGGGTGAACTGCCCCTTGAGAACACGTTCAGCCTGTTCCTTCTGGTTCTTCTGATCGAATGCGGCTTCCGCCTTTTCGATCAGCCCTATCATATCACCCATTCCCAAGATGCGCGATGCCAATCTGGCAGGATCGAATACTTCAATTGCGTCGATTCCTTCGCCAGTTCCCAAGAACTTGATCGGTACGCCAGTCACATTGCGCACAGATATGGCAGCACCACCGCGGGCATCACCATCAATTTTGGTAAAGATCAAACCAGTGATTTTTATTGTATCGCGAAACCCTTCAGCAATGTGAAGGGCTTCCTGGCCGATCATTGCATCCACCACAAGCAAAATGTCAACCAGTTTTACCTTCTGGGATATTGCCCGAAGTTCATCCATTAGAGGCTGATCGAGCTGTGAGCGGCCGGCCGTGTCTATGATTACGACCGAATAACCGCCTTTTTGCGCTTTATCGAAAGCCTGCGCTGCGAGCGCCGGAGGCTTCAAGGTGGGATCCGCTATAACCTCCACACCGATCTTTTCGCCAAGCGTCTGTAATTGTTTCACAGCCGCCGGTCGATAAGGGTCTCCAGCTACGAGCAGCACCCGTTCACCATCTGAGCGTAATCGGTTGGCCAGTTTAGCGGCCGCCGTGGTTTTTCCTGATCCTTGCAAACCGACCAGCATAACCGCATACGGTTTGACACCTGTAAGATTCAGACGTGCCGGCTCACCAAGGGTGCGGATCAACTCTTCGTGAACGATCTTGATCACCTGCTGAGCCGGATTTAACGCGCGCGATACTTCAGCACCGACCGCTCTTTCACGAACCCGGCTGGTGAAATCCTTCACCACGGTGTAGTTGACATCCGCCTCAAGCAGCGCCAGGCGGACCTCGCGCATCATGGCATCCACATCCTCCGCCGTTAGTTTCCCTTTACGGCGTAGTTTGGTAAATATCTCGCTTAGCCTGCTTGTCAGATTATCAAACACGAAATTCAGATTCCTTAAAATGAATTACCCCACCGGATGGTGAAATACAGGCAGGATTTTAGTCTGGAAAAATGGATTGGTCAAGGAAAAATTGAGCCGCTACGAACGATGGTCTATCAAAATTATGTATGACTGCAACCAAGCGCGGTCCGCAGGGTTATTAATGCAAAACACAGGGTTATGATACTAACGTTTATTGATCTGGAGGTTTGAAAATGAACAAAGTAATGATCGTTACTGATAGCACAGCTAATATCCCTTTAAATTTACTCAATGGACATCCAATCGTGTCAGTTCCTCTTCAGGTGATCTGGGGAAATGAAATCTTGCGGGATGGCATCGACATTGAAGCAGGGGATTTTTACAAGCGGCTTGCCACGGAAAAGGTAATGCCCTCTACCTCTCAGGTTACACCTGAAGAATTCAAAAAAATGTACGGAAAACTTATCGAAGAGGGATATGACATCCTGAGTATGCACATCTCAGGTAAGCTATCTGGCACGCTCGACTCAGCCATTCAGGCGAAACAAGCCTTCCCCAACGCGAACATCGAATTGTTTGACACGAATAGCACGAGCATGGCAATGGGTTTTCAGGTGCTAAGCGCAGCGCGAATGGCGCAAACCGGCGCAACACTCAAAGAATGTAAAGCTGTGGCAGAACAGGCGGTTCACAAGACCGGTGTGTATTTTGTGCTCAGCACGCTCGAGTTTTTGCATCGCGGTGGTCGCATCGGCGGAGCACAAGCCTTCATGGGAACCATGTTGAACTTGAAACCCATTCTGGAGTTGAAAGAAGGGCGCATTGAACCTATTGAGAGGGTACGCACACTGTCTAAAGCGGTTGACCGTCTGCTCGACCTGGTTGAAAACCGTATTGCAAACGAACCGGGTCCGATCCGCCTTTGTGCCGTCCATGCCAATGCCCCCGAAGAAGGAAATGCCTTACTTGAAAAAGCCGTCAAGCGGTTCCCAAACTCACTGGTCACCGACACCGTTTTGAGCACGGTCAGTCCCGTGCTGGGAACGCACGCCGGACCAGGTGCGTTGGGGCTTGCCTTCATGCACAGCATGTAAAAAATACCTGGTTTAATGACCTCCCGGAACAGACCCGGGAGGTTATTTTTTTTTATAATTTAGGCTGATGGTAAAATAACCCTGAAAGGATTCGAAAAATGAAAAATTTTCCCAAAATCGGCGTCCAAATTCCATCAATCTACCTTCCGGTAAAAGACATTGATCCAGCCAAATGGGCTGTGATCGCATGTGACCAATTCACCTCTCAACCGGAATATTGGGAAAAAGTCGCCGCAATAGTGGGAGAATCGCCTTCCACCTTTCACCTTACACTGCCCGAAGTCTTACTGGGCACGCCGGAGGAACAGGAACGTGTACGATCGATCAATGCCAGAATGCGGCAATACCTCACTGACGGGTTGTTGACACCAGTCAACCGCATCATTTACGTTGAACGGAAGGTGGATGGCAAAACACGCCGCGGTTTGATGCTCGCCCTTGATCTTGAAAAATACGATTTTTCCATCGGTTCACAGAGCCTGATCAGGGCAACGGAAGGAACCATTCTTGACCGGCTTCCTCCCCGCATCCGCATCCGAAAAGACGCCCCCCTTGAACTCCCCCACATCCTGGTTCTGATCGACGATCCAAAAGACCGGGTGATTGGTAGCGTCAGCGAGAAAAAGGAGCAATTACCAATCATTTACGATTTTGATCTCATGCTCAACAGCGGTCATCTCACTGGAAGATTGGTAGATGATGACGCTCTGGAAGAAGGTGTGATCCACAACCTGGAATTGCTTGCCAGGCCGGACGTTTTTTACCCAAAATACAGGGTCAACCCCGATAACGAGATTTTGCTCTTTGCTGTTGGTGACGGAAATCACTCGCTGGCTACAGCCAAAGCCATCTGGGAAGAGTTGAAACCCACGGTGGGAATGGACCACCCGGCGCGATACGCCCTGGTGGAAGTTGAGAACATCCATGATGATGGTCTTGAATTCGAACCTATCCATCGTGTGCTGTTCAACACCCGAATGGATATTAAACAAACCCTATATGATCACTTTGGAGCCAACCTGACGTTTATAAAAGTAAACAACCATGAGGCGTTGATCGCGGATGTGAAGAAGGAAGTTAAAGGGTCACAACGCTTCGGACTGATCAAGCCAAACGAGATCCTGCTGGGGATCATTGACCAGCCGATCGCCAATCTGACTGTTGGTAGCCTGCAACCCCTGCTGGATAGGTACATAAAGGAAGGTAATGCAGGATCGATCGATTACGTGCACGGGGATGAAGCGGTTTTCACCCTGGGCAGACAACCCGGCAACGCAGGAATTTACCTTCCTGCCATGCCCAAGCATGAGTTGTTCCGTACAGTATTGCTGGATGGCGCATTACCGCGGAAGACATTTTCAATGGGTGAAGCGCATGAAAAACGCTTCTACATGGAAGCCCGCAAGATCGTGCCCTGAAACCTTCCTGAATCGAACATGCCTGTTATCCGTGAGATCCGCAAACAAGCCACAACATCCAATAATAGGTATCATTGGAAAATATTAGCCATTGAGTGCATTTGCATGGTGATGGTTTTCACAATGGCTGCCTGCGCCACAGCCCCATCACCTGCACTAGGTATGAAAACAATCGCGCCCATAAACACAGTTCCCCCCACGCAGAGGGTAGACCCAACGAAAACCCCGCAACTGACGCCTTCACCCTCTCCAACCACAACACCAAGCCCGACTGCTGCCATTGAAAGCATCACTGCTTTCTGTTCCCCGCTGCAAGGTATTGAGCTGAAAGACCTGCACAGTATTACCTCACAAGCGTTTACCGCGCCATCTCCATTTATGGATGATGGGCACCCGGCGGTGGACCTGGCTTTCTTTACCTTCGAGGGACTCCCATCCATGCTCGGTCATCCCGTGCAGGCTGTACTTCCCGGAAAAGTGGTCATGGTTGTGGAGGATCGATTCCCGTATGGACACATGATTCTGATTGAAACCCCATTGGAAATGCTGCCGGAGAGCGTTCTTGCACCGGTCAGAATTCCCACCCCGATACCGGCAGAGAACATCGCGCTATTCGACCCCTGCGGACAGAATCCGCTTTTTAAGGACATGTCCTCTATCCAGATGGAAACGCAACATCTGTCAGTTTACTCCCTTTATTCTCATTTGAAAGATAAACCAGTCTACGCGGTTGGAGATGTGGTCAGCTGTGGTCAAACCATTGGTGCTGTGGGGATAACTGGCAATTCGGTAGCCGAGCACTTGCACCTGGAGATCAGAATTGGACCATCAGCCGCGCAGTTTAACACTTTTGCCATGTACAAGCCGGAGGCTACAGTGGAAGAAAGGTACAATTATTGCATCTGGTCTTCTTCAGGGAGATTTCAAGCGATTGATCCCGCCCGTTTTTGGGAGGATTAATCCAATTGGAACGCGCTCCCAATCGAACCATCAGGATAGTTAATGAAGCAAATCCGTGGCTGTTTAGTCCGACTGTTGCCCATACTGGTTTCTATGCTCTTAATAGCAGGGATAATTTCAGGTTGTAAGAACAACCCTGAACCTGACCAGGTTGCGAACAAAACTGAATCTCCAATACCAGCCACTACCAATCCCCTCCCTACACCGCAATCGAGTACTCCATCAACAACGCTGATCCCATCTGACTCCAATCCGGACGAAGAAACAGCTGCTGGATTGTTTGTTCTGGCAATGGGTGATGGCAATTACAAGCACCTTTTTACCTACCATCCGGTCTATCTTCCATTGACAAGGATCACCACAGGAGACTGGGATTATGACGACCCGGCCATCAAACCGGACGGAAGCCAGATTGCGTTTTGCGATACCAGTTCGGGTAAATGGAACATTGCTATTTTAGACCTGACCGACAACTCGATGACGCAAGTGACGAATAGTGAGACTTACGCCTGCGCACCGAGTTGGTCACCTGATGGACAATGGTTGGCATACGAAAGCATCGTGGATGGAAAACTGGATATTTTTCTGCAATCCGTGTCTGACTTATCCACTCCAGCCGTACGTTTGACCGATGAGCCTGGCAATAATTTTGAGCCGGCATGGTCACCCGGTGGTAGAGAGATCGCTTTTGTAACCGACCGAACCGGTCGTCAGGAGATATGGCTCGCCAACCTGGACGCCGTGACAGACCGTCTGAACCCTTTAATTTCATCCACAGACGCTGATTATTCTCACCCACTCTGGTCGATCGACGGTTCAACAATATTGTTTCAAAAAACTGCTGACCAGGCTTCTATTGAAAAACTTGATCGATCTTCGCAGGATTCGAGACCGGTTATGATCGGTACGGGTTCCATACCCACCTGGGTAACGAATAACCAGGGTGTAGCGGCTGTTATGCGTACCTCTAATGGTTATGACCTCGTATCTTATCGTAATGACCCCACCCGGGCTCTCTTTCCCTCGATCCATCTGCCGGATCAGGTGACTGCATTAACCTGGCAAGCGGGTGGATTTGTTGATTTTATGGAAAATTTTCTCACCACAAATTCCTTTCCGGAACCTGCAGCGATCGCTGAATCTGAAAAATTCGAAGTAAATGCCACAACAAAATTGCTGGATCGTGTCTTACTGGAAGATGTCGATGCACCTGAGCCGTACCTTTCAGACGCGGTAAACGACGGTTTTTCCAGTATGCGAAATCATTTGGAATTTGACTTGGGATGGGATTTCCTGGGAATACTGGAGAACGCGTTCATATCTCTGCCGGATGAACCACAACCTGAACCCAGGCTGGACTGGCTTTATACCGGTAGGGCGATAGCCGTCAACCTGGCACCCCTGGATGCCGGTTGGATGGTGGTCAGCCGCGAAGGTTACAATGGCCAAACCTATTGGCGCATATGGTTGAAATGTCTGGTACAAGACGGCTCTTGCGGCACACCCATAAAAATGCCGGTTATCGATTTCTATTCCCGCTCCAATGGTGATGACGAAGCGTTTGAAATTGGCGGCAGAATTAGCCCGCCTCCGGGAGGTTTCTGGGTTGATTTCACCACATTCGCATTGCGATATGGTTGGTACCGGTTACCGGCTGAATCCAGTTGGCGTAGTTATTTTCCGGCGACATTATTGAACCTTTATGTTCGTAGTGATGGACTCACCTGGCGCCAAGCCATGAGTGAACAATATTCAAAAGAAACAATCGAGACATTCTGGCCATGAGAATACCGCGACTATTTGCCAGCTTTTTTACGATCCTCCTGTTTATAACGATTACAATTTCCTTATCACTGATTAATAGTGATGTGTTTGCCTGGTCTCCCGATACCGGTGAGACTAGCCAGATAAAGGCATCAGATCCACAAAAATCTCAACCAGATGTTACCGGAGAAGGGTCGCTCTCTTCCAATCGCGTTTTTCATTATAGCGCCCCGCTTGCGCTCTCACCACACGATCATTTTCTATTAGAGAGTCCACTGAACTATGAGTACATCACCTGGCAAACAGCGGAATACCGTTATGGATTCCGGGTGAATAAAGCTGGAACCCTTCACACCGGATTAGATCTTCCGGCATTGGTGAGTACACCAGTGATGGCTTCGGGTGATGGCATTGTCGAGTTTGCAGGCTACGGGCTTCTGTATGGAGCAGGGAATAAAAAAGATCCGTATGGAATCGCGGTAAAGATCAGACACACAGAAAAGTATTCAGGTCGCACGATTTATACAGTTTACGCTCACCTTCAAAAAACAGTGGTGAAGGAAGGTGAAGAAGTGAAGACCGGCCAGACCATCGGCGCGGTTGGATTAACCGGTAATACCAGCGGCCCTCATTTACATTATGAAGTACGCATCGGCAATGATGAAGGACAAATGATCCAGAATCCTGAATTGTGGTTAACCCCACCGTTGGAGCATGGTGTACTTGCAGGTCGGATCTCCAATCAATCCGGTTATCTATTATTTGGATGGGAGTTCACCCTGACCTCTCTGGAGAGTGGCAGGGAGTGGGTGATCAAAACGTACGATATAAATGTCTTCAATCGCCACGTAAACGATGCTTATTACAAAGAAAATTACGTTTTGAGCGATCTGCCAGCTGGTTCATACCAGGTATCCACGTGGTACAACTATAAAAAATACCAGTCCACCATCGAGATCAACCCGGGAGTCATTAATTATATAAACTTCGAGGGGACAAAAGGTTTTGTTCCAGGAGTACCCCCAGACAGCTTGAATACTGATTTTCTGAAATAACTTCAATCAATCCGCGAAGCCGTACTTGACAACCTCCTCAACTTGCCTGACAATTGGTCGGGTACGTTTTGAACCTGGAGGAAGCAAGACAATGAAACGAATAAACATCAAATTGATCGTATTTACAATACTGATCAGCACGTTGATTCTCACGGCATGTGGATCAAAATCAACAGCTGATCCAAATCAGAAAATGACCGAAATCGCGGCGACCGTGCAGGCTCAACTAACCATGTCTGCTCCAATTATCCCAACCAGCACGAACACCCCCGTTCCGCCTACTCAAACACTCACCATCACCCCTGCTGCGCCCACAAATACCCTTGAAGGAGCTGCAGGTACTGCTACACCGGTTGTCATCCCTACGCAACCCAGCGGCACCTCTTCAGATAACGCGAACTTTGTTTCTGACGTGACCATTCCGGACGGATCAACCCTGAAAGCTGGCGAACAATTCACCAAGACATGGCGTTTTCAAAATATCGGAAAAACCACATGGACGACCGATTATTCTATCCAGTATCTCGAAGGCAACCTGATGGGCAAGAATGGAGTGCTTACTTTCAAGATCCCAAAAAGTGTGGCACCGGGCGAATACGCAGACGTGAGTGTACCCTTCACTGCCCCCGTAACACCGGGTGTTTACAGCAGTTACTGGAAGTTACTAAGTTCAAACGGTTATTATTTCGGGGATGTGGTCAGCATCACCATTAAAGTGGGCAATCCCACTCCAACCATTCCGGGTCTGACAGCCACACCTGCACCGTCAGCCACCAAGAAACCAAAAACTGCCACACCAACTTCAACTACCGAAGTGCCACCAACAGAGGAACCGACCGCAGATCCAAGTGCAATTCCCTAAACCTAGCATTATGCAACCGGTCACATTAGAAAATGAGATCAAAGCCAGGGCAGCCAGCCTTGGCTTTGCTATATGCGGGATCACCACCGCTGAACCACCCGCGGGATATTCCCGCTACCTGGATTGGCTCGCCAGGCAGCACCATGGCGGCATGGTTTACCTGGAGACCGCCTATCATAAAGAGATGCGCAAGGATCCCGCTGCCCTTTTTCCCGATCTCAGGTCGATCATCATCCTGGGCCTGCCGTACAGGCTGTCTGATCCCCTGCAAATCGACCAACGTGAAAGAGGCATAATCAGCGGGTACGCTGTTGAAGAAGACTACCATCTACGCATCCCAAGGTTGTTGCAGCCACTGATCGATTTTCTGGTTGAATCTTGCACAGTGTCAACCCGACCAAGGGTTTTCACGGATAACGCACCAATCCTGGAACGTGAGTTAGCTCAGCGCGCTGGGCTTGGCTGGATCGGAAAGAACGGGTGCCTGATTTCACCTAAGCTGGGTTCAGGATTCGTGCTGGCGGAAATTTTTACCGATATCCCACTTCAACCTGATGCTATTGTGGATGTTGACCGCTGCGGATCGTGCACCAAATGTTTAGACGCCTGCCCTTCCGGGTGCATCCAACCTGACCGGACGGTCGACAGCAGCCAATGCCTCAGCTACCACAGCATTGAGAACCGCAAGATAATTCCGCATCCGATGATGGAGCGTTTTTCCAACCAGTTATTCGGGTGTGAAATTTGCCAGGTCGTATGTCCATGGAATAGGTTTGCGCCACCAGATCAGACCTTCCCAATAATCCCGAATAGTCTGGGTATTGAACAAATGGAAGCGATACTAAAAATGGATGAAGCTGAGTTTATTCGCCGATTCGGAACCACACCGGTCTCACGAGTCAGGTTGACCGGTCTTAAGCGCAATATCCTGATCTTTTTCGGGAATGCTGGTATAGCACATCCTATTGAGACGATAAGTCAGTTGCTCGAGTTCGAAACTGACCCTGTATTGCAATGCACTGCGAGTTGGGCATTGGGCAAGATTAACCGTAAATAACCAAAATCCCTTCCAGAATTCTGGAAGGGATTTAAAACGTCATAAGAAAGTGGTCAGGGTGTAGCGGTCACTGCCGGCGTGGCGGATGGCGGGGCGGTGATAAGCACCCCAGCCAGTGTACTTGTGGGCGCAATGGTCGGTGTTGGGGTAACCAGGTTGATGCGGATTTTGATGACCTGGCCGGCATAAACCGTATTCTCATCATCGATTTTATTGATATTCATGATGTCTTCAACGGTACTATTAAACCGTGTGGCCAGGTCAGCCAGTGTCTCACCCGAAAGGATCATGTATTCGATCTCATAACCCCGCGGCAGACCGGTGGGCAGCGGAGTTGCTGTGGGCAATGCCTGACCCGGTTGCGGAATCATGATCTGCATCCCGGGTTGGATCGGGCAGGTGCCAGGCGCAAAACTGTTCATTGCGAGCAGTACCAGCAGATCCACATCAAATGTTGTGGCCAGACTCCAGCAATCATCGCCCTGTTGAACTGTGTAGATCTGCGGTCCAGTTGGAGTATTGGTGAGCGTAGGAGTAGGGGTAAGAGTTTCTGTCGGAGTGATTGTGGGTGTCGGCGAAGGAACTGTGGCAGTCGGCGTAAAAGTGGCAGTGGGCGTTGGTGTTTTGGTTGAGAAAACGGATTTGAAAATATTTCCTCCACCTGTTGCCACGCTTATGATCAATAGTATGCCAACCAGCGCAAGAATTCCAGCCAAACCGCCGAGGATGTAAGGCATATATCGCTGTCTTTTGGCATACTTGTTAATTACATCTTGAGGATTATCTTTTTGTTCCATGTCAGTCCTATTATGTTAAAGAAAATCGATTATGTTGTACTGCTGTTTTTATCGAGTCAAGTATAGAGCGATTTTTTTCATGATACCACAAATTTACAGGTAATTTTACATAACAAAATGTCAAGGAAAATGCTCATGATATAATAATTCAGATGGATTCAATCCAAGATTCGCGCTGAGAGGATAAAATGGAGATATCGACTTCCCAATTTAAACACTGTGATGTGATTAAGGTGACCGGTAGAATTGACAGCGCTACCTCGCCTCAACTGGCTGAAGCGATCAATAGGATCAATGACCAGGGTCGATATAAACTTGTAATTGATTTCACTGATGTCAACTTTATTTCCAGTGCAGGGCTGCGCGTCCTGATCGCAACATTGAAAAATTGTCGCAGGTACAACCGTGGCGATCTGGTGCTCGCCGGCATGCAAGAAAACATTCACTCCGTTTTTGACCTGGCCGGATTCACCTCGATCTTCAAAATACACGATGATGTACTCTCGGCGGTGGGGTCTTTTTAATCAGAGCATAAATGGCATTACGCACCTTTCCCGGCAACTTTGAGAGTCTGGCGGAAATTGCAGAATTCATCAGGCTGGAAGGTAAGGAAGCCGGGCTTTCTAATAAGGAAATATTTGAATTGGAAACAGCCGTAGATGAGGCTGTTTCCAATATTATCGAACATGCTTATGGCGGAGAAGGTCTCGGCGAAATCAACCTTATCTGTAAACCGATCGCGGACGGGATAGAGGTCATCCTCGAGGATTTTGGTCAGCCATTTGACCCTTCCTGTGTTGCAGCCCCTGATCTATCTATCCAACTGGAGAACCGCAAAAACCATGGGCTCGGTTATTACTTAATGTGCCAGCTGACCGATGTTGTCCATTTCGAGTTTTCAGATAGCCAAAATCGATTAACCTTGATCAAAAGAAAAAAATAAATGGACCCCGATCCCACGGAGTTTTCAACGCTCTGGAATGACCTGCTCGCACTCGGCGAAAACCTGGTCAAACAACCGGATTCGCTGAGTTTGTGCAATCATCTTGCTGCTTACATAAAAGGAAAACTGGATTGTGAGGCACAGCTTTGGTTGGCAGAACCGTTTTATCCGTTGCCAGGTGAACCTCCAGTAAAAACGATCCCCACAGATACAGCTCCAGCCATTGTCGAAAAATGTTATAAGACCAGGGAACTGGTTAAAACCAGGAAGAACAGGGCTACTAAATCGGTTCAACCTAACGCAGTAGCGCTTCCGGTTACCACACAAGGAAATTTCCTTGGTGTTCTTTACGCCTTTAGACCGGTTGAATACTCATTTTCTTCATCTGAAATTGCTGAGCTAAAATCCCTGACCGCTGTAGCTGCACTAGCCATGCAGGTTAACCGCCAGTCAGCTTTAAAGAACTGGCGCTATGATCAAATCTCTCTGGTGCGATCAGTTACATCCCAAATCGCAAATGTGCTCAATTTGGATGAGCTTTGTGTACGGGTTACCAACCTGATCCAGTGTACTTTTGACTACTATCACGTTGGGATTTTTACAATCGATGAAATTACCGGCAAGTTAATATTTCGGGCGAGTTCTTTGAAATGCGAGCCTCAGCAAAAAAATCCGCTGCTGGATCTGAACTATGAAAAAGGACTGGTTTACGCTTCTGCAAAAACGGGCCAGGAATTCGTCATCAAAGACGTGACTAAGGAACCCCTTTATTTGCCTGTAGAAGCTTTACCAGATACACGTGCCGAGGTCGTCCTGCCTCTGAGAATTGAACAACGCATCCTGGGTGTATTGGATATTCAAAGTACCAAACCTGGCAGTTTTCATGAGAATGACATGCTCGTTCTAAGATCTCTGGCAGACTCGATTGCTCTGGCAGTTGAGTCAGCACGGCTGTTTCACTCACTTGAGCAACGCGCTGCTCAAATGACGGCTGTGGCGGAAATCGGAAGCGCTATCAGCTCGATCCTGGACCTGGA
The DNA here is from genome assembly GCA_040765685.1 of Anaerolineaceae bacterium. Classification (GTDB taxonomy): domain Bacteria; phylum Chloroflexota; class Anaerolineae; order Anaerolineales; family Anaerolineaceae; genus UBA6107. Next base: position 52,430 of record JAXGRS010000007.1, on the reverse strand, counting down.
TGCTCTTTTCAAAGAAGTCGTCAACGTCATCGAGAAACATTTTTCAATACCCTTTGTGCACATTTTCACTGTGCACTCCAACCGCCGTAAAGTGATCTTTGAAGCAGGAAATGGATCGCAAACACGCAAATTAAAACCCAACTCATTTGCCCTCGATCTTGATGCATCGATCGGCATCATTCCATACGTGGCTCGAACAGGTCTAACCCTACGCGTGAACGACGTATCACAGGAACCGCTTTATCAACCTTCAAAATACTTCTCCCAAAAAGTTAAGTCGGAATTAACAGTTCCTCTGCGCTTTGGGGATGACGTGCTTGGTGTTTTGGATCTGCAATCCGATCGGGTTCAACATTTTACGCAATCGGATGAAAAGTTATTCGAAAGCCTGGCATCCGGTATTGCGCAATCGATCCGCAACGCGTCCTTGTTCCGGACCGAAAAATGGCGCCGCCACGTGGCGGATAGCTTCAGGGACATCGCCGGTCTGCTCAATTCGAACCTGGCATTACCGGATATGCTGGATCGGGTGCTCTCAGCTCTTGAGAACAACCTACCTTGTGATGCTTCCTCAATCTGGTTGTTGGACGATGATGTCAGTATTCCCATTGAAGAGAGACCGCTTCAACTTGCGGCTGTACGAGGTGTGTCCAGAAGCAAAGTAATTGAATCCACCCGGGGGTCGATCAGTGTGCGTACATTTCTAAACCTCGGTATTAACAACGAGCAGTATACGATCCGCAAACCGGAAGACCCGTACGGTCCGTTGGGGGCGGCCCGTAAATTTAAACCAAATTACTCCTCACTGGCTGTTCCGTTGCGTTCTGGTGATGAGATATTGGGAGTGCTGACATTGGCCCACCGCAAGGAAGGTCGATACGGCTCTGAAGCCGCTGCCATCGCCGCCACCTTGTCAAGCTACGCGGCTGTTGCCATTCAAAACGCGCGCTTGTACTCCACCGCTCAGGAAGAGGCCTGGTCATCCACCGTCCTTCTACAGGTAGCTGAAGCGATGCAGTCGATCAACAGTCTTGATTCACTTCTTTCCACGATGGTTCGCCTCACTCCCCTGCTGGTTGGGGTTGAGCGTTGCGCGATCTATCTCATCCGGCAGGATGGAGACTCGTACGAACTAAAAAACTGGTTTGGTTTTCAACCTGGTGAGCATGAAATGGTGGTCTTCGATACAGATGCCATCGGATTTTTGAAATTAACGGCCACTCTGGCACCGGTATTCATCACCGACCCGAAAGTGGAATTGGGGCTAAAATCCTTGCCCTATTCTGAAAAGAATTCCACCCTCGTATTGCTTCCGTTGATCGCGCATGGGGAATTACGCGGAGCATTTCTGGTGGCTCATTATAGTAAGAGCGAATTCGGAATGGTCAATCGCTTCAACGATCAAACACTGGCTATACTGCAGGGTATCGCCCAGCAAACAGCTGTAGGTTTGGAAAATATCAGCCTGCTGGAAAATCGTCAGGAAGAGGCATACATTACGGCGGTGTTGTTACAGGTAGCCCAGGCGGTAGTGAGCCAGAACAAACTTGAGGATATCCTGGATACTATCGTGCAGCTGATGCCGATCCTTGTGGGTGTGGATACATGTGTCATTTATCAGTGGGAAAAGAACAACTTGAGATACCTTCCGATCAAAGCCGTTGCTCCTACCCACGCGGAACAGGAAGAGATCCTGAAGCACACATATTCACAAGGTGATTTTATGCTTTTGGATGAAGTGATCGGGAACGATAATATGGGGGGCTGCCAGTTTGAAAACTCAGAAACGAAGGTGGAGCACTGGCGCATGTTGAACTGTGATAAGGACATGGCAAAATTACCACCTGATAATTCCAACTGGCTGCTGGCATTTCCATTGAGCATTAAGGGCGAGAAGTATGGGGTGATGCTCACCCGTGAGACTAACATCAAAGCAGCGTATCACCAAAAAAGGATCGAATTGATCAAAGGAGTTGCCCAGCAGACTGCCCTCGCCATCCAGAACGAAAGACTAAAAGAGGAAATGGTCGGCCGCGAACGGGTTGAACGAGAATTTCAGCTGGCCCGTCAAATTCAAAAGACTTTTCTACCGCAATTTATTCCAGGGGTGGATGGTTGGGACATTGACCTGCGCTGGCGAACAGCCCGCGAGGTGGGTGGAGATTTTTATGATGCATTTCTGACAAGGGATAATCGCCTTGCATTTGCCATCGCCGATGTATCTGACAAGGGCATGCCGGCCGCCCTGTATATGACAGTGACGCGCACACTGATCCGCGCCACATCGCAATCCATTACTTCACCCGATGAAGTACTGAACCGTGTGAACGAATTACTGGTTGAGGAATCTCAAAACGGCATGTTTGTCACCGCGATCTTCGCCATCCTCGACCCCAAAACAGGATTACTGGAATACGCGAATGCCGGGCACAACCTGCCATTGCTGTTCAGAGGAGACACCCGGCGGATAGAAAAACTCGCCAAGGGGGGAATCGCGCTCGGCGTGATCGAAAATGTTCAATATGTCTGTCATAAACTGCAACTTGAAAAAAGAGATACCTTGTTGCTCTACACAGATGGTGTTACCGAGGCATTTTCATCATCCGGAGAGCAATTCTCTGAAACACGCCTTGTCACCGCGCTGCAGGAGAATTTGTACGGTTCGGCTTCTGAATTATTGCAAAGCCTTGAAGACCTGATCAATGTTTTCCGTAAAGGTGAACCGCCATCAGATGATCTAACGATGCTTGCCATCCATCGATTGAAATAAAAACTCCCGCCTGAGCGGGAGATTATTCTCCAAGGATGAGCGCGAGCCAGATCTCCCAGTTCTCTACCGGCTCGACCGTGGGTGTGGGAACGATCACCGGTTCAGGTGTGGTTCCAGGGGGAGAGATCGGGATGACCAGCTGCTCACCGGGGCGTACCATATGGCCTTCATTGTACGCCCATTCCTCCACAGCCCCAATTGAACCGGCGTATGCCTGGCTGGTCTGCAGCACCTGCAAAGTACTTTCCAGGTTGGCAACTACGGTTGCAGCGTCATCGCGCTGAGCAGTTAAACGGGACAACTCGTTCAACCGGGAGTTTAGATCCATCACCAGGAAGAATAGAACCACCGCCAACACAATCAATCCCAGCTTTTTGGGATCAAAAACGGTTTTTAGTTTACCCAGGAATTGCTTCATCCTCTTAATATTACCCTATTCCCTGAACTGGGACAAGAAAAAAACCCGCAGAAAACTGCGGGTCTAATGGTGCCGGAGGAGGGATTTGAACCCTCACGAGCGTAATGCTCACTACGCCCTGAACGTAGCGCGTCTGCCAATTCCGCCACTTCGGCTGATCAGCAAATATTCTATCAGACTCTGAAAGAATGTCAACCTTTCTTTATGGATTTTCGCCGACTAGCCCTTGATCTCATTGAGGGTACAATTAGGTGCATGCGTAGAAGGATCTTAATAATATCCTTATTGATCGTATTTGTTATATCCGGCTGCTCGAATCCATCGACTTCTCCGGGTATTCGCACGCCAATCCCCTTGTTCGAATTTATATCAAATTTGGATGACAGGTACGCTCCCACCCCCACCCCATTTCAGCCAGAAAATACAGGCAATTCTCCGTTGGTCACTCCGGGTACCCTTTCAAGTCCGCTTTCGACCCCCACACCTAGTGGGATCATCGATCTCGGACTCAAAAGACCTGAAGGTCAGGTCAATATTCTGCTGCTTGGTTCTGACTGGCGACCGGGAATGGGTTCACGGACAGATGTGATCATGCTCCTTTCTCTAATGCCCGAACAGGGACTCGCCACGTTGACCTCCTTCCCCCGTGACCTATACGTGTTTATACCGGGCATTGGGTACGAACGGATCAATACCTCGCAGGCCTTTGGCGGTTTTGAATTAACCCGTGAAACTTTCAAGTATAACTTTGATGCACCAGTTGATCATTACATGATGACCAATTTTGCCGGGTTTGTTAGTATTGTTGACTCATTAGGCGGCATTTCGGTTAACGCCTCTCAAGAGCTATACGACCGCTGTGATCTCCCCCAGGCGATCAATAAAATGTGTTACGTTCCGGTGGGTCGCACAATCATGGATGGACAGACAGCTCTTTGGTATGTGCGGTCGCGTTATTCAACCAGTGATTTTGACCGCACACGCCGGGCTCAGGAAGTCATCATCGCCATACTTCAAAAAACCATGAGTTTAAACGCCGCCGGCCGTGCCGCTGAGCTTTATAAGCTGTTCCAGAGCAGCGTGGAAACAGATATTCCGCTTGAATTGGTCGTGAAAATGCTCCCTCTCGCCGTAAGGATCATTGATCAACCAGAGACGCTGCAGCGCTTTGCAATCTCTGAAGATGACGTCACCCACTACACCGTCCCCGCTACAGGTGCGATGGTCGTTATCCCTGACAACGAAGCCATCGCTGAGATCATCCGCCAGGCGATCTACCCGTATAATATCCAAAACTAATGGTTGACAAAGTGTGTAAATAATTGTACACTCATTGATATAAGGCTACACGAAACCTAATATGAAAGAAGGAAAATATGGACGCTTTTCCTGAAATACACATCACAGCTGATACCACCTTCCACCCGGCGATCCGCTCATGGGAAATGTTTCTACACGATCAAGGTCGCTCACAGTTTACAGTAAAAGCCTTTCTCGGTGATCTGAATCTTTTTGCAGGTTATTTTTCACCTGATACGACCATTGGCAACATCACTACCAATGACATCAACCGTTTCCTGGATTGGTTGCAGCACGAACGTAATGTGCCCTGCAGCCCAAAGAGTCTCTCTCGCCGGATCACCTCCATTAAATCCTTCTTCCGCTGGCTTACACAATCCGGACGTATCCCAACTGATCCATCTGAAAAAGTATTGCAGAAATCGGTCATCAGCCCCCTCCCCCTGGTCTTAACCGTTGAGGAGGAACAACGGGTTCTGGAGGCGGCACGGACCATACGCTGCGGTGCCAAACCGGATGCGCGGCCTTACACTCTGCTCAGTCTCCTCCTGCTCACTGGAATTAAAAAAGGCGAGTGCCTCGCTCTTAATCTGAATCACATCGACCTTGACAGCCCCAAAAGTCCGCGCCTCTTTGTACGATACTCTGCCAGCGGCAGTCGATACAAAGAGCGCAATATTACACTTGACGCGGACTGGGTCGAAACTTACAAAGAGTATCTCGCACAATATAAACCTGTTGACCAGGTCTTCCCCTGGTCACCCCGCCGGCTCGAATACCTACTTGAAGATATCAGCAGCGCTGCCGGGATCAATAAACATCTTTCTTTTGATATGTGCCGTTGGACAAGTGCGTTAAATGATTGGCGTTCCGGAATGGATAAAGACACCTTGCGCCAAAAAATGGGGGTCTCCAAGATCCAATGGCGTGAGGTAAGTATGAAACTGCGCCAATTGGCAGGTGAATGAACTCGACCGTATGCATGATTAACCGGCAGAAACGCTCTGCCGGTTATTGTTTTATCAATTCAAAATGGATAATGTCAGTGGTAGCGCTGTCCACCTTAACTGAATCCGCTATGCGGAAACCTGGAATCCAGATGATCTCACCCCCAGCTCTCACGATAGGCCAGTTTTGCCTGGCTCGAGCAGGTAGCCCTTCACTTGTCCAGAAATCTCCCACCTTCTTGATTTTTCCGTCATAACCAAAAGGGGCAAATCGGTCTCCCGGTTTTACCCGACCAATTGTCGCTGACCCCTTCATTTTTTGCGCATCCACCTGGGCGATCATCCGGTCAGCTGCTGGCATGTAGCTTGATCTATTTGTAGCAATGATCTTCCAATAGGCATTGAGCTGCAAATTTCCCGGAACCGGTATTTCAACATCGCATAAGTCTGTTATTTGAGGCCAGATCTGGTGAATTGGGTCGTTCTCGCAGGCCATTACCAGGTAATCCTTAAAGTAAATGAAAAACTCTATACCCCCACGCAGGTCGACCCGGTTTGTTTGCGAAGGTTTTTTACAAAATTCCACTGCCCGGTCGATGACCGAGAATTCGATGTCACGCAGATTACCATCCATCCAGCTGATCGCACGACGCAGCACGCGCCGCAACAATGCTGGATGCAACCCACTCGTTTTGTCACGATCAAATACCAGGTATTTTTCTCCCTGCTCTATTATTACAACAGACCAGGCTTTATTCACTTCATTTGACAGATAATCGTCCTCAACCGCGATCACTTCCGCCATGTTTGTCAGTCGCCGGCGTATCTGCGGGTTATAAGTTGCAAGGATGGGCAGCAACTCCTGGCGAATACGGTTTCGAAAGAAGGCCGTGTTCGTATTGGATGCATCAAGTACCGGCTGGAGACCGCGTTCTTGTAATATTTGATCGATCGCCCCGCGGTCATATTTTAACAACGGCCGAACAAGAGGAATATCATCACTCCACGGATTTGGCAGCAGAATGTGGCGCATCCCAGCCAATCCGCTCAATCCGGAACCGCGCAATAAATGCATCAGAACCGTTTCCACCTGATCATTGGCGTTGTGACCGACAAGAACTGCCTGATCATGGTTGCGAACAGCTTCATCAAAAAGGAACTGGTAGCGCAGGAGACGAGCGCTCTCTTCTATGGAAACATGATGGATGGCAGCGTAACCCGCCACGTCCAACTTTTTTACTGCGCAGGGTACACCAAGCTCCAGGCAAAGTTGTCGCGCTTGGTCAGCTTCAATAGCCGATGACCCTCGCAACCCGTGATCAAGATGAGCAACATGAACCCTGGCACCATTTTCCAGTAACAAATATAGTAAACACAATGAGTCAGGCCCGCCGGAAAAACCAACGAGCAGGCTCTTTTCCAAATCTAATCCACATTCGTCCTTCAGGGTGGATAAAAAAGTTTCCATCACCATAATGTGATTATAGCATTTACAAATTGACCATTGTTGCATCGATTTACTACTTGAACTGGATAGTAGATTATGCTAGACTGACAATGATTAAGAAGGGAGGCTGGAATGCCAGAAAAGATCCTCATCGTTGATGATGACCTTGAAACATTGCGACTGATCGGAGTAATGCTCCAGCGGCAGGGATTTGCTATTTCCGCTGCTAATACAGGTGAATTGGCAATTTCCATGGCAAAGAAAGAACTCCCGGATCTGATAGTTCTGGATATTATGATGCCGGTCGTGGACGGTTATCGTGTTGCGCGCGAAATCCGCAACGACCCGGTAACAGCCCAGATCCCGATTCTTATGTTCACCGCGAAGAGTCAGGTGGATGACAAGGTAGCAGGATACGATGCCGGCGCAGATGACTACCTGACCAAACCGGTTCATCCGGCTGAACTGAGCGCGCATGTCAAATCGCTGCTGGCAAGGTCCACCAAACCATTGCCGGCCATTCCTGAGAAAAAGGCAGGTTTTATCGTTGGCGTCACAGGGTGCAAAGGTGGACTGGGTGTTTCTACACTTGCACTCAACCTGGCAATCGGCATCAACGCGATCACGAAAGATGAAACTGTGGCGGTTGAATTGAAACCGGGAATGGGTTCCTGGGGGATTGAACTGGATATCGCTGATTCTTATGGCCTTGAGAAACTTCTTTCGCTGCCAACCGCAGAGATCACCACTGAAGCAGTGGAAAGGTACGCTGTGCATACTTCATTCGGCGTTCGCCTGTTAATGGCCTCCAATAAAACGCGTCAAATCCCATTTCTCGAAACTGCAGAAAAAACCTTAAAACTGATCGACACATTGAGTGAAGATAATCCATTGATCGTGCTCGATATCGGAGATCCTTTCCTGCCCGGATTTGATGAGATCTGCTCGGTTTGCAACCAGCTGCTGGTGCTTACAGATGGTTTTCCATCTAATGTTTTGCGTACGCGTCGTTTATTGGGCAATATCCAATTTGAACCGGCAAGAACTACCAGGAATATCGACGTGGTTTTATATAATCACATCCGCTCCGATCTACTATTAACTGCAGAACAGGTTTCTAAAATGCTCCCGGGTAACCCAGTCCGCTTAATGGTTCCGCCGGTCCCTGAACAGGTTTTCCAGGCAAATCAGAAGTACTTACCGCTGATAAAAATTCAACCGGATGGTTTATTTGCCACACAGATCAATGAATTAAGTAAAATGATCACCTCACGAGCAGGTGCATGACAGATTCGGTCGCTGATTTTTATCATGTAGCGGCGAGGTTGATCCAGGAATCCCATCACGCAGTTGTTTTTACTGGAGCAGGGATATCGACCCCTTCAGGGATACCGGATTTTCGCAGCACCAGCACAGGCTTATGGCAGAAGAATGACCCAATGCTGGTCGCTTCATTGACCGCTTTCAGATACCATCCCGACCGCTTTTTCCACTGGCTAAGGCCACTGCTCCAGGCTTCAAAGCAGGCAGTTCCAAATCCAGCCCACCATGCGATATTCCAGTTGGAACAACTTGGCCGTATCAATTCGGTCATTACCCAAAATATTGACGGTCTGCATCAGAAAGCGGGTTCAGGTTACGTGATCGAGCTGCACGGTTCCATGGAGCAGTTTCATTGTCCGACATGCCAAAAGCCCGCCAGCGACCCGGATGGCGTCATTGATGAGATCATTACCGGGCAAATCCCTTATTGCACGCACTGCGGTGCGATTATAAAACCGGATATTACTTTGTACGAAGAAGCGCTGCCGCTGAACGCTTGGCAGCAAGCCAGCAACGAGGTCAGGCTGGCTGATTTGATGATCGTCGTTGGTTCATCACTGGAAGTGATCCCTGCTTCTTCGCTACCTTATGATGTTTACCGTAACGGCGGGAAGATCATCGTGATCAATTATTCACCTACTTACATGGATAAGCACGCGGATGTGGTCATCCGCGAGGATGTGGCAGAAGCGCTACCTGGCATTGTTGGGGTGATCTCAACTGGATAAGAATGTCGGTTCAGCTGGAACGCGCTCCACGCCGTCCGAATTGCCTTTCCAACAAATCAACTGAAAGATGTATCATGGTGGGCCGGCCATGTGGACAGGTGCGCGGAGCGGAACACGCTTCAAGATCCTGCACTAACGCCTGTTGTTCTTCCATTGAAAGCACCGCCCCGCCTTTTACGGCCATCCGTTTACAGATTCTGGCGATCAGTTTCTCTTCCAACATCCCCTGTAAGGGTGTTTCATCTTCTTCAAAGTCTTCCACAACGCTGCGAATGGCTGCCCGGGGATCTTTGTGCGCAAATACTGCAGGGATGGCGGTAAGACGGAACGTATTCACCCCAAACTCCTCCAGGTGAAAACCGATCATCTGCATGACCGGAAGGTTTTCCTGCAGCTGCCTGGCGGATTGAGGTGGCAGTTGAACGATGAGCGGCTCCAGTAATGACTGTGAGGGAATGTTCCCCTTCATCGCCAACATTTTTTCGAATAAAACACGTTCATGGGCAGCGTGCTGATCGATCAGGTAAAGTCCATCTGGACCTTCTGCAACCAGGTATGTTGCTCCGATCTGACCGACCAGGCGCAGGATGGGGATCCTATCCATTAAAAGTGGTGTTAGTGGCTGCTCAGTCCCTTTTTCCGGCTGATCCACACCGGTGTATTGCCCGCCCAGGCTCTGGCGCTGAGAGATTTGATCCCAGGAAGGACCGGGATTTCCTGAATAGGCATGCTCGGTTCCGGTGTGCCAGTACGTGGGTGAAATTTGAGGTACCGGAGAGTAGGACATCAACGCACGCCTGACGGCGCGTTGCACCGAAGTAAATATCGTGTCAGGCTGTCTGAACCGCACCTCAGCTTTTGCCGGATGAACATTGACATCCACATCTTCCGGAGTAATTTCCAGAAAGAGTACCGCCATCGGGTAGCGTCCTACCATCAGAAAGGATTGATACGCTTTCATCAGTGCCGTGATCAAAGCAGTATCCTGAACCCACCGTCCATTAACGAAAAAAGTAATGTCTTTGCGGTTGGATCTGTTGATGGAGATGGGGCTGATGAAACCATCTATGCGAATCCCATCCTCTTCAAAAACAACTTCAAGTAACTGGCGGGCGAGCTCGCTACCATGTAGTTGAGCCAGAATCGCCCTGCGATCACTATCTCCCGCTGTTTGCAGAACCGGTTTACCATCCTCAGAAAGATGGATCGCTTTATCTGAATAAGCCAGCGCGTAACGGGTAACCAATCCATCTATCTGCTGTTTTTCTGTTAAGTCTCGCTTGAGGAACTTTAACCGGGCCGGTGTATTGTAAAAAAGATCCCTTACCTGGATTAAGGTTCCTGGAATTCCTCCAGCGGGTTCCTGAGAAATAGTTTTACCACCCTCAATTACGATTTTCGCGCCGGCAGTTTGATCTGGCTGCCTGGATTGAATGACCATTCTGGAAACCGACCCAATGGATGCCAGTGCTTCACCTCTGAAACCCAGTGTACGAATGCGAAAAAGATCCTCAGCGGAGCGCAGTTTGCTGGTCGCATGCCGGGCAACTGCCAAAGAAAGTTCCGCGGTTGGAATGCCTGCTCCATTGTCGCTGACTTCGATCAATTTTCGGCCAGCCTCTTCAACTCGGATCACAATACGGTCTGCCCCGGCGTCAATCGCATTCTCCAGCAACTCCTTTACCACAGAAGCGGGTCTTTCCACCACCTCTCCAGCAGCGATCTGTGAAGCCACTTCATCAGGAAGAATATTGATTGACATGCTTTGAATTATATCCCACCGCCATTCGCAGATGTCAAACAGGCATCTGGCAAATATTTAAGGGTATACTAATCGCTATGAGTTTTGAGGCAATGTTCTTTGATCTGGATGATACACTCTATCCTTCGACGAGCGGGATCTGGCAGGCGATTGGCGATCGGATGGATAGCTACATCATAGAACAACTGGGTATCTATCCAGATAAGGTAAAAAACCTGCGCGAATCGCTTTTTCAGGAATATGGAACCACCCTGCGCGGGTTGAGCGCTCTCTACGGGATCAACGAGGAAGAATTCCTTGATTACGTTCACGATGTACCGCTTGACCGTTATTTACGTCGAGATGTAATGTTGATCGAGACCATGTCCATGTATCCGGAGCGCAAACTCATCTTTACCAACGCCAGCCGTAAACACGCCGAAAGCGTCCTATCCGCGCTGGGTTTGGAAGGTTTTTTCGAAGAGATCATTGATATTTTGCGGATCACCCCTTATTGCAAACCCTTACCTGAAGCCTTTCAAAAAGCGTTGGTACTCAGCGGGATTGTGGATCCTGGAAAATGTGTCGTCATCGATGACTCGGCACGCAACTTAAAAACTGCCAGTGAAATGGGTTTCTTTACCATCCAGGTAGGCACCGAGATCCGCTCGCCATATGCAGACGCAGCCATAGTCACAGTATCAGACCTACCGGATGTGATCCCGGTCAACGGCCGGCACACGGGGAGTATATTGTATGGGTAGCCAGATCTCTTCTTTTGGATGGGTTCTGATCATCCTGCTCATTTTACTGATTATTTCTCTTTATGTGAGCCTGTTTTCAAAATTGAAGAACAAAGAAACAGATCAAAAAACAGGTTGGATCGCCTCGATACGGTCAGCAGGTAAAACATTAAAAGATCCCTTCTGGTATGAAAATTCAAAGATGCAGGAATTGGCAAGTAGTGTAGAAAAACTTCAACAAAAGGCCAGCTCAGAAACTAAACAGAATACTGGTAGCAGCGATGCAGGAGATGCCAAGTGAACAATAATCACACGCTAAGAAATGTCATACTCATTTTTGTCTCAATTATCCTTCTGGCAGGGTCCTTTGCCGGGGGTCTAGTAGCCGGATGGTTGATCCCATCATCCACAACTACTGAAACCATTTCGCCGATCGAAAAACCCGTCATCGATACCCCCATTCCACCTACCTCCACCAGCGTGAGCTCCGGCAACTCAAAGCTGGAGCAATTGTTCAAACCGTTTTGGGAAGCCTGGGAGATCGTACATAATCAATTTGTTGATCAACCGGTGGATGATCTCAAGTTGATGCAAGGGGCAATACGTGGAATGCTCGATTCACTGGGCGACCAGCACACAGGCTATATGACACCTGAAGAATACGATCAGGCCACGATGCCGCTTGATGGCACCTACACTGGAATTGGCGCGTGGGTAGATTCAAGCGGGGATTACCTGACCATCATCAGCCCGATGGAAGGTTCACCAGCGGAAAAAGCCGGTATAAAACCAGGAGATGAGATCATAGCTGTAGATGGCAAGGATGTTACAAATGTAGACCCCAGCATCGTTCTACAGTCAGTGCTTGGGCCGGAGGGGACAACGGTTGTTCTCACCGTCCAACGGCATGATCCCGATGAAGTGTTGGATTTCACGATCGTGCGCGAAAAGATCACCATACCCAGTATTGAAAGTAAAATGCTGGAGGAGAATATAGGCTACATAGCGTTGGCTACATTCGGTGAAGACAGCGCAGCAGATATGAAAAACGCACTTGCCGAATTGCTTGCTCAAAATCCAAAGGGATTGATCTTTGATCTGCGGGATAACTCAGGTGGTTATGTGGATACCGCGATCGAGATCATTTCACAATTTATTCCCTCCGGAACAGTGATGATCGAAAAACTTGGCACAGGCGAAGAAATCCCCTTTGACGCCATCCCCGGTGGGCTTGCCACCGAGATTCCCCTGGTCGTGCTGGTAAACGGCGGATCGGCGTCTGCATCAGAGATTGCTGCTGGGGCAATTCAGGACTACGAACGCGGTTTGATCGTGGGAACCACCACTTACGGCAAAGGATCGGTACAGAACTGGGTACCCCTTGATAATGACCAGGGTGCGGTTAAGGTCACTATTGCCCGCTGGCTGACTCCAAAAGGCCGGCAGATCCACCAGGTGGGCCTTACACCTGATTACGTAGTTGAACTAACGGAAGAAGATTTCGAGGCAGGGCTCGACCCGCAGCTTGATAAAGCCATTGAATTATTAGTAAACGGGCAATAATGAATCAACCTAGCAATGTACGATTTCAAATTGACAAATAAACCCCGCAAGGGGTATAATCTGTGGTCGCAAATAAACACACATAAGAGAGAAAACGATGGACATGACCGTTGAACCGCAAGTAGAAAACAGTATTGAACCAAAAATGTTATTCAAAGCCAGGGTGATGAAGGTTACCCTAGCGGGAGCGGTCCTGGATATCGGTATCGGTAAACCTGCGCTGCTTCATGTTTCACAGATCGTAGCGCCGGAAGATACACAAAACAAGAAAGTGGATGAGATCCTCAAAGTCGATGATGAGATCGATGTTTGGGTGAAAAAGATCACCCGCAGAGAAGGCGAACAACGCATCGAAATGACCATGATCAAGCCGCTAGATCTTGAATGGCGCGAAATCAAAGTGGGCGAAACAGTCAAAGGCAAAGTAGTGAGACTGGAAAAGTTCGGTGCTTTTGTTGAAATCGGCGCGGAAAGACCGGGACTGGTCCACATCAGCGAAATGGCACACGGCTACGTCAAAGTCCCTTCTGATGTAGTTAAAGAGGGTGATGAAATCGAGGCTCAGGTCATCGATGTCAATAGGCGCAAGAAACAGATCAAGTTGAGCATGAAAGCCATTCAACCTGAACCCGAGAAAGAGGTCGAGGAAAAAACCGTCACCACCTCCGCTCCAGTTTACTCTGCTCCCGCAGGTGCTCCAAAACGTGAGCGAAAACCCGGGCGTAAACCACGAAAATCCTTTGAAGAAGATAATTCCGCCCTGCTGGAATCTATAAACGAAACCGCAGAACCTGAGCCCACCTCTATGGAACTAGCCATGCGCGCGGCCATGGAAAAAGCCAAGGATCGCAAACAAAAACAGGAAACCCGCAAGAGTAAAACTGGCTCCGCGGAACAGGAAGAGATCCTCGCCCGCACACTGGAAAACAAGGTTCAAACAAACTAGCTTCAAAAAACCATCCCGAAAGGATGGTTTTTCTTTATCGCTTGAGTCGAGATATGATAAACTTTTAAGGTAATAGGATCACTAATGGTCATTTCGGCTGCAAAAAATAAGTTTTAAGCCATTTCGAGGAGGACAAGGATCAACTGCCCTCCTCGCCGCTTAAACCAGGACCACACAGGAGGACGATCATGAACACCAAATACATCTTCATAACAGGCGGTGTTGTCAGTTCGGTCGGCAAAGGTGTCACTGCTGCAGCGATCGGGCGCATTTTAAAAGATAGAGGGTTCAAGATCGCTGTTCAAAAACTGGATCCCTACATCAACGTCGATCCTGGCACAATGAGCCCTTATCAGCATGGTGAAGTATTCGTATTGGATGACGGTGCAGAAACCGATCTCGACCTGGGACACTATGAAAGGTTTATCGATATCCGGCTTAACCGGGTGTGCAACATCACCACTGGGCAGGTCTACGCTGAGGTGATCGCCAAGGAGCGCCGCGGTGATTACCTGGGAGGAACGATCCAGGTAATCCCTCACATCACAAACGAGATTAAACGGCGCATCGGCCTGGTTGCGAAATCGACCGGTGCGGAGATCGTTATTGTAGAAGTCGGGGGCACAGTTGGAGACATAGAAGGTTTACCCTTTCTCGAAGCACTGCGCCAGTTAAGGAGCGACCTCGGTCGTGAAAACACAGCCTACATTCACGTCACCTGGCTGCCATATATTGGGGCTACCGACGAGATCAAAACCAAGCCCACTCAGCATTCTGTAGCTGAGCTCCGCTCAATTGGCATTACTCCTGATATGATCGTAGCCCGCAGCGACAGGCCGATCAAGGAAAACCTTCGTGAAAAGATCGCTCAGTTTTGCGACGTAGAAAAACGTGCGGTGATCCCCATGGCTACGGCTCCCATTCTGTACGAGATCCCTCTTTTGTTGGAGAAGGAAAACGTTGCAGAATACCTGATGGAAAGGTTGAACTTGCAACCGAAGGCAAAACCGGATTGGAGTGGGTGGGAAACGCTGATCAACGAAACTAAACGGAAGAAACCGAAAGTTACCATCGCCCTCGTTGGAAAATACGTTGAGCTTCATGACGCGTACATCAGCGTGCGCGAAGCCCTTAAACACGCCGCCCTGTTCCTTGGGCTTGAATTAGATCTTAAATGGGTGCATGCCACTGACCTGGAGAAAGGCAAAAGTCTTGATACGCTTGAAAAAGTCAGCGGGATCATCGTGCCTGGCGGTTTTGGCAGCCGGGGGATCGAAGGAAAGATCATCGCTGTGAACCATGCCCGCGAGAAGAAGGTGCCATACTTCGGGTTATGCCTGGGTATGCAATTAATGGTGGTGGAATTTGGCCGGTATGTGCTGCAAACCGATCAGGTTAATTCCTCCGAATTTGATATTGCCACCGATCACCCGGTGATCGATCTGATGCCCGATCAACAGAACATCAAAGATATGGGAGGGACGATGCGGCTGGGTTTGTATCCCTGCATGCTTCAATCCGGAACCATCGCCGCCCGTGCGTACGGGGTTAAAAAAGTGGAAGAACGCCACCGGCATCGTTTTGAATTCAACAACGCGTACCGTGATCAATTTGCCAGGCAAGGCATGGTATTTTCCGGTTTTTCGCCGGATAAGAACCTGGTGGAGATCGTGGAACTCAAGGATCATCCCTTCATGCTTGGAACACAATTCCACCCGGAGTTCCTCTCACGCCCTACCCGCCCGCATCCATTGTTCCTCGCCTTTATGCGCGCCGCAGCAGAAAAAGCCGGGGTTGAATACTTGGATCCCCCATTGTTGTACACGCAAAAATAGAAAAGCAAACTGAGCTAGATCAGTACCTCCCTGTACCTCTAAGGGAGGTACATTTTATTCGACGTGGGTCCAGGTTTCCTCTATTATTTCCGAGAAAATTCGGTATACTTACAGCCGTTGATCAAAAAAATAACCAGAAAAAAGAATCCGTTTTGAAAAGGAAAATGATATGGAAATCTCAGTAGTTGAAGCCCTTGAAGTACTAGATTCACGTGGCAACCCCACCATCGAAGTGCGGGTCATCCTGGAAGATGGATCAGAAGGTTCAGCCATCGTCCCATCCGGAGCGTCCACAGGTATCCACGAAGCGCTGGAAATGCGCGACGGGGATAAGCAGCGTTACAACGGCAAGGGTGTATTGAACGCGGTTGAGCATGTTAACGGCGAGATCGCAGAGAACCTGGTTTGGTGGGATGCCACTGATCAAAAAGCCATTGACCAGATGCTGATCGAACTTGACGGCACTCCGAACAAATCCCGTCTGGGAGCAAATGCCATCCTGGGAACCAGCCTGGCCGTGGCGAAAGCAGCCGCCAATTCATACGGACTACCGCTTTATCGCTATATTGGTGGGGTGTATTCCCATGTGCTGCCGGTTCCGATGATGAACATCCTGAACGGCGGTGCACACACCGGCTGGCAATCGACTGATGCCCAGGAATTCATGGTCATGCCTTTGGGTGCACCCAGTTTTGCTGAAGGATTGCGCTGGGGTGCTGAGATCTACCACGCCCTGAAGGGTGTCCTCAAAACACGCGGTTACGTCACCCTGGTGGGCGATGAAGGCGGTTATGCTCCTCCCTTGAAAGCCAACAACGAAGCCGTCGAAGTCATTCTTGAGGCAATCGAAAAAGCCGGATTCAAAGCCGGTACAGATGTAGCAATCGCTCTGGATCCCGCGGCATCGGAGTTCTTCGATGAAGAAACCAGAACCTACAATCTTCGCAAGGAAGGCCGGAAACTGACCGGTGAACAGATGGTTGAATTCTGGATCAACTGGATCAACCAGTACCCGATCGTGTCGCTGGAAGACGGTCTTGCCCAGGATGATTGGGAATCCTGGAAGTTGCTGACGAAAGAGATCGGTCACAAAGTGCAGATCGTGGGTGATGACCTGCTGGTTACCAACACAGAACGCGTGCGCCGCGCCATCAAGGAAGAAGCCTGCAATGCGCTGCTCGTGAAGGTCAACCAGATCGGTTCCCTGACCGAAACGATCGAAGCCGTTGAAACCTGTCACCGCAATGGCTGGCGGGCTGTCACCTCACATCGTTCAGGTGAGACCGAAGACTCCACGATTGCCGACCTGGCTGTGGCACTTAACACGGGGCAGATCAAGACTGGCGCACCGGCGCGCTCAGATCGTGTGGCAAAATACAACCAGTTGCTGCGCATCGAAGCCGAACTGGGCGAGACCGCCAGATATGCCGGCTGGTCAGCGCTGAAAAACCATTAATCAATTGATGTCGTTAAAGACAGCGGTGAATACCGCTGTCTTTTGTATTTAACCAACTTGACAAAGCTGCAGGTATCATAGTCAAATCAAAATTTGTGTGGTAAAAATCAGGTCAAGGCAGAAAATAAAGCTCAATCACAGCGTAAGCGAGGGAATTATGTTTGACCGGTTTGCCAGAATTTATGCCAGGGGTAAATATCCCGGTTTTTCTCAGGAAATGGCTGCAATCCTCCCTTCCATAATAAAAAAATACAAGATCCCAACAAATGGAACGAAAAAATTACTGGATGTTGCCTGCGGGGAAGGCAGTTTCAGCGTGGAAATGGCAAAGAAAGGCTGGACGGTCACCGGTGTCGATCTCTCAGACGAAATGCTCCGCCTGGCAAAACATCGCGCCAAGCAGGAGAATGTACAGGTCTCTTACATTAAGCAGGATATGCGCTTCATCGATTACCAGAACGAGTTTGACATGGTCACCTGCTGGTTTGACAGCTTGAACTTCCTCACCACCCAAAATGACCTGCAATCCGCCTTCAACAGCATTGCACGTTCGCTAAAACCGAACGGCTGGTTTCTGTTCGACATGAACACGATCTATGGTCTGGCCGTGTACTGGCAAAAGGAACGCAGCCTAATCCAACAGGAAACCGCAGATCTGCTCGAACTACACAGCACAAAGTTTGATTTTGAGAAAAACCTCGCCCAGTTGCGCATCACATGGTTCATAAAATCAGGCGCTTTGTGGGAAAGGTACGAAGAGACCTTTGTTGAACGAGCTTTCTCGATAGAAGAGATCGAAACCAGCCTGGAGTACGCCGGCTTGCACGTCGTTGAAAAGGCTGGTAGTCTGAACCCGCTCGCACCGCTTACCAGCACCTCTAACCGGGCGTGGTTTCTGACCCGCAAGTGAGCGCTAACCCAATAATTGATTCACTTTTTGCCAGATTTCATCGAACATTTGATGGGTTAATCTACCAGTTTGAGTATTCTGCCGGCTGGGGTGGTAAGAGCCCAGGACCCAGGGTTTTTCATTACATCCATCCATAAAAACACCATGACCAAAACGTGCTGCACCCTTTGGGTCACCCTGCGCGTAAAACATCCTTTGAATGGCGTCAAAAGCGATCTTTCCCAGCGCGACGATCCCGACCAATTGCGTTAATAGATCCAGTTCATGTTCGAGGAATTTGCGACATGCTCTGATCTCCCCAGGGGCCGGTTTATTATCAGGTGGAACACAACGACAAACAGCGCTGATGTAAAGCTGATTCAGCAACAGGCCATCGTCAACGGATCGAGCATAAGGTTGGTTGGCGAAACCTGCGCGGTAAAGGGCCGGGTAAAGGAAGTTCCCGGAATCGTCTCCTGTGAACATACGCCCGCTGCGGTTCGAACCGTGCGCACCAGGTGCCAGTCCCAGCACCAACACGCGCGCTTCCGGATCGCCAAATCCTGGAACAGGTTTTGCCCAATAATCTTCATTTCGAAAAGCGCGGCGTTTGACCACACCAACTTTTTCGCGCCATTCTACAAGGCGCGGGCATTTCCGGCAGGTAATGATCTCTTTTCCCAGTGTTTCGAAAGTTATTTCGTTCAGCATGATTGAATTACACGATCAACATGGCATCACCGAAGGAGTAAAATCGGTACCCGCGTTCGATTGCCTTCTGGTAGGCATTAAAAATGCGCTCTCTACCGGCAAACGCGCTCACGAGCATTAATAGTGTGGAACGCGGTAAATGAAAATTCGTGATCATGCCATCAATGATCTTGAATTCATACCCCGGCAGGATAAAAAGACCAGTCTGTCCATTATAAGGTGCCACCTGACCGGTCATTCCGCTCGATACCGCAGCGCTTTCCAATGTGCGAACGCTGGTCGTGCCCACCGCGATCACCCGTCCTCCGGCTGCCCTGGTCTGGTTCACCCGCTCAGCGGTTGCAGTATCAATTTCGCACCACTCCGTGTGTATTCGGTGCTCGAGAGGATCTTCCTCGTTAACAGGCGCGAATGTGTCCAATCCGACATGCAGCGTTACCCTGGCGAATTGGATCCCCTGTTCCTCCAGTTGGTTGATCAACCAGGGGGTAAAATGCAGCCCTGCGGTAGGTGCAGCGGCTGAACCTGTGACAGCGGCATAAACCGTCTGGTAGCGCTCAGGATCATGCAATTCTTCGTGGATATAAGGCGGAAGAGGCATCTGCCCAATGTGAGCGAGCAACTGGTCAACTGGCTGCAGGAAGCGGATGATACGCTGGCTGCCGTCCAGCTCTTCGATGATCTCAGCTTCAGGTCCACCCTCAACTGTAACGATCACGCCTTTCCGTAAGCCTTTACCTCCTACCAGCGCTTCCCAAACACCAGTTTCAAGTTGTTTCAAAAGTAAAAGCTCGATCTTCCCGCCTGTTTTTTTCCGGGCAAACAGACGGGCCGGGATAACCCGCGTCTGATTGATCACCAGCAGGTCTCCCTTGCGCAAGTACAATCCTAACTGGTGGAATACGCTGTCGGTAAGTGTATTGTCATTCCGGTGCATGACCATCAGGCGGGAATTGTGACGTCAGCGGGCGATAACGAACGGAGGTTCACATCGCGTGACCAACGCGCCGCTTTTGATTGGTCGCGATGTGCAGGTGTTCGTAGGCGAGCGGCGCAGCGATCCTCCCCTGCGGAGTTCGATCGATGTAACCAAGTTGTAAAAGATAAGGCTCCACTACGTCCATGATAGTGTCTGCTTCTTCGCTGATCGAGGCGGCGATCGTGGCCAGCCCAACCGGCCCGCCGCCATATTTTTCGATGATGGTTTTCAACACCCGCCTGTCGACCTCGTCCAATCCCATTTCGTCTACTGCCAGCAGGTCCAAAGCCTGTGTGGCGGAATCCCGGGTAATGACCCCATCAGATCTGACCTGGGTGAAATCACGCACACGTCTGAGCAGGCGCAAAGCAACGCGCGGCGTACCGCGTGCCCGTCGTGCGATCTCCTCTATACCGCTCTCGTCAGCAGTAACGGTCATTAGACCTGCCGCCCGCCTTACGATCTCCTGCATCGCCGGTTGATCGTAATAATCAAGGCGATACAGCGCGCCAAAACGCGCCCGCAACGGGGCGGTGACCAGGGCGAGTCGGGTGGTGGCACCGATCGTGGTAAATCGCGGTAATTTCAAGCGCAGCGAACGCGCAGAAGGTCCCTTACCGATAATAATATCCAGCGAGAAATCTTCCATGGCGGGATACAATACCTCTTCGATTGAGCGACCCAACCGGTGGATCTCATCGATAAAGAGGATATCTCCCTCGCGAAGGTTGGTCAGAATGGCAGCCAGGTCGCCGGTGCGTTCGATGGCGGGTCCGGAAGTGATCTTGATGTTCACCCCCATCTCGTTTGCCAGGATGTACGCCAGCGTAGTTTTTCCCAGTCCCGGAGGACCGTAGAACAGGACGTGATCCAGGCACTCTTTACGCCCTTTGGCCGCAGCGATCAGAATCTCCAGGTTCTTGCGTACCTGGTCCTGACCGATCAACTCTTTAAGATACGCCGGCTGCAGTGAAAGATCCATGCGGTCATTGGTTTTTTGCTTGGGCTCATTACCCGATCATCGTTTGGCATAGTCCTCATTATACACTTGCAGAGTGAATTATTGTTCTAATCCATGTACCTCAGGATCGTAAATCAGATACGTCAACCAGCGAAGCGCTATAATTATAAAAAACTCAAGGAGCTGTTATGTCCAATGTTTTTGTTTCACCACCCGTTGGAGGGCACATAAACTGGCCAAACTGCGAGATGCGAACACTGAACCTACCAGTTTCGTGAACTTGTCCGAGAGATCGCCGGTCTGCTGGCCTACGAAGCTACCTCAGATCTGTTGACCGAAGAAGTTGATGTGACCACACCGCTCGCTGTTACCAGGTGTCGGGTCCTTCGAGAAAAGGTTGGACTTGTCCCGATTTTGAGATCTGGATTGGGGATGGTGGAGGGTTTCTGGGAACTGATGCTGCTGAGGTGTGGCATATCGGACTCTATCGCGATGAAAACACCTTTAAAACCGGTCGAGTACTACAATAAACTTCCTACCGAACCGACAGTATCCGTTTGCCCCATATTGGATCCTATGCTCGCTACCGGCGGGTCCGCCACGGCCACCGTTGATGTGCTGAAACGTTGGGGAGTGAAAAAGATCAAGTTTGTCGGAGTGATCGGCGCGCCTGAAGGGATAGCGGCGATGACATCTGCCCACCCTGAAGTGCCAATCTACCTGGCAGCCGTTGATGAAAAACTCAATGAGGTTGGTTATATCCTGCCCGGCCTGGGTGATGCCGGAGACAGGCAATTTGGAACAGCTTAAAGCAGAGAGACCCGGGAAATCCCCGGGTCTCTTATCTATTTTTTATGGCCGCGCAGCTTCAACGATTCTGATAAATTCTTCCACCTTCAGGCTGGCTCCACCCACTAGAGCGCCATCAATTTCAGGTTGGGTAAAGTACTCAGCGGCATTGTTGCCATTAACTGAACCACCGTAAAGGATGCGCAGGTTTTGCGCTAAACCGGAACCGAATAATTGGGCCAAAGCTGGCCGTATGTGATCGCGCAGCACGGCATTAGCACCTTCAGCGGTGGCTGCCTTGCCAGTGCCAATCGCCCATACCGGTTCATACGCGATCACGACCAGGGAGGCGGTGGTGGGTTCGATCCCTTTCAATCCCTCAAGCACCTGGCGGGTTACAACCACGCTCGTCTGGCCGGTTTCATATTCAGCCAAAGTCTCACCAACGCACACAATGGGGACCAGCCCCAAAGCCAGCGCGGCTTTGAGTTTCATATTCACGATCTCGTCTGTTTCACCAAAATACGCGCGACGTTCAGAGTGACCGATAATGACATAATCGCAAAATTCCCTTACCATTTGCGGAGAAACCTCGCCGGTATAAGCACCGGAATCCGCCCAATGCATATTCTGTGCACCGATCCCCACTCCAGTTCCGGTGAGCTGCGCGGAAAGTATCATCAATGATGTAAAAGGCGGACAGATGACCCGTTCAACTTCCGGCACCTGCTGCAACCCTGGCAACAACTGCTGCACAAGGACACTCGCTTGTTCCACGTTCTTGTTCATTTTCCAGTTTCCTGCCACAAATGGTTTTCTCATGTTCACCTCATAGGTTTTAGTTTAGCGCGGCAGTCCTTCCGCGACTATTGGATATTCTGTGTGGGTAATTATAAAACCATTTTTCCTGTCATTGACGACATGCTGGGTACGGGGTATGATGAAGCGCACAGGTCAGCCAGATGGTCGCGGCGTTGAGCGATCAGCGTCGAGGAAAGTCCGCACTCCACAGGGCAGGTCACCGGGTAATACCCGGGACGGGGATCCTTCGGGAAAACCTGCCGGACAGGGCCACAGAAACATACCGCCCGAAAGGGCAAGGGTGAAAAGGTGGTGCAAGAGACCACCGGCGTCGCAGTAATGCGGCGGCCAGGCAACCCCTGACTGGAGCAAGGCCAAGCAGAGACCATGTCCGCTTCGGCGGCGGGAAACGGCCCGTTTTCTTATGAGTCTCGGGTGGGCTGCATGAGCTGGATGGTGACATTCGGCCTAGAGAGATGACCATCGGCCCGGGAACCGTGCACTACGCATACCTTCCCGGGTTACAGAATGCGGCTTATCGGCTGGCCTGTGCGTAATTTATTAGATCGTCTAATAAAATTCGTTATCCCCCACCCATCCTGAAAAAAAGCGCAACCTCGTCTCCATCCTTAAGGATGCGGTTGCGGGGAGCCATCACCTGGTTCACAGAGACAAACAAAAAGCGCATAATTTCACTTAATGCCGGTTTCTGCCTGGTCAATTCCCTGAACAGGTCTGTGACATCAGCTGTATCCGGTAATTGAAGGATAAAGCTTTCATCACCCGCGTATTGCTGGACTTTACCGACGAATGAAATGCGCACCTTCACAAAATTCCATCATCCTTTTTGATTGAATTTTACCAATTGTTCTGTAAAATTATACTTGACATCCGTAAGAGTTTTTCATTATACAAAAATAGACCCTGGAGGACAAAATGCCATTTGGATACACTGGTAATATCCTGCACGTCAATCTCACCAATCGAAAATTGACCGTCGAGAACCCCCCCGAGGAATTCTATCGCACTTACATGGGGGGAGGTGCCATGGGGCTTTATTACATTCTGAAAGGTGTGAAACCCGGAACTGATCCGCTCTCTCCGGATAATATCCTCACCTTCATGTGTTCCGTAGTGACAGGGCTGCCCGTCTCCGGTCAGAGCCGAATTTGTGTGAATGCGAAATCTCCTATGAGTGGTGGTATTGGTGATTCTCAGGCTGGTGGTTTCTTCCCGGCTGAGGTTAAATTCGCTGGTTTTGATGGAATTGTGATCACAGGAAAGGCTGATAAACCAGTTTACCTATGGCTTCACGACGGCAAAGCTGAACTCCGAGATGCCACTCACCTGTGGGGAAAATCAACCAAAGTGGTCGACAAAATGTTGAAGGACGAATTGGGTGATCCGAAAGCACAAATCGCACAGGTTGGTCCAGCTGCTGAGAAAGGGGTGCTTTTCTCCAGTATCGTCAATATGGTTAACCGCAATAATGGCCGCACAGGTATGGGAACCGTCATGGCCAGCAAAAATTTGAAAGCGGTCGCGGTCAGAGGAACTGCAAAAGTAACAGCAGCCGACCCGAAAAAGATCCTTGAACTCGCCAGGCAGGGTGCAAAAGATGTGAAGAACAACCCTGACGTGGAAGGTCTTGCCAATCATGGCACCGCGAGTGTAGTCGGATACCAAAACGATGCGGGAACATTTCCTACCCGTAATTACACGGAAGGTCAGTTCGAAGGCGTTGCCAGCATTACCGGTGAAACAATGACCGAAACAATCCTGAAAAACAACGATACCTGCTTCTCATGCGCAGTGCGTTGCAAGCGCGTGGTGGAAGGTGAAAAAGATGGCCTCAAGGTGGAACCTGTTTTTGGCGGTCCGGAATACGAGACCATTGGCACATTCGGCAGTTATTGCGGTATTGATGACCTGGTCGCGATCAGTTATGCCAACCAGATCTGCAACGATTTTGGGGTGGATACCATCACCTGCGGAGCAACGATCGCCTTCGCTATGGAATGCTACGAAAAAGGCATTATCACTAAGAAGGAAACCGGCGGTATCGAGCTTAAGTTCGGCAATACCAAGGCCATGCTCACATTGCTGGAACAGATCGTCAACAAATCTACCCCGTTTGGCGAATTGCTTTCGTTAGGATCAGCCCGCGTGGCCAAAGAATGGGGTCCGGAAGCTGAGAAGTGCCTGATCACAGTAAAGAACCAGGAAGCCCCCGCCCACATGCCGCAGGTCAAGAAATCACTTGCGCTAATTTATGCGGTAAATGCATTCGGGGCTGATCATCAGTCAAGTGAACATGATTGGATGTACGAAGAGGGAACTGCCGAATTGTACCTGGAGCGCCTGGCGCTGATGGGGTTAACTAATGCTCCTCCAGCTGGTTCTTTTGGATCTGAAAAAGTAAAATTCGGCACGCTGTCACACATTTTCTACAGCCTGCTTGATACCCTGACCGTTTGTCAGTTTGTTTGGGGACCAGCCTGGACGCTTTACGGCCCGAAAGAGACTGTGGAACTCGTGCAAGCCGCGACAGGTTGGGACGTAACACTGGAGGAACTATTGCAGGCTGGTGAACGGCGCATCAATATGCTACGGGTCTTTAACCTCCGCGAGGGTTTCACACGTAAAGACGATAAACTGCCTGCAAAATTCTTTGTGCCGCTGATAGGTGCCGGACCTTCAGCTGGTACAGCGGTCAACGAAGCAGAGCTTGAGATGGCCATTGATCAACATTATGGAATACTGGGGTGGAATTTGGAAGGCGTACCTTCCCTCCAAAAGTTAAAGGAATTGAAGATCGACTGGCTCTCTGATTAATAGTTACCGATTACAAAAAAAACGGGACAAATTATTGTCCCGTTTTTTTTGTAAGTAAGCTCCACCCACAAGAACTCGACATCCTATTTCATTTCACAAAAATAGATTAAATAATTCAGCCCCACCCAGCGCAAAAAGCAGCATTTTCCCCACTTTTCCGATCCAGCTGAAGATCAGGTATTTCCACATGGGCATACGTAAAGCCCCTGCCACCATACCGGCGATGTCAAAAACCGGGTTAGGGATAAAAGCCAATACCAAGACGGTAATCCCGCCGTATTTTGTCATCCATGAAGTAACCTTGTCATACCACTTGCGATTTTCTATCACTCCCTGCCCGCTAAAGCCTGCCATATAACCGGTGAGTTCCCCAAGCGTCGCGCCAGTCCCTGCGGCTAAAGCCACCAGGTAGGGATTAAAAACCGCTCCCATCGCAGAGGTAAATAAAACCCCAGGCACCGGCAGGATGAGTGTGGCGTTGGCCAGAAGAGATACTAAAAAAACACCGGGGTAACCCAGCGCTTCCAGTTCCTTCACCCGGTCACGATTTATAAACAGAAATACTGTCAGTCCAACAACCAACAGGAGGACCAACACACGCACGACCGTTAACCTCCAACCGGTCAGTTTTTTCATCAATCAGTTGTTAGCTTCTTCCTTCAGCAGGGATTCGATCCGGGCAATCACCATGTCCATGGCTACCTCGTTCAACCCGCCTTCAGGGATGATCACATCGGCGTAACGTTTGGAAGGTTCCACAAACTCCAGGTGCATGGGGCGGACAGTCGAGAGATATTGATTCACCACCATTTCAGTTGTACGGCCGCGCTCTTCAATATCGCGTTTTAATCGACGGATAAAACGAATATCCGCGTCAGTATCCACAAAGATCTTCACATCGAAGAGGGAGCGCAGGGCAGGTTCGTTGAAGATCAAAATCCCTTCCACCAGAATGACCCGCCTCGGCTCAACATGAATGGTCTTATCCGTTCGGTTGTGTTTGGTAAAGTCGTAGAGCGGCACTTCCACCGGTTTCCACTGTTTTAATTGGAGAATGTGCTCCATCATCAAAGCGGATTCGAGTGAATCCGGATGATCGAAATTGACCTCACGCCGCTGGTTCACAGGAAGATCGGACAGGTCGCGATAATAAGAATCATGCTGCAGGTAAGCGATGCGGTGCCTGCCCACTTTTTTAAGAATGATATCTGCCGCAGTGGTCTTGCCTGAACCAGAACCACCAGCAATACCTATGACAAGGGGGGGTTTTTTATTGGACATGTCATTATTATAAATGAAAGTAGTTTTCGATGTATATAAAAATGACGATTTGATCTAACGATTTCGAACCTTAATACCGGCCGAAGTAATATAGAAAAATTTTGAGATATTCCTGGACAGTTAGACTAACTCCTTCACTGGTTTTCCACCAGGTATTTGCGCGGTACCAGTGGTCGGGAACGGTCCGCACCTGAATACTGACACCGGTGCCTTGAAAAATATCACGAAAAATGATGCGAGTTCGCAGCGCATGAAATGGATCAGTGATGATGATCAAGGAATCCCAGGTACGCTCATCCGTCAGCCCGCGCACTGCCTTCGCTTCCTCCACGGTGTTGGAAACTGTAGAGTAAGTTGTGTAGATCCTGCCGCCTGAAATTTCTTTTTTTACCGCGGCGTTGAACAAAGCATCACGCGCCGCTTCATTGGTGTATGTGATGATGATCCCCTCAACATATCCATTCCGCATCAGGATAGCCGCTTCAGAGACACGGTCCCCTGTATCGCCGCTCAACGCGACTGCCATGTCCGCTTGCTCCAGCGGGTCAGCATAAACTAGCAACTGTCCTAGTCCGCGCAACAACAGTGGGGAAAGAATCACAAGGACAACCATCATAGATAATATCAGCCACAGGCAACCGGATTTTGACCGGTTCTTCTTTTCACTCATAACTTTATTGTAATACAACAATAATCTCTGGATTGATGGTGTGGATTTTGGATTCAATCAACGATTGGTGTGTATACTGGGTAAACCCTTGACCCAATCGAACGTGGTAATAGAAAGAGCCACCGAAGGGAGTCGAACCCTTGACCCGTCGCTTACGAAGCGACTGCTCTGCCGACTGAGCTACGGTGGCTTGCTTCGAACGCCGGAATTATAAAGCACTCCATCATGTATGGCAAGCATCTTGCTGAAATTATTTGCACGCCCGGCTTATCCTTTAGTGTTCTTCTTTTGTAGATGGTCAGCCCGCTGCACAGCCCCCTTACCAAACTTTTCACGCAACTCATCCAGAGCCCCCAGCAAACGGCGTTCCTTCTCCGTTTGAGTATCAAAAAGCGATAACTGGTGTACCTGTTCAATCAGGTTCGACCCACCCACCCCGATCAGTCGCACCGGTCGATCAGTCAGCCAGACCTTTTTTAGGAGTGACTCGGCTGTCGCGTAGATAACACCATCCTGATCCGTCGGAGCGGATAGCGCTACCTGGCGGGTGAGCGTGGTGAAATCAGACCATCTCAGCTTGATGCGAATTACCCGGGCGCAAACCCCGTCACAGCGCATACGGTAGCCGACCTTTGCTGAGAGGTCACGTAGTGTGCTCCGTAAAAAGTTCAGATCGGTTGTATCATTGGCGAAGGTCACCTCCTGGCTGATTGACTTGGCTTCATATTCAACCGTTACCGGACGGTCATCGATGCCTTGCGCGTGACGGTGCAGGTCTGCCCCATACTTGCCAAAGCGCCTCTCCATCAACTCCAGGGGGCTATTGGCAATATCACCGATCGTACGCATTCCCATATCGGCCAGGCTGGCAGCCATTTTTGGTCCCACCCCCCACATGGCCTTTACTGGCAGCGGTGCCAGGAATTCCGCTTCTTTTCCAGGAGGCACACACAGGATGGATCTCGGATAATTGTCACTTTTGCTGGCGCTCTTTCCTGTGTCCGTGGCTATCTTCGCGACCAGTTTATTCCCCGCGGCACCGATCGAACAGGGTAGACCGGTTTTTTCCAAAACCTGCTGCTGAAGTGATTGAGCAATCTCCTCTACCCCTTGTGGAAGGTCGCTCACATCGATGAATGCCTCATCTACCGAGATCTGCTCCACCAGACCGCTCCATTGATGGAGGATCTCCATAACTTCCTGAGATTTTGTGTGATAATCGCCAAAATTACTTGATATCAGGATCAAATCCGGGCATAAACGGAACGCCTGCCCTGTCGGCATGGCAGAATGAACCCCTTTTTTGCGCGCCGGATAGGAACAGGAAGAGATCACCCCACGTTGTCCGGCCTTCCCGCCGACAGCAAAGGCTTTGCCCGCCAGGGCAGGATCCTTTAATTCTTCAACCGCGCAAAAAAAAGCATCAAGGTCGAGATGGATGATCTTTCGGGGTACAGAATTCTTCATTTGCTCTATTATAGCATTTTTGTTCTAATAGTCAACAGAAAAAGACCAATAATAACTGAATCAACCAATGAATTATTGACTTAATTCTTCTTTAAGCAGCGTGATCGGCGGGATAGGGGTTGGATCTGTGTCATATAACATGGCCAGGTAATAAGCCACATAATCACCAAAAAGCAGGCTGCTCCAGATCTGCGCCAGGCGGGTTTCCCCTTTGGCGTTGAAAGAGTCTGTACCGATGCCTTCCAGCATTAAAAGCTGCCTGGTCTTCTCTACACGCTCCAAATTTCGGGGAAGTTCGAGTGATGCGGTGAGAAACATGGCATATTCCTGGCATACTTGCTGCCCGGGGTTATAGATCCCTGCCAGCGTATTGTGATCTGCTTCTGGGAGTACTTCAAAGGCAGCAAAGGCTTTTGCCACTTCATTGAATTGGGTTTTCCAACGCCTTGCTACTGGTGATAAGAACCCGCTGGCGAAAATGGTCACATGCCGATTTACAAATTGCCCGGCCTGGCGTTTGGCAGGGTTACTTATTACCGGTACATCCGCCTTGATCCTGGCCTGTAGCGATGTCATCACCTCACAGGTGTGGTTTACCTCACTCGTCTGATCAGCAACAAGCTGAAGCTTCGTTAGCAACGCCAGGAGTAATCCAAACGAATAACCTACAGCTGTCCGCGGTTGCCCGCTGTGATCAAATTTCCAAACTGGAATCCCGGCATCGTGGCTTTCTGATTCCAGTTTACCGCCAGTACATATCGCCAGTAACTGGCAACCGCGCGCTTGGGCAGTCTCAA
The DNA here is from genome assembly GCA_040765685.1 of Anaerolineaceae bacterium. Taxonomy (GTDB): domain Bacteria; phylum Chloroflexota; class Anaerolineae; order Anaerolineales; family Anaerolineaceae; genus UBA6107. The sequence continues at coordinate 23,034 of JAXGRS010000007.1, read as the reverse complement.
ACGCGGACAAAGCCTCCTCGGTATTGCCCGAATGAGATGAAACAATGACAAAGGTTTGGCTGCCAGCCGCGTAAAAGGGCAGGTTGTAATCCCGATGGATCAGGAAAGGAATCGAAAGTCGGTCAGCCAGGTAAGCCGCGATCAGGTCTGCGCCAATCGCGGACCCGCCCATTCCTGCAACCACAATTCGCTCAACTGGTTGAAAAGCCGGCAGCGTGAGAGACAATCCCAATTTATAAGCAGCTTCCAGTTGTGCGGGTAGTTCGTCAATATACGTGAGCATATGCTCAGTATCCAGTTGGGCAAAATTTTTATAATCGTTAAGATCCATTTTTATTCCTGGTATCTGTAGTGAAGTCGCTAATGATTGTACCTTAAAACAAATCAGACCTTAAACGCACACAGGACAGGAGTTCCTGCCCTGTGTGAACGTGTGCAGTGGTTACTTCAGTTTCTTGGCCAGTTCCAGGAATTCCTTGTATTCTTCTTCGAACATGTGAATCGTCACATTATTCAGTTCCAGATTGTAGGTGGTTTCACCATCCGGTTCCTCTGCTGACCAGACTGCATAGCTTTCAGTCTCCGCGATTGTCTTTACCTTTGGTTCGTAATTGTCACTCATTTTTTCTCTCCTTTAGATATGGGTCGGGTTTTGTTGAATAGGTTAATAATACCTTGAGACATTTTTTTTATCAGTACTCCAATTTTTTTGACATTGACCATGATCCCGTTAACCAACCGTCCAAACGTCACTTTCACCGGTTCAGGTGCCGCGATCATCTTTAAACCTGCCCAGGGGTCCTGATCAGATAATTTGCGCAAAATGTAAGTAAAAATTAATTTAAGAGACGCCAGAACAGGAGCTGCCAATAGCATCCCCAGGACACCAAAGAGACTGGCAGATACGATCACCATTACCAGCACAGCTGCCGGGTGGATCTCCAGAGCATCGGACATCACGCGCGGGACCATAAAATTGTCCAGCAACAGGTCTGAGACCCAGGCGCAACCCACTACCAGCAGAGCAAACGGAAAAGCTTGCATGCCAAAATAGTTGGTCTGGAAGAGAGCAACCAAACCATAGGTCGTCCACGCCACAGCAGTACCCACATAGGGCACGAACCTGGCCAACCCTGCCAGGATGGCCAACAGGAAGAAGTAACGTACACCCAGGATGCTTAGTAAAACGGAGTAATAGGCGATCGTGATGAGGATCACAACCAGCTGCCCGCGCAGGAAAGCGTTCCATATATGCCCGAGCTGTTGACCAAGTTTCGCCATATCCTGCTGATATTTTGGGATTTGGAATAAGCCCATATTAGCTTGCGCGGCATTTGACTCGGCCAGAATAAAGTAAGAGATCAATAGTGTAAAGATCAGCCAAATGACCGTATTCCCGATCCCTGATGCCAGTGAACCGATAAGGCTGCCCATCTGGGAGAGTACGGGTTGCACAATGTTTAGCAATTGTGTCCAGAGGCTGTCCAATTCCAGGCGGGAAAGATCCAGGTCAAAAGGACCAATCTCCAAAGGCTTACTGGATATTCTCTCGAAAAATGCGGGGATTTCGGTGATCAACTGCTGGATATATTTGATCAGGTTTTGGATCTGTTCCACCAGCGAGATGCCACCCCAGGTTAATAAACCGATGATCGCTGCGAACAACAACAGGTACAACAGAAGCGCAATGATTGCCCAGGGAATCTTCAGTTTTCGATTAATAAAGGAAGCGATTGGATGGAATAAATAAGCCAGCAGTACGGATACCAGTAACGGCGCAAGGATATTCTGAAACCTGATGATCAACATAATGATCAAACCGGCTAAAGATAAACCCACAACCAGCTTGGTCGTATTGTTCCAATTTGGAGAAGAGGTTTTTTCCGGTGTTGTCATTAAAGATATTATAAGTGATATATCCAGCAACAACGAAGAACTGGCGGATTATCGCCAGTTCTTAAATGGTTTAGCGGGCTTATGGACAGACACCCGGTTGAATGGCGTTGAATATCCCCGGGAATAACGCGCAATAACTATTTGTTAGCTCGATGATCAGCCATGGAATTATACAAAAAACGAGCAAAATTCCAATGACCACCAATAAGGCCATCAACCAACCGGAGCGCTTCTTTTTCAATGGAGGTTCTTGAATATACTGTCCTGGAGGGGGAATGGGCGCGTAACCCTGCTGCGCTGGTGCAACGGGTGCAACTGAGGCGACAGGTCTTGATTGCGCTACTGGGGGAGGGGCATACTGTGGCACTGGTGGCTGAGGCGGCGTGTATTGAGGGGTCACGGCAGGTTGGGGTGTGTACTGCGGTGGAGTCGGCGGCGCGGGCGGTCTGTATTCAGGAACAGGTGCAACCGGCTGAACCGGTTGGGAGGCTGAAGGGACGGGCCGTCTGAAGGCCGCCACAGTGGCATCCGGATCAAGCGGAATAAACTCGTACCCGATCAATACGTTTTCACCTATGGTGATATTCTCTCCCGGAACCAGAACAACCGGCGCGGTAAGTCGCTGGCCGCGCAAGAAAGTACCATTTGTCGAACCGAGGTCCTCTATCGCATACGCATTGCCGGTTAATACCAGCCTCGCATGCCGCCTGGAAACCTCAGGATCATTGATGACGATATCGTTACTGAGGTCACGCCCCAGGAAGATCTCGGTTTTTTCCAGAGGAAATTCAGTACCCCTGCCGATGCCACTTTTCAAGATCAATCTAAATGCCATAATTACTGCCCTCCTTCTTCCAGTTTAGTGTAGCAACAGAAGTGAAGAAAGTCAACGAGTATCGATCGAAGTATTCAAATCACTTATCAGGCGTTCGCTCTATTTTCCAGCCAGTATCGCCTGTGTCTGTGCCTGTCTTGCCAAATCAATGGCATCCGCGAGGATTCGTAACGCCTCCTCCGGATTGTGGAAACCCATGCTGTTTTCAGCAGCGATAAAATCCCAGCGCAGTTGCGCCTGGCGATGCAGTTCACGCGCCTCGTCGATCAAAGCCTGGTCAACCGGCGATTGTTTTTCAGCTTCCTCAATGGCAGTGATTGCTGCGATGATCGCATCCTCTGCCTTGATCATCGTCTGGTAAACCGAATCCTGGATGATCTGAACCCGTTCCGCGACATAATCGACGTTGGTGTGACATACACCACACGTTTCAGGCAGGCGCAAAAGAGGGCTTTTAATATCGTGGGTAGAAAACTTGGCGGAACCATCCCTGGTGTACGGCATGTGGCAATCAGCGCAGGCAACCCCGGCGTTATAGTGGGTGCTTCCAGCGCTGTACAATTCAAAATCAGGATGCTGCATCTTGATCAGTGACGCACCACTTTGTGGATGAGTCCAATCAGTAAAGCCTTCTTCGGTGTAATAAGCCGCGATCTGATCAATTCCAGTCCCATTCTCCCAGGGCAGGGTAAGCAACTTTCCTTCACCCACCATGTAGTACTCAACATGGCAGTTAGCGCAAACCACAGAACGCATTTCCTGACGGGTGAATTTGGTCCAATCAATCCCCTGGCTTTCAAAGGCTTTGACCAGTGAAGGATTGGTCACGATCAGCCGCATGGTATTGGCTTCATGACAATTAGAACAGCCGATGGTGTGGGTTAAAGATTTCCCCAACTCAGAAAACTTCGTGGAATCAAATGCTTCCAGCCCCATTTCAGCCCATAATTTTGGATTGTCAGCGCTTTTGCAGGAATAGCATGTACCTGTAGTGGCGTTGCTGATACGCACAGATGACTTCACATCTTCGAGGGCATATTCATGACCACGATCCTCATCGTACCCCTTGCTGAAGGGGTAACCTGCAAACAGGGTCACCAGGCGCGGATCAGCCTCCAGTTTGGAAAAGTTCTCGGACCCACCATAAGGTGTGCGTTCGTTATTGTATTTCGTCTGAAGCATGGTTGTATATTGATTGGGGAAGTTCTGACCCCATATGCTGCTGTCCGGTTCCATATCCGCGACAGTAATCATTGGCACCACACCACGCACAGGTTCCGGTTGGTTCTTGATAAAAACCAACAGGGCGATGACTGCCCCCGCCAGTACCACGATCAATCCAGTAACAATTATGATTGGCCAGCGATTCTTTTTCATTTCTTTTCCTCGCTTGAAGGATTGGAATACACCCATTCTTCTCTGTACGGGCTGATCGAAATGCCCCGTTCACCATGCGCGACCGTATCATGACAATCAAAGCAATATCGACCGCTGTTCTTCTCGCCATCAGCGATCATGGAGACTGTTTCTGCGTGACAGCGAATGCAATTCGCCTGGATGATCTTACCGGTGCCTTCGTGGGCTCGCAACGGGTTCGGAATATCACCCAGGGTGAAATGAATCACATCGTTGATACCTGATTTCATTTTTATATAGTATTTGGGTATGAATGCGTGCGGGGCGTGGCATTCTGAACAAACTGCCCACTCACGATGTACAGCGTTGTTCCACCCTTCGTATTGCACGTCCATCACATGGCATTTATTGCAGGCTGCCGGATCGCTGCCCAAAAAGACTGTAAAATCCGAAAAATACAGTCCCAGCGAGACCGCGACGAATAGAAGCACAATGCCAACAATAATCGGTATTTTCATATGCGTGAATTGTTAGAATTATAGCAAATTTCTCGTTGATGATTGTCTATTGGATATAAAAGACCCCACCATGCCGTGTGCAGCGTAGTTTTGAACCTGCCGAAGCAGGTGGGTCCTGCCACAGAGATCCGCCTTGGCCGAAGCCTATCGCGTAACCCTGTTGAGGTAAGGATCCCTTTTAAAAGTGTTGGCTCAAAACCGGTGTCGCTACATCACGAACACAGCAGGGTAAACTTTTTATACCATGTTTTGTGTAAAATGTGTAGATAGACCAATATGAGTTGAAAAACGAAGGAGTATTTTGGAAAAAACCATCCGATCCTTTATCGCAATTCCTCTTACTGCCCCAATCCATCAAAAACTGGCGGAATTCTGCCACCTGCAAGGATTGGATAACCGTAACTCCGGGTTAAAACCGGTCCAAGCAGCCAACATTCACCTGACCATCAAATTCCTGGGTGAGATCGATCAGCATTGCGTGAAGGAATTGAGCACCTCACTGGACCAGGTTGCTTCACAGCTGAATCCATTCACAATCTATGTTCGTGGAGTTGGTGCCTTTCCATCCTGGAACCGGAACACAAGGGTGATCTGGGTGGGCACCGGACCAGTTGAACCGCTGCTAAAGGTCTATTCCTGTGTAGAGAAAGCAACCATAAGCCTTAATTTTCCAGCGGAAAAGAGAGGATTTTCACCCCATCTGACGCTTGCCAGAATCAATACACAAACCGAACAACTGGCAGCGATCCTTAATAGATTATCCCGACTAACCCCAGAGCCATTTTTCGGCGAAATGCTGGTCGAACGCCTGGTTCTTTTCAAATCGGTTCTACTGCCCCAAGGACCGGTCTATACCGTCCTCTCCAGCCATCTATTCACTCAATGACCGGATGTGTGCTAAAATTTAGCCAACTTATTTTTGGAGGTGCAAGCTGGAATCAATTGAAAAAGCGCATCAGATCATCAATTTTCTGGAGGATAAGAAAGCTGAAAAGATCCTGTTATTAGATATCCAGGAACTCACTACCTTTACTGATTATTTCATTATATGCAACGGCACCAGCGACCGCATGCTGGAAGCGCTGGCGACGGGTGTGCGCGAATTTGTAAAAAGCGAATACGGCTTTATTCTAAACATCGAGGGTGAATCACGGGATGGCTGGATGGTGGCCGACCTTGAGGATATTGTCATCCACTTCTTCTCACCCGAGCAGCGCAATTATTACAAGCTGGAACATCTCTGGGCAAAGGGCAAGGTCATTCTTAATCTACAATAAAATAGGCGGAAAGAATTCTTTCCGCCTTAAAAAATTATAACGTTGCAAGTATTTCAGCGCTGTGATCAGCAGGTTTTACTTTTTCGAACACCTTACGGATCATCCCTTCCTTGTCGATCAGGAAAGTTGTGCGATTAACCCCAAAGTATTCTTTTCCGTACATGGATTTCTTCCCCCATACTCCAAATAGTTCACAGACCTTATGGTCAACATCTGCAAGCAGGTTGAAAGGAAGATGAAACTTAGCCTTGAATTTGGTGTGTGATTCAGGTGAGTCGGGGCTGACCCCCAGGATCGTGACACCTGCTTTTTCATAAGCGCTGTAATCATCTCTGAAGTTGCACGCTTCAGTGGTACAGCCGGATGTGTCGTCTTTGGGGTAGAAATACAGCACGACATCCTTACCAAGGTAATCTGATAATTTTCGTAAAACGCCTGATTCATCTGGTAACTCAAAATCAGGGGCTTTCGTGTTTTCTGTAAGCATAATAATTCTCCTGTGTCTTTCCAATTTTCATCATTATGACCGGTGATTGTTAGAAAAGCATTAACCTGCAGGGAATAGTATCTGGTTCATAACCAGAGTGAAATAATCTCCATGTATATCATTAAGAATAAAACGCCCAACGAAAGCCACGTCAGATACTGCCAATTCGGTTTCACACCATCAGCGATACGCTGCAAATGTAAGACCTGTAAAATTCCGATAGGAAGCGTTAGCATTGGCGGCCAAACCAGTGACCAGGGTAAGCCAAACAGCAGGAATAAGCCAAGCAATAAAAAGGCTAAAATAATAAACGTGTTATGCATGACCAGGGCTCTTTGCCAGCCCACACGTGTTACCAGGGATTTCCGCCCATGTGACTCGTCAAATCCATACGTTTTAAACTCCATTGCGATTTTGAACGCCAGATATATGAAGGTTAAGGGCAGGGTCAACTCAATGATCAAAACGCTGGGTGTTGCTTTCACCAGTGAAAAAGCTATCGCTGGAACCAGATTGGCGATAAAAAGCGCATCAACCAGTTCGCTATAACCATTTCGGGCGAGACGCAATGGTGGTACTCCAGCGAAAAAATTCAAAAGAACTGCAATCCCCAGTAACATGATCGCGCTGGGATTGAGCACACCGCGGAAGATAAGGATTGTGGTAAGGGTCGCTCCGGCTGTCAGGATCAATAATGAATAAAGCAGCAACAAGCTCCGCCTGACATTGATCAGATCCTCCCATTCCGGATCATTGCGGTTCAAAGTGCAATAATAGGATTCGGGGTGATCGAAATATGCTCCAAGATAGAACCGCATACTCCACATGAGCAGACAGATTATAAATCCAATTAGTAGATCAACCAAATTAATCCGGCCACCCAGGTAATGCGCTACGCTGACTCCCAGCAGGTATGTAAACAGAATGAATACCAATTCCAGAGGTTTTATTATTTTGATGAGGGACCGATTTTCTATATCACTTTTCATGGAACAAACCTGTTAATTCCTTTTTGATTATCATATCACCTCACCCCTGCCCGATCGCAACGGTTACCAGCGCGATTCGAAATTACCTTTATGCACCCGATCCGATATTGAAGGATTTCCAGGCCAAAAATGTTCATAATTGGATGAGTCAATTATAATCTTGCTAAATAATGAGGGAGTGTCGAGATGAAAAAAAGTTTACCCAATTCATTCAGCTTGCATCCGGATGTAAGTTTTGCGTTGAGCAGAAATCAAGCGATTGTTGCACTTGAGTCAGCGGTGATCACACATGGATTACCCCGCCCTCTCAATCTTGAACTGGCGAGGGAGATGGAAAAGATCATCCGCGATCACAAGGTCACACCAGCCACCATTGCATTGATTAATGGTGAAGTCAAGATCGGTTTGACCGATGCCCAGCTCGAACTTATGTCTGCTCAAGGCGAATTCATTAAGGTCAGCCTGCGTAACATGGGAATTGGCATTGCCCGCGGATTTTGCGGGGGCACTACCGTAGCTGCCACATTGGCAGCAGCCAGTACTGCAGGGATACAGGTATTTGCCACTGGTGGGATCGGCGGGGTACACCGCGGCAGCACTTTCGATATTTCTGCCGATTTGAACGCGTTGGCAACTTACCCATTAATTGTTGTTTGCGCAGGCGCAAAAGCAATTCTGAACCTGCCTGCCACGTTGGAAGCGCTGGAATCCCGCGGGGTTCCTGTACTGGGGTATCGAACACAAGATTTTCCCGCTTTTTATTCGCGTTCCAGCGGTCTACCGGTCGATTGCCTAATCGAGAACGCAGAGGAAGCTTACCAGATTGCCAGTGCCCACTGGGCTGCCGGTAACCACAGCGCAATACTTGTCTGTAATCCAATCCCTGAAGAGGATGAAATCGACGGCAGGTATATTGAATCTGTGATCAACACAGCGGTGGTCGCAGCTGAGATGGAGGGTATCGGCGGAGCAGAATTGACCCCTTACCTTCTGGAAAAAGTGAGCCTTTCAACCGAAGGAAAAAGCCTTCAGGCCAACCTTGCGCTCTTAAAGAATAACGCCGGGCTGGCAGCTGAGATCGCCAGATTTTTTGCCTCGAGTGACGTGGTGACTTTTTAAAAATTAACCTGGCGGTGGTGTCGGAGTCTGTGCAGGTGCACCGGTACCTGGCTCCTCTTGAGAGGTGACTGCAGGCGTTTCCCCAGGAAGTCCATCCTCGCCGAGAATGAGGAATGTGCCGGAAACTTTCCACGTTTGCCCCACAAAGATCTGTACTTCATACCTGCCTGGACGCCAATCCTCGACTGGACGGGTGCAGTCCGTGTACCCATATCCACCCGGAGCATATTCCCATGCTTTGGTTTCAGAACAGATCACTTCCTCACCATATAACCACACCGCGGTCCATTGAACACCAAGCGCCATCCGATCGTATGAAAAACCTCCAAAGAGCGTGGTAACAGGCAGAGTAAATTCGGTGATGTTCTCCGTTACCACACCATCCTCGGTTGTATCCGCAAAACTGAGCGGACTAAAAATGGATGCGACCTCCGGTCCGATGGGCGTTTGAACTGTCTCCTGGATGAAACCGGGAAGAGACGGGGTATAGGTTTGGGAAAGGGTCAGGGTGATCGTGGGGGTAAAGGTCATTGAGGGTGTAAGTGTGATGGTGGGTGTGGCCGTCACCGTGGGGGTTAATGTGATGGTGGGTGAAGGCGGAAAATAGCGATAGACCACCGGTTCACCAAAACGGGTGATTGCCAACCCTGCCAATACCATCAATACCGAGAAAAGAATAAGCCGCCAACCGCGATAAACCAGTATCTGGCGTTTCTGGTAAAAGAGTAGTTTTCTGCCGGCTTTAATCGATTTGATCGCCATCAACAGACTGATGAAGGCGGCAATGATCATAAAGAACATGATCACTTTTACAGTAGTAGAAACATCAATATTCATGCCAGCTTATCCAAAAAGCATTATAGCACGGTGACAACAACAGATTTATGGAAGGAATTAATTATTGCAGCTGAGACAGGTAGGGTTCTCCAAAGAGAGCCGGCGTACCACCGGTATGCCAGAATAACACCTTGTCTTCTTTGCGGAAAAATCCATTACGGATCAGATCGATCATACCAGCTGCTGCGCGGCTAGTGTAAACTGGGTCCAGCAGCAGTCCTTCATGTTGGGCAAATAAACGAATCGCCTCGATTTCAGGCTCACCCATTATGCCATAACCCTTACCTGTATACGCGTCATTCACATTGATCAAAGATTCCGGTACACGTAAGTGGAGCTGATTTAATTCCATGCATTCCTTGATCAACTGACGCATAGTCTGCCCCAGTTCAGCCGTTGTTCCCTCAATGGCAATTCCCAGGATTTTTCCAGTAAACAGCCACACAAGAGATCCAAGGATCATTCCCGCTTGCGTACCGCCGCTGGACGATGCTGTAACGATCCAGTTAAAATTGAAACCTTGTTTTTTTTCGTCCTCTCTAAGTTCATGCATGGCTTCCAAGTATCCCATAACACCAACCGCATTCGAACCTCCGTAAGGGATCTTGTATGGAGCGCGGCCATCGTTCCGCGTCTGCTCGATGATTGTGTCAAGCACCTGAAGTCGGTTTTCTCTGTCTGCCCACACGATCTCCGCACCAAATAACTGGTCCAGGTAGAGATTTCCGGTAGCAATCTCAGGTTTCTCGCCTGAGAGAACCAAAATGCAATCTAAACCTGCACGAGCAGCCAGTGCCGCCACCTGACGGCAGTGGTTGGACTGGATAGCTCCCACGCTTACGAGCGTCCGAGCCTGATGGTCCATCGCGTCTGCGAGTAAAAATTCAAGTTTGCGGATCTTATTTCCGCCAAAGCCCAGTCCGGTCTGATCGTCTCGCTTACAATAGATTTGCGGACCGCCTAGCACTTCGCTCAACCGCGAAAGGTATTCGATTCGGGTGGGTAAATGTGCTAACGCAATTTTGGAGAGTTTCATACCACCACCTCCTGTTTGATCTGCTTACGCCTGATCCGGCGTGTTATCGAAAGCAACCCCGGTATGACGCGATGATACATGAAGTAAAGAAGCGGACGCACCGGGTAATCCCACGCGCCGATGGTTCGCGCCAACTCAGCGCCTAACCCCTCTTTGAAACGGTATACACCAAACATGGGATCTGATGCATCAAGAGTATCCGGTGCGCCCCACAAGTCGTAAACCAGGCAGCCTTTTTCTCTGGCTGAGCGCATGGCTTCCCATTGCAGCAGGTAGTTGGGCATTTTCTCGCGAAGTTTATTGGTTGACATTCCGTAAACATACCAGGCCCGAGAGCCCAGGTAAAAGAAAACCAAACCTGCTAGTACAGCCCCATCAAACTCTGCGATCAACGCTTCTGCCATCCCGGCATTGATGAATTTTGTCCATACTTCGAGGTAATAGGATTCGGGTCGAATGATAAATCCGTCCCGGTCCGCTGTTTCAACATACATCTGGTATAGCAAGGGCAGTTCATCAAGCCGGGCTTTCCTGACGGTAACACCATTCTTCAAAGCCAGGCGAAGATTGTAACGCGTTTTCTGTTTCATACGCGCCAACCAATCCTCTTCAGTACCTGCCAGATTGAGCAGCATTGTATTCTTGAACTGGATCTGTTCCGGAGAATATTTCCATCCGCGAGCCCTGAGTTCATCCACCAATCGAACTTCCGCAGATCTTCCAGAAGAGGGAAGTTCAACATTCAAGCCGGCGTCGATCAACACTTCCGGATCGATTTTCAAAAAAACCAGTCCGCGCTTATGGGCAGTTTTCTCAAGGGACTTTATTACCCGCGTTCTATCCTCTTTGTTCTCCCAATCGATCAGTGGACCGCGCGGGATGTACCCAACGCTAATACGCGGACCTATACGCAACAGGCGCATAGATCGGATCAATAACTGGGCTGCCCCAATGATCCTGTCCTCGACATCTGTCCAGACCAGTTCCTCACGCGTCCATCCGATAGAGCGCTTGATATCTGCCCATTCACTCACCTGCAGGAAATGCGCACCGGGCAACTTGCTCACGATCTTGTTCCATGAAGTGGGTTGATTTGTCATCTATTAACTCGATCGTGGTTCGATCCAATCGCGTATCTCATTTCTTGCACTCATCCCGGCCAACTCAAGGAAGCTGATCTCTTCAGGTGAGAAGAATCCTATCGATTCTACCTCTGCATTGGTCACAGGATTCCCACCTATGATCCTGGCATCATACAATAGAACGATGACATTACCGCGTGGATCCTCTGTATCCAGGTAGCAATCCACCAGTTTCTCGGCCTCAACGATATACCCTGTTTCCTCCAGAGCTTCCCTCTCGGCTGCCTGGATAGGTGTTTCGTCGATCTCCACGTAACCTGCTGGCATATGCCATTTACCTTTCCACGGTTCAATAGCCCTCCTAACCAGCAGGACTTTGCCACCATTATCTATGCGCACACCAGCGCTGACTTTCCAATTCTTGTAATCGACGTTACCGCAATTACTGCAAACATCACGAACTTTGCCGTCCACATCAATCGGGTTCATCCGGGAGCCACATACCTGGCAAAAAGCCGCCATCAATCCGCCTGCCCTCCACGAAGCCGCAGATAACCGGAATACAGGTTGTACAAACCGGCTTGATAAACCTTATCCCAGGCGCCGATGCTACGCTTCACCTCTCCGCCGAATCCTCTCTTAAAGCGATACACACCCCACAACCCATCGTGCGATTGTCTCACTTGAAACTGAGTTTCCAATTCCTCTTCATCCAGGTCAGGGATCCCCCACAGGTCATACCACCGGCAACCCTGCTGTCTGGCCCATTTCATCGCTTCCCATTGGATCAGGTAGGTTGGCATGCGGTTCCGTTCCACCTCAAGGGATGCGCCATAAAGATAATAAGCGTTTTCTCCCTGCCTGAGAACAAAAAGCGCGGCGAGTGGTTTGTTGTCATAATAAGCCATCAGCAGCTCACACCCGCGTTCAGGATGGAACAGCTCGTATACAGACTGGTAGTACGATAGGTTGTGGACGCCAAATGCATCACGCTGCGCTGTTGCCAGGGCCATACGGTGAAATTCTGCGATATCCGCTGAAGATTTGACGACAACGCCCTTTTTTTCTGCCAGGCGGATGTTATAGCGTGTTTTTTGCTTCATTCTGTTGAGAATGTCTTCCTCAGACCCCTCAAGAGAGACAACCACCGTCCGACGCGGCTGGATCGGTTTGCTCGGCTTCAGGTCAGGCAATGGAGCCTTGAATGGTTCACCACTCTCAAAGCGGTCTGGTTCAATTTTGAGAAAGATCGCCCTGTTAGCCCGGCAGACCTGGTCGATTTGCCGGTAAATGTCCTCACCTTCGCCTATCGGTCCTTTAGCAAGATAAGCAATACTATACCCAAGGGGTAAATACCTGAACAGGATCTGCGCCCCGCTTTCGCCCTCAACGATTCGTACTGCTTTCCAGCCAAAGCGTGATTTCAAATCACCCCACGCACCGGATTGCAGAAAATGTGCATTGGGGAATCGTTTATAGAATTCATCCCACTGGTCGCGCGTGACGTTTATGATCATTCGATTGACAGTAATTCCGGCGTCGGAGTGCTGCCCAGGCTGGCATCTGGTATCGTCTCATCAATGAAAGCGATTATCTCGCTGGTTTTTCCAGCATCTGCCAATGCGAGTAGCTGATCTATTTTTTGTCGTAAACCTTCGCCGCGCAGGTTGTTGGGATCATCAAACTGGAAAATATCAGGGTGTTTTGTCGGGAGAAACTGATGCCCTTCCTCCCATAGATCCTCGCTCAGTTTTTCGCCAGGTCTGATACCGGTAAAAACAATTTCGATATCCTTGCCGGGCTCCAACCCTGAAAGCCGAATCAGGTCCTCGGCCAGGTCAAGGATACGCACCTGCTGCCCCATATTAAGGACAAAGGTCTCTCCACCGGTTTCCATACTGCCGGCTTGCAGCACAAGGTACACGGCTTCAGGTATGGTCATAAAATAACGCCGCATATCGGGGTGAGTAATGGTGACCGGCCCGCCGTTGGCGATCTGATGTTTGAACAAAGGCACCACACTTCCACGGCTTCCTAAAACATTACCAAAACGCACGACACAATACGCGTTTCCCATGCGTTGTGCCGAATCCAGCACGATCATTTCCGAAAAACGCTTGGTCGCGCCCATAATATTTGCCGGTCGGATGGCTTTGTCGGTGGAGATCATCACCAGGCGTTTTACGCCTGTTTCTTCGCAGGCTCTCACAACATTTAGAGTTCCTCTCACGTTGTTATCGATCGCCTCATCAATGTTCAATTCCATCAAGGGTACATGCTTGTGCGCCGCGGCATGAAAGACTACATCCGGTTTATGAGTGGAGAAAATGTTGCGGATCCGGTCTCCATCCCGCACGTCGGCTATGACTGGAGTCATTGGGAGCGAGGGAGATGTTTCCTGCAGTTCCAGAAGCGATTCAAAAATGCTGTTTTCGCCATGACCCAACAGGACCAGGTGCGAGGGTTCCCACCGCATGATCTGACGGCATAATTCACGTCCGATCGATCCCCCCGCGCCAGTGACCAGTACACATTTGTTGGTCAGGGTTTCGCCGATCAATTCTTCGTTCATATGAGTAGGTTGACGGCGCAGAAGGTCGGTAATATCCACCTCGCGCAGTCGGTTAATGCTGACCTTACCACCGATCAACTCATATATGCCGGGCATTGTCCGGAATGGGATGCCTCTCAAACGGCACACATCAGCAATCATTCTTACCACTTTACCACTCGAACTCGGAATGGCGATGATGACTTCGCTAATCTTCTTGTGTTCAAGCACTTTACCCACATCTGATAACGTACCAATCACTGGAACACCGTGGATCTGCTGCTTCAATTTATTAGGGTTATCATCCAAAAACCCAACCGGGGTCAGATTCAGATCCGGATTTTTTTGCAGTTCACGCACAACGAGCGCACCTGCATCACCCGCCCCGATGATCAGCGCGCGTTTTGATTGTTTTGAACGTGTTGAGCTCGACACCGAGCTGATATTGTCAGAGATCACGCGAATGGCAAACCGTACACCACCGATCAGGATCAGGGACAATAACCAGTCAATGATCAACACCGAACGCGGAAAGCCCGTGAAGACCTTGAAGGTTAAAAGTGTGATCATGATCACAGAAAGCACAACGGACGCGCTAGAAACAGCGAACAAGATAAGGCGCAACTCCCGGGTGCTGGCATACCCCCACAAGCGGCGATACAACCCGAAGAAGAAATATATAGGGATCTTGGTAATAATAGCGACCCCGATCATCCAATACATGGAGGGTGAATAGAAGAAGAACATCGCTCCCAATTCGAGGCGTAACGCATACGCGCCAAGTACAGCGATGACCGTGAGGATAATATCGATGATGACTATGTAACGATTGCGTAAATTGGGTTTTATTCTCATTAAAGGCCTTTTAGTCCAAGCACCCGACCCACAGTTCGTAATACAATGGACAGGTCGAGAAGCAGATTTCGATTTTTAATGTAATAAAGGTCGTATTCCAATTTAACTGCGGTATCTTCCACCGTACTGGCGTAGCGTTGATTGATCTGCGCCCAACCGGTTAGACCCGGCCGCACGAACAACCTGGCGCGATAAAACGGGAGTTGTTCCTGGAATTTATTGACCAGTTCGATCTGTTCAGCGCGCGGGCCGATCATGCTGTTCTCACCCACCAGAATATTCCAGAATTGAGGCAGTTCGTCCAGATGGCTGCGACGGAGGATTTTACCCACCCTGGTGATGCGGGCGTCATTTTCTGTGGCTGTGCGCGCCACGCCATCTTTCTCAGCATCCTGGCACATTGTGCGAAACTTAAAGATCTTATAAGGCTCACCATATTTGCCTACGCGCATTTGTGAATACATCACCGGAAATCCTGAATCGATGATGATCAGTAATGAGATCAGCGGGTAAAGCAGGATAAAAAAGATCAGTCCAATTACACTTATGATTATGTCCAACAGGCGTTTCACGCTTTCGTAAACACCGCTGGTATGTGTCTGATCAATAAACGACCGGAGGATCCAGTCCGAAGGAAGGAGAAATATCGGAACCCGGCCAAAAACCTCCTCGTAAACTGCCGGCAACGAGGTTACCTCAATATTGTCATTTTCTGACGCGCTCAATATGGAGCGGAAAAGCACCGGGTTTAGTTCACCAGAGATGGCAAAGATCAGGTCAGTAATGTCAAGTTCCTGGGTGAGTTCGGTCAGTTGTGATCCGGTGCCTAATACACGTAATCCGTTGATCTCCTCACCTTGTTTTTGTGGATCATCATCAATGTAGCCAACCAGGATGAACGGCTCGGATTTGATCTCATTAAACATACTCACGAGAGTGGAACCGGCTTTGCCAGCTCCGATCATCAACGCACGGCGCATAAAGACCGGGGCAGTGAAGATACGGATGTATATCATGCGCCACAACAAAGTCAGCAATGTAGCTGCAATGATAAAAATGAATACCCCACGCCGCGGGAGTGAGTTGGGTTCCGAAACAAAAAAGATAATCAGGTAAATCACAATTGCGATCAATGCAGCCGTAGCAACGCCACGGATCATATCTTCGCGGCGATTTGCCTTGCGAACATCATAAATCTCAATGAGGAAAAGGATCCACAATAACGGCAGCAGGTAGAACCAGAATGGAGCGCGCTGCCATAAGAACTCGCTGGTAAATTCCAGCCAGTCGCGCTGCGCCCAAAAGTAAAGGCCAATAAAAACAGCTAAATACGTGAAAAGCAGGTCACCCAAAAAGAGGATCGCCTGCCGCTCTCCATCCCGGATACGCCACCTTTTCTTTAATTGAGGTTTTTCTACTGCCATGCGCCTAACCTGCAAACAGACTTTTAATCATACTCCATAGGAAACCGCAGCCCCAAGAGAAGTGCATCGTCATAATGGCAAGTGGTATTCCAATTGCCAACAACGGGCTCTTCTTCCCGATCACAAAATTAATCGATCCGGCGATCAAAATTGCCAGGTAAAGTGACAATGCCACAGCCAAAATCATCCGTGCCGGAATCCAAAGTATTGATAGTAATAATAACATCAAAATCCCTGAAACAAAAACCGGCGGGAGCGCCTGCCTCCAACGCAAAGTTTCTGGATATCGCTGCAACATCTTGAACTTCCAGAACCCGTAAGTAAAATATTGTCGCGCCAGTGCTTTCAGGGTTGCGCGGGAGTAATACCCACAACGGATGGCTGGATCCACCCAGATCTTACCGCCTGATTTTCTAATGCGGGTGTTGAATTCGTAATCTTCGTTCACAAGCAAGCTCTCATCATACTTTCCAATCTTTTCCACCAGGCTGCGGCGATAAGTGCCAAACGCCACGGTATCGGCCTCCACCGGCTTGGTCGCGGTTCGATATTGCGCATCTCCCACACCGAGCGGATGAGCGGTAGCGATGGCGATCGAGCTGCCAATCCATGAAGCACTGCCAGGTCGTATATCAATAACCCCACCGACGTTCTCTCCGAAACCAGCTTCAAGCGCGCCCACACTTTTTTGAATGTAATCCGCAGCCGGTATGGCATGCGCATCCATGCGCATTAGAATCTCACCGTGCGATTCGCTGATCGCCTGGTTCAACGCAGCGGGTATGGTACGTTGCTGATTTTCTACAACTCGTATGGATAATTCCGGGTGAATTTGCTGGAATAAGCTGATCTTTTCCCGAGTGCGGTCGGTTGACATGCCATCCGCGATGACCACCTCCACTTGTTCCACAGGAAAAGTCTGCCCGAGGATCGCTGAAAGCAATTCCTCGATCGTTGACTCTTCGTTATAACAAGGAACGATAACCGATACTTTAATTGAGGTCATACCATCCAATATTGAATTATTGGCATCAGAAATTAACAATCCTGGTCGTTACAGAGCGCTGCGATCACTTCGATCTCGATCAGGGCGTTCTTAGGCAATCCAGCGACCGCTACAGTTGTTCGCGCAGGGGGTTGTTCAGGGAAAAAGCCGCCGTAGATTCTGTTCATAGCTGTGAAATCCTGCATATCTCGCAGGTATACGGTCGTTTTCACGGCGTTTTTTAAGCACGAACCGGAGGATCTTAATACGGCTTCAAGATTGGTCAGAACCTGGTGTGTTTGTTCTTCGATCCCCCCGGGCACCAATTCGCCGGTTTTAGGATCAAGGGCGATCTGCCCCGATGTCATTACAAAAGGACCCGAACCAGCAGAAACAGAATATGGACCAATCGCAGCTGGTGCATCAGCACTCTGATAGACCTTTTTGTCACGGCAAGACATTGTTCCCTCCACGAGAGTGATATATGTATTTTAAACGAACAGTATAAAAAGGTAAATGCAAGTAATCAATTGGAATCCAACTTGTAGATCACACCTTGAAAAATGAAGGCTGGTATAATCTGCGTGATTAATATACTAACACACAGGTTAATTATGCTGGATAAAATCGCGTCAATTGAAGCCCGTTATGCAGAGCTCACCCGTTTAATGGATGAGAACATGCAGGATTACCAGAAAGTGGTCGAACTGGCCAAGGAAAGATCAGAGCTGGAGACGATCATGCATATCGGCACCAGGTATCGATCCTTGCTCACCCAGTACGAACAGGCAAAAGAACTGGCCGCATCTGACGATGAAGAAATGAGCCACCTTGCCGCTTTGGAGCTCGAGGAACTCCCTGGTCAGATCGAGGAAGTAGAAAAACAGATCAAGCGGTTGCTCGTTCCAAAAGACCCGCGTGACGATCGCAATGTCTTCATTGAGATCCGCGCTGGTGCGGGTGGCGATGAAGCCGGCCTTTTTGCAGCAGAATTAATGCGCATGTACATGCATTATGCTGAGTCACGTGGATGGACAGTGGAGATGATTTCTTCCAATGAAACCGGTATCGGAGGATATAAAGAAGTCATTTTTATGGTCAAAGGTCGCGGGGCCTACTCCCGCTTCAAATTTGAGTCCGGAGTCCACCGTGTGCAGCGCATCCCCACCACCGAGTCCAGCGGGCGCATTCACACTTCCACGGTTACTGTGGCGGTGATGGCCGAAGTAGAAGACGTGGACGTTCAGATCCCTGATTCTGACGTTCAAATTGATGTCTTCCGATCCTCCGGTGCAGGCGGGCAAAACGTGCAAAAAAATGCCACCGCCGTCCGCATCACTCACCTGCCCACCGGCATCGTGGTGGCTTGCCAGGATGAACGGTCACAATTACAGAACAAACTACGTGCGATGGGAATTTTGCGAGCCCGCATATACGAGATCGAAGAAGAAAAACGCCGAGCCCTACGTGAAGAAACACGCCGTTCTCAGGTAGGTACAGGAGACCGCTCTGAGAAGATCCGTACATATAATTACCCTCAAAGCCGGGTTACTGACCACCGCATTAATGTTTCCTCTTATAACCTCCCTGCAGTCATGGCCGGAGATATAGATTTGTTCATTGATGAACTATCGATTCGCGATGAAACAGATCGCCTGGCCGCCAGTGGAGAGTATGACGAATCCTGAACTGGGTAATTGGATCACTGCTAATGTTGCCCGCTTACAAGGGGTAACTGAATTCCCATCCGTTGAGATCAATTCCATCGTAGCCTACGCGTTGCAAAAAGACAAAGCGTGGATCGCTGCCCACCCCGAGACCAGTCTGAATCAAACCCAATTGACCTACCTGGAGCAGGCGGTTGAGCGTTTGATACAAGGAGAGCCACTCGCTTATATCACCGGCACTCAGGCTTTTTTTGGTCTGGACTTAATCGTTAATAATCATGTGCTCATCCCGCGCCCGGAAACTGAACTAATGGTGGAACTGGCTGTCGACTGGCTCAATAAAAACACTGGTAGATCCAGGATCGCCGACGTTGGCACTGGTTCAGGAGCCATCGCGGTCACTTTGGCAGATCAACGCTCCGATCTCCAGATCACCGCCACCGATATCTCAGCCCAAGCCTTATCAGTAGCAAAGGCAAATGCTGCCAGACATCATGTCACAGAACAAATCAAGTTCTTACAAACTGATCTTCTGAATGGGATTGAGACCCGCTTCGACCTGATCCTTGCCAATTTACCTTATATCCCCACACAGACGCTCGCAGGTCTGCCCGCACTGGGGTATGAACCGCGCTCCGCCCTGGATGGAGGAGCCGATGGACTTAACCTGATCCGCAAATTGATCACAACGATGGAAAAAAAACTGCTTCCAAAAGCCTGCGTGTTTTTAGAAATTCAATATAATCAGGGTGTAGAAGTGACACAAATTG
This sequence comes from Anaerolineaceae bacterium, assembly GCA_040765685.1. Taxonomy (GTDB): domain Bacteria; phylum Chloroflexota; class Anaerolineae; order Anaerolineales; family Anaerolineaceae; genus UBA6107. Next base: position 3,350 of record JAXGRS010000007.1, on the reverse strand, counting down.
CAGCCCGTCAGTTTCCACGGGCAAACATCAGTGTGCACCAGGACCTGGCATCATTACCGCGTGTCGTCAAAATCCAGCTTTAGGAAGTTGCCATCATGCAAACCATTACACTCCCTGCGGAAAATCCGGCTTCGATCCAGACGGCATTGGAACTTCTACGAGAAGGCGAAATTGTCGCCTTTCCGACTGACACTGTCTATGGTCTTGGCGCAAATGCCTTCTATTCACCAGGTATCATCAAATTATTTGAAGCCAAGGGGCGGGATGCCAATAAGGCTATTGCCGTGTTGATCGGAAACATTGAACAGATCGGCATGTTGACCGATCAAATAAATGAAAACGCGGTCATTCTGGCAAAAAAATTCTGGCCTGGCGGGCTGACCATCGTCTTACCCAAAAAAATCGAATTGCCTGAATTATTAAGCGCAGGAAATTCGATCGGGATTAGAATGCCCAATCACCCAATCGCGCTGGAATTACTTCAGGAGTTCGGTCCCATCGCCGCCACATCCGCCAACCTGTCCGGAAAGACCAATCCTCAAGACGCGCACGACGTGCTGCAACAGCTCAACAACCGCGTGCCGCTCATACTGGATGGCGGCAAGTGCCCCGGGGGGATTCCTTCCACTGTGATCGACTGCTCCACCGATGAGATTCAGATATTAAGGGCTGGGGCAATCAGCCAGCAGCAGATCGAAGTTGCACTAATGGAAGGTAGGAACCATCCTGACCTTATATAGGGATTCGATCACTACTCAACCAGTATATCCATTTCGACTTTAAATAAACGGGCAAAAACACCGTTATGGTTGATCAGGTCAGGTAATTTACCCCGTTCGACGATTTTTCCTTCATCAAGTACCAGGATCTCGTCCATCTGGCTTAACCACGAAATGTCGTGCGTAATGAGCAAAAGTCCTTTATTTTCTGCATGCTGGAATAGAGATCCCATCAAATGTTCGGCCGAGGACCGATCCAGATTGGAGGTGGGTTCGTCCAGTAAAATGAAAGGCCTGTCCTGAAGCAGAACCCTGGCGGCAGCAAGGCGCTGTTGCTCTCCTCCGCTTGTCTTCACACCACGTTCACCGATCCATGTATCCAGTCCCTCCGGTTGTGAATGGAGCCAATCAATCAGACCTGCCTGTTCGAGCACTCGCAGCAGGTCCTCATCCGTTGCCGCAGGATTGGCCAGCAGCAGGTTTTCACGAATATCACCGTTGAACAGGTGGATTTTTTGTGGAAGAACAGTGAACAGTGAACGAAGGTTATCAGGATTAATACTTTGCACATTGGTGCCATCAACCGTAAAACTTCCTGAACTAGGTTCCTGAAAACGCACCAGAATATTGATCAGACTGGTCTTCCCGGCACCACTGGGTCCCAGAAGAGCTATCTTCTGCCCTCTCTTCAACTTAATGCTGACATTGTCCAGCACCTTATCGCCGTAATTCGGGTAATAGAAATCGATCCCTTGAAGCGATATCCGCTGGATATCAGGCGGCACCAAATCCATCCCTTCTTCGATCACTTGCTGAGAAAAATCCTTCATTGAAAATAGCCGTTGAGCTGAGGTTCGGCTGGAACTTAACTGATGCGCTGCCTGGGGTAATGGGTTTACAGCTTCAAAACTGGAGAGAGTCACCAACGTGATCACTGCCAGCGCAACCCCATCGAATCTGCCTTGACCCACCAGAGGAATTGCGACCCATAACGCAGCCAGAAGAGTAAGGTTCATTAACAGCAAACCTGTTCCGCTGTTAAATCCGTTCAACCTGCTCAACCTTTTTTGCAGTTTGCCCGCCAGATCAAAGTTTTCCCGCAGGGGTGTGTAATAACACTGCTGCGCATTACTTGCCTGGATATCTTCCAACCCCTGCAGTAATTCCACCCATTTTGCCGAACCTTCGGCGTTGGCGTGCACCAGTCTTTCTGAAGTACTACGGGTCATGATCAAAGCGATCAACGGTTGAATGAAACCTGTTATAAACATGCCAAAAAACAAAACCAGGCCTAATTCAATTGCATGCGCACCTAAAAAGAGACTCGCGGCAATCGCAATCACAATCGCAATCACAACAGGCGCAAATACGCGCACGTAAAAATTCTCCAACACGACCAGGTCCCCCATCACCCTTTGCAGCACTTCACCACCGCGCAAGGTGATCAGGTTGGACGGGGCTCCGGGTTCGATACGGCGGTAAAAGTCTTCCCTCAATCGAGAGACCATCTTCAGATTAACCGAATGGGACACCAGCCGTTCCAGGTAACGGAAGACACCCCGGCTGATACCAAAAAATCTCACACCTACGATGGCAACCTGTAAGGTGGCAATCGACGGTTGCAGGGCGGCACTGGCAATGATGTAGGCGGATGTACCTAGTAATCCAATGCCGGCTGCCACCGCCGCGATACCCAGGAGGATGGAAAGTGTGACCTCACCAGCGAGCGTACGCAAAAAAAGCAGTAAACAGGTCAGAGGTCTCACAGTAATGGTTCTCGATTATTTATAAAACTTTTGTACACATCTGAACTCTTGAGCAATTCATTATGTCGACCGCGCGCAGCGATTTTACCCTCCACCAGATAGAAAACCTCATCAACCTGTTCAAGCGTCGAAAGATGGTGAGCAATGGTCATTGTGGTGCGTCCGTTCATCATCCCCCTAATGGAAGTATTGATACTAGATTGTAATTCGGGGTCCAGGTGCGCCGCAGGTTCATCCAGCACCAACAGCTGCGGATCGCGCAGGCAGATACGCGCCAGGGCTACGCGTTGCAGTTCACCACCGCTAAGCCTGTTACCGGATTCAAGCAACTGCGTCTCGAGGCCACCGGGTAATCGTTCCACCAGGCCGGTCAACCCGGCGAGTTCTACAGCCTGCTGGACCTGTTCTGAAGAAAATTCCGGGTCTCCTAGCGTAATGTTGCGCAAAAGACTGGCATTGAAAATCGTTGGGTTTTGCGGAAGCCACCCCACATATTTTCTCCATGCCTCACGCGACCAAGCACGAATCTCCTCGCCATTGATCAACAATTCTCCTTCGTCTGGTTCAATAAACCTAAGCAGGATGCGCGCCAGGGTGCTTTTTCCTGCTCCACTTTTACCAACCAGCGCATAATGGTTACCGCTCACGATCGAGAGGGAAACATCATCGAGAGAATTTTCCTTCTTTCCCGTGTAAGTGTGGCTCAGGTGCTTCAATTCGATCTGGTATCCTTTTTTGAAAAAATTCTCGAGCGATTCAGGCTGTCTAACCAGGGCAGCGCGCGGCTCTGGGGAATCCAGCACACTGTAGATCTTCTCCGCAGCAGTCACGCCGGTAATACCGGCGTGGTAACGCGCGCTCAGGT
>JAXGRS010000006.1:0-157097 GCA_040765685.1 Anaerolineaceae bacterium | reverse complement strand
GTAGAGCGCATACCATAATCCGATGGAAAGCAGGATGGAAAAGTAAACCAGGATGTTCTGGTTGAACAGAACCGGCCCGATGATGGGGATCTTGCTGAGCAGGGGAATGGACAGGTCGGGCAGCGTGGGCACCAGCGGGGGGGTGAGGGTTACACCGATGACCAGCTTGGGTAACAACGAAGACAAGCCTGTACCAATGAAGAACAACGCCAGCCCAACCACGAACTGGTCCATTTTCAGCGTGGTGGTGAAGTAAGCCAGGATGAGGCCAAACAGCCCGCCGACGAGCATGGCGACCAACCCGCCGACCAGGTTGCTGCCGGTGAGGTAACTGACCAGAAAACCTACCGCCGCACCAACCAGCATAATGCCTTCCTGCGCAACATTGAAGACACCGGTACGGCCGCCGAGCATGGTACCCTGGCTGGCAAGCACGAACGGCACCATGGATAGGAAAGTAAGTTTCAGGAAGTCGGTGATGGTGCTTTCTAAACCGCTCATTTCTGCCTCCTCTTAACAATATCGGAGAGAAGAATAAAGATCAGGATCAGTGCCTCGGCAATGAGGACGATCTGAACCGGAACCATGATGGTGCGCTGCATGGCGCTCCCGCCCACCTCAAGGATGGCGATGAAGAAGGCAACGAAGGGAACCGCCTGGTTCTTGCCGCGCGCCATCAGGCCGATGATCAGACCCAATGTAGCAAAGTTGGAGTGAAGACCCTCGATGAGGCGGTGGTGTACACCAGAGACTTCAATAGCGCCTGCCAGGCCTGCAGCAGCGGCGCCGATGATCATGGAGAAGAGGAACATTTTCTTGATGTCAATACCGTGCACCTTGGAGGCGCGTGGGTTGGCTCCGGTAACCACCAGTTCGTACCCGGCGGTTGTTTTACTCGTAAAGTAGTAGATGGCGACAGCCACGATCACGGCGAGGATTACGCCGGAATGCAGCGGTGGGTTCTTCACCAGCATGGGTAGAAAACCGCCCTCCCCGATTGCCACGGTGGTCGGATGCCCGGCAGCGGGATCGCGCCAAGGACCGGTTGCCACGTAATCAACCAGCGAGAAGGAGATGAAGTTGAGCAGCACTGTGCTGAGGATCTCGTTGATGTTGAACTGGTACAGCAGCCAGGCTGAGATCAGTCCCCAGAAAGCGCCGGCGAGTGTCCCCGCCAGGATCACCAACGGAAGCAGGATGCCCAGGGGAAGGTCTTTGAAGAGGATGCCAACTGCCGCTGCACCAACCGCGCCGACAAGCATCTGACCTTCTGCGCCAATATTGAACTTACCGGATGATAGGGGAACCGTGAACGCGAGTGCGGTGAGCGTAAGCGGGATCCATTTGAGGATCGTCTGGATGAATCCGTTGGGCGTGCGGAAGGACGTGAATAACAGTGTCTCGTACGCCTTGAGCGGATTAAACTTGAGAATCCACAGCAGGATGCCTACGACCACGAAAGCCGCGAGCACGGAAATCAGGTAAGGAAAGATCTTTCTTATTTGTGTCATTGGTTTCGCTCTCTCCTCAATTATTTACTTTCCAGATCGTAACCGCTCATCAAGCGACCGATCTCATATTTCTCGAACTTCTCCCTGGGAAGTATACCGACCACTTTTCCGCGGTACATAACAGCGATGCGGTGGCTGATGAGCAGCAGTTCATCCAGGTCTTCAGAAAGCAGCAGAGTGGCGGCACCGGTCGCGGCGTGCTCGTTCAACTTTTGATAAACGAAGTCCATCGAGGGGATGTCAAGTCCGCGGGTGGGGTTGTGTGCGATCATCAATTTTGAAGGTTGAGAGAAAGCCCTGGCGATCATCACACGCTGGATATTGCCGCCGGAGAGGTTCCCGCCGACGTCATCAGGACCGGTGGTTTTGATGTTGTACTCAGAGATCATCTTCTTTGAACTTTCGTTCACGTTCTTCCAGTTGATGATGCCTTTATTGCTGTAGGGCTGCAAGTGGTGATAGCCCAGGATGAGATTGTGCGCCACGCTGGCTTTGTTCAAAAACCCGTCTGCCAGGCGATCTTCGGGAATGTAGACGAAACCGTTGGCAATGCGTTCCTTGGTGGAAAGAGCGGTAATGTCTTCACCGGCGAACATCACTTTGCCGCTGCTGACGGGCTGGATGCCCATCACGATCTCAGCCAGTTCGCGCTGCCCATTACCTGCCACACCTGCCACACCCAGGATCTCACCTGCGTTGAGGCTGAAGGTAATATCCGTCAGTTCCTGGATCTTCTGCTGGTTGATCATGGAAACGCCGTGAAGGCCAAGGATCTCGTTGGCGGCGATGGCGCTGCCCCCTTCACCATGTTGGGTGAACATGATGCTTTTTTCCAGGTCCATTTTATCGCCCACCATCGCCCGTACGAGCATTTCATCGCTGGCATCTTTACGGGTGAGGCTGATGACGTTCTTTCCTTCGCGTAGAACGGTAATGCGGTCACAAATTGATAATACTTCGCGTAATTTGTGCGTAATGAACACGATGCTCAAACCTTCTCGCACCATGATCCTTAACGTTTCGAATAGCGAGTCAACTTCCTGCGGGATGAGGTTGGTGGTGGGTTCGTCGAGAATGAGGATATCTACCCCGCGGTATAAAGCCTTCAGAATTTCAACTTTCTGACGGGTTCCCATGGGAAGGGTTTCCACACGGTCAGAAAGGTCTATTTCAAGTCCAAAACGCTCACACAGTTTTTTAATCGTCGTTTCTTCCTGTTTATAGTTGGCGCTTAAAGGGTGTGAGACTTCGGTTCCTAAAATAATGTTTTCCAGTACTGTGTAGTTATTGATCTGTAGAAAATGCTGATGAACCATACCGATGCCCTTGTTGATGGCATCTCTGGGGGATTGGATGGTGACCGGTTTTCCTTTTAGGATGACCTTGCCGGAATCCGCGCGGTATAGACCGTACAGGATATTCATTAATGTGGTCTTACCCGCGCCGTTACCACCCAGTAACCCCAGGATCTCTTTCGGTTTTAGTTCGAAACTCACATCACTTAAGGCCACCACCCGATCAAAGGTTTTTTTGACCTGCTGCATGAGAAGTATGTTTTCTTGTTCCATTTATCCATCCTGTTCGCTGGATTTAAGACTTCCGAGGTTTGAGCAAGAAAACCTCTCTTGTCAACCTCGGAAGTCAATTTCAATTGTGGAGAATGAGATTACTCAGTCTTGATCTCGGTGGAGTCTTTGACCACGACGATGGTGCCGTCTGTGATCTTCTGGATGATCTCCTCAACCTGTGCGGCAACTTCCGGGGTCACGTTCTGGAGCGGGAGCTGCAGCATAACACCGGTGTCGAATCCCAGCGGATAGTAACCGCCGGTTTCGCCAGCCTGGATCTTGGTCACGATGTCGACCAGGGGTTTTGAGAAGTCATACAGCAGGGCTGTAATGTAGTTATCCGGACCGAAGCTGGTCTTGTCAGAGTACTTGGCCGTGATCAGGATCTTCTTATCAGTGGTGGCTTTGGCGGCTTCAAAAACACCCACCATGCCCAGGTTCACTGAACCCATGATCACATCAACGCCATCGGCGATGAGGGCGTCTGCCAGCTGGCGGGTCTTGGCGGGATCGTTGAAGTCAGCGGTCCACACAGGCACAAGTTCCACATCAGAGCCAAGGTCAGCGATGGCCTGCTGGATGGCGTGAACTTCCTGGTAGGAGAAAGGCAGTGCCTGTCCGCCCAGGTAGGCGATCTTCTTGGTGGTTGAGGCCAGGGCAGCGGTGGCACCAATGCCGTAATAACCAACATTGAAGTTGCGGTCAATGAACCAGAGGTTGGCGGGTGCATCAGCTACGGGTGCGTCACCTTCGGCGATGAAGACTACATCCGGGAAGACTTTTGCCAGTTCAACGGTCTGGGTGATAAATTGACCACCATGCGTCCAGATGATGTTGTAACCGAGGTCGATGTATTCGCGCATAGCACGATCCACATCAGGCACGGGAACGCTCTCGGAGTAAACCGCTTCGATCCCGAGGGTCTTCTGGGCTTCGGTCATGCCAACGTATGCCAGGGTGTTATAGTCATTATCAGTAATGACACCCGGGAAGATCGCAGCCAGTTTGTATTCCTTGGCGGGTTCTTCGGCAACGGGGGCTTCTGTGGCTGCCGGGGCTTCGGTCGCGGCAGGAGCTTCCGGTTCAACCACCGGGGCTTCTGTGGGGGCCGGGGCTGCTGTAGGCTGGGCGCAGGCTGCCAGCAGCATGGATAGCACCAGGATCACAGATGTGATAAACAGTACTTTCGATTTCATTTCTCTCTCCTCTGTTAAAAATATGGGGTCACAGCCCCATACGCGATACTTTGCGCACATAGGATTTTACCCGTTAATATCCACATTATCAAATATTAAATATCCTAAATTAATGTGACAAATTCACTTTTTTACCGGCAGCTTCTAATAATGGTGAGTGTATGATCGCTGCACAGGAAAACACCTGACCGATGCGCAATACTGGTGATTGACACTTGCGCTGAAATCCAGTTATAATAGAGCACGCAGCAGTTACACAGCAGCCGTGAACACTACCAGTGCAGAGAGGTGATACGCCAAAAGTATTGGTCCGCCCCAACAGATTTATCAAGGGTAAAGTGTCGGCTGCGTGAAAGATTGCAGTCGATTTTATTTCCTCTGGCGAAGGGAGGTGAGAAACAATGGCTTCAGTAGTATTACGCCCGAATGAATCACAGGATTCATTGCTCAAGCGTTTCCGCAAAAAGGTTGTTAAAAGCGGTGTTTTAAGCACGATCCGCCGAAAACGCTGGTTTGTTTCGAAAAGTGAAAATCGCCGTGTGGAAAAGAAGAAGGCCATCCGACGCATCAAGCGCCGCCAGTACACCAGGGTGGGCGAGTAGAATGGCAGATGGCTGCACAGCCCCGGTGGCTGGATTGGAGGAGTAATGGCCAAAGAGGAAGATAAGATACAAGTGGAAGGCGAGATCATCGAAGCCCTGCCCGGAACACAGTTCCGTGTGAAGCTCGAAAATGGCCATGAAGTGCTCGCTTACCTTTCCGGACGGATGCGCAGATACTATATCCGCATTCTATTGGGAGACCACGTGAAGGTGGAAATGAGCCCCTATGACCTGACACGCGGCCGCATCGTTTACCGTCAGAAGAAGAACGAACCGATGATGGACGAACCGACACGATAGTTGAAGGATCCCGGTTAATTTAACCGGGATCTTTTTTTAATCATGGGTAAATATATATGTTAGCTTGCAGGTAACACAAACCGGGAGAAGTAACTCTCCCGGTTTTTCGATTTAGTTGTGTGGACTCTGATCAAGCCTTGGGCAGTTCCACCGGCTCACCAGCCAGGATGCGCGCGACACGCCTCGCGTAAGTGGTGTTGCGGCCGTTGCAGTAACCTGTGAAGAGATTGGGGTAAGTGTGGGCAAAATAGCTGCCGGATGAATCCCCGATGACGTGCAGTCCTTCGAAGGGTACATTATCCTCATCCATTGGCCGCATCTCGGTATTGATGCGGATGCCGTCCATGGTGGAAAGGATCATCCCGGTAAGGCGGATTCCGTAATACGGGGGCGCTTTGAGTGGTAACAGCCGGTAAGAATCCTTGTAGAAGTCAGTGTCTTCACCCGCGTCTGCCAACTCGTTATAACGTTTTACTGTGGCGGCTAAGGTGGCTTCAGGGATGTTGAGCTTTTTGGCGAGCTCTTCAGGAGTGTTTGCCTCCTGCAGGTGTCCGCTATCAATCAGGCTCTGCCAGATCTTCTTACCGTTTTCTTCGATCGCTTTCATATCCGTACCGGGCGGGACGAAGAAGGGCTGGTCATTCGGGCTGCCATTTGGGAAGGGGAAGATGCGGGAACAGCCCACGGTCTGGAACTGCTGGACCTGCTCGAACCATGTCGAATCCATGATGGCGCAGTAGCATTTGCCCGGCTGCCTGGCGGCTGCGTGCGGCAGGTAATCATAAGGCACGGATTCATTGGTAAATCGCTCGCCTAAAAGATTGACCTTGAGCCAGGGTTGCGAGCCTAACCAGAAGAGGGTGGGCTTTGTCATGGTGGCTGGGGTTTCGTTTGGCAGCAATCCCATGCGGTCAAAGATCATTGTGGTATGGCATTCATCCATGGCAGCACCCATCCAAAGGCAGGCTTTGATGCCATCGCCAGCCTGCAATCCCTCACCAGGCCTGGCCATGATCATCACGTCCTGCGGGTTGAGCGCGTTCAACATGGTGGGGTTGCCCTGGTAACCGCCTGCCGCTAAAACGATGCCTTTCTTACCCACGAAGCGGATGTACTTGCCCTCCTTGTTCTTCGCGATGGCCGCGGTTACCTTTTTACCTTCATGTTCGAACTTGATGAACGGGGTTTCAAACCTGTATTCCCCACCCATGCTGGTGATGTATTCCTGCATCATCTTGGCGGTGCTCATATCGGGGCTGGGCCAGAAGGCGCTGTGACCGGTCGGGAATTTTGGATAGGTGGCGGGGTTTGTCAAATCCGGCTCATATCCACCTTCCCAATCGAACATGCCTCCCTTGCTGATAATAAGGTCTCCGATCCAGTTAATGGCTGCAGCGCTCTCTGCGGCCCAGATCTTCTGCAATCTGGGGTCAATGCGGTTGGCGCAATACATCTGGTGATAATGAAGAACAGTGGCCTCATCCAATCCTTTCGCGCCACCCTCGATCTGCCACTTGGAACCGATTGCACCCCAGTCATTACGGACAGTGCTGGGCTGGGTGCCTTTTTCCAGAAGGATGACCTTCAAACCCTTCTCACAGCAGGACGCACCAACATACGCCCCACCGGTTCCAGCGCCAATCACAACCACATCCGTTTCGACGGTTTCAGAGATGTCCTTGATCTCAGGTTCCACTCCAAGCCAATCCTTGGAGGCGGCAACTTCCTCCGCCGAAGCGGCAGGCACGGCGTTATCCACTACCTTGGGTGCGCACCCTCCCAGAAGCCCCGCCCCTGTCAGCAACGCCGTCGCCTTTATAAAATCACGCCGGGAAAGATTCCCTATCACTTGCTCTTTCATGTTCTCCTCCTTTGGAAAGATATACAATACGCCTGCTCGAGAGCAGTTGGCGTTTAGGATATGATGATGCTGCAGACGAGGGGGCTTAATGAAACCAACCATTAATAATATACATCTTAATTAATCAGAAAAGCTTGTGTTTGTGACATTAATAATACAAAGCCAGGCAGGATTTCCTGCCTGGCGAATGGTTGATCAAGTATTGTCAATAAGACGAGGAAGTTTACTTGATCATAACAGAGGATGACTACACAAGATCAACGGGCTCGCCGGCCAGGATGCGGGCGACCCGGCGCGCGAAGGTGCAAGTGCGGCCGTTAGCGTAACCGGTGAACAGGTTGGGATAGGTGTGCGCAAAATAGCTGCCCGAGGTATCGCCGATGACATGCAGCCCTTCAAAAGGCACATTCATTGAGTCCAACGGACGCATTTGGGTATCGATGCGGATACCATCAAGGGTGCAAAGCAGCCAGCCGGTGAGGCGGATGCCCATGAAAGGCGCTTTGGTAAGGGGCAGGAAGCGGTAGGAATCCTTGTAGAAGTCTTCGTCTACACCCTTTGCGGCCAGTTCATTGTAACGATTGAACGTAGCGGCGAAGGTATCAGCCGGGATATTGAGCTTGGCGGCGAGTTCTTCAGGGGTGTTGCCTTCCACCAGGTGGCCGCTATCTTTTATGCTTTTCAAGATTGCCGTCCATTCATCTTTAATGACCTTGAGGTCAGTTCCGGTCGATTCCAGGCCAGCAGTTTTGAACACGTCATTGGGACTGCCGTTGGGGAATGGGAAGATGCGCGAGCAGCCGACGGTGGAAAACTGCGTGACCTGTTCAAACCAGTTCGCGTCCATGATGGCGCAGTAGGTGGCACCGGGCTGTTTGGCGGCGGCGTGCAGAATGAAGTCATACGGACCGGACTCGTTGGTGAAGCGCTCGCCCAGCAGGTTGACCTTGAGCCATGGCTGGGAGCCAAGCCAGAAGAAAGCGGGCATGGTCATGGTGGCGGGGGTTTCGGTGGGGAGCAATCCCATGCGGTCAAAGAGCATGCTGGCGTGAGTTTCATCCATGGCTGCGCCCATCCATAAGCAGGCCTTGATGCCGTCGCCGGCGGTAGCCGTTTCAACGGGTTTGGTCATGATCATCACATCGGCTGGCTGCAGCGCGTTGAGCATGGTGGGGTTACCCTGGTAACCGCCGGTGGAAAGGACGATACCTTTCTTGCCAACAAAGCGGATGTACTTGCCGTCACTGTTTTTGGCGATGACCGCTGTGACTTTCTTGCCCTCGTGCTCAAACTTGACGAATGGAGTTGAAAAACGGATCTCGCCGCCCAGTTCTTCGATGTAGGCTTGCATAATTTTGGAGCCGTCATTTGAACCATCCGGCAGGAACGCGCTGTGACCGGTGGGGAATTTCGGGTAGGTCGTCGGATTAGCCAGATCAGGCTCGTAACCACCCTCGTAATAGAACTTGGCTCCCTTGCTCTCCAGAAGTTCGCCGATCCAAGTGATCGCAGCGCCAGATTCATCCGCCCAGATGCGCGGCAGGCGTTGATCGATGCGGTTGGCGCTATAGAAGGCGTGATAATGCAGAATAGTGGCTTTATCCAGTTCTACTTTCTCTGCCTTCTGCCACTTGGAGCCGATCGCGCCCCAGTCGTTGCGCAGGGCGCTGACCGCGGTATTTTTCTCCAGCACGATGACCTTCAATCCTTTTTCAAGGCAGGAGGCAGCGGCGTACTGCCCGCCTGTACCCGCGCCGATGACGACGACATCGGTCTCAACGGTTTCAGCCACGTCTTTGATCTCGGGCTCAGTTCCCAGCCAATCGACTGCTCCAGCGGCCACAGGGGCAGCGCCACTGGTTGTTTCGACGACTTTCGGCGCGCAGCCTGCCAGGATCCCGGCGCCTGTGGCGAGGGCAGCACCTTTCATGAAATTGCGGCGGGAAAGATCGACCATACTTTTCTTGCTCATCTTGTATCTCCTCTTAGAAATAAATTGGACGTACAGGGTGGTCTTGGGTTTCAGCGATCGATTTGCAATTCAGCTGGTTTACAGCATGAGGATTATACACTCTACACTTAGTGTAGAGTCAAGTGGTTTTCTACTAAATTGGAAGATTCAGGCGGAATATCTGATCCAAAAATGACAATCGTCCAGAAATCAGACCCTGTCTATCGGTATCCACAGATGGTCGTAGCGGATAAACTCGCCAGTGTTGATCGTGCTGTAGAAGAAACGGCTGAACGCGTGGCCAGTGACCCTGTAACCATTGTGGCTGATAAACTCACGGGCTGGCTGCAACTGCTCACTGGCGATGGTCAATGCGACGCTGGGGGTGACCACCGCGCGCACGCACTCACACGCGGGGAAGTATTGGGTGTCTGTTTGTTGTGAGAAGCCCAGCTTCTTACCGAAGCGCTCCTCGATGGCAGTGCCCCAGATCGTAGCGAGCTCTCCGCGGCCTGCCAGAAGGCTTTCTACAGGCAGCAGCAGGCAGGAATTGGTAAACGGCCCATGGTTGATCCATTCGTATACAACTTTGAGAGGAGGGACGTCTTCCTCGGCATCCCCCGGCTGCCAGAGTTTCAACCAGATCAACGCCGGCATGGTCTGGATGCTGCAAGCTGCACCTGACTGCTCATAAGCTTCAATATCACTGGTTTGCTGATCGAGGAACTCCAGCAGCGCCTGTTTTTCATTAATTGACTTCTCTAAGCAGGCAGCCTGGGCGGCCACGTGGTTTTTAAGCTCTGTAATATCGGCGTGCAGCAACATCTCCACTGATTCCTCCAATGAAAAGCCACACTCGCGGTATTTGCGGCAAATGAGCAGCCGCTGTAGGTCATTCAGCGAATATTCGCGATACTTCTCATTACTGCCGCGAACAGGCGAGATCACCCCGGCTTCTTCAAAGAAGCGGATGCCGCTGGGAGAAAAACCTGATAATTTGGAGATCTCACCGATCTTAAATTTCATAGAGCTCCTGTAAAAGCGTTACAACTTTACAGTAAGTGTAGAGTTTCGTCAATGTGTATTTTAAACAAAACCGGCACCTGAAGAGGTGCCGGTTTTTAAAGCAATTGTGAAGCGCGCTATTCCTGTTTGTCTTCAGGTTTGGTGTAGGCCATGGCGGCCATTTGTTTGTAGAGTTCCCATTTGCGCTGGGCTAACTCGCCAGCTTCGTTCATGAGCATTTCGGCGCGGGCTTCATCGCTCTGTACCAGCATGCGATAACGGGTTTCGTTGTAGGCGTAATCCTTCACCGCAACCGTGGGTTCGCGGCTGTCGAGCTGGAGCGGGTTTTTGCCCTCATCTACCAGGTTGGGGTTGTAGCGGTAGAGCGGCCACAAACCGGTCTGCGAGAGGAGCTTCTGCTGCTCGAGGCCTTTCTTCATATCGATGCCGTGGGCAATGCAGTGGCTGTAAGCGATGATGAGGGAGGGTCCGTCGTACGCGTCGGCTTCAATGAAGGCTTTCAGCGCCTGGGTGTCATTAGCCCCCATGGCAACGTTCGCCACGTAGACGTACCCGTAAGACATGGCCATCAGACCGAGGTCCTTTTTGCCCAGTCCCTTGCCACGGGCGGAGAACTTGGCTACAGCGGCCAGCGGGGTGGCTTTGGAGGACTGACCGCCGGTGTTGGAATAGACCTCGGTATCAAGCACCAGCACGTTGACGTTGCGCCCGGAGGATAGCACGTGATCCAGACCGCCGAAACCGATATCGTACGCCCAGCCGTCACCACCGATGATCCACACGCTCTTTTTCACCAGGGCGTCGGCAACGCCAAGCAGCATTCCAGCGACGGGGTGTTTGCTGCCAGCGAGTTTCTCTTTGAGGACTGCCACGCGTTTGCGTTGTTCACGCACACCGGGTTCGGTGGTTTGATCCGCGTTCAGGATCTCTCCAACCAGGGTGTCGCCAATCTCAGCAGCCATGGCCACCAGTAATTCACGCGCGAACTCATTCTGCTTATCCAGGGTGAGGCGCATTCCCAGGCCGAACTCAGCGTTGTCTTCGAACAGCGAGTTCGCCCAGGCAGGACCACGTCCCTGGTTGTTGACCGCCCACGGGGTGGTGGGCAGGTTGCCGCCGTAAATGGAAGAGCAGCCTGTGGCGTTGGCCACGACAATTCGATCACCAAATAATTGCGTGACCAGTTTAATGTAAGGGGTTTCACCGCAACCAGCGCAGGCACCGGAGAACTCGAAGAGCGGCTCAACCAGCTGGGAATTCTTTACCGTATTGGACGTGAACAGGTCACGATCAGGGGCGGGAATGGAGAGGAAATGCTCCCAGTTCTTGGATTCTTCTTCGCGCAGGGGCAGCTGCGGGGACATATTGATAGCTTTGCGCAGCGGATTGGTCTTGTCGCGCGCCGGGCAGGATTCCACACACAGGCTGCATCCGGTGCAATCTTCCGGAGAGACCTGAATGGTGAACTTCATACCGGGGAATTCCTTGAACTTCGCATCGGTCGATTTGAATGTCGCTGGCGCGTTCTCCAGGTAGGACGGGTCATAGACCTTCTCGCGGATGACGGCGTGCGGGCAGACGAAGGCGCATTTTGCGCACTGGATGCACAGATCTGGTTCCCATACCGGGATCTCGAGGGCGATGCTGCGCTTCTCCCAGCGCGTGGTAGCGGAAGGATAAGTGCCATCCACAGGGAAGGCGCTCACCGGCAGTTCTTCGCCCTTGAAGGCGATGATCGGGCCGAGCACATCCACCACGAAATCAGGTGCTTCTTTCGGCACCGGCGGGCGGCGTTTGTATTTGCTGGTGGCTGTGGAAGGCACTTTGATTTCAAACAGGTTGGCAAGGGTATGGTCAACCGCTTCGTAGTTCTGTTTGACGACCGCTTCACCGCGTTTGCCATAGGTCTTCTTGATGGCTTTTTTGATCTCGTCGATGGCCTGGTCGCGCGGCAGCACGCCGCTGATGGCAAAGAAAGCGGTCTGCATGATGGTATTCACTCGTCCGCCCATGCCGGTTTTGGCGGCCACCTCATTGGCGTTGATCATGTAGAACTTGAGTTTCTTATCGATGATATCCTGCTGCACTTCGATGGGAAGCCTGTCCCACACCTCGTCCTGGTCATACACGCTGTTCAGCAGGAAGATCCCGCCCGGGGCGGAGAATTTGAGCATATCCAGCCACTCCAGGAAGGAGAACTGGTGACAGGCGACAAACTGGGCGTCGTTGAGTTCAATAAGGTAAGGTGCGCGGATCTGGTTGGGGCCGAAACGCAGGTGGGAGATGGTGACGGAACCGGATTTCTTCGAGTCGTAATAGAAGAAGCCCTGCGCGTCATTGGCGGTTTCTTCGCCGATGATCTTGATCGAGTTCTTGTTGGCGCCCACGGTACCGTCAGAGCCGAGACCAAAGAAGACGCATCGGATGGTTTTTGGGTCAGCGATGGAGAAAGCGGGATCGTACGCCAGGCTCAGGTGGGTCACATCATCATTAATGCCGACAGTAAAGTGCTTGCGCGGGTCGGCTTTCACCATTTCATCAAAGATACCTTTGACCATGGCGGGGGTAAATTCTTTGGAGGAGAGACCATAACGACCGCCGATGATGCGAGGGGAAGTCTTGAAGGGGGCCTTGCCTTCTGCCAGGGCTTCATTGATCGCGGCGACCACATCCAGGAAGAGCGGCTCGCCGATGGCGCCGGGTTCTTTGGTGCGGTCGAGCACCGCGATGGTCTTGACGCTGGCGGGCAGGGCGTGGATGAAATGCTCCACCGAGAAGGGGCGGTACAGGCGCACGTTCAATACACCGACCTTGAGACCCTGCTTGTTGAGGAATTTCACGGTTTCTTCGGTGGTCTCAGCGCTGGAGCCCATGGTGATGATCACTTCGGTGGCATCCGGCGCGCCGGTATAGTCAAACAGGTGATAATGGCGGCCGGTCAATTTGGCAAATTTGTCCATGGCTTTCTGAACAATGCCGGGAGTTTGCGTGAAGAAGTTGTTGGGGGCTTCGCGACCCTGGAAGAAAACGTCAGGGTTCTGGGCGGTGCCGCGGATGACCGGCCGTTCAGGGCTGAGCGCGCGCTGGCGGATTTCTGTGATGTACTTCTCATCGATCATGGCTCTCAGATCATCTTCGCACAACTGCTCGATCTTGTTCACCTCGGCGGAAGTACGGAAGCCATCGAAGAAGTGCACGAAAGGCACGCGGGCTTCAAGCGTGGCGGCGTTGGCGATCAACGCCTGGTCCTGCGCGGTCTGCACGGAATCAGATGCGAGCAGAGCAAAACCGGTCTGGCGGGCTGCCATCACATCTGAGTGATCTCCGTAGATGGACAGAGCGTGTGTGGCGATGGTGCGGGCGGCCACGTGGAAGACGGTGGGGGTCAGCTCACCGGCGATCTTGAACATATTGGGGATCATCAACAGCAGACCCTGGGAGGCGGTGAAGGTGGTGGTGAGTGAACCAGTCTGCAGCGCTCCATGCACCGCGGCAGCAGCGCCGCCTTCAGATTGCATTTCAATGACGGAGGGCACCGTGCCCCACAAGTTCTTCACGCCCTTGGCCATCCAGGCATCGGCGTGCTCGCCCATACTGGAGGATGGGGTGATGGGATAGATGGCGATCACCTCAGCCAGGCGGTAAGCGATGTTCGCAACCGCTTCGTTCGCATCTATCGTGATCAATTCTCTTTTCATAGATCAACTCCGTATTCAGGTAATAGGCTTTGTGCCTTTTTCTTTAAAGGGATACCCCAAAGATTATAACGCAAAAACCCGCCTGATTTAGACCAAGCGTATCTGAAATAGATGAAAAAGTGACATAACTCACTATAGATTGAACGGAGGTAAATACCGGCGCGCCAGCGAGAAAAGGGCTAGGGTTTTGCTGTCCTCGATCAATTGCTGGTCGATCATTTCCAGCACCTTTCCCAGCGGAACGCGGGTGAGATGAATGAACTCATCCTCATCAGCGTTCAGCGGGTCAGGATACAACCCTTGCGCCAGGTAGGCGTGCATGAACTCGGTGGCGTAACCCGGGGTCATATAAAAACCACCCAGGCTGATCCATGAGCGGGCGGACATGCCGATCTCTTCGCGAAGTTCACGTTGAGCTGTGAGAAGCGGGTCATCTGCGTTCTCGATCTTACCCGCGGGCAGTTCAAGCAGTTCCCGTTTTGCGCCGATGCGGTACTGGTTGACGAAATACACATTGCCTTCCTCATCCAACGGCAGGATGGTGACGGCGTTTTGGATGTCGATCAGGTCGTAATCGCGGGCTTTTCCATCCGGGAAGGTCAGGTTGACGCTTTTTACTGTAAATAAAGGAGTGTTGTATTTCGTCGATTCGTGATTGATGGGATAGGTCATGAGTAAACTTCCTGTGGGGAATGGATATAAATCCATTGTATTGCAATTTCCATTTAAAAAGGCTTTCCAGATACTGGAAAGCCTTTTGAGGGTTGATATGAACTATGGAATATGCAGCACCTGGCCGGCGGTCAGGGCAGAACCCTGGTCCAGACCGTTGACCGCGTAAATATCGTACGGGTTGACGTCGCCAAACGAACAGGCGATCTTCCCGATGGTATCACCGGATTGCACGGTGTAATCGGTGGGGTGGCTCTTGAGCGCGCGTGCACCCACGTAGGAACTGTTCTGCGGCAAGGTGAGCACAAAGCCGGGCACCACGTACGAATCCAGGTTCAGCCCATTGATCGCCAGCAGGTCGCCGGCGTTGAGGTTGAAACGGCGGGCGATGCAGAAGGGGAACTCATCCGGGCGAATGGTGTAGGTGGCGGGCACACCGGGGGTGGCGGTGGGATAGGTGGTATCCTGCGGTTCCTCAGGGGCGGGGGCAGGCTGTGTGGCCGCCGGGGCGTTGGTGGCTTGGGGAGCAGTGGTCACCGGCGCTTTGGAGGGTTCAGGGGTGGCTTTTGACTGGTCCGCGGGTTGTTGAGCCTGCGCTGTTTGCGTGAGGGCGAGGATATCGACCAGGATCTGCGACTGGGTTGAAACCGGGAAGGGGATATCACTTTCGGAAGTGGGGGTGACCCTGGGGCCTCGCGTGGCGGAGCGGGTGCATCCCGTGAGCACCAGCAATGTGATGGTGATGAGAATTAATAGAATGGCGGATTTCTTTTGCATGGCAAAACTCCTTATTCTTTTTCCTGCCGTGTGATCAACAGGCAGTGTCATCGTCTATAATACTATAGTCTGATGTGAAGCCGGAGATCTGGCAGGCTTCATGGGTAACAGGCACAGTATTCATAGAATAGGTTGCAATCTATATGCCAGGTGACGGAGTGCTGCATGAACATCTATTTTTCCTGTTCCATAACCGGCGGTAGAGCCGAAGAAGGCACTTACCAGGCGATCGTCAAAGAGCTTGAGGCGGGTGGGCACGAAGTGCCCACGGCGCATTTATCCTCACCACAGGTGATGGAGATGGAGGATGTGGTCGACGCGGTCGAGATCTTCGGGCGTGATATGGCTTGGATCAGGGGGTGTGACGCGGTGGTGGCGGAGGTATCCTCCCCTTCGCACGGGGTGGGCTACGAGATCGCCTACGCCCTGTCGCTGGGCAAACCGGTCTTCTGCTGTTACAAGAACGGCAAGCGGGTATCCAAGATCATCACCGGCAATACCACCCCGGGATTGATCGTGATTGGTTATGCAACGGACGAAGAGGCGGTCACCGCTGTGCGTGAATTCACCAATTCATTGGCAAATATGGGTAGCCACGCTTAATTCGCAATGAATATAAATAATCTATTAGAGAGTGCCCGTCTACTATTGACTTTTCTCTTTGCAAAAGAATAAAATTAAATCATGGAATATAAGGATTATTACAAGGTACTGGGGGTGGACCGAAAAGCCTCCCAGGATGACATTAAAAAGTCGTTCCGCAAGCTGGCGATGAAGTATCATCCGGATCAGAACAGGGACAATAAGCAGGCTGAAGAAAAGTTTAAGGAAATCAATGAGGCCTACGAAGTTCTAAGCGATCCAAAAAAACGAGAACGTTATGACCAGCTGGGCAGCTCCTATTCGCAATGGCAGCAGGGCGGCGGCAACCCCGGCAATTTCAATTGGAACGAGTGGTACAGCGGGCAGGGTGCCCAGGGTCCACAGAGCGGACAGGGAAACCCGCAGGATTTTAGTGACGTCTTTGGCGGATTTTCCGACTTTTTTAGAGTGATCTTCGGTGGGATGCCAATGGGCGGCACTTACCAGACCCGCCAGACGCGACAGACCGGTCGTCAGACCGTTAATCCGGCCAGCCGTCCGCTACCTGATTATGAACAAAAAGTGCAGATCACGCTGGAGGAGGCTTATCACGGCACCCAGCGCATCCTGCAGATCGATGACCGCCGCATTGAGGTGAAGATTCCCGCGGGGTCGAGAAAAGGCACCAAGGTGCGCGTGGCAGGTGCAGGTCCTATGGATGCTTACCAGCAGAAAGCGGATATTTACCTGGTCATCGATATTCTGCCGCATCCGCGCTTTACGATCAGCGGCTCAGATCTGATCACGGAAGTGAAGATCGATCTGTTCACGGCGGTGCTGGGAGGCACGGTCACCGTGCACACCTTGAGCGGGGATGTGTCACTCACCATCCCGGCCGGCACGCAGCCCGACCAGAAGTTCCGTCTCAGCGGCCGTGGTATGCCCATATTGAAGTCTTCGGGTTCTTACGGCAACCTGTATGTGCAGGTAAAAGTGGAGCTACCTAAGAAATTAACGGATGAACAGCGCAAGTTATTCGAAATGCTGAAAAAAACGTAACAACAACGAGGTAAGTACTATGAAAAAAACAATAACGATCATCATTGCAATACTCACGATCGCAGTGCTGGTGTCCTGCCGTTTTGTGCCGGATATTAATTTCGACCTGAACAACTCGCCAACAGCGGCAGCAACGCCCAGACCGCAGGTAACAACCGCTCCGCCGGTCATTGTGAGTGCGGAAGACATCGCGAACACCGACCTCATCCTGACCAATCTATATGAACGTGTGAACCCCGGTGTCGTAACGATCATCGCTTATTCGAAGGCGGGTGAAGGCAGCGGCTCAGGGTTCGTGTACGATGACAATGGACATATCATCACCAATTACCATGTGGTTGAGGGCGCCGAGACCCTTGAGGTTGCTTTTGCCAGCGGGTTGAAGGTGTATGGCACACTGGTCGCGACGGATATTGATTCAGACATCGCTGTGATCAAGGTGGATGTGGCGAAAGAAGAACTGGTGCCTCTACCCCTGGGTGATTCCGACGCGTTGAAGGTCGGGCAGATGGTTGTCGCCATTGGCAACCCTTACAGACTGACCAGCACGATGACATTGGGAGTGGTCAGCGCCAAGGGACGCATTTTGGACTCGCTGCGTACAACCGAAGATATGACCTCCTACACAGCGGGGGACCTGATCCAGACCGACGCGGCGATCAACCCTGGCAATTCAGGTGGTCCTCTATTGAACCTTGCGGGTGAGGTCATCGGCATCAACCGCGCCATCCGCACCTCGGGAACCACCATTGAAGGTGAGGCAGTTAACAGCGGGATCGGCTATGCCATCTCGATCAACATCGTCAAACGCGTGGTCCCCTTCCTGATCAATGATGGTAAATATGATTACCCGTTGATGGGTATTTCCAGTTCCTCCACCGATCTGACCCTCAGCCAGTGGAAACTGATCAATGATTCGATCACCTCCGGTGTGTACGTGATGAGCGTTACCCCGGGTGGACCGGCCGACCAGGCTGGATTGATCGGCGGCAACCAGGCCACGGAGCTGCAGGGCTTTTATACAGGCGGCGATATCATCACTGCCGTGGATGGTTTCCCGGTGAAGGTGTACGGCGACCTGATCAGCTATATATTCAAAAACAAATCACCGGGTGATGTGATCACCCTGACCATAATTCGTAATGGACAACAAAAGGAGGTAAATCTGACGCTTGGTTCGCGCTAAGCAGTTGCTGCGAAATCCATAACAATTGAAGAGGAGGTTTCAATGTTCACAGAGTCAAGTCTGCGAAAGATCAAGGATTTTTCCACCGGTGACCCGATCGTCAGCCTGTATCTGAACACCGAGCCCAGCCGGGGGAACGCAGAAACCCATCGATTACGACTTCGCAACATGATCAAGGACATTTCCCTCAAGCAGGATGCTGAATCGATCGAAAAATATTTTGCCTATTCCTATGATTGGACCGGCAGGTCAGTGGCAGTGTTCTCTTGCGCTCCTTCCGGTTTTTTTCATGCGATCCCGTTGGCTGTACCGGTGAAGGATTTTATCCAGATCGGGTCGAAGGCTGCGGTGGATCCGCTGGAGGATCTGCTGGAGGAATACAGCAACATGGGTGTCATCCTGGTGGATAAGCAGGGCGCCAGGCTGTTTCATTTTCACCTGGGTGAACTGGTTGAACAGGAGGGATACCTGGGCGACCTGGTAAAGCATGTGAAATCCGGAGGAGCCTCATCAGCGCACGGGTTGCGCGGCGGCGGACAGGATGGCGCGCGCACGGTGAGGGAAACGATCGATCGCAACCAGCGTGACATCGCTGAAGCAGCCACCCGCTTCCTCGAAACCAAACGTGTTCGGCGCATTCTCCTGGGCGGAACAGATGAGAACGTCTCGCATTTCCGCAATTTCCTTCCCAAATCCATGCAGAGTTTAGTAGTCGGTACATTTGCCATGGCAATGACCGCCAACAACGCAGAGGTGATGCAAAAGGTACTACTTACAGTGCAGGGAGGGTAGGCTCAGCAGAAAACACACGCGGCGTCCATATGGACGCCGCGTTTCACATACTTATATCCGGCGATCAGGGCAGGTTATCAATGAACAGCAGCAAGTTGGAGTAGAGAGAATCCAGTGCGGATCGGGATTTTGCGATGCCTGAAGGCGTCAGGTTGCTGGAAGCCTCGTTGAGCTTTTCGGCAAAACCGGAAAGCATATCAGCGGTCACGTTGGCTGCCTTTAATCCTTCCAGGTCAGCCTTGGCATAATTGATCGCCTGGCGCGCGGATGCGGTATCGCCTTTTTCGATCGCTACACGGGCAGAATTGACGTCGACCAGGAACTTGTAGGAGATATTCGACAAGTTGGCTTTGGCGAGTTCAGCATCTTTATCAATGACCGTGTTCCTGGTTGCCTCAAGTTCACCCTTGGTGAGGTCAAGCTCGGTTTGCGCTTCGCCGTACTGTTTGAGCGCCTGGTTGTAATTGTTGGTCAGGTCAATGATCTTATTAGCATCTGCTTCGGCTGATGCGGTGGCTGAGGCAGATAATTCGGCCAGGGCGGCTTTGTCGGCCTGCTTTTGCGGCTGGTAAAGGGCGAAGTAGATTGTCGCCAACCCGCCCAGGTAAAAGAGCGCAGCCACGATGACCCAGGGCAGTACTTTAGACCAGAATTTTTTCTTGGGATGCGGCTCGCCCACCAGCTGCCTTGGGGCAGTACCAAGAGATGCTGCGGCTGGTAAACCCGCCACGTCATCGATAGTGGATTCAACAGCTTCCGCGGCGGGAATTTCCTCCATAGCAGGTTCGATCGGGCTTTGTTCGTAACCGGCTGCGTTGGCTTCCATTTCGACCGGTCGGGAGGAATCTGTCTCTGCAGCTGGCTCCACAGGTGCCAGGCTTTGTTCCGGGTTGAGTTCTTGTTCGGGTTCCATCTCCATTTCCTTTCCCATTCGTTTTACTTCCCTTATTTTAGTATATCTATATTAGTATAACCTGCCTCAGCGCGATGTTCAATATCTGCCCTGCATGTTGATGTATCAAGGCGCAGCGCGGCAGCGATCGTATCTGGTTTATAATGCGATATATGGATTCCACCACGCCGGAAAATATCGAAAACCGCCGCATCGCACGGGATGCGGGGACGGTCATGCTGGCCATCATACTCGGCCAGGTGTTCAGCCTGCTTTCTTCGATGCTCATCACGTGGGCGTTCGGTACGGGGGTCTCAAACGAAGCCTTCAATGCCTCCAACCGGCTGCCGGATATCCTGTACCAGTTGATCGCCGGCGGAGCGCTGGCATCCGCTTTCATCCCCACCTTTACCACGCTGCTAACGCGCGGTGAGCGGGAAAAAGCCTGGCTGCTCGCCTCAGCCATTGCCAATATCATCACGATCATCTTCATCGTTCTTGGCGTGCTGATCGCCATCTTTGCCCCCTGGGTGGTGCGCCACATCCTCGCGCCGGGCTTTACTGATCCAGTCAAGTTCGCGCTCACCGTTGACCTGGTGCGCATCCAGATGGTGGCGCCGGTCATATTCGGCATCAGCGGGCTGGTGATGGGCATCCTTAATTCGCACCGCAGTTTTTTGTGGGCGGCGCTGGCGCCGATGATGTACTCCATCGGCAAGATCCTGGGGGTACTCCTGCTGGCTCCCTCAATGGGTGTGTATGGGCTGGCGGTTGGGGTCGTGGGTGGGGCAATGATGCACGGACTGATCCAGCTGCCTGCGCTGATGCGTCTGCCTGCCCGCAAGTACACGCTGACATTGGGGCGTCATCTCCCCGATGTACGCGAGGTGGCTCGCCTGATGGGTCCGCGCGTGCTGGGGGTGGCGTTTGTACAGCTGAATTTTCTGATCAACACCCGCCTGGCTTCGATGATGCCGCAAGGCAGTGTGACAGCCATCGCCGTGGGGTTCGCCCTGATGATGATCCCGGAAGCAGCAATCGCGCAAGCCATGGCCATCGCCGCGCTGCCGGCTTTCTCCGCGCAGGTGGCAGCAGGAAAACTCGAGGAGATGCGCCGGTCCTTATCCGGTTTGTTGCGCGGATTGCTGCTGCTGGCGGTGCCGGCTTCGTTGGGATTGATCCTGCTGCGCGAACCCCTGGTGACCATCATTTTCCAGCGCGGGCAGTTTGATGCAAATTCCACACAGCTGGTGGCGTGGGCGCTGTTGTGGTACGCCGCGGGGCTGGTGGGGCATTCAGTGGTGGAGATCACCTCACGCGCCTTTTACGCGTTGCACGATACCAAAACACCAGTGATCATCGGCGTGGCGGCGATGAGCCTGAACATCGGTTTGAGCTTCCTGCTGAGTTCCATATTTGTGGGCTGGGGGTGGCTGCCGCATGGCGCTTTGGCGCTGGCCAATTCGATCGCCACCTTCCTGGAGATGGGCGCACTGCTGTTCGTAATGCGCAAACGGTTATCGGGTTTGGGGGGAGGGCATGTACTGAAAGGTCTATTTTACGCTCTGGTCGCTGGAGGTTTAATGGCGCTGGCATTATGGGGTTGGATACGCCTGACTGCTCAATGGACAATTTCTCGTGGGCTATCCAATTGGGTCGTAGCGCTCGGCGGGATCGCTGTGGGAGGGCTGGTGTATGGGCTTTCCCTGGTATTGTTGCGCGTGCCGGAAATTAAACAAGTATTTGAGGGAATCAAAAGACGATTGGTCAAACGGTCGATGTAAACTGGAGGAGCGATGCAGAATAATTCAGGACATGAATTCATGGTGAAGACGCGTTACAAGAACATCAGCCCGTCACCACAAAACAGTGGAGTGGTGCCCCAGCCGCCGCTGGAGCTGCCCATCCCCGAAGGGGAGCCTCTTATCGGGCTTCCGCCGCTGTCTGAGATCACTGTGCCAACGATAGACCTGCGCGATGCCATCGAGCAGCGCCGCACGGTGCGGGCTTACAGCGACATACCGCTCTCACTGGAGGAGATTACCTATCTATTGTGGGTTTCACAGGGGGTAAAAAGGGTTTCCAGCAAGCCTTCCACGGCGCGCACGGTGCCCTCTGCGGGTGCGCGCCACGCATTCGAGACCTACCTGCTGGTCAACCGCGTAACTGGGCTGGAAAGCGGTCTTTACCGTTACGCGGCCATTGAGAACGGACTGCTGCGGTTGGACGCGCCGGAGGACATTGCCGGGGCAATTGCCCGCGCCTGCCTGGATCAGTCACAGATCACCAACAGCGCCGCCACATTCATTTGGGTGGCAGTGACTGAGCGTATGTACTGGCGCTATGTAGAGCGCGGTTACCGCTACCTGCACCTGGACGCCGGGCATGTGTGCCAGAACCTGGCGCTGGGCGCCGAACAGACCGGCTGCGGCATCTGCCCCATAGCAGCGTTTGATGATGAGCAGCTCAATGCCACTTTGGGATTGGATGGCTTGGAGATGTTCGTGGTGTACCTGGCGAGCTTAGGGAAGAAGAAGGAAAAGGTGTAATTTTCCGGGTTGGTCCTGCAACCAAGAAACAGACATTTTCGTCAGAGCGCGCAGGATATTTTTTGGTAGAAAAAATACAAAATGGATCAACTAAACTCCCGGTAGTGTCAGACCCGGGAGTTTTTCAAATATTCCTTATAAATTGCCACAACGATAGAGGATTTGACGCTTTTTTAAAATACGAGCGGTTGTTTGTCGACAGGTGCATCCACATAGGTACTATATGTTTTCGACGCGAATGTTATCGCGGCCGACCAGTTCACTTAGCTGGCCGATCAGCTCGGTATTAACGTTGGTCGAATCATTGGGGAAATCGAGCAGGTGCCGGTAGCCGTGCTCAAAAACAAGGAAGCAGAAACGGTCGCGCCCGGGGAAGGAGTTCAGCAGCCCATGCACGCGGCGGATGCGCCGCATGTCGCGATCTTTCTCACCGCTGGCCTTGATCGTCACAGTTACCAGTTTTACATCGTTCTGCTCGCTCATGCGGAAGAGTGGCGGCAGCGGCGCCATTATGACCGGTGGTTGGACAAAATCTTTTTCTGCAATATCTATAACATCTGCTACTTCTTTAATGTCAGAAACATCTGCAGCGGGTTCGTTTTCAGTTTGCGCCGCCCCTGTTGGCGGGTCGGCAGGTTTCTCTTCCTCTTTGACGGGTAGTTCGGCCGGCTGCGTATCAGTAGCGGCATTTTCCTCACTGGCGGAGGCTGGAACCGGTGTCCAGGCGGCCTCCTCAGGCGAAAGCGGGGGTTCCTCGTAGCCGTCTTCGTACTGCATGTAGCGCGCCGTGTCGATATCGGTCTGCCATACCGCGTTGGCGGCTGCCGCGGGATCATCCGTGCCGGGGTTGGCGCTGTGGAAGGACTGGATGTCCTGCTCGTTGAGTGGTTTAATCACATCCGCCAACACTTTGGGCTCGGTCGCTTCAGCATCCACCTGTCCATCTACAATGATCACGGATTCCATGCGGACAAGCGCGCCAAATTTCTCCCACACCTTGGGGAAAATCACCAGTTCCACCGTACCCTGCAGGTCCTCGATGGTGGCGAAAGCCATCATCTTATTGGTCTTCTTGGTCATGGTGGTGCGAATGTGTGTGACCAGACCGGCGACAGTGACCTTTTGTTTTTGCGCGGCCTCGGTCAGGTCTTTCGAGAAATGACTCACCCGCTCACGGATGACCGGCAGGTAGGGGGAGATGGGGTGATCGGATACATATAACCCGATGAGCTCTTTTTCCCATTCCAACTGCAGGCGATGGTCAAGGCCTGAATCAGCCGGCAGGCGGATATCCTCCTCCACGCCGGCCAGACTGCCAAATATGCTCATTTGCCCGCATTCAGAGGCGCGGAAGTGGCTGTTGCTGATGGAGAGCATGGTATCCACCACTTCCAGGATCGAGCGGCGTGGACCAAAACCGTCCAACGCTCCCACCTTGGTCAGGCATTCCAGGCTGCGCTTGCCAACCTTGTGCAGGTCCACCCGGCGAATGAAATCATTTAGATCCTTAAACCTGCCGTTTTTGCGGGCATCCAGGATGAGGTTCACAGGGGCTTCGCCTACGTTCTTGATGGCACCCAGACCAAAACGGATGGCCGACTTTCCATCGGCATGATCCTCTATCGAGAAATCCCACATGCTGTTGTTCACATCCGGTGGCAGTACATCAATACCCATCGAGCGGGCATCGGCAACGTAAAAAGCCACCTTGGCGGTTTCACTCTTGGTTACAGAGAGCAGCGCGGTCATGTATTCAACGGTGTAATGGTGTTTCAGGTAGGCAGTTTGCACTGCGATCATACCGTAATCCGCGGCGTGGCTTTTGTTAAAACCATAGCGGGCGAAGGATTCCCAATCCTCAAATATCTTGCGCGCTTGCAGCTCGTCAATGCCGTTCTTTACCGCACCGCTGACGAATTTACCCTTATGTTTTTCAATCGATTCCTTGATCTTCTTGGAGATGGCTTTGCGCAGATCATCGGCTTCAGCCGGGGTATAGCCGGCCATTTCCATTACCGCCATCATCAGTTGTTCCTGGTAAACGGCCAGCCCGTAAGTCTCTTTGAACACTTTTTCCAGTGTGGGGTGAGCGTAGCTGACCGGTTCTTCATCGTGCATGCGCCGGATGTATTGCGGGATAAACTCCATTGGACCCGGACGAAACAGAGCGACCATGGCAATGATGTTGGAAAGATCGCGCGGTTTCATTTGTTGGATGTAGCGCGTCATGCCGGTGCCTTCCAGCTGGAACAAACCGGCGGTGTGTCCCTGACTGATGAACTCGAAGGTTGCCGGATCATCCAGCGGGATGTTGTGCAGATTCAGGTCGATTTTGTGACGCTCACTGATCAGGTCGCAAGCCGTGTGCATTACTGTGAGTGTGGAGAGACCGAGGAAGTCCACCTTGAGCAAGCCCAGCCTGGTGATATTGCTCATCTCAAACTGGGTGACCGACTTGACTGGTGAATCTTCGGCGTTGCTGGTAGGCCGGTGCAGGGGCAGGTATTCCAGCAGGGGCACATCGGTGATCACCACTCCGGCCGCGTGTGTGCCTGCGTTGCGCGCTACCCCTTCCATGTGGTTGGCGGTATCGATCAAATCTTTGATGTAGCCGCCTTCATCGTACACAGCCTTGAACTCTGGTGATTTTTCAAGCGCTTTGGCGATGGTCACCTGTTCATCGGGGATCATCGCCGGGACAGATTTGGAGATACGGTCCACCTCGGAGAGTGGGATATCCATTACCCGCCCGACATCGCGGATGGCAGCGCGCGCGCCGAGGGTGCCAAATGTGATGATCTGCGCCACCTTGTCGCTGCCGTAGCGTTCAGCGCAGTATTGCAGCATTTCCGCGCGCCTGTCATCCTGAAAGTCGAGGTCAATATCCGGCATTTCGATGCGCGCAGGGTTGAGGAAGCGCTCAAAGAGCAGTTTGTGGCTGAGCGGCTCGATCAGGGTGATGTTCAGCGAGTACGCCACGATCGATCCAGCGCCTGAGCCGCGCGTGTTGTACCAAATGCAGCGCTCAGCCGCGTAACGGCACAGATCCCACACGATCAGGAAGTAGGCGTCGAAACCCATGTCGTGGATGATCTTTAACTCATAATCAAGGCGCTGCCTTACTTCGGGGTCGCCGGCGTGGCTGCCGTACTTCTGTTGGATGCCTTCCTCGCATAATTTACGCAGGTAGGTTTCGGTGGTGTAGCCCTCTGGTACCTCGAAAAGCGGCAGGTGGTAGCCCTTCTTGATGAGATCCACGTTGCAACGCTCAGCGATCTCAAGTGTGTTGCTGAGAGCCAGGGGGTGATCGGGAAAGAGACTCGCCATCTCCTGGGGGCTTCTCAGGTAAAAAGTGTTCGAGCCCATCTTCATGCGGTTGGGGTCGGAGAGCAACGAGCCAGTCTGGATGGCGAGCATGATATCCTGCAGACGGGCGTCTTCCTGGTTGATATAGTGCGCGTCATTGGTGGCGAGGTACCTGAGGTTGTAGCGCTTGCTCAGATCGAGCAGGGTGCGGTTGAGATCCGGCAGTTCACGGATGGGATGGTTCTGCAGCTCGATGAAGAAATTTTCCGCGCCGAAGGTTTCGATATACCATTCAAGCACGCGCTGCCCGGCTTCAACGCCCTTATTGAGGATGGTGCGCGGTACCTCGCCGGACATGCACGATGTGGTGGCGATAATACCCTCGCTGTGATCGCGCAGGAACGCATGATCAACGCGCGGGTAATAATAAAACCCATCCAGTTGGGCAGCGCTGGCGATCTTGAGCAGGTTTTTGTAGCCGGTCATGTTTTCAGCCAGCAACACCAGATGGTAGGAATGTTTGTCTTTCTGAGGGTCGCGGTCGTTCATCCCGCGGGCTGCCACGTAAGTTTCAACCCCGATGATGGGCTTAATACCGGCATCGACCGCTGCCTTGAAGAAATCGATCACGCCGAACATGGTGCCGTGATCGGTGATGGCCACCGAACTCATGCCCATTTCCTTCACGCGCTTGATCAGCTTCTTGATATTGCTGAAGCCGTCGAGCAGCGAGTATTCAGTATGCACGTGCAGGTGGGCAAAAGACATATACCGATAACTCTCTCGAATTGATTCTCAAAAATTATTATAGCATGCAGCAATTGCCGGTTTCTTAAGATTGGCTTTTCCCTCTTCAATTTTAAGAAAAATCCTGACGGTAAGCCGGTACCGCCCGGAAATGGACTTAAAATCCCCCGGATTTATTAAGATTACCCGCCAACCTTAAGGCAGGCGAAAAAGGTTAGAGGTAAGCCGGAAGATCCGCCGGTTTCACTCCCAGGTCCTGGTGGGTTACGGCAATCGCGGCGAAATCCTTGAAGGTGAGATCAGTCACGCTGAGCGCAAGGGACTTTTTTATCCGCTCAAACAATTCCAGGTAGCTGGCCTGGATCCGTTCATCCCAATCCAACGCGAGGACGCGCGCGGCTGCCTGAATGGCAGCGCTGTCCGCGCCTTCGATCTCAGAAAAATTCCCGTAAGGCAGCTCATCAAGAGTGATCTCCAGGCCTTTATACAGGTAGGCGGCGCGGAATTTTTCATAGACCACGGTTTGAACATACCCCAGCCCGGTGAGGATGTTGCGGGCATTGTCTATATCACTGATCTCCACCTCAGATTCCGGACGTACACGCACGCCATCCTCCAGGCTGGTGGGACCTTTAAAGGTGAGAATGCACTTTTGATCCTGGCGCAGGCGCAGCGCGCGGCCTGTTTTGGCAAGGTCAAAGCCCGGTGTATCGAAACGAAAATTGGTCTCACGCGTGCGTGGTTGAACCTGCACGGCACCCACCGCCAGCAACCTGTTCCTGAGGGCAGCCAGGTCATTGATGAAGAATTTCACTTCCTTTTCGAGAGCTTCATGATTCATTTGGAGTTTCCTCCTCCAACTGGTCAGGGCGAGTGTTTTGCCCGCGCATAAAGGGTTCCAACAACCAAGCGCAGATCCACACGAATCCGAGCAGTAGTATAGAGAGAAGCAGCGGCATAAGATGCGCGCTAAATGGCTGAGGGTTGCGGGTGAGGATCAGGCGGTCAAGCCAGAACCAGGCGAAGATCAGCGCTGCCAGCACCTGGCTGAATCGGGGAGCCACGGCCAAGCGTGCCCATAAAAAGGTAGCGGTAGCCAGGCTGCCCAGTGCCATGAATGCATTTTTGAACACCACGTAAACCGGATGAGGAAAGTACCCGGCAGCCAGGATCCAGTTCCAGGATTGCAGCAATTGGATGATACCGGCAAGGTTGATCAGAAAAATGACCAGGAAAAATATGGCGAGGATATGCAGCAGGAAAGGCGGGCGATTGGTCATGGCAGAAGGATTCCGTGATTTGGATTATAGCACGCGGTCTTTTCAGCGATGAAAACTTGACAGGCACTCAAAGTCGGATATACTGACAAAAACCCTGTATGACAATGGACCAAGGGGAAGGCAGGCGCGCATAAAAAACTCCACCTGGGATATTTTGGCCATTATTTTCACCGCCGCAGCGCTGGTTTGCCTGGTCCTGGTGCTGGTCATTTATGCCAACCCGGATTCCAGTCTCAATCCATTCCCGTTTCCAACCGTCCCGCCAACCATTGTGGTGCCCAGCCCAACGCCCACCCTGTTACAGCTGCCTTCCACATGGACGCCAACCCCGCGCAGCGAAACCACCCGTGTAATTACCAATACCCCACTGCCCTCTGCGACTCCGCTGGTGCTGACACCTGGAGGGTAGAGTCCAGTTGTTGAAAAAATTATGATTAGGTGAGAAGAATCCCATGACCGAAGCCATTACGCGAGAAGTGTTTGACCATCTGGTAAACCTGGCTGCCCTGCAGCTCAGTGAAGAACAGGCGGAATATTTACGCAAACAATTGAACAACCAGATGAAAGCCATCAATGAACTGGCAGCGATTCCGATTGATGCGGATGTCCCGATCAGTTTGCATGGTGTACCCTTTGAGGAAAGCGCCAGCGCCAGCCCGCGTGAAGATGTGTGGCAGAAATATGCGAATGTGGCTGATATCCTTAAGCAAGCGCCACAGATTGAAGACGGGTACATCGTGGTGCCCGACATCCCCCATACCGAGTTAAAGTAGGCCACATGGAACCCTGTGATCTCAACGCACTGGATCTGACACTATTGCTGCGGAAGAAGGAAATTTCCGCGCTGGAAATCGTTGACTCCTGCCTTAAGCGAGTGGCGGCTGTGGATGGGCGCCCCGGCGCTCTGGAGAATACCGAGCTGACCGAGGAAGACAAACGGAAGGTGCACGCCTTTATCACGCTGGCGGATGAACACGCGCGCGCGCAGGCAGCGCAGGTCGACCGCGCGATCGGCGCCGGTGAAGACCCCGGCGCGCTCGCCGGTGTGCCCTTTACCGTCAAGGACATTTTCTGCGTGAAAGATACACCCTCCACGGCTGCTTCGAAGATCCTGGCAAATTTCACCGCGCCGTACACTGCCACACCGGTTAAGCGTATGCAGAATGCCGGCGCGATCATGCTTGGCAAGGTCAACCTGGATGAGTTTACCTACGGCTCTTCCAATGAATCATCAGCCTATCAGCCCAGCCCGCGCAACCCCTGGAAGACAGACCGGGTCCCGGGCGGGTCTTCCGGCGGCAGCGCAGCCAGTGTTGCCGCGGGTGAAGCACCTCTTTCGCTTGGCACTGATACAGCAGGGTCGATCCGGCAGCCGGCAGCTTTTTGCGGCGTTGTGGGCGTCAAGCCCACTTACGGTCGCGTTTCGCGCTACGGCTTGATCGCTTTTGCTTCCTCGCTGGATTGCCCGGGACCAGTGGCACGCAGTGTGAAAGACGCCGCTGCCATGCTGCAGGTGATCGCCGGGGCGGACGCGCACGATTCCACTGCCACCCCTCTGCCCGTACCTGATTACCTGGATGGCATTGAGGAAGGGGTGAAAGGTATGCGCATCGGACTTTCACCGGATTACTTCCGCATCACGTACCCCGATCCGGTCACGGGTGAGTTGTTGAGCCAGGCGCTGCCAGCAGAGATCGAAAAAGCAGTGCGCCAGGCAGCGGAAAAACTGGCCGCAATGGGGGCGGAGATCATTGAGGATGTGCCGATGTCCAATACTCGCTTCGGCATCCCGGCGTATTTTGTCATCAGCCGTGTCGAGGCGGCATCCAATCTGCACCGCTACGACGGCGTGAAATACGGTCATCGCAGCAAAATCATCACCAGCGATCTCAAAGCGATGTACAAGAATACCCGCAACGAGGGCTTCGGTCTGCAGCCCAAGCTGCGCATTTTAATGGGGATGTACGTCAGCGCGGCGCAATACAGTGAGCAATATTACAAACGCGCCCTGCAGGTGCGCACACTGATCCGCAGGGATTTTGAGGCAGCCTTTGATCCGCGGGGCAAATACCGCCTGGACGCGCTGCTCACGCCTACCACCCCCACCACCGCTTTTGAGATGGCGGCGGTTTACGGGGATTCGGTGCTGATGCAGTACGCCGATCAACTCACCGTGCCTGCCAATCACGCCGGCGTTCCGGGGCTCTCGCTACCCGGCGGGTTGGACGCGGAGGGTCTGCCCATCGGCATCCAGCTGCTGGGGGGGGATTACACGGAGAAGACGCTTTTCCGCATCGGACGGGCGTACGAGATGGCAACAGAAAACGAGGCGTGGCGCGGGGAAAAACCGGAAGTATTACGAAACCTGCCTGTAAACCCATGAAAAGGTTCTCTATATCCTTTTCATGGGTCAGCATGCAAGAAATGATGTCGAGAGGGTCATAAATCATTGGACTCTTTGTTTCTGCATTACTTTAATCGAGGCGTCAACCGGATGCCAATAGTCTTTGAAGCTGAAAACTATACGTACTTGATCAGACTGATGTACCGTTTTCTCTCTTCTTACAAAGTTGAACTGGTGGCTTACTGCTTGATGCCAAATCACTATCATATATTATTGGAAGAACTGGAAGGAAAACAAGGTTCACGATTTATCCAACGGGTCTTCAATTCATATACCCAAGCAATAAATAGACGTTATGACAGGGTAGGAACTCTGTTTCAAGGCAGTGCCAAACATATTGAAATAATGACTAAGGAAGACGTAGCTAATGTAATCGGTTACATTCATCATAACCCTGTCGCAGCTGGAATAGCGAAGCATCCCGCTGAGTGGAAATTCAGCGATTACAGCGAGTGGGCTGAAATGACTCACTCAACACGCGAAGTTGTTAAATATCGCAACAGGCTTTTTGGACCAAAGGTTGATTATGTGGAATTTGTTGAGAATTTCAAATAAAAACCATGAAAAGATTAGAAAGAACCTATACATGGCTTTCGATTACGTGGGCATGAAAAGCATTGAAAAGGTTTTTACTAACCTTTTCAATGCTTCTGATTCCAGATTTGTTTTCAGATGCGAGGAAAAATGACAGATTACGAAGCCATCATCGGGCTGGAAACACACATTCAGCTGAACACCACCACCAAGGTTTTCTGTTCCTGCAAGGCCGATTCGTGGTTCGACCCGCCCAATAGCAACATCTGCCCCGTGTGCTGCGGGCTGCCGGGCGTATTGCCGGTGCTGAACAAAGCCGTGGTGGAAAAGGGTGTGCTGCTGGCGCACGCCATGAACGCCGAGATCCGTCCGCTGTCCTTCTTTGACCGCAAGAATTACTTCTACCCCGACCTGCCCAAAGGCTACCAGATTTCGCAATTCGACCAGTCGCTGGCCAGGGGTGGTTACCTGGACCTGCCGGTGCCGGCTTCCGCCTCACCGGATAACACCGCGTACACGCGCCGGGTGACAATCTGGAAGCTGCATATTGAGGAGGACGCCGGTAAGACCAAGGTCGGTAATAAGCAACGCTTCATTGACTTCAACCGCTGCGGCGTACCGCTGGTGGAGATGGTCACAGGGCCTGACCTGCGCACGGCGGACGAAGCAGCGCAGTACCTGATGCGCCTGCGCCAGTTATTACGCTGGATCGGCATCTCCGAAGCGGACATGGAAAAAGCTCACTTGCGCTGCGACGCGAATGTATCCATCCGCGTGAAAGGCGAAACGCATCTGAACCCCAAAACGGAGATCAAGAACGTGAACTCGATCGACGCGGTGCGCGAGGCTATCGCACACGAGATCGAGCGCCAGATCCGCGAGGTGGAGGCGGGCAACCGCATCGAGGCGTGGACGCTGGAGTGGGATGAGGACACGGGCACGCTCAAGAAGATGCGCTCCAAGGAGACCGAGGCGGACTACCGCTACTTCCGCGAACCGGACCTGCTCCCGATCCGCCTGAGCGAAGAATGGAAGAACGAGATCCTGGCGGATTTTCCCGAGCTGCCGCTGGCAAGGCGGACGCGCTTTGTGGAGCAGTATAAATTACCGGATTACGACGCTGACATCCTCACCTCTGAACGCAAGCTTTCTGATTATTATGAGAGCACGGTGAAGGCATATGGCGGGGATCCTAAGAAGGTCTCCAACTGGCTGATGAACGATGTGCTGCGCATGATCAATGACCAGGGTCTGAACCCGGATGAGATGAAGCTCACCCCTGGGGCACTGGCGGAGATCTTGAAACTGGTGGACAAAGGCACGATCAACATCAACACCGGCAGGAGCCTGCTGCAGAAGGTGCAGGATAGCGGGAAAGACCCCGCGCAGCTCGTATCGGTTGAAGGCCTGGGGCTGGTGAGCGATGACATCGCTATCCGCGCGGTGTGCGAGGAGGTGCTGGCGGAAGCACCCAACGAGGTGGCGGCATACAAGGGCGGCAAGGTCACATTGATCGGCTGGTTCGTGGGGGGCGTGATGAAGAAGATGCGCGGTAAGGCGGACGCTGCCCTGGCGCGGAAGATACTTGAGGAACTGCTTTCGCAGTAAGGCTGTAATCAATCCATGAAAAGGTTAATAACAACCTTTTCATGGGTCATATCGCAAGGTGGGTTAAAAGCCCGCCCTTTTTTACCTATCCCTGGTTAATATTTCGAGTATTTGATCGTTATTGGCGCTGGAACCCGGCAAATCAGGCCACGTGTTCAACCCATCATTATCGAATCTTGGTATCAGGTGAAAATGTAAATGTTGAACGGATTGCTGTGCGGATACTCCGCTGGCATGTAATATATTTACACCGGTAGCCCCCAGCTTCTTATTGTAAAGGAGTGCAATTTCCTTACATACAAGGGTTAAGTTCTTGAGCAAATCCAGGTCAACATGGTAGATATCTTCAATATGAGTTACAGGTGCGATGATCGTGTGTCCGTACGCCTCGCCTTTTCTGGGCAGGAAACATATATCAGAATCCGATCTGTAAACTATCCAGGATGGTTTCTCGCCAGATATTATTGCACAAAAAGGACAATTATTCATGTAACCGGTTTTTTGAAACCTACTACCAGTGATTTGTGATGCGCTGCCAGGTCACAGCCAGTTCCTCGGGGATGACGCGGGTTTCGCCGACCGTGGACATGAAGCTGGTGTCGCCCGCCCAGCGCGGGACGATGTGGACATGGGCGTGTTCGGCGATACCGGCGCCGGCGGCCTCCCCCATGTTAATGCCCACGTTGAACCCGTCCGGGTGATACACCTCGCGCAGCACGCCGATCGCCCGGTTCACCATTTCGAACAACTCTGCGCGCACATCAGGGGTGAGCAGTTCAATGCTGGACACATGGGCGAAGGGCACCACCATCAGGTGGCCGCTGGTATAGGGGTAGCGGTTGAGGATCGCGAAGCAGTCCTTACCCCGGTGCACAATAAGGCGGGCAGCATCATCAGCCTGGGCGGGAGCGGTGCAAAAGACACAGCCGTCGGGATTTTCGGTATCGGTGACATACTTCATGCGCCAGGGTGACCAGAGATTCTCCATAATACCGCCTCATTAATGGTTTATGAATATTCTACACTCGATACGATAAATTGACGCGGATGAAAGTTGACAGGCTTGCTCGTAAAATGATATGCTATCTCTATGTTCCAGGCTCCCCTTTTCCCCCCGCCTTCCCTGACCGTCAGCGAGATCACGCGCTACCTGCGTGAATTGTTCGATAGCGATGAGATCCTGCGCGAAGTGTGGGTGCAGGGCGAGATCTCCAACCTGTCACGGCCGGCTTCGGGGCACATTTATTTCACGCTCAAGGACCAGAGCGCCGCGCTCAAATGCGTGATCTGGAAGCAGACCGCCTGGCGGATGCCATTAACTTTGCAGAATGGCATGGCCATCGAAGCGCATGGCGCCATTTCCATCTATGAACGCGATGGACAGTATCAGCTTTACGCGGACGCGGTGCGCCTGACCGGTGAAGGCGCGTTGTACCAGGAGTTCCTGCGATTGAAAGCGCGGCTTGAAGCGGAAGGTTTATTCGCGACTGAGCGCAAGAAACCCCTGCCGGAGCTGCCGGCGGGCATCGGCGTGGTCACCTCGGCGACCGGCGCGGCTTTGCAGGATATACTAAATACCCTGCGGCGACGGTTTCCGCTAGTGGAAGTTGTGCTGGCGCCGTGCGCGGTGCAAGGTGAAGAAGCTCCGGGGCAGATCGTTAACGCGATCCGGTCGCTCAACAGAACCGAGGGGGTTGATCTCATCCTGGTGGCGCGCGGCGGCGGCTCGCTGGAAGATCTGTGGGCGTTCAACGATGAGAGGGTGGTTCGGGCGATCGCGGACTCGGAACTGCCGGTGATCACCGGCATCGGTCACGAAACCGATATCACCCTGGCGGATTTCGCGGCGGATGTACGCGCAGCCACACCAACGGCAGCAGCAGAACAGGCCGTTCCGGACCAGGCCGAACTGCGCGAGCAGTTCCTGACGGTGGCCAGCCTGCTGGGTTCCGCCTGGCAGCAGCGATACAACGCGGAACGCGGTTTATTACAGGACTTCGGGCGGCGGTTGGAACTGCGTTCGCCCTCATGGCGGGTGCGCAACGACCGGCAGCGATTGGATGACCTGCAAAGTCAACTGGAGCGGAACGAACACCACAGGATGGAGATCCTGCGTGGCAACACCGTGAGCCTGCACAAGCGGCTCGCCAGCCTCAGCCCGCAGGCCGTGCTCCAGCGCGGTTATGCCATCGTGCGGACGAGCGAAGGGACTCTGGTAAAGAGTGTGCAGCAGGTGCAGAAAAATGATATGCTGGATATCCAGGTATCCGACGGTATGATCCTGGCCCGCGCACAGACAGGCCCGACAAAAAACAACAACGGAGGAATTTCCGATGACTGATCAAAAGGCATTATCTGATCTGAATTATGAACAGGCGTTCAGTGAACTTGAGGGTATCGTGGAAACGCTCGAGAGCGAGCAGAAACCGCTTGACGAGTCGTTGAAGTTATACGAGCGCGGTCAGCTACTGGTACAGTACTGCATGGCGCTGCTCGATCAGGCGGATCTGCGCATCAGGCAGTTGAATCCCGGCTCTGGGGCAGGTACCACAGAGGACAATTCATGAGCGGACTGGTACGGTATCCGGAATTGATCGCCTGCCTGGTGGGCTGGTTATTCTCCTCACTGTTGAAAGTGCCCACCTATTACGCCGTGCACAAACGGATCAATTTCAAGCAGGCGTTCGGCACCGGCGGTATGCCGAGCTCACACGCGGCGACCATGACGGCCACCACCCTGGGGATCGGGTTGTTCAGCGGGTTCGATCACCCGGCGTTTGCCATCGCCGTGGCGATCACGATGATCGTGATCTACGACGCTGCCGGGGTGCGGCGCGAGGCGGGTTATCACGCGATGATGCTGAACCGTCTGATCGATGAATATTTAAAAGGTCCCCTGATCGACCAGAAGAAACTGAAGGAAGTGATCGGGCACACCCCGCTGGAGGTTGTGGGGGGTGTCATCGCGGGGCTGATTTCCACCACCGTGCTGTGGCTCATCTGGCCAAAGTGATATAGATTCTTAACACGAAACACACGAACCACTTAACAAAAACACGAACTCATTAATAGAATTTACAGGATTAATCGTTCGATGGTTGATTTTGGGTAATGACCGAAGTTGACCAATAATCCTAAGCGAAAGCCGGTTGCTTTGAGATAATTTAGCAATTGTGCACGATGTTCCTGTCCTATTTCTGAAATTGCTTTTATCTCAACAATGATCTTGTCGTAACAAAGAAAATCAGGTCGATATTTGACCGACAATATTTCTCCTTTGTATTAAAGTGTTAGTTCTGGTTGACTAAGGTAAGGAATACCTCTGCTGGTGAATTCCTTACACAGACTTTCCTGGTAAACCGCCTCCAGAAAACCACTGCCCAGTTCCTTATAAACCTCAAAAATAGCTCCCTGGATTTCGTAGGACTCTTCCTTATACAGAATATTCCTATCCGATGTGCTCACATATTCCCCTTAAAAATTTGTGATTTTTGGTTATTTTTCGAGTATTTCGTGTTATGCCTTTTAAAACCCTATATCTTTCATGGCCTGGGTATCGGTGATGCGGTCGTCCTTGCCGAGGAGCTGCTTCCAGAAGTTTTCATCATAGCGGCGGGAGCGCACGAGGATGGGCATGGGCACACCCCAGCCTAGCAGCAGGACCTCCTCCTTGGGCTGCAGGCGGGCGAGCATACCGCGCAGGGCATCACGTCCGGCCAGGCCGGAGAGCACCGCGGCGATGTCATTCTCGTCTCCCAGCCATCCGGAGACGCGTGTGCCGAGCTGCGACATGACCTCGTCGTAGATCTGCGAGGGGCGCTGGTCGATTATGAGCAGGGTGACGTAGTATTTGCGCATTTCGCGCGCGATGGTGCTGAAGGTGGTCTGCGAAGCCATCTCGCGGTTGAGGATCTTGTGCGCCTCTTCCACGGCGATGATTAATGGGCGCGGTTCTTTTTTGCCTTCGCTGCGGAACTCGTTGGTCATCTCCTCCCACGCTTCGCGGATCTTGCGTGTGAGCAGGTTGGAAACCAGCAGGTAATCCAGGTCGGAATCGAAATCACCGAAGGAGAGCACAATATCCTTGCCCGCCTTGAGGGATTCGATCACCTCACGCAGCGAGTTCAACTGACCCGAGCCTGACGGATCTGCAGG
Organism: Anaerolineaceae bacterium; assembly: GCA_040765685.1. Lineage (GTDB taxonomy): Bacteria > Chloroflexota > Anaerolineae > Anaerolineales > Anaerolineaceae > UBA6107. The sequence goes on along the minus strand of JAXGRS010000006.1, from coordinate 120,841 downwards.
GATGATGTAGCGTCGGTTAAAGACGCGGGTGAGTTTGCTGCGTAAGCCTTCAGCTGCAAATTCGTTAATGCCAGCCTGCCTGGCCCAGTAAGCCACGCTATCCGGCGCAGGAACCTTTTTGCCATCATCTGTTTCGATCACCGATCCTACGACCATCTGACCGAATTCGTGGAACCATTTGGCGGGGCCGAAATATTGCACCAGCGCCTCAAGTGTGGTGGGTGTGGTCTCGCGCAGGTTCAGCTCGCGCGTTAGCAGTTCAATATCCTCGGGCTGGATGTCGGATTCATTGATCTCCAGGTGAAAATCCGGAATGTGGTTACGGATCTTCGTGTCGCGTCCCAGTCCTACCACGCGCACACGGGAGGGGAACTTGCTCTTCAATCCCACAACCGATTTTCCCGTGTCTGAAGAGGTATCATCAAACCCATACTCATTATGCATGTCGAGGATGAGCACAGAAGCGGCGTTGTGCTGGATAAGCCCGGCGAGGATGATGCGGGTGAGGAAGGATTTACCGGTGCCGGTGGCGCCGAAAATGCCGGAGCTGCGCTGGACGAACTTGTCCAGGTCGATGCACACCGGGTGGTTCTGTTCGCGGGTGCGCCCGATCTCAAATTTACCCTTTTCTTTGGGGTCACCGAAGATCTCAGCCACGTCGCCAGCGGATGCCAGCCGGGCCACGGCGTGATGCGCCGGTACGGTTTTGATCGGAAGCGGGCGGGGTGTGTTCTCGTTCTGGTGGGTTTTGTTCCACGCCTCGTAATCGGGTGAACCCGGCTCCGGTCCACGCTCCAGCATCAGGGCGGGCAGCACCTCCAGGTTGGTGTAGAGGGTCTGTCCGGCGAGCAGGCGCGAGGCGATATCCGCCAGGCGCGCGGCGTTTTGTAATTCGGCGTAACGCGGGTCCAGCGCGCCTAACTGCAGGTCAGTCACCAGGCCGTAAAACTGCCAGTCACCGCTTTCCAGCACGACAAAACCACCCTCCTGCACCTCCTGGGCGGGTACGGTGAGGCGCACGAAGAGATTGGCTTTCAAACCGCCGCCCACAACATACCCGATGGGTTTGTTCTGCTCGTCGGATGGTTTCAATTGGGCATTCAGATCAGAAGGGGTCATGTCGGCTCGCTTTCTATTCCAGTACCGCGGAAACGGCGGTGAGGATATCCATCAATTGCGGATAATCGTCTTTCAGGAGGGCGATCACTTCGCCCAGGTAACGCTCGCACCACGCCGCGGAATCCGGATGGTGTAACACGCCGAGCACCTGCCTGAGGTGCGCGGTGACCAGATCGGCCGCGGGGAGTTCCTCGTTGCGCAGGATCGCGCGCAGATAACCGGGATGGACCTGACCAGTAAAATGCAGGATATCCTCCCCTGTGCAGGGGTAGATCTCGTCGAGGGTCAGCGGCGGGCGCGGTACGCGGGTGTATTGCACCCTGCCGTAAGCATCTTCCCAGCCGATAAAAACAATACTCATTTCGATGGGGACATTGCGGTTCTGACGGTTATCCTCGATCACTTCGGCGGAGACATCCGCGCTGACCAGCTGGCGCACCAGCCCATCATCGTCAATATGGATCTCATGCACCAGCCCGTAGATCTTTGTGCCATCATTGAGCGGGATGAGCAGTAAATCTCCGAAGGCCGGTGTGCTGAGCTGGCTCAAACGGCAGCCCATCACGCAGCCGGTGGTGTTGGCGCGCAACAATCGTCCAATGGGTATCGCGGTCATAATCATTTCCTTTTTCTTCCAGTGTGGTCTTTATGCACCTGTTTTTCTGATTTACGCGAGGGCGGAAATCCCCGCCGCACCATCTCGTTTTCAATCAGCGTGTTGAGCTGCTGACGGTCATCCAGGCGCACCACTGCGATCTCATGCGCCCGCAGCAGGGGATAAGGGTAAGGCACCGATCCGCTCAGGCGGGATTGCTCCACCAGCACGGAATGAAGCAGCTGCACATGCGCCGGGTTCCCGGCCACCCACAAAGGGATCTCCACGCGGGCGAACGCGGGATCACCACCCGAGCTGACGTTGAGATAGAAGAAATGCAGCGCTTTGCGGCCTTCGAATTCACTCGCAGACCTGGATTGCACTCGGAAGATGGCTGAGCGCTCGCCGGGTGCCAGAAGGCCGGCGAACAGCGCGATATCCGTGAGCCCGGTGTAACTGGACCTGCCAGGTGCATCGGGTGGGCTGTCGCCAAGCAGGGAGAGCAACTTCACCACCAGGTCAGCGCGTGGACGGCTGACGTAACCGGCGGTAATGACAGAATTAACAGCCAGGTCATCCAGGGCGTGCAGGTACCGGTCAAAATGCTGTTTGAACGATTGCTCCTGGCGCGGTTCATGGTACAACTCGAGCGGTCCATCGGTGAGGGTGACGACCGGTTTGGCTTCAACGGCTGCCAGTTTTGCGAGCATCTCCCGCTCCTGCACGTCGCGCAGCAGGTTCACCAGGTCTTCTGATGCAGTACCTCCGGAGGCATATAGTTCATCCCCGTAGATGAGGGTTGAGCTGGTGATCTGGGAGGGCACAAGACCGCTGCCGGGCTGTATGCGGAACACCCCGATGTTGACCAGCCCGTAGAGAACGGTATCATGCGGGTCGGGAGTGACCTGTGAGCCATCCGCGGAGAGGATGGTGCAGGCGGGCGCGGGCAGGTGTACAGGTACCCGGGTGTTCAACGCTTCACTGACCGGTGCGGCACAGCGCAGCCCCTTGTTCCTGGCGGCTTCCTCTTCCACCAGCTGCTGAAGGGTACTGATCTCGTTTGCGTGCTCGTTTAATTGCTCGGTCAACAACTCCAGCGCTGAGCGCATTTCAGCAGAGCGGGCGCTGGCATTACTGCCCATATCAGTGATCTGGCTCTTGAGATGAAGGTAATTTAGCGGCATGCGACCCCTTGATCATCGAACATTTGTTTGAATTATACATGAATCAGAATTGCGCTACAAGAAGGAATTAAGGGCGGATATTACCGGAAGAAGCTCACAATGAGGTCGTGACCTGCATGACATTTGATTGGATTATAATGCGTGGGTTTGGAGCGAGGACGCAAAAATGACGATCTGGGAGATCCTCTTAATCGCGCTCGGGTTGGCGATGGACTGTTTTACTGTCGCGCTCGGCATCGGCACCAACGGTCTGAAAAAGACAGCCCGAATGGTGCTGCGCCTGGCGTTCCACTTCGGCCTGTTCCAGGGCGGCATGACGTTCATCGGCTGGCTGGCTGGCCGGCAGATCGCTGACCTGATCTCCAGATTTGATCACTGGGTGGCCTTTCTACTGCTTCTGTGGGTCGGCGGAAAGATGGTCAAGGGCAGCTTCGACCGTGAGGAGGAGTGCCGGCGTGATGACCCCACGCGCGGCGGGTCACTGGTGATGCTCTCGATTGCCACCAGCATCGACGCGCTGGCAGTAGGACTGAGCCTGGCCATCATTGATGGATCGATCGTGCAGAACAGCCTCATCATTGGTGGGGTCTCGTTCATTTTGGCAGTGGCAGGGTACCTGCTGGGCGACCGTTTGGGCTGCCGCTTTGGCAAGCGCATGGAATTGCTGGGGGGTGTGATCCTGATCGGCATTGGTTTGAAGGTGCTGTTGAGCCATTTGTTTGGTTTATAAGGGTTTTCTGGTTCTTGACCCTCCCCATCGACTGGACTATAATTTCACACGTTGAAATACTGTAAGAAGAAATAGAGGTGGTACTATGCCGGTATATACATATCGGTGCGAAAATTGTGGGATCCAATTTGATCAGACCCAGAAGTTCTCTGACCCGTTGCTGACCAGGTGCCCGGAATGCGGGAAGAAAAGCCTGAAGAAAGTTTACACGCCGGTCGGGATCGTCTTCAAGGGTTCCGGTTTTTACGCGACCGATCACCGGTCGCCTTCGGGTAACACGTCTCACGCGTCAAGTAAGCACGACGAGCCAAAGTCCGATGAGCCAAAGACCAGTGAGAAAACAGAGAAGGACAGCGCGCCAGCCAAAACAAGTGAGATGGCGAAAACCGCAACAGGCGAGACTGTTTAATTTCCCGAACTGATACTCTAAATAAGCTCCGCTGTATCCTGCCTGAAAGGGAGTGATAGGATTTGTGAGGGCTTTGATAGGAAATGATAGGCTGCACCAACTAGACTGATTTGCATTACGCGAGGTTGTTATGACAAAAACAAAAAAGCAGGCTGCGCAGGGTAAAACCCCGCGGAAATCAACCCAGCAAAGTAAGGCTCGCCTGCAGCAAATCATCCTAGCCGTGATCGGCATCATCGTGATCATCTCCATGGTGCTGGCACTGGCGATGAACTACTAGAGGTAAAATGCCTAAAAATCAAAGATGGTTCTGGCTGGCAGCGCTTGTCGCTGCCTGGTGTTTCGATTTCCTGTTCTGGAATAAATCTGTAAATCTCTCTTTCTTCATTTGGGTGGTCGTCCTGCTGGCGGCAGGCTACCTGCTCGCCTGGCGTGAGGGCAAACGCCCGCACTGGCGCAGCATTGTATTGACGCTGTTGATCCTTGGCTTCGCCTCGGTGATGGCGTTCCGCAGCGAGGAAATGACCCGCATGATCAGCGTGCTGCTATCGATGGCAGGGATGATCCTGTTGACCGCCACATTCCTGGATGGTTACTGGCCGTGGTATCGTTTGCGCGATTACGTGGTCGGGTTTGCCAGGGTGATCGGCGGTGGATTCTCCGGTGCGGCGCTGCTGGCTTCGCGAAACAGGAACACTGCCGCGGGGGATGGCCAACCCATCAAAAGCCGCTGGAGCAGAGTCTGGCCGATCCTGCGCGGCGTTTTGATAGCGCTGCCTGTGGTGGCTGTTTTTACGGTGCTGCTTTCCTCGGCTGACCAGGTGTTCGCCGATTGGATCAAGAATATCTTAAACCTTGAAGAACTACCCGAGTACCTGCTCAGGCTGTTCTATATATTGATCATTGCCGGATTCCTGGTGGGTGTCTATCTGAAAGCGATCCATCCGGACAAGGAAGCGCAAAAGCCTTCCACCAATACACCATGGATGAAGACCTTCCTCGGTTGGACTGAGAGCGGTATCGTGCTGGCAGCGGTCAACCTGCTGTTCATTGTGTTTGTCATTATCCAGGTGCGTTACCTGTTTGGCGGAAACGCCAACATCACCGAAACCGGTTATACCTACGCCGAATACGCCCGCAGGGGATTCTCGGAACTGGTAGCCGTGGCGGTGTTATCGATTGGATTGTACATGCTGCTCACGACGATCACCCGCGTGGAAACACGTTTTGCGAAGGCCGGCCTCAGTGCGCTTTCGGTTCTGCTTATGGCAAATGTGCTGGTGATCCTTGCCTCTTCCTTGCAGCGCATCATGTTGTACGAACAGGCGTACGGATTCACACGCTTGCGCACCTACACGCATGTGTTCATATACTGGCTGGCTGCGCTGATCGTTACGGTGGTCGTGTTAGAGATGTCGCGGCGGAGAGGTCACATCGCACTTGCGTTGGTGATCACCGCGATCGGTTTTGGCGCAAGCCTGGCGATCCTCAATGTGGATGGTTTTATTGTGAGTCGTAATGTACAACGAGTGGCAGCCGGGGAAGAACTTGACCTCGCGCATCTCAACACGCTTTCCACGGACGCGGTCCCCCAAATGCTGATGAATTACAATGATCCGGCTTTACCAAAGGAAGCGCACGATAAACTGGGAGCAGCCCTGGCCTGCCGTGAAAAGGTCACCAACGACCCCGGCACCCAGGCGTGGCAAACCTTTAACTTCAGCCAGGCGCGAGCATTCAACCTGCTGCAGAAGAACAAGGCTTTATGGAGCCAGTATCAGCCGTATTCGAGTCAAAACGAGTGGTGGATCGTTGTGGATGGCGAACATGTCCCGTGCAGCACTTTTGCCGGGTTTGATTAGACACGCAAATTGATCTGCCAGGTTACAGGAGATCTGTTCGGCTGCGGACCGGTGTAGCAAGCACACCATCCCAGCCGAATTTTTCCAGGTCGATGCAGCCCTCATGATCGAACTCAATGCCCTCATCCTCAAGTTTTTGGCGCTGGACAAAACCGCCCATACCAAAGCCGTGCGGACTGATCTTTCCTTTCGCGTTGATGACCCGCTGCCAGGGAACCGCTTCGAAATCTTCTCGGTCGCGGTAGGCATCCAATGATGCCAGGGCAAAGCCCACCATTTGGGCGGAGCAACGCCCGGCGATGCGGGCGATCTGCCCATAAGTGGCGACCTTTCCTGGCGGAACCTGGCGCACGATGGCGTAGATCAAGTCATACAGGCGGGGCTCTTCATTCATACCGGAATTATACAGTTGGACTCTAAGAAACGGATCAGTGAAATGGCTTCATGGTAGAATGACCTTTATGAAACGATGGCAGTTCTGGCTGGGTGTGATCATCAGCGCGGTATTTCTCTACTTCGCGTTGCGCGGTCTTAACCTGGGTGAGTTTTGGGGCGCGGTCAAAAGCGCCAACTACTGGTGGATCATCCCCGGTGTGGCGGTGTTCTTTGTGGGGTTGTGGGTGCGCGCCTGGCGCTGGCATTACCTGCTGGGGCCGATCAAGAAAGTACCCACCCGGGTCATGTTCCCCATTACCTGCATCGGCTACATGGGCAACAACATCTACCCTGCGCGTGCCGGTGAGGTGCTGCGCGCGGTCGTGCTCAAACGGCGCGAAGGGGTACCCATCTCAGCCTCGCTGGCGACCGTTATTGTGGAACGCATCTTTGACGGGGTGGTGATGCTGGCGTTCGTGTTCCTCAATCTGCCGGCTTTAGCCAGGGTGGCGTCTTTTGAATCCGGATTTGTCGGCAACATACAAAACCTGGCGCTGATCGGAACCGGCGTTTTCGCGGCGGCGCTGATCGTATTTTTGCTGGCGGCCATGTTCCCTGCTGTCACAGCACGCATCGGCGGGTGGTTCATCGCTCATCTATTACCCGCCAAAGCACGTGAAAAGACCACCGGGATCATGTTGAAGTTCCTGGATGGACTGGCTTCGCTCAGGTCGCCTTTTAATATATTGATGGTCTTCGTGACCTCTGTGATCATCTGGCTGCTGGAAACCGTCAAGTACTGGTTCGTGATGCACGCCTTCACTTTTACAGTCAGCTTCTTCGCGCTGATGCTGCTGAATGGTATCGCCAACCTGGCGACCACCATCCCATCCGCGCCCGGTTACATTGGCACCTGGGAGGCGGTCACCAAGGCGGTGCTGGTGGCTTTCAACGTACCGGGGGCTGAAGCGCTGGGCTACGGCGTGGTGCTGCACGTGGCGTTGTGGCTGCCGGTCACACTGGTCGGCGCGTATTTCATGGCCAGGGAAGGCATCAAATGGAGCGACTCCATGCGCAGTGAAGCGGCGGCAGGGGATGAGAACAAGGAGAACAATACATGAAAATAGCCGTCATCGGAGCAGGGTTTGGTGGATTGGCAGCGGCGTTGGACCTGGTAAAAGCCGGCCACGCGGTGACCGTTTTTGAAGCAGATGCCGGACCCGGCGGGTTGGCAGCAGGTTTCAAGGAACCCGGTTGGGACTGGTCGGTGGAGAAGTTTTATCACCACTGGTTCACTTCCGATCAGCACATGTTCCAGTTATTCCAGGAACTGGGACTGCATGAAAAGGTGCTGATCCTCAATCCCAAGACGGTGATGTACTACAAAGGCAAGTTCTATCCCTTTGATTCGATCCCCAGCGCGCTGTTGTATCCCGGGTTGGGTTATGGTCTTAATAAGATCCGTTTCGGTCTGGTGGGGGTTTACCTGCGGCTGACCAAAAACTGGAAGCCGATGGAAAAAACCACCGTGGCAGAGTGGATGACCAAATACGCCGGTGAAAAGGTCTACCGTGAGATGTGGGAACCTATGGTGATCGGCAAGTTCAGTGAGAAGTACGCCGGCAAGGTGAACATGGCCTGGTTATGGGCGAGGCTGCACGCCCGCACGACCAAACTGGCCACCTACCAGGGAGGTTTTCAGGCTTTTGTAGATGACCTGGCGGCCATCCTGGTACAGAAAGGCGTGCAATTCCGCTACAACACACGGGTAACGCAGCTTGAAAAGGAGGCTGAAGGCTCTTTTTCGCTGCAGACAACCGATAAAGCAGAAAAGTTTGACAAAGTGCTGGTCACTATTGCTCCGGCGCAGCTGGCGAAGATGGCCCCGCAGCTGCCCGAAGAATACCTGAAAGGATTGCTGGACCTCAAGAGCCTGGGAGCGGTGGTGATGGTGATCGCTCTAAAGCATCAACTTTCAAAAGAGGGATACTACTGGTACAACCTGCCCAAGTCGGCGGGATTTCCATTTCTGGCGCTGGTTGAGCATACCAACTTCATGCCGGCAGAGCGTTATGGAGGAGATCACCTGATCTACTGCGGTGATTACCTCGAGCCGGGACACGAGTACTTCCAACTCACAAAAGAGGAATTACTGGAACGTTTCCTGCCGAGCTTTAAACGCGTTAATCCTGATTTTTCACCGGATTGGATCACCAATAGCTGGCTGACCAGAACCAATTACGCGCAGCCGGTTCCGTTGGTGAACCATTCGCAGAATATCCCGTCCATAAAAACGCCGCTGGAAGGGCTGTATTTTGCCAGTATGTCGCAGGTTTATCCGTGGGACAGGGGAACCAACTTCGCGGTGGAGATCGCGCGGAAGGCGGCAGCTCTGATGCTGAAATGACCCCGCTTGTAATTAGCGGCAGCTTCACCCGGATTTTACAGCTTCACTTCAAGTGTTAAATAATTTAAATGCCAGATTTTGTATTTGTTATGTTTGGAAAAACGCAATAAGCAAGCCTTGTAATTTTATATTCTACCGCCAGATGAAGTATTGAGCGACAACATCGTCACAAAGACCCTATATGTGGGGGTGTGTCAGCGACCGACATCGCACTAGTTGGGATGAAAATAATCAGAAACAAAATGGGACTCACTGCTGATCCCCCGCTTTTCTTAAGATTTCAATTCTTAAAGATTTTAAAACTTTTAGGTTGGCGTAGGGTATTCGACTTGTTTGCCCTGCTCCTTTCTGTTAGAATGCTTGTACGCGTTCGGACGAAGCTAATTGCAGCTTCGGGTAAGCCTAAACAAAACCCAGGTGAATAGTAATGTTCCCTCCGCTTCGGATCACTCCGGATTGGCGGGCACTGCATACCCTGACCGCGCGCGTTCACCTTGCAGGAGGAGCGGGATGGAATTTCAGAACGCCTGGCAGGCAGCGGTTGGACAATTACAAATGGACATGTCCCGGGCTTCTTTTGATACCTGGGTGCAACCCGCTGAACTGGTCAGTTATAAAAATGACCTGTTCACGGTTGGTGTTCCCAACGCTTACGCCTGTGATTGGCTGAAATCCCGTCTGACCGGCACAGTAAGCAAGATACTCACCGGTTTAATGGAGTCGCCGCAAAAGGTTGAATTCATCGTCTGGCACAAGGATTACGAAAACAATGCCGAACGCGAGCCGGCTGCAGATTCCTTACCGCTCGAGATTCCCCGCCTGGAACCGGATCCCCCGGTCTCTATTAATCACCGATATAGTTTTGAAAATTTTGTGGTGGGTTCTTCCAACCGGCTGGCGCACGCCGCCTGCCTGGCAGTGGCAGAAAACCCGGCACAGGCTTATAACCCGCTCTTTCTTTACGGAGGGGTGGGGCTGGGCAAGACTCACCTGCTGCACGCCATTGGCAATTATTCCCGCGCGCACGGTCAGCAGGTGCTGTACGTCTCTTCTGAAGAATTTACCAACGACCTGATCAACGCCATTCGCACGCATACCACGCAGGCTTTTCGTGATCGTTACCGGCGTTGTGATGTGCTGCTGGTGGATGATATTCAGTTCATCGCCGGTAAGGAATCTACCCAGGAGGAGTTCTTCCACACCTTTAACACCCTGCACGGCCAGGACAAGCAGATCGTGATCTCCTCGGACCGGCCGCCAAAAGCGATGAACACACTGGAGGAACGGCTGCGATCGCGCTTCGAGTGGGGGCTTACAGCCGATATTCAGCCGCCGGACCTGGAAACACGCATCGCCATCCTGCGCTCAAAAGCTGAGCGCTCCAGGCACGCTGTTCCACCGGCCATCCTGGAGATGATCGCGCGCCAGTTCCAATCCAATATTCGCGAACTGGAAGGCGCGCTGACCCGCGTAGTGGCTTACGCTGACCTGCGCGGCAAACCCCTTACCGAAGACCTGGTCAACGTGGCTTTAACTGACCTGTTGCCGCAGCGCAACTCGTTTGAACCTGCACATGTGGTGGATGTGGTTGCGTCCTCCTTTGGTATCACACCGGAAAAGCTGATGGGACGCGACCGCAGCCGTGAAGCAGCCCTGCCCCGCCAGGTGGTGATGTATCTGCTCAGGCAGGAAGCCAATGTTTCACTGCCGCAGATCGGTGAAGCGATGGGCGGACGTGACCATACCACCGTGATGTACGCCTGCGAAAAAGTGGCGGACATGCTCGAACGGGATGACCGGTTGCGCCGCCAGGTGCTGCAGATCCGCGAAAGGCTCTACGGAAGAAAAACGGCTTGAGCTACAATAACATCTTCTTGCACCCTACGATTCCCCCGCATTAAACAAATTTTTTAATTTTGCTCGAATCACCTTAATTTGGACAAACTAGGGTATAATAATAAAGTTATTGGAATTGTTCATTATCAAATTGCAGGTTTGCAGCAGGTTGAAACAATTTTTTGTACAAGTATTGAACTTTTACTCTGAGCGATCAGAGATGCAGTGTACTGACAAAAGAAAAGAATCCTCACAAACCCTGGCCAATTCATAATGCCGGGATTTGTTTTTAACAGACTTCATCCGTCATCATTAGGGCAGACCTTTCGATGCGGTTAGATCAAGACAGTTTCACAGGTTAAATACGAAAGGTTATTAACAAGCAATGAAAAAACATGAAAATCGAATAAATACGCGCGGGGAGACATTGAAGATCATTCCCCTGGGCGGGTTGGGCGAAGTAGGCGCCAATATGATGGTGTACGAATTCGCAGACCAGATACTGGTAGTGGACACCGGTTTGATGTTCCCTGAAAACGACATGCTCGGCATTGATTACATCATCCCCGACATCACATATCTCATCCAGCGCCGTGATAAGGTCAAGGGTATCATCATCACGCACGGTCACGAGGACCATACCGGAGCCATTCGGCACATCCTGGAAGAGATCAACGCTCCCATCTACGCTACCCCGCTGACCCGCGGGCTGCTGGAGGTTAAACTGGCTCGCGGCGGCATGGCCGCAAAGGTAAAACTGGAAACAGTGAAAGCCGGCGATACGCGCAAGATCGGGCCATTTACCGTGGATTTCTTCCACGTGTGCCATTCCATCCCAGATGGAGTGGGTCTGGGGATTGAAACTCCTGCCGGGTTGGTTGTCCATACCGGCGATTACAAATTTGATCACACCCCGGTGGACAACTGGCCGACAGACTACGCGAAGCTGGCCGAGTTCCAACGGCGCGGTGTGCTAGCGCTGCTGGCAGACTCGACCAATGCGGAACGCAAAGGCTGGACGCCATCAGAGCGAGTCATCGATGACGCGTTTGACAAAGTTTTCCGTGAAGCTAAAGGGCGCATTATTGTCGCCAGTTTTGCTTCGTTGATCTCTCGCATGCAGCAGGTAGGCAACGCTGCCCTGAAGCACAAACGCAAGATGGCTTTTGCCGGCGTGAGCATGACGGACAACGCCAGGATCGCCCGCGAACTGGGTTACCTCAACCTGCCGGACGCGCTGCTCATCAACCTGGAAGAAGCGCTGCGTATGAAGGACAGTGAAGTGGTCATCATGTGCACCGGGTCCCAGGGAGAACCGACCTCCATCCTGGGCAGGCTTTCCACCGGCACACAACGTTCGTTTGATGTGAAGGACGGGGACACGATCGTGCTTTCTTCCAGCCCCATTCCCGGTAATGAAGAGAACGTGTATCGTACCATCAACCGTCTGTTAGAGCGCGGCGCGCAGGTGATCTATGAAGCGATCGCGCCGGTGCATGTCTCTGGGCACGCCAGCCAGGAAGAAATGAAGCTGCTCATGCACCTCACCCAGCCGAAGTTCTTCATTCCCATTCACGGTGAGCTGCGCCAGCTCAAGCAGCACGCGCGCCTGGCGGCTGAGATCGGCATCCCGCAGGAAAATATTGCCGTCATCCTGAATGGACAGAGCGTGGAGTTCAATAATAAGCGCATGCGACTGGCGGAAAAAGCGCCCGCCTCGTATGTGTACGTTGACGGCAGCGGTGTTGGTGACGTAAGCGCCGCGGTCATGCGTGACCGTGAAGTGCTTTCGGATGCGGGGATAATGATCGTGAACCTGGACATCGACAAGAACACCGGTCAAACCCGCCGCGAACCTGAATTCATCACCCGCGGTTTCATTGCCCACACCGAAAGTGGTGATCTGTTGGCCAAGCTGGGCAAGCGTGTGGCTGATACCGCCTCACGCGCCAATGGGCATATGCAGAAAGATGTGGAACAGTTGGTATCCAACTACCTGTTCAATGAGACCCGCCGCCGGCCGATGGTGGTGGTGAATATCAACAGAAACTGATCAATTTATCAACTTTCTCCCCCGAATTAATTCAACCGGGGGAGAATTTTATTAATCGTCCCACTCCGCCCAGCCCTGGGCGCCACGCAAGGGCACAAAGGCGACCGGAATGATCTCCTCGGACTGCCAGACGCCATGCTCCTGCTGCCAAAGTTCCAGCCATTGTGTTCCTTTACCACCGACCGGGAGCACCAGGCTGCCATGCGGGTTGAGCTGCTCCAGCAGGGGCACGGGAACCTTTGGCGCGCTGGCGGTTACCAGGATGGCATCGTAAGGGGCGGCCGGCGGCCAGCCCACGGAACCATCGCACTGGTGCACGATGATATTTCCGTAATCAAGTTTACGCAAGGTTTCAGCCGCCATGGCAGCCAGTTGCGGGATGATCTCAGTGGTGTGCACTTCACGGGCGAGCATGGAAAGGACTGCTGCCTGGTAGCCTGAACCGCATCCGACCTCAAGCACCTTTTCAGCGCCGGTGAGGTTGAGCAGGCTGGTCATGAGCGCGACGATATAAGGCTGGGAGATGGTTTGGGCGCAACCGATGGGCAGCGGGTAATCGCTGTAAGCGTTCTCTCTTAATTCCGGCGGAACGAACAGGTGGCGGGGCACTGCGCGCATCGCCCCCAGCACGCCGGGATTTGTGATACCGCGCTGCTGGATCTGTTCAACGATCATCTTTTCACGCCGAATCTCGTATTCATCCATTTTTGCCCTCCATTCTCACCAGGTCGTGTGAGATCATGCGGTCGATCTTCCCCATGGGATAGTTTTCAAGCTCCATGATCTGTACCCATTGTATGTCACTGGGCTGCAGCGCTGCGACCTCTCCGGACTCGATGACGGCATGGTAAGCGTACAGCGTGACACGGAAATGTGTGTAAGCGTGGTGGTATTCACCCAGCAAGTTGCCCACCGAGGCAGCGATCCCCAACTCCTCGCGCAACTCACGGACCAGCGCCTGCGCGTGGGTTTCGTTTTCTTCCACTTTACCGCCCGGGAATTCCCACATCCCGCCCAGCAAACCGCTGGAAGGGCGCTTGGCGATCAGTACCCGGCCGTTTTGGTGCAGAATGCCAGCCGTTACCGTTATGTGCGGCACCACGGCTTTTTCCTTCATTACCGGCAGTTCAGATTGGCGGTTTTCCTTGTTGGCGCCGCATAAGATCGAGACCGGACAAAGATCACATTTGGGGCTGCGTGGCAGACAGATGAGCGCGCCGAGCTCCATGATCGCCTGGTTGTAATCACCGATATCCTTCGCGGGAAGCAGTCCGTGCGCAATTTCACGCAATTCCTTTTCGGCAGCCGGTGTGTTGACCGGTTGCTTGTAGAGCAGCAGGCGGGCCAACACACGCTTCACATTGCCGTCCAGCACCGCATAATGCCGCTCAAAGGCGATGGACGCGATGGCTGCCGCGGTGTAAGGACCGATTCCGGGAAGCCTGGTCAAGGCCTCGTGATCATCCGGCAGCCGGGCGTTGTACTTCTCCACAAGTATCCGGGCGGTTTTATGCATGGCGCGGGCGCGTGAGTAATACCCCAGACCTTCCCACGCTTTGAGCACTGCGTTTTCAGATGCCGCGGCGAGGGACGTAACATCCGGGAACAGCCGCATCCAACGATCAAAGTATGGAATGACCGTGTCCACCCGTGTCTGCTGCAGCATGATCTCAGATACCCAGATTGCGTAAGGATCAGAATGCCCGCGCCATGGAAGGCTGCGGGCATTTTTTTGATACCAATTGATCAGAAGAGAATTAAATTCTTCTTTCATCGTAAGCGTTTATATTTGGAGACCGTTCCTGGCGTACACCATTTTCATCGCATAATTCTGTATGAAATCCTGCAACCGAAGATGCAACGCCTGCCACTCATCAGATTGCAGCAATTGGCGGGCTTTCCGGATTCCGGGCAATATCATGCCCACCGTGATCTGTGGTTTGGACCCGTAGACAGTGGCCCAGGCATCTGAAAGCTCACAACCCAACCGCTGCACCCCCGGTATGTACTCACGTATGACGAACTCGAAGTACTCCTGTTCATGTTCAGGAGTAATATCCCAGGTCATAATGATCTTAATCGGTTGTTCTTCGTCCATTTGTTTACTGGTTGTTGATCTGATATCCGAGCACCACCACCTTGGTTTCATCAGGCAGCGCATTCACATTGGGCACCTTAAGCGATGGGACTGGTTCCAGGTTTCCAAGCCCCATTTCTTTGAGGAATCGTGACAGGGGCTCCATCTTGACGGCTGTGTTGATCGTGTGGGGGGTGGCGTAATGCATGGGAATAACGATGTTCGGTTCGAGCAGGCTGATGACCTCGGTGGCTTTCATCGCGGTCAGGCTGCCGCCGGCTCCCACCGGCACAAGCGCGATGTGAACAGGACCGAGCGATTCCACTTCACCCTGGCTGGGCACCCGGTTGACGTCGCCCAGGTGGAGGATGTTCAATCCGTTGTAATCGATGAGGTACATGGTATTGCGTGGTTCCTCATCAGACTTTTTTGTGTGTCCGTTCGTATGGACACCGGTGATGAAGACCCCGCCAATTTCGAATTCCCCGGGTCCATCGATAACATAAGAATGACCCTTCACCGCGCTGGTGAAGTTGTGACCGGGGGTATTATGGCTGATCGTGACAATATCCGCTTTTAATTTGAGCGGTTCGTATCCGACCTGCTTGTGGTCATAAGGATCGGTGACCACAGTCGCCATGTTTCTTTCAGTTAATCGAAAACAGGAATGTCCATACCAGGTAATTTCCATGCATCCTCCGTGGTTCGATTATACCGCAAAGGCAGGCGCGACTGGTTAATGGAGCTTCAGGGAGGATAATATCATTACGTCAGGCGTCTTTTTTCCAGCGAGAAGATGCGCCTCAAAATGGCGATCGAAGCGGCGTAAGTGGAATCCATTCCCCGGTAGGAAAGCGCTCCGGCTCCCAGGTTGCGGCCTTTGCTCAATGGTGTATCAGATGCGTAGTGCAGAATGCCGATATCAAAATTGGCACCCTGCAGATTGACGATCTCGTTCACCGGATGACGCTTGGGACGCGACATCTCATAGACCGCGGAGAGATACGGACCGGCTTCCATTTCAATATCGGTGTACCCTTCGCGGTACATCACATCCATCAGCGTGGCGTTCTGCAGGAAGGTTCCCGGCACAGTGAGCGCTTTCTGGTTATCCAGCACTGTACCCAGCATCAGCCAAGGGGTTACATCAGGAGCCGTGAAGGCGTTCTGGAACAGATAGGTATTCTGAGATTGTTCGTCCTGCACTACATTGGGGATCATGATGTCACCGATGACGCTGTTCAGGGTGGCTGCCTTACCCATGCTGTAAACACCCAGTATTTCGGTGATGTTTTCAGCGATCTTGGATAAGACGTTGTAAGCGCCCAGTCCCAGCGGGTAGTCGATATTTACGATGTAGGCGTCGGATCTTTTTAGATAATCCGCATTCTCGTCATCCGGCCGTAAGCGCGGATCAAAACAACGTGGATCAAGCCGGGCAATCTCCACCACCTGGGCTTCAATGTCAAAAGAATGCCTGGCGGGCACGCGGGTGATGCCGTGGGCGATCTCTTCCGCGGTCATCCCGCTGGTCGCCGACGCTCCGGCAGGGGTCTGCTGAAATTTTTTCAATACATAGTAATAAAAGTTCTCGTGCGATGCACACTGGCCGCATTCCTGAAGTTCCTGCCACTCAAGATAGAGGTCCCTGTTATCGCTGGCTTCAAGGAATTGCAGCAGCGTATCCTTTAGGGTCAGGGCGTACCCGGTGAGCAGGTTGGGCAGGCTGTGCGTGTTGCTTGAAACGAAGTAGACCGGGCGGTCGGTCAGTTGCGGTACCTGGCGTTCGATGTTCTGCCACCACATTCGCGTCGCGCGCCAGTATTCGCTTAACGATCCGCCAAGCAGACGGATGCCGAAATTGCAGCGACGTTGCGCGATCTTCTGAAGGATCGAAGAAAATTCATCGCCCCACACAGCCCTCAGGCGCAGCATATCCTCCAGGCTGATCTCCAGCTGGCGAGACAGGTCTTGAAAAACATGGCTGGACGGATCATCGACCCCATCCCATGAGCGTGACTTCCAGCCGTCGAGGAGCTGGTGAATTTTGTTCCATTCGATCTGAAAGGCGGTCAATGTGGGGATGACATCCTCAATATCGGAGCGGCTGGCGATGTACACCGCCAGCGTTCCGTTGCCGTCATAGTAGGTTGTGCGGCGGCGGGCGCGGGCGCTCACCTGCTGCCAGGATTCCACGTCTTTGTAGCCCTGCCTGGCGAACACAGCCCCGCTCTGCCCCAGTACGATGGAGCGCACGTCGCTGATGCACGCTGGCAGACGCAGGCTGGAATAAATGAAGGCGGATGTATCGGGCGAGTTTTTGCGCGCATCAGGGTGAAGCAGGGAATTCATGCCGGCGTGCACTTCTTCCAATGTGCGGATCTGCACTTCTGTGGAAGAGCGCAGCAGTGAATAGATCGTGCGCAAGTAAAGATCAATTTCATCGCTGGCGCTTTTCGGTACAGTTCGTTCCATAATACTGGTTCTCCTGCTTGAATTGTAGCACACAGGTTACACCAGTGAACGGTCGGTTGACCGGTCATGTGCAGGGGGTATGAAGAGCTAATCTTTGCTAAAGTGATTGGAGCGTTGCGGGGAGTTGCGCCAGGGTTTCGATCACCGCGTCCGGTTTGATCCTGTCAGCCACGTTTTGATTTTCAGCCCGCTCAGCCCGGCGTTTGATCCAGACCGCGCGTAATCCGGCGTTTTGAGCGCCGAGAATATCCGCGGTCAGCGTATCCCCCACCATCACAAAACTGGCCGAGGGCAGGTCAAAGCGGGTGATGGCGCGTGAATAGATGCGCGTATCCGGCTTGCGGATCTTTTCCAGCGCGGAAATTAGGATGACTTCGAAGTAAGGGCGCAGTTCAAAGCGGTCGATGAGACGGTTGGCGTTATCCGCGTTGGCGGCGTTGGTGATCATGCCCAGCCGGTAACCCTCTGATTTTAATTGATCCAGGGTCGAAACGGCGTCTTCCTCCAGCTGCCAGTATTCCTCGGTAAACCGGTACATTCTCTCCAGTGAATTCTGGATCACGCTCCTGAGTGGATCGAAGATCTCGTAAGAAGCCAGTACCCTGGAGAGGTATTGTTCAATGGGGCGCTCAATCAGATCCTCCTCGCGTGAACGGTAATATTCATTGATGATGACATTGAAGCGTTCTACAAACCCTTCAGTATCAAAGGAATAACCGGCCTCCTGTAAAGATGCTGAAAGGACGAGGTACGATTCACGCATGACGCGGCCGAAATCGCCCTCGAAGTTGATCAATGTGTAACCGAGGTCAAATAATACCGCCCGGATTGGTTCGTTTGGTGACATGTTTTATTAGCCGCCCTTGGTGATACGTGTTTTATTATCCGCAATCAAATTGATTAAACCCGGTTACCCTTTAGTAGTGACGTTCTATCTGGTATTCATTCAACAAAGATTCACCGCGCAGGTAACGTTTGAGGTTTTCGGCAAACATCACCCCGGCGCGTTCCTTGTAGCGGGGACTGAAGCCGGAAACATGCGGCGTGAGGATGAGATTGGGGGCCTTCCACAGCGGGTTGTCCGGTGGCAGGGGTTCCTGGTTGAAGACATCGACCGCTGCCCCGGCGATATGTTTTTCCGTCAACGCCTGCAGGAGTGCTTTTTCATCAATAACCCCGCCGCGTGAAACGTGAACCAGGTAGGCACCGGGTTTCATGGCTTTAAATTCTTCTTCTCCGATCAGCCCGCGTGTCTGCGGGGTAAGTGGAACGGTAACCACCACGTAATCACATTTCTTCAGCATAGAATTGAGGGCTTCGATGGGGTAAAGACGGTCAAAATAATCACCGTTCAGGTCGCCGTGCCCTTCTACAGTGTAGCCCCGGTCTTCCGGGTGCATCACGTCGCGTTTGGCCGCCAGCACTTTAACATTGAACGCGCGCAACAGGCGGGCAACCTCACGGCCGATGCTGCCATACCCCACCAACCCCACGGTAGAGCCGGTGAGTTCAACAGGCGAGAAGCGCTCCCAGCGGTCAGCAGGCCATTCAGCTTTTTCCTGGTTGACCATCAGCGGTTTAATGTGGTGACCCAGGGCGAGCAGCATCAGCAGGATGTATTCCCCTTCCTGGATCGCGGAGGCGCCGCTCATGGAGGTGAGTTTCAGTTCCTTGCGGTTGAGCAGGTCGGAACCCTGGACGAAATCGATACCGGCGTAATGGAATTGCACCCATCTGAGCTTGGGCACGAGCGCGAGGTCAGGCAGCAGGATGTCAGTGTAGAGCACCTCGGTGCGCTGCCAGACTTCAGAGGGGATTTCCTCCGTCCGGGTGGCGGGATTAAAGGTAATTCTGATGCGCGGTGAAAGCCCGCGCAACTGCTGCATCACCGCATCCGGGAAGGGCACGGTGGTGAGTACTTCGATGTTTTGTTGGGATGCCATACTTTTGCCTGTTACGATCCTTTCAGGTAGATCCCTTCCGGGTCAAGTTCCTCGCGCAACAGCCTGATCTCTGATTCAAGCGGCGGTTCGGTCAGGCGGATGGCTGATGCAGTGCGAATTGCCCATCCTGTGTTTTCTTTCACTTGGTCCACAGTGCAGCCGGGATGCAGGGCGGTGAGGACCAATTCTCCGCTCTCGTCCGGTTCGAGCAACCCCAGATTGGTGACTATCACCAGCGGACCGCCGCCGCGGACGCCGGTGGCTTCGCGTTCAGCGCGGCCGCTTAAGAATCCGGCCGAGGTAATGAAATCCACTTTCTCGGGGAAGCGGCGCTTCTGATGTGGGGTCATGATGTAGCAGCGGTTGGCCCAGCCGGCGATCTCCTGAGAACCACCGGAACCGGGCAGGCGCACCTTGGGATGCTGATAGTCACCGATCACGGTGGCGTTGATATTGCCGAAGCGGTCGATCTGCGCGCCGCCCAGGAATCCCACATCGATATTGCCGCGCTGCAGGTACTGCGAGAAGATATCGAACATCCCGCAGACTGACGCGGCGCCGCTGACCAGGGTGGGATCGCCAATCGAGAGCGGCAGGCGCGCAGGGCGCGCTCCGATGACCCCGGCTTCATAAATGAGCTGGAGGTTAGGGGCATGCGTTCGCCTGGCGAGGTTGCAGGCCAGGTTGGGCAGACCCACTCCCACGAAGACCGTGTCGCCATCGCGCAGCAGGCGGGCGGCGTTGATGCACATTAATTCAGAAGATGTGTATGTAAAATCCGGCATGTAAAATCCTTTTTGTATCCAACATGTAGTCCACGAATTACACTAATTATCACGAATTAATTTTTATCTGAAGAGATTGACATAGCATCAATGTACTATCCGTTTCCACTCCAAACTTTTAGCGCCAAAATTTACCAGTAAGCCCAACGGGAACCCCGTTGCCTTGAGTTAATTTAAGACCTGGGCCATATGAGTCGAATCGAGATTGGTCGCAGCTTTTATTTCCAAGATGATCCGGTCGAATACCACAAAATCTGCCACGTATTGTTTTTCAAGGACTTTGTCTTTGTAAGCTATAGTGATTGGACATTGTGCCGAAAAAGGAAGTCCCTGCAGAGTAAACTCATAATCAAGTGCTTCCTGGTATACGGGTTCCAGGAACCCATGTCCCAATTTCCTGTGCACTTCCATGCAAGCTCCAATTACCTGAAAAACCTCCTCTTTGTATATCAGAGAATGTTCTTGGATTGGCACTTTAATGTTTTTAGAAATTGTCACCTATCCTCTTAAAAAAATTCGTGAAAATTTGTGAAATTCGCGGACAAATACTTTAATAATCACCGTAATTGACCGGCGCGGCAAAGCGGGGTTTGACCGCCAGCCTGGCGTGCGTTTCAGCGCCCAGTTTCTGCCAGTATTCATCCGCTCCGCTGACGCCGAAGACCCATTCATCCAGCCACGCGTTGACTGTGGCGCGGTCCTCACTGATCTTATCCCAATTCAAATAGAACACATTGTCGCGGTCATAATACCCCTGGGTGTAAGAGGGGTGGGCGCAATGCGGGACGTGGCAGACGGCTTTGACGATCAGACCGGGGATGAGGGTACGGTTTGGATCTGAACGGATGACCTCTTCATCAACGATCTCTTCAGCCGTGATGATCACATTGCGTGAGGCGAAAGCGGCTTCCTTCTGTTCTCCTAGGATGCCCCATACCTGGGCGTTGCCATTCTTATCAGCACGCTGCACGTGAATGATGCCAACATCCGGGTTCAGCGCGGGGACGGTGACCACTTCACGCCCAGAGTAGGGGTCTTTGACGCGGCGGATGTTGGGGTTGTTCTTTTCCAGGTCGGGCGCGGCGGTCTGGTTCATGGGCATAAAGGGTAGCCCGGCGGCACCAGCCTGCAGGCGGGAGATCATGCCGAAGTGCGAGTATTCCTCATAATCCAGTCGGCCGGCTTCCATTTCCTCGCGCACAATACGCAGGGAACCGACACCCGGGTTGCCGATGTAAGAAAAGATGAGCTTTTTAGCGCAGCCTGCCGCAACCATCTGGTCGTAGATCAGGTCGGGAGTGGCACGCGCCAGGGTAAGATCTTTCCTGCCCTGGCGGATGATCTCGTGTCCGGCGGCGAACGGGATCAGGTGAGTGAACCCGGCACAAAATACCGTGTCGCCGTCGTGTACATAATTGGCGATCGCTTCGGATAATGCGCAAACCTTAGTCATTCCAGTTTCCCCGGTCGGCATTATGCTTTGCGCACAAGGTTCTGGATCTGCTCGTGCATGTAGAGCGGCAGGTAGTACAAACCGCCCGCGTTCTTGCCGCTGGAACCGGAAGCTTTCCAGCCGCCAAAGGGTTGGAAGCCGGGCCACGCGCCGGTGGTGGAACCCATCGGACGGTTGGCGTAGGAAACCCCGACCTCGATACCATCGAAGAATCGGGCAGCTTCCTCTTCGGTTCCGTAGAACCCCGCGGTAAGGCCGTAATCCACATCATTGGCGATCTTCATGGCTTCATCCAGATCGTTAAACTTGCCAACCGTGGTGATGGGAACGAACATTTCCTGTTTCCACAGGCGGTGATCGAACGGCGCTTCGGCAATGGTGGGTGCGCAGAAGTAGCCCCGGGCATATGCCCCATCGGTCAGGACTTTTCCACCGGTGAGGATCTTCCCGGCAGCTTTGAGGTCCGCGACGAATTCCTGGTAATCTCGGTAGCTGCTCTTGTTCACCACAGGACCCAGGTAATTGGTGCGGTCAGTCGGGTCGCCGATGGCGAGTTTTTCTGTCAGTTCCACCAGGCGCGCCACGAGTTGATCGTAAACCGGCGCCTCAATGAGGACGCGGGAGTTGGCAGAGCACTTCTGCCCTTGCAGGCCGAAGGCGGAGCGGACGATACCCACCGCGGCGGCTTCGAGGTCAGCGTTTTTGGTGACAATGGAGGGGTTCTTGCCGCCGAGTTCGAGGATGGTGGGGCGCACATAGCGACCCTGCGCGAAATCGCGGAAGATCTTCATGCCCACATCATAGGATCCGGTGAAGGTAATGCCATCCACCTCGGGGCTCTCGATGAGCGCCTGACCGAGCGTGGAACCGGGGCCGGTGACGTAATTGAACACGCCATCCGGAATGCCGGCTTCCTGGAAACACTCGGCGATCAGGCGTGAGGTCCACGGGGTATCGGTGGCGGGTTTCATCACCAGTGTGTTGCCGGCGACGAGCGCAGCGCCTGAAGGCCCGCCGGAAAGGGCGGCCGGGAAGTTGAAGGGGCTGATCACCAGCCACACACCGTAGGGTTTGAGGATCGAGGTGTTTTTGCTAACATAACCGGAGAGCGGGTCGCTGCCCATCGCATTGACGAAACCGTTATTAGCTTCCATGCGATCGCAGGAATAACGAATGAGGTCCGCGGTTTCTGCCACGTCGCCCAGGCCTTCCATGCGGTTCTTGCCGACCTCTAGTGAGAGGACAACACCCATCTCGAAGGTGCGGCGGTCCATGATCTCCGCGGCCTTGCGCAGCAGGGCAACGCGTTCCTGCCAGGGTGTGTGCGCCCAACCGCGGGCTGCCTTGCGGGCAGCGGCGAGGGCGGCGTTGGCGTGCCCGGCGTTGCCTTTTTGGAAGGTTCCCAGGAGCACATCGGTATCGGCGGGAAAACGATTTTCAAATTTATCATCGGCGAAGACATCCCTGCCATCGATCAACATGGGGATGTCTTTTCCCAATTCGGATTTTACTTTCGCGAGCGCGGCGTCATATTGTTGATGCAGCGCCTCCGGCGGGTTGAACATCGTCGCGTAAGTCAGTTTAAACGACTGATCTGAAGCCATTGGAAATTGCCTCCTGGTTGGAAGAGAATAATGCCGGTGCGCAGCGCGCTGGGCAAGGTTAAGTATAGCAAAGGTCTTTTGCCGCGTCAAAGAAAACTCTAATAAGGTCAGATGGAAAGGTTAACGGATAATTGATCAGCCAGATGGATAAGATCACTAATTAACCAGATATGTCCCGATCCAAGCGGGTACTCGCCGCGCAAGACGTCCTTCCAGCGGCGCGGAATTGCCTCCAACCCGTAAAGCGCGCCGGCGATGGCTCCCGCCACGCTGCCGGTGGTGTCCGCGTCATCCCCCAGGTTGACCGCCTGCACCAGTGCTTCTTCGAACGATCGCGTGGTCAGCACGGACCAAAGAGCCGATTCCACGGTGTGGCGCACCCAGCCGGTGTTGGCGAGGGTTTCACGGCTGCGTATCGCTGCCAGTTCCACGATCCTTCTGAAATCCTCATCCATATCCACCGCTTCCAGCGCAACGCTAACCGCCTCGCGCATGGCTCTATCGGCAGGGATATCAGCGGGGCGATGAATGAGTTCATAAAGGATGCGATTGATCAGCACGCAGGCACTCACGCAGTCAGGGTGTGTGTGGGTTAACATGCATTGTTCGCGGGATTCCACAGCCAATCGCTCGGGCTGCTGCCAGCGGGCGATGGCCAGCGGCCAGGCGCGCATCAGCGACCCGTTGCTGGCGTTTTCCGGGTCCATCTCCTGCGCGAGCTGCGCCGCCTCCTGCCAGAGGGTGCCGCTGTCGATCAGGCTCAACACGCGGCTGGTGTGGATGCCGATATCCGAAGGGTGACCCCTGTACCAGGCCGTAAAGCGCGCCACCAGGTCCTCCGCGTTGAGCGGATCGTGCGCCAGCAATGACTCGGCCAGGGCGAGCGCCATTTCGGTGTCATCGGTGAAGGTGCCGGCGGGGAGCGGCCCGGCGACCATTTCTGTCTGCAGGTCGTAGATCGCCCGCGCTGGCTGGAACTCCATCGGCATACCCAGCGCGTCGCCCACCACAGCGCCAACCGCGATCCCTCTCAGCCGATCATTGATCAATTCCATGTCTTAATTATCCCGGAATTTCTGATTTAACGTTTCGGTTTTGGAAAAATTAATGCTTTTCATATATTGGTATGATATGCTTAATAAGTATGATAAATAATAAAATAATACCAGGAGAGGTGAGTAATGGATAAAAAAGTATTTGAAGCAATGAACGAACAGATCAAACACGAGTTGTATTCCGCGTATTTCTATCTGTCAATGTCAGTCTGGGCTGAAACCGAGAATCTTCCCGGCGCGGCCAGATGGCTGCGCGCCCAGGCGAAGGAAGAGCAGGAGCACGCGATGAAGTTCTACGATTACCTGCTTGACCGCGGTGAAAAGGTGAGCCTGCTGGCGATCGACAAACCCCCGGTGGACTTCACTTCACTCAAGGATGTTTTTGCCAAGGTCTACGAGCATGAGAAGAAAGTAACCGCGCTGCTTAACGCCATCTATGAAAAAGCGCTGGAAGCGAAAGATGTTCCCAGCCAGGCATTGCTGCAATGGTACCTGACCGAACAGGTGGAAGAAGAAAAGAACGCTTCCACCATCCTGGCCATGGTTGAAAAAGTAGGCTCGAGCGTGGGCGGGTTGTACCAGCTGGATCACCAGCTTGGCAAACGCGGCGGAGAGTAATTCAAGTAACAATTAGCAAAATTACGGACAGCTTGTCACCAGGCTGTCCGTTTTTTATTTACTGATCAGGGATTCAGCCGCGCCGCCCTGCCGCGCGGTAACCACCAGGTTCTCTTTTACCAGGGTGCCGTTATAGATCCTTGTACCCGGCAGGGCGGTCCAGCCGCTCATTACGAACGGAAGTGGTCCGCTGGTGCTGATCCACTCCCCCCTGTATTTACGGGCAATATGCACGTGCGTACCGGTGGCGGCACCACCTTCGCAGGATGGATGACCGACCGGATCGTTAACGTTCAGCCGGGCACCCAGGGGAGCGCGGTCCTGGGCGGCGATGTGCATGAACAGGATCTCCCACCCGGTGGGCTGTTGGTTATTATCCACCAGGGTCAGCATAACCACGCCGTTGTCTGCGCGGGTGACCACGCCTGCCGCGGGAGCCCGGGCGTAAAGCGGTGAGATGTTGCAGCCGGCGCCCCTGATATTGGGGGCGAAATCCAGCGCCCCGTGCGGGGTGCCTTCGATCCAGCTGTAATGCGGTCCGGCGGTGAACGCCCACACTTCTCCCGCGGCAAAGGGGAGTTCTAATGGTGGCTGGGCTACCCGGTCGGTTAACAAGGGTTCGATCTGCATGGCGCAAGGCATAAAGTCACCGAACATGTGCAGGTATAGTTGAAGGAAACCGCCCTCGCCTGCCAGGCGCTGCTCCCATTCCCCTGAAGCGTACAAATTGGCAAACAGGTTCTGGATGCCGACGGAGCCGGGGTTAAGGTTGGGCGCGATGCGGGTGGATACCTGGTCTGTATAGGTCAGTTCGGTCAAAGCACCGTAGCGCCAGCCGTAGTAACCGGTGTTGATCATGCGGGCGACCAGTGACAACTCCTGGTAGAGACCCTTATAAATCGGGTCATCGAGTCCCACTGGATGATCTATATCAGCGGGTTCCTGGGAACTCAACACAATTCCGGCGCGATATTCAATGATCGCCAGCAGCAGGCGCGGGTTGATGGACTGGTTCTCCGCCACGAGCCTCACCACTTCCGCCCCGCTGACGCGCCCGCCTGCTACCGTCTGGCTGAAGCGGCTCAGGTACCCGCCTGCCTCCTGCACGTAGGCGCTGATATCGAAACCATCAGCGCAAGGGGAGTCGATCACCGCGCTATCCGGCATGATCAGTTTGGCCAGTGACTGGTTGGCGGGGGTTTTGGGGATGACCAGGTACTGACCGGGCGGGAGGATACCGCCAGCCGGGATCTCAGCGGGTGAGGTGATCTGCTCCGGAGCAACACTGAAGTGAATGGCCACGATCGGCAGGGTGTCTCCGGATTGCGCGGTGTAAATCTGGTAACGTTGCTCATCAATGACGGGCAGGGCGGCGGCAGCCGGCGGGGTTGATTGCCCGGGTGCCCCCGGGGTGGACGCGGAAGGAGTTCTATGCCCCTCAAAAATGGCCGGATCGAGCGTTGGATAAGAATGGATGATGAAGGAAAGGTCCCTGATCGGAAAGTTGCACGCGGCCAGGATCAGCACGAGCAGGACCAACAGCACGGGCATGTGCAGTCTATTTTTCCCCAATTTGGCAGACCAATTGCGTGTCATGATCTGCCGGGAATTATAGACGAAAGTATGGCTTCCAACGCGGGAAAATTGCGGCTTTTGATTGGTATAATTTGACTGGTTAAACGCTCAAGGAGAACCGAGGAAAAATGACCAAATCAAAAGTGGCAGTCATACGAACGACCCCCGCGACGGTACTGCAGGATTATCAGCGCCTGTTCGAGCTGGGCGGTGGGAAGACCGCGCTGGACCCCGGGGCGACCACCATCCTCAAGGACAATATCTCCTGGCATTATCCCATGCCAAGCGCCAACACCACCCCCTGGCAGCTCGAGGGGACGATACTCGCGCTCAGGAACAACGGATTCTCTGATATCTCCTGTGTGCAGAACCAGACGGTGGTGACCAACGCGTTCAAAGGCGAGGATTTGAATGGGTATGTGCCCATCTTCAAGGCGTACGACATCCCCGTGTTGTACAACTTCAAGCCGGAAGACATGACGTGGAGCCAGTACAAGCCCAAGGCGAAGATGAACGCCCTCGATCACATTTATCCGGAGGGCATCTATATCCCCGATTATTTTATCGGCAAGAATATTGTCCACCTGCCCACGGTGAAGTGCCATATTTACACCACCACCACGGGCGCGATCAAAAACGCCTTTGGCGGGCTGCTCACCAAGCACAGGCATTACACCCATTCCTACATTCATGAAACGATCGTTGACCTGCTGGCCATTCAGAAGGAGATCCACAGCGGGTTGTTCGCGGTGATGGACGGCACGACCGCCGGCAACGGCACCGGGCCCCGTGTGATGAAGCCGGAAGTGAAGAACGTGATCCTGGCGTCAGAAGACCAGGTGGCGATCGACGCTGTAGCAGCCAAACTGATGGGTTTTGATCCGATGAGCATTAAGTACATCAACCTTGGGCATACCCAGGGGTTGGGCGTGGGCGACCCGCGCGAGATCGAGCTGGTGGGGGATGATGTTTCCAACGAGAACTGGCATTTCAAGGTCGGGCACAACCTGCACCAGTTCATGGGCTGGCTCACCTGGTATGGACCGACGAAGTTCCTGCAAAAGCTGGTCACGCGCACCCCGCTGGTGGCGATCCCGATCGCTTTTTCAGAGGTGTATCACGACTATGTGCATTGGCCGATCAAGGAAAAACACGTGTTCAAGTATTGGTGCGAGACGACCGCCTGGGGGCAGCTGTTTCTGCGTTATCAAAAGGAAGGGCATATTTCCCGGGCTTGATCCCGTGCAGCACAACCAGTTTGCTGGGGTGATTTATACTATTCCAACTGATCACAGAGGAGGCGTTGACCTCCTCTGTTGTTATACTTGTCTGCTTCCGATTACATTGGAATAGAACCCAGCCACCTGGGCGCGGACAGACGACACTTCGGCACGTGAGCGGATGACCTCGCGGTTGCGCGCTGCCGCGTAACGGCGCAAACCTTCGTCTTCAATGCCGGAAAGCACCGCGTTAGCCAGCGCAATGGGATCGTCCGGATCGACCAGTAAACCGTTCTCCTCATGCGTGATCCATTCTCGGATGGACTCAATATTTCCGCAAACCGGCAGGCAGCCGACGGCCATGGCTTCAAGGAGCGAGTTGGGGGTACCGTCATGCACGCTGACCGAAACCGAGACCATCGAGCGCGCAAACTCGCGCCACAATTCCTGTTGTGAGAGCATGGGCAGCAGGGTGACGTTATCGAAAACACCGAGCTTTTCGATCCAGTAAAGAGCTTCCGGCTGACCGGCCATCCAGGGGCAAATGAATTGTGTATCGGTGTGATGACCAATGACCAGGGGAATGGACTTGAAGAATGTGTCATTGCGAACGGAGCCTGAGCGAAAACCACGCGGGTTGATCACCTGCCACGGAACGGCCAGCCCGACCCCACGGGTGGCTTCCTCGATCTCAGCCAGGTCAATACCGCCATTGCCGACCACTGACAGGGAGGGTTTAGCCGGGTTGAACGACCAGGAGTTGGCCAGCCTGAGGTCGCGCTGTGTATCCGACATGAGCCCGTTGGCGCGCAGGAGGGCGCGCCGGGTAGCGCTGCCCATCGCCTCAGAGGATGTCGCGTGGAAGGTGAGATCATTGCCCCAGGTGGAGACGATGACCGGGATATTTTCAGGGGTGAGGCTGGCGAGCACGCCTTCAAAGGGTATGCGCAGCGCGTGCACCAGGTCTGGTTTCAGCCGCCTGATCAGTTCGTGATATTCTTTTTCCTTGCGGGTGACCATCCAAGGCCCCATGCGGTGCCGTACTTCAGCCGCCAGGTTGCGGAAGCGCGAGACGACCCGGGTACGGCGGCTGGTTTTGCGGGCTGCGCCGCCCGCCTGGCTGCCGCCCATCCCCGCGAAAGCCAGCGGCATGGTGATGATCTCGGTCACCCCTTCGATCGGCGCGCAGGGGTAGGAGCTGACCATGTTGAGGGTATAACCCAGCGGCTGCAGCATGCGGATCCAACGCCTGGTAATCGGGCTGCGTCCGTCAGCGATCAGTAATAACTTCATCTTCTCATCCCCGCATCCAACTAGAGAACGGATTCCACCGCGCGGGTGAAGGTTTGCACCATGGATTCTATATTGACCTCCTCCGCGACGATACGGTACGACGCCAGACCTTTATTCCTCAAGGCAGGCAGATCCGAAAGCGCCTGGCGAATGACAGCGGTGAGAGCGGGCTGGCTGTCGTCCGGCAGGACCCAGCCATTCTCCGGGCGCACCAGTTCACCCTGGGTGCCGTCAGCCCGGCCGACAATGACCGGCAGGCTGTGCGCCATGGCCTGTTGCACCGCCAGACCACCGGTGCCCGGCAGCACGAAAAGGTCAGCGGCTGTGAAGTATGGTTCAAGTTCCACGCCGTGCTTCGCGCCGGCGAAGGTGGTTTGCGGGTAGACCTGCCAGGCGAGCATCTCCAGACGGGTACGGTCCGGTCCATCACCCACAATAACCAGGCGCGGCTGCTCCTCGGGGGGCAGGGCTGCCAGGGCGTGCAGCAGGGTATCCACCCGTTTCCGCGGCTGCAGGCGGCCCACGAAAAGAATTTGAGGGGTTCCATCGATGTGTGCTGGGCGGGTGATAGGAGGTGTGGCAGGGCGGGGGGTTACGGCGTTAGCGGCAACGAACACACGGGAGGGGTTCATACCGGTTTTGATGTACTGCTCGGCGCCGCCGGCGGAATAAGAGATGACCGCTTGCATGTGGCGCAGAAGGTTGCGGTACAGCAGTGAAGAAAGCGCGCCTCCGCGGGGTATACCCAAGCCCCAGCCGATCACCGGACGGCCGCGCAGGCGCATCCACCTGGCCGCGCTTGGATTGGAAAGGTTGCGCGGATTGATCTCTGTGATCAATACGCGCGGCTGCCAGCGCACCAGCCAGGGCAACACACCCAGCTGCCAGTAGCAATAAGATTTGCCTGAAAACAGGTGAAGGTTATGCGCGCGGGCGTAATTGGCGACGGTGAGACGGCTGGCGGTCTCCACCGCTTCTTCAGGGCGCGGGCTGCCGGCAAAAACACTCAATCCCTGCAGGCAGGCGGTCGCCAGGCGGTCGAAGAACTCCACGCGGTATTCGGGGAGGATGCGCTGCTGCAGACCAACCCGCGCGTGGATCATGTTCATGCCACCACCACCTGAACCTGCGATCCGCCCGGTGTTTTGGTCACTTCAATGCGGGCCGGGAAAGCATCTTTTAATTCCTCGAGATGGGTGATGACCAGGATCTTCTCAAATTCAGCGCCGACCAGGTTGATGGCTTCCACCAGGCGCTGGCGGCCATCGGCATCCTGGCTGCCAAAGCCTTCGTCGATCACCAGGGTTTGCAGCCGGGCTCCGGCGCGGTGCGCCAGTACGCGGCTGAGCGCAAGGCGGATGGCAAAATTGACACGGAACGCTTCTCCACCGGAGAACATCTCGTAGGGGCGTTCACCGGAAGAGTCGCGGATGAGAATATCGAGCGTCTCACGGCGGTCATCACGCTTCTTGTCTTTGAACTCGCGCTGGGTTTCGAACTTAACCGACATGCCGCCCGCGCTTAACCGGTCGAGGATCTCGTTGGCGTGCGCTTCAATATCCGGCAGCGCCTGCTCGATCAACAGAGCGGGAATGCCGTCCTTGCCAAAGGCGCGCTCAAGCGTTTTGAGATCCGCGATCTTTTCGTTGAGGGATTCCTTCTCCTCCAACATGACCACTTTTTGCGCGCGCTGCTTTTCCAGGTTATCCACCTTGCCGCGCGCGTATCCCAGTTCGGTATTGACCCGGTTAACCTGCAACTGAGCATCATCATATTCAGCTTTGAGCAGAGCCATGTCGGGCAGGCTGGCGGTCTCAGTCTGCAATTTTTCTTCCGCCTGCCTCAGGTCCTCCCGCAGAACTGATAAACGGCGTTCATTCTTTTCAAGCGCTTTCTCAAGCCCGGTGATCTCCCTCTCTAATGGAAGAAGGGACGCTTTAGCCTGCTTTAACAGCTGGATCTTTTCCTGGCTGGCGCGTCCTTCCAGTTCGACCTGACGGGCGTGTTCATGCGCGGCGGTGTCATATCCTAACTGCTTCAACTGCGCGTCGATCGCAGCCAGCTCCCGATGCGCTTGCTCAGCGAAGGAGGCGGTCGAGAGCATGCGCGAGACCTCCCGTAAACGTGGTTCGCCTGTTTCATGCCAGTCAGTGAGCGCCGCCTTGTTCTGACGCAACTCCTCGCTCTTCGAATCGAAGAGGCGTTGGTTAAGCTTTAACTCCGCCTCCACACGCTGCAGGTTCTGCAATTCTGTTTCGATCTGTAACGTCCGCTCACTGTACTCACTCGAAATTTTCTCATTACTGCGGTAGGCGTCCCCCATCTCCTTACCCCGTTTTCGCAGGTCGGTTACCAGGCGCTGCAATTCGTCCGCGGAAAGCGGTTTCTCGCAGGTCGGGCAGGCGGCGCCGGTGATCTCCTCCAGATGAGCCACGCGTTCCACGATCTCGTTCATTTCCTGCCTGAGCCGTTTGTTTTCCGCGCCCAGGCGGGCTTTCTCGCTAACCAATTGTTCCTTCTCAATTTCCAATCGCGTGCGTTGTGAAAGTAATTCGTTCGCAGCATGGATGGCTTTCTCATATTGGTCCACCTGCTGCTGCAGGGCGGAAAGGGAAGTTTCCAGACCTTGAATTTCTGATTGTTTTTGAGTGAGTCCATCCAGTTCCACCTGCAGGCGGGTGCGCTCACGCTCGATCACCAGCGCGGGCGCCTGGCGCTGCATCTCGTACTGGTGGAAGTTGGTGGCGATCTTCTCCCATTCCGCCAGTGCCTGCCGAGCAGTTTCCCATTCTGCGAATTCCCGGTTGATAACTTGCTCATTTTGCAGCTGCTGCCGGTAGTTATCGCGCTCCTGGCAGCGCTCGATCAATTCCTCGCGAGACCGGTCGAGTTCGTCCTGCTGCCGCTGCACTTCCGCGCGTTGTTTTTCCAGCTGGAGCTGATCATTGGCGATGCGATCCGCGATCAGGCGCTGCTGGTCGAGGATGGCTTTGCGGGCTTCCAACAGGACCTGTTTTTGCTCAACTTCTTTCAGCAGTTGCGCAAGTTTGCTTTTTCGTTCTTCTTCCTCCTGTAAATCGCTTTCAATATCCTGGAGCCGGCTGTTGATCACAGCGAGTTCGCTCTCAAAGTTTTTGCGCCTGCGGGCAGCCTCGTCTCGATAGGTTTCCCAGATATCAAGGCCCAGGATACCAGAAAGGATGCGTTTGCGGTCGCCGGGTCGTTGCTGGGCAAATTGATCAGCTTTTCCCTGCAGGAAGAACGAGGCGTTAATAAATGTTTCATAATCAAGGTGAAGCGTGCGGCGGATCATATCTTCAGTACCGCGCATACTGGGCTCGGTCAACACACGCCAGCCGCCCTCAGGTACCTGCGCGCGAAATTCAAGGATGGTGGACTTGTCGCGTGTCTTGCTGCGCTGCACCTGGTAATGCACGCCTTCGTAAATGAAGTCCAAAATCACTTCGGCGGTGTTGGCGCGCAGGTTGATGATGGCGTCATCACGGCGGCGGGCTTCGCCAAACAGCGCCCAGGTGATGGCTTCAAGCAGGGAGGATTTTCCTGCGCCATTAGCGCCTGATATGCAGGCCAGTGTGAACCCAGAGAGGTCCACCTCCACCCTGTCCTTGTAAGACAGGAATCCACTGATCTGCATACGGTCGATGATCACGCTGTATCCCCCTCAGTGTTTACGGCTGCGATGCCAGGTTTGCGGGATACCAACACCTTGTCGACCCTGTGACCGTCCATATCCAGCACTTCAAAATGCAGATCCTCCCAGGTGAAGGATTGCCCCGCGGTTGGAATGGAGCCGATCTGGTTCATTACAAAACCACCCACTGTCTGGAAGCCGACTTTGCTCTCCTCCGGCAGGTGTTCCAGGTCGAACAATTCTTTGAACTCATCGATCGGCAGCAGACCATCCAAAAGATAAGAGCCGTCCTCGCGCAGGACGATCTCCGGCTCGGTCACCTCACCCAGGCTGGGGAGTTCACCAATGATCGACTCAAGCACATCGAACAGGGTGACGAATCCCAATACCCCACCGTATTCATCTATGACCAGGGCTTCGTGCACGCCCTCCTCTTTTTCCATTTCCAGCACGCGCACCGCGGGTGTGTTTTCAGGAATAAAGAGCGGTTTTTCCAATAGATCGACAATGTTGAACGATGTACGGGTCAGGGCTTTTTCAAGCAGGGTTTTGGCTTTGAGCACGCCTAAAATATTATCCAGTGAGCCGCGCGAGACCGGAAAGCGCGAATAAGGACTTTCCAGCACACGCTGCAGGATCTCTTCGATGCTGTCATCGGCGTCCAGCCAGACGATCTCGGTACGCGGGGTCATAATCGCGTTGATCGAACGCTCGTTCAGTCTGAACACCCCCTCCACCATATCCTGCTCTGCTTCATCAAACACCCCCACTTCTGTGCCCTGATCGATGAGCACCCTGATCTCCTCCTCCGTGATGGGGGGGTCGCCTGAGGGTTTGATACCCAGGATGCGCATGCCAAGGTCTGTGGAGGCTGATAACAGGCCGGTCAACGGTGCGGTGATTCGATACACAAAACGCATCACCCCTGAGACGCTGGCAGCGATCTTTTCAGGGTTATTGAGGGCGATGCGCTTGGGGATGAGTTCACCAATGACCAGGGAAAAATAGGTGGTGAGGAGTACAACAATGATCAGGGCAAGTGTGGATGCCGCGGACGCAAGCCAGGGCACTTTACCCAGTACCACTGACAGGCGTTCAGCCAGTGTGGCACCACCAAAAGCACCGGTCAGCATGGCCACCAATGTGATGCCGATCTGCACTGACGAAAGGAACTTGCTGGTGGATCCTGCCAGTTCCAGCGCGTTGCGAGCACCGGTATCCCCCTCCTCGGCGCGTTGTTCCAGGCGCACCTTGCGTGCGGATACGACAGCGATCTCAGACATGGAGAAGAAACCGTTGAACAGGATCAAAACGAAAATGACAAGGATCTCGATGAGGGTGTTCGACATTACTCCCCTCCCGGAAGGTCCAGCGTGTTTTCAACACCGGAAACGCTTTGAATGATCGATCGGGCAAGGGAGTGCAGCGTGTCCGTCTGCACCGGTTTGGTGTGGACCGAGTTCCAATACATGGTGAGCAATTCCAGCGGAGAAAGGCTGGCAATGGACTGGTCAGACGGCAATCTCAGGCGGGCTTCCTCCTGCGGACGGCGGATAAGGTGGAACTCTAGCGCGGAGGCACACTTCTCGCGCAGGACGGTCTCATCCAGGAACATCTCCAGCTCGCGCGGGTATTCGATGGTCAGTTTTACAATGGCATCGGTGATACGCTCATCTGCGGGCAATACGGCCAGGATGCGCTCCATCATGCCTTCGCGCTGGTCAATTTTCACGGTACGGTCATAAAAAGCCCGACCGTCCAGCTTGATGAAGCGGTAATTGGTGTGACCTTTATCGACCTCGGCGATCACAAAACCCTTGTCATCCGCTGCTTCGCCAAAATCGACGCGTTCGATGGAGCCGGGGTAGATTACCGGAGGGTGCGCGCCGGGGTTGAGGTCCTGATGCTTGTGAATGTGCCCAAGGGCTACATAATCCAGGCGCGGGTCCTTGACCAGTGAACCGGGCAGCACCAGATCTTTGCCCAGCATAACAGTACGCTCGTTGCCGTACATGGCGCCCTGCACCGACCCGTGCGCAGTGAAAATGGTGGGCAAAGTCGGGTCAAGTTCATTCATCCGGGCTTCGAGGATGATCGTGATGCGCTGCTCCAGTTCTTCATTGACCAGGTTATCATCGCCCGGGGAAAGCTGCATCGCCGCCATCAGCGTAGAGCGGAACACCCATGGGAGCGCGATAACCTGCAGAGGCAACCCCCACAGATCGGCAGGTTTGAGCAGTTCGGGTTTGTTTAATACGCGCACATTTGGCACTTGTAGGGTGTCGAACTCCTGCAGGGTGTGGGCGCGTCCGCTGGCTGGGCTGATGTCATGATTGCCCACCAGCAGCAGGACAGGTATGCCTGCCATGGGCAGGCGGATAATGCGTTTTCCCCATTCACGCTGGAAGGTCGGTGATGGTGTGCGGTCTTTGTAGGCATCGCCGGCGAAGAGAACCAGGTCCACTTTCTCGCGGATGGCAGTGTCAATGATGGTATCCATCGCATTCAGGAAGTCAAGCACGCGGACAGGCAGACCGGTTTCAGGGTCGTGCTTTCCGTATGTGGCGATGTCTATGTGGGCGTCGGCAAAATGCAGGATCTTGACCATTAGGTTTCCGTACTTATAAGTATAGCGGTTTTCAGGGAGTGACGCCAAGCTGATTGAGCATTGCCATACTTGGCGCGAAACCCGGGTGAAAATCGATACTCTGGCGCAGATCCACGACTGCTTTGTTCGTATTTCCCAGTGCGTAAGAAGCCATCGCGCGCCAGTAATAGCTTTCCTCGAGCACCGGCTCCGACATGGCCTTCAGGGTCTGGTTGGCTAATTCGATCACATCGTTATATCGGCCGGCATAGTAGTAGGCGAAATAAGGCCCGGTCTGGTACCACATCATGCGCCAGGGTCGGTTTGCTTCAGGCACATCCGGGTAAAGACTGAAAGCTGTATCAAAATGGGTGGCGGCTGTGACGTAATCCTGCAGGTACACGGCGCTGGTCCCGGCGTTAAACCAGGCGAAGAAGCGTTCGCGAATATCCGACAAAGTAGTTGCCTCGTTTACTGCCCGGTTGTAAGCGATCTTATTGGCAGTTTCATCTGTTGCCAGCGGACCGAGGGCGTTCAGCACGTCGTTTTGTTTATCGGGAGGATAAACCACGAGGAAAACATAATTGAACGCCCGCCAATCCTCCAATATTTCTGAGTAGGGTACCTCAAATCCGCGAAAATTCTCCCTTTCTTCCTCAGGAATCGGATCTCCACCCTCGGGAGGGTGGATGAGCAGGTAGGCATCCTGTGTAGTGAAGAGCTGGTGGTTGTCGTCATACCCCACCAGTAGGAGGTAATGTCCCATCCAGCCTTCATTCTTAAGGTTGGCAGGTTCGAATCCGGTTTCCACCATGACCGGGAAACCGGCGTTGATGAGTGACTTGATCGTCGCCAGATCACCACCATAACGCCACAAGGCACGCTGCGCTGTATTCTCGTTGACGAAATTGATCATCTCGTATGGCATCGTGTTTTTGTCACGGTCGTTGGGTCTAAGAACGGCGGCGGCCTCTTTCTGGGTGAGACCCCACTTGTAATACGAAAGGTACATTGACAGGGTGGCTGGGCCGCAATTATTCCACAGCTGCGGCTCACTGATCACACCCGGCAGGTAAGCCGAAACCGGCAGGGGGGTGGGCGTGATAGTGGGTAAGGGGGTAGGCTCGGGTGTGGTTGAAGTCGGCGCTGTTGTAATGGATACAGCGGGTTGCGGGGTGGGAGCAGAAGCGGTCAGTGTGGCCGCTACTGCAGTTTCCACAACCGGGTCCTCTTCAGAGTTGGAAGGGACAAACACAGCTTGCGCAGGGGGATGTAACCAGTATTTAAACGACGTGTACGCGTCGCGCGAGTAATAAGACACGCGCGACCAAACCGGTGGCAGCGCTAACACGATGGCTGCGAGCACCACGATACCGCTAATGATCAGCCAGGTCTTTTTCTGTTTGAGTCGCATGCTGGGATTATATCATTCTGTTTAATGGATTCCTGACGACCTGACCGATCGGCCGGGTTGGCAAGAATTGTTCATATTGATGCGCGGACTTAATCCACACACAGACCATCAAATTGCGGGTCGCTGAAGGCATCCACTGGTTCGGCGATCCGAATGGTGCCATCCTCTCGCACCGTGACGGCGACACTTTGTGTGATGTGTGGCCCACATCCGCACAGGTAATTCTTAAAAAGATGCACGACGTAATCGCCTTTCCCTTCTTCAACAAAGCTCTCTTCAATTTGGTCAACGTAAAGGGTAGGCTTTTTAATCGTTTCCAGGTCAAACAACGCCGAGTAACCGGTTGCGGCGATGGCGTAACTGAAAGCCTCTTCAGCTGAATCGATCGGAGCGAATACTTCCGCCATTTTTTCGATCGAATCAATGAGGATAGTCTGGTCATCAATTCTTGCCAGGTAGCGGATGAATTGGTTGCGCATGCAACGGTTTGTATAGACAGCAGGAATCTCTCCTTCGTCCTTGTAGAGCACCGTACTGCCCACAGCCAATGGAATCGAGGGGGTCAAGCCACCTAATAGATCGGTGGGCTTCTGGATCATGGTCACCGGCGGATCCGGTTGAGTGAAATCTTCTGGAGCGCAATTAAGTTCTGTAAAACATCCCTGCCCTGAAAAATAAGTATGATCCATGCTCAATTCAAGAGCGGGGTGTTCGATAATTCGCTGCTGCGCACAAGAGACCAGGAGAATGAGCAAGGTAAATCCACAGAATGCGACACGCTTCATCTCAACCTCCGCAGTGTGAATATTAAGATTATAGCAAGCGATGGGTCTGTTTAAACAATCAATTCTGGATCAATCCAATGTGTAATGCTGGAAAAAATCCCACATCAGTTCAGAGGCTGAGACATCCTGATTGGTAGTCCCGGTGATCCATTGGGGGAGCGGATTGCCGCCCGGCCAGGTGTGCCCGCCGCCTTCAATGGTGTAAAACACCACGTCAGCGCCTTCTCGGCAGTCGGTGTAACGCACCCCGCTCACCTCTCCCTTCGCAGGAAGGGAATCGGGAGCCGGGTTGCAGCCGTTCAGTACCGCCCGCTCACTCATCCATTGGGGGATATCCGGGAACGGCAGGTCAAAGCCTTCGGATGGGCCGCCATGGAAGGGGACGATCGGATCGGCTGTGCCGTGAAAGGCGATCAGCGGGATCGGTCGGGAAGGATTGCATTTTTCAATAGGCATGATAAACGCCCCGCCAACAGATCCTGTGGCTGCGATGCGGTCAGCGAGCTCACAGCCAAGCAGAAAGGTCATCCCGCCGCCATTGGAAAGGCCGTTTACGTAGATGCGCGCCGGGTCAATATTGTATTGCGCGGAAAGGGAGTCGATCAGGTCAGAAATGAAAACCACATCTTTTGAATCGGCAAATGACTGCTGAGGAAAAGCCTGCCAGCGTTTGGGAAACCCCGTGCCTGATGGATAAACCACAATAAAGCCTTCCCGGTTTGCGATCGGGTTCCACTGGCTCACATTGGCCTGGTTGGCCGGCCATTGAGCGAAACCGTGAATGGTGATCACCAGGGGAACAGATTGCGCGGGGTCGATGTTTTTCGGCACGTGCAGCAGGTAGCGGCGGGTTTCGCCGGAGGAGATGATCTTTCCGTTGGTGCGATTGACGATGGCGAAGGTCAGCGCGCCAATGAGGAGGATCGCCAAGACCAGCGCGATGATGGCAGCCAGGGCGGACAGGATAAACCTGACGGCTTTCGGCAGGCGTTTACGGGTATCAGGGTTCATAACACTCTCCGCGGTCCGCTGAGGTTAATGAAGCGCGGGCGATGTCGCGCACGCGGTTGACCCCGCTGAAGAACTCGCGCATGATCACCAGCGAAAGATAGCGCCCGACCGGTGTGGGGATGGCGGGATCCTGCCGGCTGAAAGCCCCCAATAGCTTAAAGAATGCCATCTCAAGCCACAGCCCGCGTTCCGCGGAGACACCAAAACGGTCTCTAAAGCGCGCGCGGTCAAAACGCAGACCGAACATATCCATCATCATGCGGTAGCGCATCTGCTGGCGTTTGCTGAAGGGCTGCGAGCCGGTGATCGCCATCTCCCCCGCGGCGATGCGCTGCCCATACTCACTTAGAGAGAATGTGCTGGCGTAAAGTGTGCCATCCAGGTAGGAGAAGGAGCCGGAACCCACCGCGACATATTCCTCGGTGTCGACGATGTATTCGTCGATCAGGCTGGTGCCGCCACGGGCAAAGGTCCAGGCGGATAAGGGGATGAAATCCTTCGCCAGCCCGGCGCTGATCATGGCGTAGTAATCTGCTTCACGGGCGGGTTTCAGCACGCCCACGCTATTGGCCATGGATTGGCGCACGGATGGAGAGGTCATCAGGGGATAGAACGTGACCTGCTGCGCACCAGATGCGATGGCGCTTTGGATATCATTACGAAGTATCTCAGGGGTCTGGCTGGGAAAGTTGAAGATCATATCCACATTGAGCGACTTGAAAAACGGGGCGGCATAGCGGATGCTCTCCAGGATGCCTGCGCCGGAACCAAACTTCTCATAACGGTTCATCTGTTTGAGCAAGCCATCATCAAAGCTCTGCACACCAACTGACAATCGTTGTACGCGGTCCTGCAGCAATGGGACGATCTCAGGGTTGAGGTGGTTGGGATTGGTCTCGCAGGAAACCTCTCGGACGCCGAACAGGTCACGCGCCAGGTCTATTGTGGCCACCAGCTCCTCCGGCAGGATGGTGGGAGTGCCACCGCCGAAGTACAGCGAGGAAAAGCGATAACCCAATCCAGCCAGGATGCGCATTTCTTCACGTAATGACGCGAAATAGGCGTGGGCTTTTCCATGGTTGAGGACAAAGCGGTTGAAGGAGCAATAAGGGCACAGGCTTTCACAAAAAGGGATGTGCGCGTAAAGTGTGTATTGACGGTCGGATCTGGGCGGGGGTAGGGCAGGCAGTTTGGCAGGCTTAAGAGAAAGGTACTCTTTTGTGGCAACTTTTAAGAACACTGTTAGCAACCGTTCCGCTGCGCGGACGGGGAGGGAGGGGGTGAAGAAATCGGCTTTTTCTCTCATAGACCAGATTGACTCGTTGACGAAACTTATTTTGAGCTGAGCTCCATCTTTGAACGGCGCTCACCGGTTTTGTATTCTAACATGCCAAACGGGATTTCATTGATTTGTGGGAAAAAATTGGAGGCGGTCTTTTCCTGTAAAGGGCAGCCTTATTGAGAGGTGCCGGGTATTCGTTTTCAGCGAAAAAATATGTGCACCTTGACCCCGCATCGCGGGCTTTGTATAATCAATAAATAATACTAAATTAGTCCGAATTAAAACTGGAGCGGGATGTACAAAAAACTTTTTTTCGTGATCACAGGTTTACTCGTAGCAGGGATGATACTGGTATTGCTGCTGGATAACCCGAAAGACAGCACGCCCAACCCGACTCAACCACTTCAGTTATCGACACTCGCGCCAACCCGAACTATGGGCGTTACTAAAGAACCGCCTCTGGTCTCCTCTACAGCGACGCCTGATCAACCGCAACCGTTACCCCTTTTACCCCTTCCGCCCGCGGATGAGGCCGCTGAGCGACTGATCGTGCCCGATGGCTTTGCCATACGCATCTTTGCGGCTAATGTCCGCGGAACACCGCGCTTCATGACCGTTGGCCTGGATGGTGAGATTTATGTCTCCCTTTACGCCAGCGGAGAGATCGCGCGCCTGCCGGACCGAAACGAAGACGGACTGGCGGATGGCGTCGAGATCATCGCCAGCGGGATGAACAGACCGCACGGCATCGAATGGCATGAGGACTGGCTGTACGTCGCGGAAGCCGGGCGGGTAAGCCGCCTGCGCGATGAAGACGGCGATGGACTAATGGAAATATGGGAGCAGGTAACGGACAACATCCCGGGTGAAGGCGGGCATACCTCGCGAACCCTGCATTTTGGTCCGGACGGGTTGCTGTATGTGAGCGCGGGATCCAGTTGTAATGTCTGCGACGAGGATGACCCCAGACGCGCGGCGATCCTGCGCTTCAACCCGGATGGCAGCATTCCGGCGGATAATCCATTCGCGGTTGACCCCGACCCGCGCAGGCAGGCGGTGTGGGCGTGGGGGCTGCGCAACAGCGTGGATTTCCTTTGGACGCCATCAGGAATGTTGTGGGCGAACCACAACGGACGCGACAACCTGTTGGACGCGCAGGGCACTTATGATTCCCTGCCTCCCGAGGAGATCATCATCCCTGTGCAGGGCGGCATGTCACATGGCTGGCCTTACTGCTACACCGCGGTCAATGGGATCAACGCAGGAATGCAAGCCGAGGTACTGGATGAACAGAGCGGGCTGCCTCTGCCGGACGGGTTCGATTGCTCGGCTGAAAATGTAACCCCGGCGCTGTTCACCGACCTGGCCCACAGCGCGCCGCTGGGGATGGCACTGGCGACCGAACAGCTGGCCTTTCCGGCGGATTACCACGAGAGCCTTTATGTGGCTTACCACGGGTCCTGGAACACCAGCAACAGCGGCATTCGCGACTGCAAGGTGGAACGCATCCTGCTGGATGGCGAAAAGCCTGTTGGGAGCGAGGTTTTCGTTACGGGCTGGCGTGCCGAAGGGCAGACCTGCGGCAGCGCGCAGACGTGGGGGCGCCCGGCGGACGTGATCGTGGGGGCTGACGGTGCTTTGTATATTTCAGATGACAAGGGCGGGCGGGTTTACCGCGTGGTGTATCGCGGTGACTGATCAGACGGGTTTCTGCTGAACACGGTACCAATCCAGCAGCCCTTCAGGTACCAGGCGCAAGGTGTTGTTCAAGAAGTCATCTATATTGATCCATGACGCCTCATAGATGGCTCCATTGGCTTCGACGAGCGGGTAGATCTGATGTTTCGCATAGGTAGTATCGGAAAACCGCGCCGGATATAGGAAAACGATCTCGTGCCCGGGGATGCCGTCGCAGGTAAAGATGTTTTCCAGCACCATCGGCTCACTCAAAACGTCAACTTGGGTATTTAATTCTTCCATTAATTCACGCTGCAACGCCTGTTGAGTGGTCTCACCGAATTCAAGGCAACCGCCGACGGGACGATAATAATCGTCTCCTTTAACACTGTCATGCATCCTGACCACGAAGAGACAGTTGCCTTGCTGCAGCCAGGCGAGCACCTTAATCCTTACAGTTGTTTGTTCTTTCATGATGGATGTATTGTAAAGGAAAAATGGGATTAAATAAGTAGAGGCGGCTGGTTGGCCGCCTCTACTTTTATCAACTGATCTGTTAACTCTGCTCGGTGAATTCGCCGTCCACCACATCACCATCGGGTGAGGAAGTTGACTGCCCAGTGGAGGGTTCTCCGGGGGCGGTTTGCGCCTGGGCAACAGATTGCATGACTCGCGCATACTCCTGCTGCAAGGATTCGGTCAGGTTCTTGATGCGGGAAGTATCATTACCTGTCATCGCCTGGCGCAACTCCTGCACCTGGGCGTCGATCCTGCTTTTGTCACTGGCGGGTATCTTCTCACCGGCTTCCTTGACCGCTTTTTCCACCTGGTAAGCGGCGTTATCAGCCAGGTTGCGAGCTTCAGCCAGTTCTTTCAGCCGGTCATCCTCCGCCTTGTGCAACTTGGCTTCCTCCACCATGCGTTCGATGTCCGATTTTTGCAGATTGGTGGACGCGGTGATGGTCACCTTCTGTTCGCGGCTGGTGGCCTTATCCTTCGCGGTCACGTTGAGGATGCCATTAGCATCGATGTCAAAGGTCACCTCGATTTGAGGGATGCCGCGCGGCGCGGTGGGGATGCCTTCCAGGCGGAAACGTCCAAGGGTCATGTTATCCGCAGCCATGGGGCGTTCACCCTGCAGCACATGGATATCGACAGCGGTCTGTCCATCTTCCGCAGTGGAGAAGATCTGAGATTTGCGGATCGGAATGGTGGTGTTTCGTTCGATGATGGGGGTCATCACAGCGCCCATCGTCTCGACTCCCAATGAAAGCGGGGTCACGTCAAGGAGGAGGATGTCCTTCACCTCTCCGCCCAGCACACCGCCCTGGATGGCAGCGCCTATGGCAACCACTTCATCGGGGTTTACCCCTTTGTTGGGTTCCTTATTGATCAATCCACGAACCATTTCGATCACCTGCGGCATGCGGGTTGAACCACCTACAAGCACCAGTTCGTCAATGTCCGAGGCCTTCAGCCCGGCGTCTTTTAGCGCGTTGTCGAAAGGTTTCTTACAGCGATCCAGCAGGTGCGCGGTCATTTGCTCAAATTTAGCCCGGCTGAGTTTGGTGACAAGGTGCTTGGGTCCGTTGGCATCGGCGGTGATGTAGGGCAGGTTGATCTCGGTTTCCATGACGGATGAAAGCTCGATCTTGGCTTTTTCGGCTGCTTCACGTAATCGTTGCAGCGCCTGGCGATCCTTGCGCAGGTCAATTCCCTGGTCAACCTGGAACTGATCGGCAGCCCAATTAACGATCACCTCATCCCAGTCGTCACCACCCAGGTGCGTATCACCACTGGTGGACTTGACTTCGAAGACACCCTCGCCAACCTCGAGAACGGATACATCGAATGTACCGCCGCCGAGATCGAAGACAAGGATCTTTTCATTCTTGCGTTTATCCAGTCCGTACGCAAGCGCTGAAGCGGTGGGCTCGTTGATGATGCGCATCACTTCCAGCCCGGCGATCTTTCCGGCATCTTTGGTAGCCTGGCGTTGACTGTCATTGAAGTACGCCGGAACGGTGATTACCGCCTGGGTGACTTTTTCACCCAAAAAGGCTTCAGCATCGGCTTTTAGTTTAGCCAGGATCATCGCTGAGATCTCTTGCGGGGAATAGTCTCGGTCGGTTACAGGGATACGCACGCGGGCGTCTTTCATTGGACCGGAGATCACCTGGTAAGGCACCATTTTTCGTTCGGTTTCCACTTCGTCAAAGCGCCGCCCCATGAAGCGTTTGATGGATGATACAGTGTTTTCGGGGTTGATCACCGCCTGGCGTTTCGCGGTTTGACCCACCAGTCTTTCACCGTTCTTGTTAAAGGCGACCACAGACGGGCACAGTCGCGATCCTTCAGCGGTATTGATCACCACAGGATCACCGCCCTGCATCACCGCAACAACCGAGTTTGTGGTACCCAGGTCAATTCCTATAATCTTTCCCATAGTTATTCTCCTTCGTCTTAATAATTACTTTGTTACCCGTACAGAATAACAAATGAGTGTTAATAAATTATC
Source organism: Anaerolineaceae bacterium (assembly GCA_040765685.1). GTDB lineage: Bacteria > Chloroflexota > Anaerolineae > Anaerolineales > Anaerolineaceae > UBA6107. Next base: position 77,247 of record JAXGRS010000006.1, on the reverse strand, counting down.
AGCAAAGCATCAGATTCTTATTTGATGAAGGCGAGTGTATGGGCGGCATGCTATAATCCTGCTAAGACAGGTACTTCATGAAAAAGCAAACCCTACTCACGCTCAAATTTCTACTCATCCTGGCGTTTTTTCTTTCCGGGTTCATCGCACCTGCGCAGGCGCAGTCAGATACCCCCGCTGCTGTGGTCGTTACACTGCAAGGACCATTAACCCCCGTTTGGACGAGCCATTTGAACCGGGGAATCGACCAGGCGGTGAAGCAGAACGCCGACCTGTTGATCATCGAGTTGAACACGCCCGGCGGAAGCGTGGACTTGATGAACAGCCTGGTGCAGCAGATCCTGGCCAGCCCGGTGCCCGTAGTGGTTTATGTATCACCGCGCGGCGCGATGGCAGCCTCTGCCGGAACGCTGCTTGTGCTCTCCGGTCAGATAGGGGCTATGTCACCAGAATCATCGATAGGAGCGGCCAGCCCGGTGGGGATGCAGGGGGAAAACATTGAAACCACCCTGGAAGAAAAGACCAAGGAGATCCTGAAAGCCAGCGCGCGCTCGCTGGCGGAACGGCGCGGTGCTGATGCAGTGACCCTGGTGGAAGAGGCGATCGACTCTGCTAAAGCCGCCAGTGCTTCTGAGGCGCTGCAGGCGGGTCTGATCGATATCGTTGCCCTCAATACGGATGAACTGCTTGGCCAACTGGACGGCCGAACGGTGAAAGTAAATAGCGCGGAGGTTGTGATCCGTTCGCGCGGTGCCAGGTTGATCCCGGTGGAACCCACGCTGATCGAAGAAGTGCTGGCGATGTTAACCAACCCGAATATTGTCTTCATCCTGCTTTCCATCGGCGTGCAGGCAATCCTGATCGAATTCTCCAGCCCGGGCGGATGGGTGGCCGGCACCATAGGGGTCATTCTGCTGGCGCTGGCGGTGTACGGGCTGGGCATCCTGCCGGTCAACTGGTTTGGTATCGTCTTTCTGCTCATTGCGTTCATCTTGTTCATTCTGGATATAAAAGCGCCCACGCATGGGGCGCTCACCGCGGCGGGTGTGGCCTCATTTATTGCTGGTGCGCTGATACTTTTCAACTCTGCCCGCGTGCCGGGCTTCCCGCGTGTTTCGGTAGGTCTCGTCATAGGGATGGGGTTGTTCATCGGGTTGACCTTCTTCGCGGTGGTGATGATCGCCATTCGCGCTCTCAAGAAACCGATTATTACCGGGCGAGAATCACTGGCCGGCCGCGAGGGTTACGTGGTCCTCCGGCTGGATCCAAATGGGATCGTGCACGTAGCGGGGGAACAATGGAGCGCGTCTCTGGTTGCGGGCGAAAAGCCGCTGCGGCAGGGTGAAAAGGTCAAGGTTGAGCGGGTTGAAGGGGTGCGCCTGATCGTACGACGACTTGAAGAGACCAATCATTAAGATGTCCTTTCCTGACCGCTGGCAGCATGATGACCAAATTCATTGAGAAGGTCCCTTTTTACCCATACCTGATCGCGATATACCCTGTTGTCTATCTGCTGGCTGAAAACATTCGTGAAATCAACGCCGGGGCTGGCCTGCGCGCCGCGCTGTTTTTTCTGACCATCGCAGCTCTTGCCATATTGTTCGGTTGTTTACTGTCACACAACACCCGCAAAGGTGCCATCGTCGGCGGGGTGATGCTGCTGACTTTCTTCCTGATCTTTTTTGTTCTGTACGCCCCGCTTTACCGCTCCTTGCGCGAGGTACAGCTTGCCGGGCAGGTGCTGGGGCGGCACCGCTATCTCGTTCCTTTGTCGCTCATTCTTATCCTGGCAGCCGGGTTTGGCGCGTTCGCGCTGACGCGCCGCCGCAGTGAAAAACAACTCAAAGGGATCACATTTGCGCTCAATGCCATCAGCAGTGTGTTGATCCTGATCCCGTTGATCAGTATGTTGATCTACACCGGGAATCGACAATTTTCAACCGGAATGAAAACCAGCGAGCTGCCTCCCCTGGCTGACATGGACGATTCTCCGGGGTTAAAACCGGATGTTTACCTGATCATCCTCGATATGCACGTGAGCGACACTGCGCTCAAAACACTGACCGGATACGAAGATATTCCCTTTAGCAACTCTCTACGCGAGAAAGGATTCTACATCGCTGATTGCAGCCGCAGCAATTACCCGGCCACGCAGTATTCCATAACTTCTCAGTTGAATATGGATTACATTCACAATCTCACAGATTCCACAGATGCCAAAGTGTTATACCAGCTGATGCAATCCAGCCGGGTGGAAAGAACATTACGTTCACTGGGGTATCGTACGTACGCCTTTGAGACCGGGTACCAATTTACGGAATTACACGGTGCGGATGAGTTCCTCCGTCCGCTTGGCAGCGCGACTGCTTTGCTGACCTACCCCGGGGTGACCCCCTTTGAGAGCCTGCTGCTGCAGGTCTCGGGAGGCAGGATCCTGTACGAGACCCGTGATCAGCTTTCACAAAAGATGCAGTACCTCATTGATGCTGCTTATGTTGAATACCGCGACCGCATTCTGTATGACCTGGAAACGTTGCCGGGCATCGCAAAGGACGCGGGACCCAAGTTCGTATTTGCCCACATCATGGCGCCCCATTCACCTTTTGTGTTCGACCGAGAGGGCAATTTTGTCCAGCGGCGCACGCCGTTCACCCTCACCGCTGACCCCGAAGGGTATGATTTCTACGAGTTCAGCGATGCTTATTATGAAGAACTGCTTTATCTGCATAAACGGGTATTGGGGGTGGTGGATGAGATCCTCTCCAACAGCCAGACCCCACCGGTGATCATCCTCCAGGGGGACCACGGAATGCCGCGCACCGCGCACCGTAACGCTCAGTACGAGATCTATAATGCCATTTACATGGCGGACAAATCCAGTGAAGCGCTGTATAGCACGCTTTCACCGGTCAACAGTTTCAGGGTGATCTTCAATGATCTTTTCGGAACAGATTATCCCCTGCTACCGGATGAAACCTATTATTTTGATGATGAACAGGGTGAATACCTGCAGTTTTCCGGCACGTTCACCTGTCCGTAATGATTATTCCTCGATCCTCTCAAGCGCGTTTATCATATTCCGGATCGTCACAGCGGCTTCGACCAATTTGGCCGCGTCGACCAGCGCGGGTACATCACCCGCGGTGTGGGTGATCTTTGCGCATAATTCCGTGAAGCGTTCACTGGTCACCGCCACTGCCGGCACCCCGTTCATCACAACGATCGCGTGATCACTTTGATACCATTGTTCGCCTTCCATCGAGCCGGTGCGCAGGCTCAACTCATCCAGCAGCGCGGTGCGGTTCTTTTCCAGCAGGTTGTAGAAGGAAAATGCGGTTTTCCCTTTTACATACCCCAGCGCGTCCAAGTTGATAAAGAGCCGTATGTTCCCGAGGTTGCCTGTGTTCTGATCCAGCCAGGTCAGTTCACCGTGCGCGCCGTAATGATCTTCTCCATTCATCACCAGTAGTTCAATGGCGAACCTGCCTGCATAGTCCTTGAGTAGATCAGCCAGCAGCAGCAAGGTGACCACCCCGGCAGCGTTATCCAGCGCGCCGGGTGTACCCGGCTTGGCGTCAACGTGCGCGCAAATCACGATCCTTTCGGGCGCGAATGGGTTGAGCCTGCCCACCACGTTGACGCCGCTGGAAGGGACGCGCTCCGCCTGGCTGATGAGGTGCACGGTCTGACCCTCCAGGCGTGCCAGCCTGGTACCCACGCGGTCTGTGGTGTAGACGGAAGGGATGTCAAAGTCGCCATCCTCGAAGAGCGGGAAGGGATACACGCCCCCGGCAAGTTCGGGATTGCGCGTGGTGGCGGTAATGATGGCGGCGGGGGCTTTTTGTTCCAGCATGGCGACTATTTTCTGGTGCTGTTCCGGATTGTAAAACGGGTAGTTCCTGGGCATCAATTGCTCACGGGTGAGCTCGCCCGCAAGCAGGAGGATCTCACCCGCGCAATCCAGAAAATAAAGGTCTTCCATATTGGCAGCGCTGCGCAGCGGAGCGCTTACCCGGCATCCGTTCGAATATGGGCTGGAATGCACTGTGAATGTACCGGTACCCGCGCGGCATTCTGCGCCTTCCGAGATCCAATCCAGGCAATTAAAGCTCGGGGTGGATACTTCCCAGCCGCTGGAGCGGAGCACACGCGCGCAGAAATCCGTGGCTGCCTGGTTGCCGGCGCTGCCCAATCGGCGGGTGGGCAGGTCAGCGCTGAGAAATTGAAGATACTGACGGGCGGTATCGCTATTAAAGTTGGCGGTTGTTTCAGTGTTCATGCGTGCTTTCCCTCTCTGATGTTTACTTTAGTGTTAGCCATCTGCATAATAATCATTCCAGGTCTGTTTCCTGGTTCAGTGTGACTATCAATCAAAATGAAGATGTTAATTCTTTTGAGTTTGTTATCCCGTAACGTACACCTGTATGAAGTAGACGACCGAAACGATCAGCCCGATGCCTACCACCAGCCAGCGCAGCACGGTGGGGTTGACGCGGCTGGCCAGTTTACCGCCCGCAACCCCGCCAATCAGCGCGCTGACCGCCATGACCGCCGCGATCGACCAGTTGACCTGGCCTGAGAACATAAACAGGGTGGCCGCCGCGGTGTTGGTGGCAAAGGCAATGGACTGTTTGAGGGCGTTGAGGCGGGTGAGGGAATCCTCTAACAGCAGCGCGAGGAACGCCAGCACGATCACACTCAAGCCTGCCCCAAAGTATCCGCCGTAAATAGCAGCCAAAGTGATCAGAAGCATGGCAAAAGGAAGGCTGGATTTGCGGACAGACGAAAGGGGAAGGGTTTTCAGGCGCGCGCGCTTGCGCAGCGGTTCAGCCAGCGCAAGCAGCAGGCTGGCAAAAAGGATCAGGAAGGGTACCAATTGCTTAAAAAGTTTTTCACCGCTTTGCAGCAGCAGCAGGCCGCCGATCAGCCCTCCGAGCGCGGCAGCCGGCAGGAGGAAATACAGGCGCTTCTCCTGTCCCTTGAGATCCTTACGCTGCGCCCAGGTCGCGCCGAAATAACCCGGAAAGAGCGAGACCGTGCTGGTGATATTGGCCGTCACCGCCGGCAGACCCAGGGCGGTGAGCGCCGGAAAAGTGATCAAGGTACCACCGCCAGCCAGCGCGTTAACCGCGCCGGCGGCAAACGCAGCCAGCGCGGCGATAAGGAAACTAAACGGGTTCATAACAAAATCAATTGTAGCGTGTTTTTCAATTTGATTCTACAAATAACGAATTACTTCGCGGATCTTAAGCCGGTTAACTGGCACTGACCCAGGATGTGACCTTTGATCAAAGAATTGACCTCCTTTAGGGTCACACCCGCGGCGGACTCCAGGGTGGTATCCAGCGCGTATAGCGTGAAAACGTAGCGGTGAGTTCCCGAAGGCGGGCAGGGACCGCCGTACCCGTTTTCGCCAAAGCTGTTGCGCCCGGGGATGCCAATCTCCGGCCCATTGACTGCTTCCTCGAGGGAAGTAGTGTCAGCCGGAATGTTGACCAACAGCCAATGCACCCAGTTACCTCCATCCGGGTCGATCATGGTTAACAGGAAACTTTTAGCACTCTCCGGTGCACCGCTCCATGCAAGCGGCGGCGAAAAATTTTCTCCACTGCACTGTTTGCCCATGGAGTAGGTGTACAGGTCAGCGATATTGCCATTTTCAGCAAAAGCAGAGCTGGTTAAAGTAAACATGTCAACCTCCACAGCATCGACCGGTGCGATTGTACTGAGCGGCGCAGCAGGTTGATTGGCTGCGCAGGCGGCGAGCAAGAACAGGCAGATCAACACACCTATCCCTAAGACCCAAAGTTTTGGATGATTTGTGGTTGTCGCAATCATTTTCCACTCCCTTGTCCCTTTTTATTGTACACACAGGACTTAAAAAAACGCACCATGGATTTTTCGCCATGGTGCAAAAGGATTAAACCTGGCTGAAGTTAACTGTTCAGATCTCTCTGGGTTTTGCTCATGATCTCGTCAATGCGTTTTAGCACATCCGGGGTCATCCTGTTAAATGACTCGATCGCTTTCATGTTATCGCGCACCTGTTCCACGCGGCTGGCACCGGTGATGGCGCTGCTCACGTTGGGGTTGCTGATACACCAGTTGAGCGCGAGATGAGGGAGCGGCATGCCTAATTCACGGGCAAAGGCACCCAGCTCCTGCACTTTACGCAGCGCGTCCTGATCGGTGAACTTGCTGCGCAGCCATTCATACCCCTTCAGCGCGCCGCGTGAATCCTCAGGAATACCGTTTTGATACTTGCCGGTCAATAAACCCGCGCCGAGTGGACTGAATATGGTCGCGCCGTAACCATAATCGGCAAAGAGGCGGGCGTACTCAATTTCCACTCGTTCACGCCAGAAGATGTTATACTGCGGCTGTTCGACCACCGGTTTGTGCAGATGATGTTTCTCCGCGATCTCGATCGCTGAGACGATTTCCGCGGCTGACCATTCCGAGGTGCCCCAATAGAGCGCCTTACCCCATTCGATGATGTTGTGCATCGCCCACACTGTTTCCTCGATGGGAGTGGTGCGGTCAGCGCGGTGGCAGTAGAGCAAGTCAACGTAATCCATGTCAAGCCGCTTGAGCGAACCATTGATGCCCTCGATGAGGCGTTTGCGGTTCAGCGTGTTCTGTTCATTGACGCCTTCGTTGATGCCAAAGTAGATCTTGGTCGAGACCAGGTAACTACCGCGCCGCCAACCCAGCTTTTTCAGGGCGTACCCCATCACTTCTTCGGATTTTCCACCGGCGTAGACTTCAGCGTTGTCAAAGAAGTTGACTCCTGCGTCATAAGCAGCCGCCATGCAGTCCACCGCGGCTTCGTTGCCCACCTGTGTGTGGAAGGTGACCCATGAGCCCAGTGAAAGCGCGCTGACCTGAATTCCGGTTCTGCCTAGAAAACGATATTCCATATATATTTTCCTCCTACAATTAATTGTTTGATTATTGTATCATCACCCAAGGAAGGTGGATCGAGCATGAATATCCTGGAAGTACTCTCTCTTGCAGAATGGCATGAGTGGCTGACCAGAAATCACAATCAGGTGGCTGAAATATGGCTGGTTTATGATAAACAGCAACCCGGTGTGCGATATGAAGAAAGTGTTGAAGAAGCGCTTTGTTTTGGCTGGGTGGATAGTCTGATCAAGAACATCGATGCCGACAGGCACGCGCGTAAATTTACCCCGCGTAAACCGGGCAGCCACTGGTCGGAGTTGAACATCGCCCGGGCGCAACGAATGATCGAAACAGGGAGGATGACTGAGGCTGGACGAGGGTCATTTGAGGAGGGGGTTAAGAAAATTGATCCGAATGCCATTTCACGGAGGGAACAAGCTGAGCAATGGCGGCTGGAATTAATGGAGAGGCTGGATAGTGAGACACTATCCTTGTTTACCGGTCTCCCGCCTTCCCTGCAACGTCAGTACGCCGGTTGGGTGATGAGCGGGAAACTGGAAGAGACGCGCAGGAACCGCCAGGCAGAACTGAGCGCGACATTGGCAAAAGGGGAACGGCTGGGGTTGAAATAGGGGCAGGTAGCCAGACCGACGGGATCAGGAAATGAACTCCAGGATCTGGTTCACATCAGTCACCAGGTAATCCGGCTGATAACCGGCCAGTGCAGCGCCATCAGCGAACCCCCATGTCACCGCGGCGCAGGGGATGCCGACCTGACGGGCTGCCTGGATGTCGCGGATCTCGTCTCCGAAACTGAGGGCTTCTTCCGGGTTGACCCCAGCATCGCGCAACGCCTTGCGCAGCCGCGGGGGTTTACCAAACAATCCGGTTTGGCATTCAAAAAGCGAGATCAAGCGAGTCATTTCCTCCCCGAGCACAAGTTTGACGTTCTTCAACGCGTTGGAGGAGACGACAGCCATGGTGATGCCTTTATCGGCAATCGCGCGGATCACACCCTCCATACCGGGGAACAAGTGGATATCCTCAATATTCTCAAACAACAAGCGCTGTGATTCCAGGGTCATCAGCGGGATCTTCCACAATGGAATATCGTACATTTTTATGATGCGGGCAGGGCTGAAACTGCGCAGCAATGGCAGATCCTCCCGGTTCATGCGCCGGGTACCGAACTTATCCGATAACTGGTCCATAATGCTGAGCGTAAAGGGCAGCGTATCCGCCAGGGTTCCATCGAAATCAAATATCACCAGTTTGGGTTTCACGCTATTCATCCACCCATTATAACGGAAGGCGCACCTATCCGCGCTCTATACCAAATCTTCACAAATTCTTCACACCCAGGGAGTATCTTTGCTGTGTAGAAAGGTTGATCGGGTTATTGAGATGAAAAAAAATATACAGATCAAGAACTGGTGGATCGACGCGGTGATGCTGGCAGGCTACCTGTTTTGTTTTTACCTGGAGTTCACGGGCGTTATCGGACACGAATGGTTGGGAGTGGGGGTCGGCCTACTCGCCATCCTGCATACGTGGCTGCACCGGGATTGGGTCATGAAAGTAACCAGGCGCTTCTTTTCAGGCGCTGGAGGCAGGAGCCGCTGGTATTACCTGGTGGATGTGCTTATTTTGATCGGCTTTATTGTGATCCTGGAGACTGGAGTGGTCATTTCCACCTGGTTGAATCTTGATCTTGCCGAATACGCGGCCTGGTTGGATATACACACTTTCGCTTCCATCACCACCCTCGCGCTGCTGGCAGTAAAGGTTGCCATTCACTGGCGCTGGGTGGTCAATATTACCAATAAGATCTTTTCGGCCGAACCGAAATCCATGCCAGTACCTGTGCCAGTTCCGGTCAACAGGCAGGCAGTTGACCGCCGCCGCTTCCTTGGTCTGATGGGAGTGGTCGGGATGGGTTCACTGCTGGCGGTCATTAACGTAGCGCGTGAGAATTCCATTTATCAAACCAGTTCCGATGTTAGCGCCTCTGCATTGGGGACCGTAGAAGACCCCGTGACCAACATTCCGGTCGCTACTGCAGAAGCAGGCGCACAATCCTCTCCGGCAGCGGCTGAGCAGACCATGACCGGGGTGGTTGAGACAGCGCCCCCCACTTCTACCGGGACGCCTACCACGGTACCTACAGCTGAATATGTGCAGGAAACGCAGCCAGTTGTGGCAGCCTGCCAGGTAAGATGCTCCAAGGGTTGTTCATTCCCCGGCCGCTGCCGGCGCTACGTGGATCAGAACGGGAACCGGCTGTGTGATCTGGGTGAATGCCTGTAAAAAGCGTCTTGATGGAGAACTTGTGCAGGATCGGTCTGCTTGACCGATCCTGTTTTTTCGCCTACCATAGAAGAAAACTCAAGGATTGACTCATGCATGGATTACGCCGTTGGGCGAACACCGATAATACCAAATTCAATCTCAGCTGGCCATTAATCAAGCGGGTGTACAGATACGCCCGGCCTTATGGTTATCGCCTGGCGGGAATCCTGTTGATCATTCTGGTGACTTCAGGTTTGCACCTGTTAAACCCGCTTATCATGCGTGAAATGATCGACAAGACCATCCCGGCTGGTGACACGCGCCGTTTGATCCTCCTCGCTGCCGCGCTGCTGGTGATGGCGTTGTTGAATAATGGATTAAATGTCGTCCAGCGCTGGTTGAGCGCAGCAGTGGGCGAAGGCGTCATTTGCGACCTGAGGGCAGCGCTTTTTTCACATCTGCAGCGGATGTCACTGCGTTTCTTCGTCAATACCCGGGTCGGGGAGTTGATGAGCCGCTTGAACAATGACGTTGTCGGCGCGCAGAACGCGGTCAGCAACACGATCGTGTCTATGCTCTCCAACCTGGCGCAAATGGCGGCTGTACTGGTGACGATGTTTGTGCTGGAATGGCGATTGACCCTGATGAGCCTGGCGGTGGGACCGCTTTTCCTGTTTGTGGCGCGAAAACTGAGCGTCAGGCTGCGCGACATCGTCCGCAAGCAATTGGAGGCGAATGCCTCAATGAACGCGCTCATGAGCGAAACGCTCAACGTTGGCGGCGTCCTGCTCGTTAAGCTTTTCGGCCGCCAGGGAATGGAGACGCAACGCTTTATCAAACGCGCCAACCAGGTGAGAGATTACGGAATCAACCGCGCAAAAACGGGATCAGTGTTTGTGGCGATCAGTGGCTTGCTGGTAGCGGTGGGGACAGCGCTGGTATACGGGCTGGGAGGGTACTTCGCCATCAGCGGGGTGTTCACGATTGGAACGATCGTCGCGTTCAGCGCGTACCTGGTCAGCCTGTACAGCGCGGTGCAGGGGTTGGCAAACGTACCGGTGGACTTTGCTTCATCCATGGTGAGCTTTGAGCGTGTCTTTGAGGTGATCGACCTGCCCACGGAGATAGAAGAAAAACCGGACGCAAAGGAACTGGGGATTGTCAGGGGAGAGATCAGGTTTGATAACGTTACATTTGCCTATGAATCCGGAGATGAGCAGTTCCTCAGTGATGTACACCGTTATGGCAGCCTGGACAGCGTTACCACGACTTTATCAGAAGATACCAGAGAGCCTGAGGAGGAACACCGCTCTCAAGCGCGCGGGAACGCGCTCGAAGAGGTCAGTTTTTGTGTCGAACCCGGGACATTGACCGCGCTGGTCGGCCCCAGCGGGGCGGGTAAAACCACGCTCACCTATCTCATTCCTCGCCTTTACGATCCCACCAGAGGTAGTATCCGCATCGACGGAACCGATCTGCGCGATGTGACGATCGAATCCCTTTCCAGGCAGATCGGCATGGTCACGCAGGAAACCAATCTTTTCCATGATACCATCCGCACCAACCTGCTTTACGCACGGCTGGATGCCACGCAGGAAGAGATCGAAGACGCCTGCCGGGCGGCCAACATACACGATTTCATCAGCGAACTGCCGGATGGGTATGACACTGTGGTGGGGGAACGGGGATACCGCTTGAGCGGTGGAGAAAAACAACGCCTTTCGATCGCGCGGGTCATTCTCAAAAATCCGCGTATCCTGGTGCTGGATGAGGCCACCAGCAGCCTCGACAGCGAATCTGAAGCGCTGATCCAGGATGCGCTCAAACGGGTGATGCACCAGCGCACAAGTATCGTCATCGCGCACCGCCTGAGCACGATCCTCGCCGCAGACCTGATCCTGGTGATCGACCGGGGCAGGGTTGTGGAACAGGGTACCCATGCCGAGCTGCTTGAACTCAACGGACTTTACGCCAGCCTCTATCACACTCAATTCCGTAGATCAGGGTAAATAGTAAGAAAACGAGCCCGGTGGGATGCCGGGCTCGTTACATAGTACCGGGTAACGCTTAATGAGGGATGTAATTCAGCTTTTGGGTGGTGCAGGCGCCCTTCAGGTCATCGGCTGGGCAGACCGTGATCTCGGCGGTGATGTTCTTCCCGGTCGGATCGCTTGGAAAGGCTCCGGGTTCACAGGTCGAAACGATCATGGTGACACCTTTGCCGACCTCTGCGAGTGAGGCGTATTTTGAACCCCCGCTCCATTGGACGAAACTGTTGCTGGTGTGCACGTAAGGATCGGTCACCCCTTCAAGGAAATTGCGAATGCGGATGGACTTGAGGGGCAGCGCGCCAGTATTGGTGATGCTGAAATTGGCGGCGCGTCCGGTACCGCAGGCGGTAAGCCCGGCGAATTTCACTGAGAATAACGCCATGGGAGGCGGTGTGTTGGTGAACGTGGGCAGGGGTGTGGGCACGGGCGTGTACACCGGGAGGCCGGCAGTACTGCCAGTTACGGTCGACAATTCCTTCCAGATCCAGCATCCACCGGTTTCAGATTCCGGAGCCCGTACAAATAAATAATCACCGGCGGGATTGATCGCGATGACTTCAACGACCGAGCCGGAGCTGAATGTGGTGATGACCGGGAATATCTTTGATGCACCTTTGCGGCAATTAACATTGCCATTGAGCGTCACGGTGACCAGTTCCTGTGTGGGGGTATTGGTGGGTACTTCAGTGGGAGGCGGAACGGTCATGGTGGCGGTGGGGGTTTCGGTAGGTGGTACTGACTGGGTCTGGGTCTGACCGACGCTGTAAGCCACTGCCGTAAGCGTACCCGCAACCAGGGTTTTTAAATCGTTTTCCGGTATAGGCGCCACCTGCGTGGGGATGTTCTGACAGGAAGTGAGCAGCAGAACAAAAACAGAACAGAGAATGAGGAACAACTTGATTTTTTTCATTTTTCGCTTCCTTTTCTAAATTCAAATCCATACAGCGTTATGGCGTAAAGGTGATCACTTTCGTAACCGATGTACCGTAACGACCATCCTTATTATAAAGGGTTACACTGGCTGTGAACTCACGACCTGTAGGATTATAGTTGAATTGACCGGAATTTACACAGGCGACAAAAGAACCTTCGCCGATCAGTAGATCTGCCTGCCCGTTTTCCACATCAATGATGCAGGGGTCAGATTTAACCCCCCTGAATATGTCAGCGGCGTGGAAAGTGCTCCGCTGGGCGGCGGTATCCGTCAGGAGGACGCGCACCGATTTCCAGATCAGGCTGCCGGTATTTTCGACATATAAGACTATGGCATAGTTATCTTTGCAGTTAATTATGCCTTCAAAGCGCACGGTAAAATCAGCGAAGGCCGGAGTACTGGTTGACGGGTTGGCTGATGTTGGGTAAGGCTGGGGAGTGAACTCAGGCAGGCGGGCGACGTTGCCCTGCTGCACGGTTGTGTGGCCGGCCCACACCCAGCAGTAATTGCTGAAATTATCGGGGTCGCGCACATAATAGTAATTGTTGTCCGGTTCATACGCCATCGCCTCGATCATTTGACCGGGATCGATCTGGAAAAGCGCCGTAAAGATGCTGCCGGGACCACTGCGGCAGGAGGTGATCTCCTGAACGTTTAACCAGACGCCGGCCATTGTGGGGGTAAGGGTCGGCCTGGGGGTTGCTGAAGGGGTCGGCGTAATGGTCAATGTGGGGGTAATGGATGGTGTGATCGTTTCAGTGGGGATGATGGCTGTTAATGTACCGACGACACCGGTTGATACCAGGCGCGCTGCGACCTCCGTCTGCACGAGATCCCGTTTAATCTGAGCCCGGCTGCCCGGCAACGCGCAGGAAACGAGGAGGAAGCTCATTACAAACAAAATAAAAAACGCATATCTTTTCATCGCGCGGGGTCTCTCGGGTTCATTAGTTCTAATCATAACCAACCCAACCCAATAATGCAACTACAGCAGCGCTGCTGGTGTTCATTCTGCCGCGTAAGGTGCGAAGCGCGGGAAACATTCTGCCGGAACGCGGTAAAGCCGCTCGTTCGACGGACTTACCAGGTAATTACTCCCATTACGGTGCAGCAGTGGGATCCGGCGGCGGATCGTCCGGTATTGTTCACGGGTTTCACTGGAAAGTTCGATGTAACTGTCCATGTCCTCCAGCCAGGTATCAAAGATCCTGTCAAAAGCTGCCACAAATTCCTGCCGGAAATCGGCTGAAACCTGCGCCAGGTTACTGATCACCCAGCACTTATGCCTGAATTCCCAATCATAGATCAGGCCGATAAAACGGTAATCAGAGGTGAAATACGGGTAAAACGGGAACTGCCGACAGCTGATCGATCGGTGCTCCCGTTCACAATACGCTGGACCTTTGCATGCCAGCAGACAAAGATGCGACGGGGTCTGTTCACGCAGTTCGGAGGGGCTCGATTCGTCTGTTTGACATTCGTTGCCCTGCCAGATGTGCCAGAGATCGGTGTGCTTTTGCAGGTATTGCCATTCAGGGTGATACGCCACGGGAACCGCACAGCAGATATCGCAACAGAATGGGATTCCGGCGGGGTTGTGCGGGGCGCACTTCAGACCGCAATCGATCGATGTGACCGGCGCGTCGAACGCGGTGTAAAGATCCTGAAAGTAAATAGGTGATCGTTGAATCATGGTCAGTGTTTAGCAGGGTAAGCGGTAAGCGACATCTACGTCAACTTAAGTGACTACAGATTCATCTTCAATCGCCTGGAATCTCGCCTGGTGCCCCAGCCTGAGATGAAGCATAAAATACGCCAGCGCAGATACCGCGCAAAGCGCTCCACCGATATACCACAACAGGTTGGGGTTCAGGTTGTCCAGGATCAAACCGGCAGCACCTGGACCTATGGTGGCCGGAATGGACCAGGAGACGCCAAACACGCCCATGTACCGTCCGCGCATTTCAACAGGCGCAAAACCCATTGCCAGCGTCTGACTGGTAGGCACAACGATCATTTCACCGACGGTGATGATCACAATCGCCAGCACAAAAAGCCAGAAAAGGTTGACAAACCCGAACATGCTGAAACCCAGCATATAGAATAGCGTGCCAAACGCCATCAATCTGAAGGGTGGTTTGTTCTTGATGAGCCTGGTCATGCTGAACTGGAAAAGGATGACGATTATTGCGCTGGAGGTGAGCAAAAACCCGTACCCTCCCGGATCGATGGCGTGGTTATCACGCAGATAAACTGAGAGAGAATTGTACATCTGTTGATACACGAGACCCATCAAGATGCTGGCCACCAGAAATGCGATGTAGGCGTAATCCTTTAATACCGAGCCATAACCTTTGAAGGTTTCGAAAATGCTCTCAGGTTTAGCGTCCGGTCGCGCTTCAGGTTTGGTCTCGGAGATCAAAAGGTAGAACAGGAACGCCACGATACAGCTGATGATCGCGTCAATGATGAACAGCGCCAGGTAAGACCTGCCGGCGATGAAACCACCGACACTGGGTCCAATGATCCAGGCAAGGTTACCGACCACTCGCATAATACCGAAGCCTTCCTGGCGCTGATGCTCGGGGAGGATATCTCCGATCATCGCGTTGTGCGCTGGCCCGGCAACGTCAGAGAGCAACCCGATCACTACCGCCAGCGGGATGAGCGCAGAAAAGCTGTTAATGAATCCGAGCGTGAGCGTGCTTAGCGCGCTGAAGACCAGCCCGAAGATGATCAGTTTCCGGCGTCCGAATTTATCCGTGAGCGCGCCACCGATCATCTGACCGACCAACCCGGCGATGGAGAATAACCCCAGCACCAGGCCGGCTTCGGTCATGCCCACTTCAAACTTCTGGGTGATGTACAGCGAGAAGAACGGCCACAACATGGTGCCGCCAACGCGGTCGATGAAAGACACACCCACCACCAGCCAGAACTTTCGGGGGAATTCTTTGGCGATCTTTTTAAGGTTAATATTCAACATAAGAAACAGCTTTCTCACTAATGGGAGAATTATGATACCACCTTATCAGGACGTCGAGCAGAAGTTATTGTTCCGGCTTTCAAAATGTTTGATGCGTAAGTAAATTTAAGGGTGGCGCGCATAACCAGGGATGTCACGCATCGAGCGCAGTCGTTCGAGAACAGCGATCTCGCGGGAGAGCCAGAAAGGTTGCTGTGAACCGGTGCGCTCGCGCAAGCGCAGGTTGTTGTCCAGGGCTTCTTCCGGAGTCATCCAGACAGGTGTGAATCCTAAGGCTTCTTCGTACTGATCAAGCGATAGCGGAAATGTGTCTGGATCCAAAGCGCAAAGATAATAAAAGGAGACCATGCGGAAGGATGAGGAACTGTCTTTGGGTGAAATATCAAGTTCGATGGTGACACCCAACAAGGCGGTGATACTGTTTAATGGTCGTCCAGCCTCCTCACGCAACTCACGAGCGAGAGCCCGGGCATGGGTTTCATCGGATTGAACCCCGCCGCCCGGGAATTTGTAATCTCCGTCCGCAGTAGAATGGATCATCAGCAACCTGCCCCGCTCTATTATCACGGCCCGTACCGCGTAACGCACGAAGCTATGTTGGCGACGAGTTTGACCCTGCCCGCGGATGAGGGCAATGTTGAACGGGTGTGGACAAACCGACTGGTTGTAGATCATCTTTTTGGATTCATCACCATGATGCGTATAATGATTAACATAACATGAAAACTTAGTTCTGTGACAGGAGGGAAAAATTGGACGATATTCTGGTATCCATCATTGTGGTCCTGGTAGTCGCTCTCGCAATCATTGCCCTTTTTGTGATCATTGCTAGAAAAAAGAAGCATCTCGAGTCTGCCCTGCGACAACTGGCGTTAAGCTCGGGATGGAGTTATGAAAAGATCGACCAGGTGCACAGAAGAGGATACGTTCTGCGCGGTGAGGGCTGGCAAATGGAATCGGTCATGGAAGGCAGCGATCGATCAAGTGAGGCGGGTTCCTCGGATTGGTCATTTATGAACAAATGGAGCACTGACCGGATTTTTGTTCCTGATGAACTGGTGATGATCGGTCCCAAAACCCCCAATGTCCAATCGGGGCCATTCGGCGCGTTGGGCAACCTGGTAATTCAGAAAGTATTGCATCAAATGTTGGGAGAGGACGCGCACAACGCGGCTGACCTGACCGAAGTATTTGTGGGAAGGACCTCTTTCCGCGACCGTTATTCAGTTTGGGCAACCACCCAGGAGGCAACTGAAAAAGTGCTCACGTATGAACTGGAAAACGAACTGCTCAACTGGCCAATGAAGGAAGTTCCGGTAATCAAGATCAACGATCACGGCGTGGAGATCACCACCCGGCCGGGCAAACTGGCAACACCGGAAGAAGCGCAAGCGTTGGTAGCAATCGGGAAAGCCGTGCTCAGTGCTTAAGCGATCAAATAAAGCCAGGCGATGTCAATCGCCAGAGTGATGAGGGTGATCACAAATCCCGGTTTGGTATATTTCCAGAAGCTCAGATCGATCCTGTAGCGTGAAGCAGTTTCGGCGACGATCAAGTTGGCGACAGATCCCAGCAGCGTGAGGTTGCCGGCAAGGGTCGAAGCCGAAGCCAGGGTCAGCCAGCCGATTCGCGCATTATCAAGCGCAGACACCAGCGGTTTTAGCAACAGAACAGCCGGAACGTTGGATACCAGGTTGCTGAGGCCGGCGGATAAGAGGCTGAGATTCCAGATGTTGATCCGGTCTGCCAGGGTGTTCACATCGATCAGCTGGGTGGTCACACCGCTGGTTTCCAGCGATCCGCTGACGATGAAAAGCGCAGAGAAGAATACCAGCAGGCTCCAGTCGAACTCTGCAAAGACTGTTTGGGGTTGGTGCCGGCGGGTAATTAATAACAGGCTGGCAGCCAGGAAAGATGAAAGCGCGATCGGAGCACCGCCCAGGAAAGCAACCAACAGTCCACCTGTGATGAGCAGGGTTTTAATCAGCAAGGGTTTTTGCACCGGGACGATATCCTGTTCCGGCAGTACCTGTAGGGGTCTGCGATCGAAATCGAAAGGGAACATCTTTACAAGCACCAGCCAGATCACACCCAGTCCAACCAGCGCCACAGGGATCAAAGCCAGGGAAAAATCCGTATAAGAAATTCCTGATGCGATACCGACGATCATATTTTGCGGGTTGCCGGTGAGGGTGGCGGTGGAACCCACGTTCGCGGCGGTGGCCAGCGCGATGAGATAAGGGATGGGATTGCGCTTCATCGTGTCCATCAGATTGATCAGGAAAGGGGCGAACATCAGGCAGATCGTGTCGTTGAGGAAAAGCGCAGAAAGAACACCTGCCAGAAGGATCTCAACGGCCAGGAAGGAACGCGCAGAGCGCGACCAGCGCACCAGCCATTGGCTGGCCACAGAAAAGAAACCGGCGAGTTTCAGGTTGGCGTTAATGATCATCATGCTAAAGAGCAGAATGATCGTGTCAAAGTCAATATAATCGGGCAACTGCTCGAATTGCACTTGCCGTGTCACCAGTAACAACGCCACCCCCATCAAGGCGATTGTTGTGCGATTGGATTTTATGATGGGGTAACGACCGATCGCGACGCCGATAAAGGTGAGCAGAACGATCCCGCCGGTGATCCAAAAGTTGGGAGTCATGGGTTGGATTATACAATTGAAAAAGGCTCTTTAGGACAACCCTTGACTAAAATTTATTTAATTTGATTATGCGGATATAATATATCAGGTTTATAAAGTTCAGGAGAGCCACATGCCAAATTTACTGGTAGCTTTTATCACAGGGTTCACCACTGGGGGTTTAAGCTGTATGGCAGTGCAAGGCGGATTGCTGGCAAGTTCGCTTGCCAATCAGATCGAGAGAGATCTGGCTGTAACCGGCAAGTCAAAAGCCAGACCAAAATATAAGATCACCTTTCCCATCCTGTTGTTTCTGATGAGCAAGCTCGTTGTTTACACTGGGTTGGGCGCTTTGCTTGGCAGCCTGGGACAATTACTGCAAATCACCCCCACGGCGCAGGCTATACTTCAATTTGTCATCGCCGCTTTCATGCTGGGGAACGCGCTGCGCATGCTGAACGTGCATCCTATTTTCCGCTTTTTCACATTCGAGCCGCCGGCAGCGGTAACCCGTTTTGTACGGCGCAAGGCGCGGGGTGAAGCCGCCTGGTTCACTCCGGTGATGCTTGGCGCGTTGACCGTTCTGATCCCGTGCGGGGTCACGCAAACCATCCTGGCGGCCGCCATCGCCACATCGGATCCACTCTCAGGAGCGGCCTTATTATTCGCGTTTACCCTGGGTACCAGCCCGGTGTTTTTTGCGCTGGCTTACCTGGCCACGCGCCTGGGCGCCTTGCTGGAAAAGCGCCTGGTGAGGATCACGGCTATTGCTCTGATCATCCTCAGCGTCCTGGCGGTTGATACCGGTTTGAATTTGTTGGGGTCGCGCTATTCGTTAACCCGCCTGGCATCCGGCTTTGGCAGCGCGGAACAGGTTTCTTCCATCTCATCCAATGACGGTTCGCTCATCCTTAACGTGGTGGATAACGGCTACCGTCCGCGCCGCTTGCACGCTCCGGCGGATACACCGATCACACTCACCCTGGTCACTGACGATGTTCATTCCTGTTCACGGGCTTTTCTCATCCCGGAGCTGGATTACGGGGTGATCCTTTCTGCCACGGGTGAAGAAAAGGTGGAAATCCCTCCCCAAACCGCCGGCACGGTCCTGCCGTTCACCTGTTCCATGGGGATGTACACCGGTGAGATCATATTCGATCTCTAAGAAGGAAAACTGATGAAAAAACTGGTCTTTACAATCGATGACATGCACTGCGTTAATTGCGCCATGCGCTTGCAGGAACTTGAGGATTCGCTTACCGGTGTTCTACAGGTGGATGCTTCTTACCGCCATGGAAAAATGACCGTTTCGATCGATGAGACGACGGTTTCAGCAGACCAGATCATCGCAGAGGTTAAAAAGATCGGCTACACCGCCAGGCTGGCAGGCGGTTGAGCAACCCTTTAAACCCCATTATTCTCCTTCTGTAATGGTGATCGAGGAGATCACGTCGCCGGTAAAATTCGGGTTCTTTTGCGGATCACGCCGCGTAATACCTTTCACCACATCCATGCCACTAATCACCTGGCCGAAGATGGTGTAATCAGCGCTGCTTAAAGGCACTGGACCGAATGTAATGAAAAACTGGCTGCCGTTCGTGTTGAGCCCGGCGTTGGCCATGGCCACCACGCCTTCTTTATCAAAATTCAGGTCGCTGTATTCGTTGTCAAACTGGTATCCGGGGCCGCCTGAGCCGCTGCCCGAGGGATCACCGGTCTGCGCCATAAAGCCTTCCAGCACGCGGTGGAAAGTAACGCCATCAAAGAAACCTTCCCTGGCGAGGAACACAAAACTGTTCACCGTCACGGGTGCTTTGTCAGGGTATAGTTCGATGACAAACTCACCGCCTTTTTCCATTTTAACTGTCGCCATATACTTCTTAGCGGTGTCGATGGTCATGGCCGGCGGGGCATCGTATTGTTTGATGACCGGGGCGGCTGGCAGGGTGCTCTCAGTTTCGCGGGCAGGCGAGCGTTTGGCCAGTTCTCCCACCACGATGGCGAGGATGACAACACCAACGAGCATCAGGATCAGTTTCAGGTCTGAGTATTCGCGGCGTTTGCGCTGCGTGGTTTTTTTGGTGCGGGTGGTGTTTTTGGTGGATTTATTGCTCATTGATCACCTTCAGATTCAGGATTTGTGCAGGATCTCTTTTTCCGCGCTTGCGATCTCAAGCATCAGCGCTTCAACTTCCTGCTTTGTTTCTTCCGCCGCGTTGGGCATGAACTGCACGAACTTGACCAGGTCGCGCGCCTGGCGCAGAAGGTCTTTTACATTGGCAGTGTAGCTCAGATCCATCCAACCGTGTTCGGTGGGGAGAGGAAGCTTGCGCGCCTTCTCGATCAGGGCGCGTGCTTTTTTAATGCGTTCAGTTATAGGAATGACCTTAGCCATACCGCGACCTCCGATAAGAATGATCAATTTATAGCACAGAGCGGCAATTTTTGGGAATCCATTCCGGGTGATACAAAGGCAGTTTATCTAAACGATTTGATGGGGAAATTCCATTCACCTCTCGAGTTTGCCTGATTTCTCTTGTTATAATGAATTGGTGACGACGTGTTTGAAATGACAGGGCTGATTTACAGTCTTTCAGCGCTGATGAATTATTTAGAGATCTCGAGTTTTTTATGAATGCAGATGATATAACCATCAATACTGAAAACAAGCCCTCGATTCAGCAGCTCAGCGACTCTCTCGTCGATGAAGTTGTTGGAGCGGTTGGTCTACCCAGGAACCGTTTCAATCACTGGTTAATGGGGGTGTTGATCAAACCTGTAACGGACCGCTTTGCACATGTGGGACTCAATTTTGAACGTTTGATCAAAGAGGATGGATTTCCAACCGCCAGCGCGTGGGCGTTATCCCTGTTCTGCAAACCGGCGCGCGCGCACTTCCTTCACGAAGTTCCTAAAAGCGGT
Source organism: Anaerolineaceae bacterium (assembly GCA_040765685.1). Classification (GTDB taxonomy): domain Bacteria; phylum Chloroflexota; class Anaerolineae; order Anaerolineales; family Anaerolineaceae; genus UBA6107. Next base: position 56,524 of record JAXGRS010000006.1, on the reverse strand, counting down.
CCTCTGCTGGTGGCGGCCAACCACCCCGGGGCTTACGACGCGCTGGTCTATGCTTCCCAGCTGGGGCGCAAGGACGTCAGCCTGATCGCCACGGAGATCCCCTACCTGCGCCTGCTGCCGCTCACGAGCAACCATCTCATTTACGCCGCGCGTGACAACAGCACCAGCCGCATGGTCGCCATGCGCCAGATCATCCGCCATCTCCGTTCCGGCGGCGCGATGATCTACTTCCCCTCCGGTCACCGCGACCCGGACACGGCGTTTTACCCAGGCTCTAAAAAAATGATCGATAGCTGGCTGCCTGTATTTGACTTCTTTTATCAATATGTTCCCGGGTTAAAGATCCTCCCTGCCATTGGTTCCGGCATCCTCTCCGAACGCTGGGCGTACCATCCCATCACACGGTTGCGGCGCAAGCAGGTCGACCGGCACCGCCTGGCGGAGTTCTGCCAGGTCATCGGTCAGCTGGCCAAACCTGGAAAGCTATTGGTCACCCCAGCGGTCTCTTTCGGCAGAGCGGTAAGCCAGGAGGACCTGGCGCATGAAGGTGTGCGCGAGGATTACCAATCGGCGATCGTCGCAATGGGTAAAACACTATTGAACGATCACATCCAGCAATTTGGTCTCCAATACAGTTGACCCACATAACTGCGTCATTTTGAAGCTGTTTGCGGGATCATGTGTGCCAAATTCTCCTCCCGGATGTAAAATCAAGCCGCGATAACTCATAAATTAGGAGCACATGGTGAATATCCTGGTTGTCAACTGTGGCAGTTCCTCTCTGGGTTTCAAGGTGTATCAGACCACGGGGTCAGACGATTCGAAAGTGATCTTGGCGGGAAAGGCGCGCAACGTCGCCACGCAAACAAAGGCGCAGCCGCGAATTGAATGGTCTCAGGATGGCGGCATGCAATCGCGAGAGTGCCCGCTGCCTTCCCACCAGGCTGCCGCGCGAGAAATGCTGACGATTTTGAGAGAGAACAAGATACACCCTGACGCGGTCGGGCACCGCTTTGTACACGGAGGGGAGCTGTTCAATGCAACCACGCGGGTGGATGCGCGCAGTCTGGAAGGATTGACGCAGGTGTTGCCGCTTGCGCCGATCCATAATCCCAACTCGTTCAGCGCGATCCAGGTTTGCCTGGAAGAACTGCCGGGGGTGGCTGAATTTGTGGTATTCGACACGGCTTTTCACGCATCGTTGCCGGTCGAGGCCAGCACGTACGCGCTGCCACGTGATCTGGCTGACCGCTACGGCTTACGCAAGTATGGCTTTCATGGATTGTCTTACCAGTATGTCAGCACGCGGGCTGCGGCCTTGTTAGAACAGCCGCTTGAACAGATAAAGTTGATCATGTGCCACCTGGGCACGGGCGGTTCCAGTGTATGCGCCTTCGCCAACGGACATTCCATGGAAACCTCAATGGGGTTTTCCCCGTTGGCCGGGCTGGTGATGTCCACCCGCTGCGGAGATATTGATGCCGAGGTCGCGCTGGAACTGGTGCGCCGGGGCATGCCAGCGGATGAAGTGAGCAGCGTCCTTAACAACCAATCCGGTTTGATCGGTTTGAGCGGTTATTCTTCCAACCTGGCGGAGATCATTGAAGCGGCGGAAGCGGGCGACGAAGCTTGCCGGATCGCTTACGAGGTTTACGCCAGGCGATTGAAACTTTACCTGGGTGCCTACACTTACCTGCTCAACGGAGCGGACGGGATCGTTTTTACCGATGATATCGGGGTGACCTCATGGAAGCTGCGCGAAAAGGTCTGCAGCGGCGCGGATCGCCTGGGGATCCGGTTGGATGCCGTGCTTAACCGCAGGGCGACCGATTACCATCCGGCGTTCATCCAGAGTATGCAATCCAGTGTGAAAATACTTGTTCTACCTACCGATGAGGAACAGGTGATACTGGAGGAAGTTCTGCGTATGCTTTGACAAAAAAACAGGGCTGGTAACTCACCAGCCCTGTTATATCTTTGGGGGAATTTTGATCAATCTTCGGCGTATCCGCACAACGCCATGGCGCTCGGTCCGGTGCTGATGCCCAGCACAGGCCCGGTCATGTTGATCAACAGCTCAACAGGGTTGAATTCAGCGCGGATGCGTTCAGCCATTTCTTCGGCTTCATGCAATATATTGCCATGCATCACCGCGATGTGCAGGTTCCTGGAATCCTTAAAGTGGTCAAAAAACTTTTTATACAGCAGATCAATGATGCCCTTGTGGGTACGCGATAGGGAGGCTGGTTCCACCAGACCAGTCTTATGGTTGATCTCAACCAGCGGTCGGATCTTCAGCGCGCTGCCCACCCACTTGACCGCGTTACCGATGCGACCGCTTTTTTGCAAGTATTCCAATGAATCCATTGCCACGTACTGCACCAGCTTCTTCTTGAGGTCATCAAGCATCACGAGAATGTCACTGACAACCATGCCAGCATCGCGCGCGCGGGCAGCAGCCAAAGCCTGCCAGCCCAGGCTCATGGTGGGACCCTTGCCATCCACCACGGAAACCGGGACGTCAACGAGTTTGGCGGCTTCGCACGCCATGTGATACGCGCCGCTCATCGCGCTGCTGACCGTAAGGGCGATGATCTCAGAAGCACCCTGCGAGGCAGCCTGCTCGAACACCCCCTTAAAATCAGCGATGCTGGCTTGTGAGGAGGAGGGATACACCGGATCTGTTACCAGCCGTTTGTAAAAATCCAGCGCGTGCATATCCACACGATCGCGGAACTGCTCATTGCCCCAGATGATGTAATGTGGAATGATGGTGATGTCGTACTGTCTGATCAAGTTATCCGGGATGTCACATGTGCTATCAGTAATGATCTTTATCAAGGTCTGCCTCGTTTTCTACCCCCTTCTTGCTAAATTCCAGCTGCCTGAATGGGGAGCATTTTCAATTAGCGAGTTAAAAATATCACAATTCCTGATCGTCCATAAGGGTTTTTTCGTGCGAAATTGGTGTGTTCTCGGGTTCGAGATGGGTCAGAATGATGCTCCCCGGCAGGGCGGCGGACAGGTTGTTCTCAATAATGGTCACAAGATCGTGCCCGCGGGTGACCGTCCACTCTCCTGGAACCAGCACATGCATGGAAATGAACTTATAAGCAGCGGATTGCCTGGTGCGCAACGCGTGGATGTTCACTCCCGGGACGAGTGATTCCCGAATCACTTTCTCGATCAACACCATCTCATCGGATGACAGGGAACTATCCATGAGACCGGCCACCGACCTGCGCACGATCCCGACACCGGTCCAGATAATGTTCAACGCGACAAAGATAGCCACGATCGCATCCAGCGGCTGCCATCTTGAGACGGCTACTGCCCCCACACCCAACAGCACACCGCCTGAGGTCCACACGTCTGTCATGAGATGCTTGCCATTGGAGGTAAGGGAGATCGAATTGTATTTTTTTCCGGCGCGCTGCATGATCAACGAAACTACCAGGTTGACCAGAGAGGCCGCGAGCGAGACGGCCAAACCAATGCCGACCTTCTCCAAAGGCTGCGGATTGAGCAATCGTTCAACAGCGGTATAGATGATACTGATCGCCGCTGCCAGGATGAGCGTGCCCTCAATACCGCTGGAAAAGTATTCCGCTTTTGAATGACCGTAGGTGTGATTTTTATCGGCCGGGCGGGCAGCGATGGCCAGCATGCTCAGCGCCATTACGGCACCCACCAGGTTAACGATCGACTCGAGCGCGTCTGATAAGAGACCGACCGACCCGGTGAGGAAGTAAGCCGCGCTTTTTAAACCGATGGTGAGCACGGCTGCGCCAACCGAGAGCCAGGCAAAACGGGTTAATTTTGATCGATCAAACTGGACATCCATTTTTTTGCCTCGCGAAAGGTTATTTTTTTTCTGAAAGATCTATTGAATTCTCGATGAGCTCTTGCATCTTTTGGATCTGTGTCCTGATGGTCCTTGTCCTGACGATCAATGTCAGTATGTAGATAAGTATGCCCACAAGAATGACTGCGAAGCCGGCGATCATGTAAACAGTGGTGTCAGGTGTCATTGCTCACCTCCGGCTTCGAGCTCCATGCGTTTTTGCATTAACTCGCTTTGTGCGGACCCCAGGCGATAGCGGTGCCAATAGAGGGTTACGAAAAGCAATGTGAAAGCCGCCAGGCTGCCAAAAAAGGCCGCCAGCATGCGCGGGCTCATGGCGAATGTGCCGAGAGCGGGGTCGGAGGAGGCAACCAGCACCGGGTGAATGGTGCGGAACACGCGGATGGAGATGAAGGTCAATGGCACGCTGGTAAAACCGACGATGGCATAAACCGCGGATAGTTTGGCCTGCCTTGCCGGGTCATCCACCCCGCCGCGCAACAGCAGATAGGCGGAATAGATCAATTCCATGATGAGTGTGGTGGTCAGACGCGGGTCCCAGGTCCACCAGGTGTTCCAAACCGGGCGCGCCCAGATCGAACCGCTGACGATACCCAGAGCGATGAATACCATGCCGATCTCAACCCCAGCCAGGCTGGCTACATCCCAACGCATATCGCTGGTCTTGAGGTAGGCGATGGCGGCTACCGTGGCCACCAGGAAGCCCAGCATGCCGCTCCAGCTGGCGGCGACATGAAAGTAAAATACCTTTTGCACACGACCCATGGTCAATTCGATAGGGGCATAGAGCATTACCAGCAAAAAAGCAATTAATACAGCAAGCCCTGCCATCAGGTCGATCAGCAGGAGCAGGCGCGGGGTTTTATTCAAGTCGGTCATTTATTTGCTCTATTCTTCAATAATTTTATCAAAAACCAGTAATCCGATCGCGGCGAAAAGCAGGTCATAACCCGCCAGAAGCGTGAACCAGGTGGATAACTCACTGACAATGCCGCCCTGCAGCAGGATGGTGGAGGCGCGCACAGCCGAGAGGAGTAGTGGGATGAGCACAGGGAAGAGCAGCACCGGCAGCAGCATATCGCGAGCGCGCAGTTGCAGTGACAAAGATGAAAGCAGGGTGCCGGTAAGGATATAGCCCAGCGTTCCCAGCAGGATCACACCGAAAAAGCCCATGGAGAACAGGTTGACATTGTTGAACAGCGCGTAGACCGGCACGATAATGACCGCCGTGATGAGCAAATAGACCCAGTTGACCAGGGCTTTGCCAAAAAAGATCGCTGTGCGGTCAATGGGGGCGAGCAGCAGGCCGTCAAATCCTTCGCGGTCCTTCTCCAGCGACATGGAGCGGTTGAGGCTGATCGTACCAGCGAAACACAACGTCACCCATATTACCCCGGGGGCGGCTTTGCTGCGCATCTCCACCGAGAGGTCGAACGCGAAGACGAACACCAGTATGACGGTAAGCGCGAAGACAAGCATGGTGCCCAGAATCTCGCGGGTGCGCCGTTCTGCGAGCAGGTCTTTCCAGAAGATGGCCAGGACGGCATTGAGGAAATGTTTCATTCGCCGCCCTCCGGGATGTGTTTCACCGGTTGGGCGCCGGTGACCTCGCGGTAGAGGCTGGACAGGTTCTGCGGGGTAAGCGCGGTGCGCGGGTGTGAAAAACTGATCCTGCCCTGGTGCAGCAGGTCGATGCGTGTGCTGGAACGGCAGGCTTTGTCGAGATCGTGCGTGGCCAGCAGCACCATTTTTCCGCTGGCGGCTGTTTCCATCATCAGGGATTCGAGGATTATCGCGGAATCCTGGTCCAGGCCGGTGTAGGGTTCATCCATCAACAAAAAAATGGGATCATGCAGGATGGCGCGTGCGATGGACAGGCGTTGCTGCATTCCACGGGAATAGGTACGTACAAGGTCATCTGCGCGGGGTAGAAGTCGCACCGTTTCCAGCACCTGCTCGATGCGTTTTTCAGGTTGGTTCACCGGGTAGAGCCGGCTGAAAAAGCGCAGGTTTTCCCGCGCACTCAGGTTGCCATAGAGCATGGGAGCGTGCAACACCACACCGATCTGCCGGCGGTAAGCGATGGGGTCGCTTCGGGAGGTAATAGAGCCTGAGTGAATAATACCGATATCTGCCCTGGTTAGATCCGCCATAATGCGCACCAGGGTGGATTTACCTGCGCCGTTCATGCCGATGAGAGAGACGATCTCACCCGGCTCAATGTTCATGGAGAGCCCGCGCAATACCTTGCGGCTGCCGAAGGACTTGGTGAGATTGATTGCTTTTATCATGGCGTTATGGTGTTGATAAAGTCAGGCTTGCGGTGGTGTATTTTCAGGTTGTAATTGCCGGCGTAGTTCGGCCGCGCGGACAATTAATTGTCCGCGCTGTTCTTCATGCTCCAGCGGGGTCAGTTTGCCCAGGTTAAAGTCGAAATCCAGTTCGCGGATATGATCCAGAACTGATTCGTATTCCGCTTGCTGCCACGCTCGTTCCTCCTGCAGCAGCGGCTGTTCGATCTCCTCCTGGGTAGTGAATAGCGGACGTGTGACGAAAATGATGACCAGGACCAGGACGATCAGGATGAAAATGAGGGCATAAAGGGTCATAATGGCTTTCCTCTCCTAATCCGCCATATCCAGCGCGGCATGGATCTCTTCCGCGGATTGGAAAGCGCCGATCATGATGGCGGCCAGACGGCCGTCGCGGCCAATAATGTAGGTTTCAGGCACTGCCTCAACCTTGAACATACGCGAAATGCGAGAGCCCATATCCGGTCCATTCGGGAAAGTGATGCCGTATTTTTCGAGGAACGCGAGCGAATCCTTTTCTGTGTCGACGTAATTGACGCCGATAAAGACGACGTCCCCGCCTTCTTTTACTTCCTGCCAAACCTCTTCGAGTATCGCTCCTTCCTCATCGCAGGTCGCGCACCATGAGGACCAGAAGTTCAATAAAATGATCTTTCCGGCGAGTTGTGATTTTTGGTAGGTTTCACCGCTAAAGGTGGTGACGGTGAAGTCAGGGATCGCGGTGCCGATCTCCAATGTGTCCTGTCTCGCGTTTTTCATCTGCAGCGCGAAGAGAACGATGAGACCGATCAGCACTACCCCGGCGATCACCGCGACGGCAACCGGGAACCGCTTTTTTGCCCCGTTCATTGTCTGAGTATTCGGTGTGGTCATGTGTCCCTCCGCAGATCCTTTTCGATCTCATCGATGATTTCTTCTACGGATGAAGGATTAATGGGTTGAGCGCTGAGTGCCGCGCTTTTAGGCTTGCGGAGCACACGCGCCACGATCACAACGCCGGCCAACACCACCAGCGGCGGTAACACATAGATCAGCCAGTTGAACCCTTTGCGCGGAGGTACCGCCAGCACCTGGTCGCCATACTGTTCGGCAAAGAATGCCTTGATCTGTTTTTCATCCCAACCGAGTTCCATCTTTTCACGGATCAGGTCGCGCCATTGGGCGCAGGCTTTGGTCGGGCACACATCCAGGGGCACGTTCTCGCACACCGGGCAGTACAGTTCCTCTGCCAGCGCGTTCACTTCGTCATCTGTGATGGGGCTGTCGTTTTGGGCGGCGCTGCTGGAGAGCGGGACCAATATCAAGGACAAGACAAGCGCAAGAGTGACCCATCTAAACACTCTCATGCGTCCTCCTTCGGGGGTCGCACAACACGCCGCTGTTCACGACCCGGCCATAATGCCACCAGCGTGCCGAGCATCAGGACGACCGAGCCGATCCACAACCAGTTGATAAGGGGATTGCGGAAGACCTTGAAGGTCGCACCATCTGAAGTGATCTTCATCCAATCCACCAGAATGATGTACAGGTCTTCGCCTAACGTGCTGCGTATGCCCGGTTTGGTGACGGATTGCTGCGAGGCGTAATAATAGTCGCTGCCCGGGTGGACGCGCTCCAGCTCCTTGCCGTTGCGGCTGATGAGGATGGATGCAGTGGCTACGTTACGGCCATCCAGCGTGTCTGCCACGCTCAGTTTCTCGTACGTGAACGTGTAACCGGAAAGGTTGAGCGACTCTCCTTCGGCGACCATGCCCTGTGTGGTGGTCTGGAACATCTCGATCCCGATGATGCCCAGCCCCATCAACGCGATACCCAGGTGGATCAGGTAACCTCCATACCGCCGGCGGTTGTTTCTGATCAGGTTAATGAAAGCCTTTAAGTCGGGTTCCTTGTGTATCCTGGAACGCAGCCGGATGGAATTGTAAGTGTCAAACAGGGTGGCAATGAGGGCGAAGAAGATCAGCCAGATGGCAAACAGGGCGATCCAACGGGTAACGCCGAGGATCAACGCAACCACTGGCGCGGCCAGCGCTACCAGGGCAAGCTTCCAAACCATCCTGCCCAGGTTCCTGGCTGTCGAAGCTCCCCACATGGTGAGAGGCACTATGCCCATCAGCAGGAGCAGCAGCGCGAACAGAGGACCGGTGGCGCTCCGATAGAAGGGGGGGCCTACGGTAACTTTTTGACCTGTAAGAAGTTCAGAGACGATGGGGAAGAGGATACCGATCAGGCAGATCAGGAAAATGGCGAAGAAGAGCAGGTTATTAATGAGGAAGGCGGATTCTTTTGAAAAGATGGATTTGATCTGGTAGGTTGACGAGAGGTCAGACCAGCGCCACAGCAGCAACCCCAATGAAAAAAGGAACATCACCGCTATGAACCCCAGGAAAGCCGGACCGATGGCCGATTCGGAGAAGGAGTGTACCGAGGAAAGCAACCCGGAACGTGTTAAGAAAGTTCCGAAGATGACCAGGCAGAATGTAAGGATGATCAGCGCGATATTCCAGTGCTTGAACAGACCGCGTTTCTCCTGCGTGATGGAAGAGTGCAGGTAAGCGGTTCCGGTCAGCCAGGGGATCAAGGCTGAGATCTCCACAGGGTCCCAACCCCAGTAGCCACCCCACCCCAGCACGTCATAGGCCCAGCGGCTGCCCAGCACCAGCCCGATGGAAAGGAACAGCCAAGCCATCAACGACCACTTGCGCGTAGATTTGAGCCAGCGATCATCCGTCCTGCCGGTGATCAGCGCGGCGACGGCGTAGGCGTAAGGGATGACGAAACCAGTGAAACCCAGGTAGAGCGCGGGCGGGTGGACGACCATGCCGAAATGGCGCAGCAGCGGATTGAGCCCCGAACCGTCAGGCGGGTTTGCCTGCAGCGACATCATGGGCGGGAAAAGCGAACTAACCACCTGACCGTCCATGGTGATAAAGTAGCGGTTGAAAGGATTCTCAAAAAATAAAACCAGGACGAGGAAAAAGAAGAGTGTGAAACTGGTAATGGTGATCACCCAGGGCAACAGGTCGTGCTCCGATTTCCATTTGCGCACCAGCGTGATGAAGGTGAACCCTGAAAGCAGCCAGCACCAGAAGAGCAACGAACCTTCCTGACCACCCCACAGTGCGGTCAGCTTGAGGTAAAAGGGCATGGCCAGGTCGGTGGTCTGGTACACGTAGGTGTATTCAAAATGCCCGCTAACGAGCAGGATGAGCAGTGCGATTACTGAAAGGCTCAATAAAGGAAAGGTGATCAACGCGGCGCGGCGGGCGGTTTCCAGCATGGCGGTTGAGCGGGTGCGCGCGCCATAGATGGAGGTCACCACCGCCAAAAGTGCGGTAACCAGGGCGATGACCAGCATCCCGTAACCGATCGGACCGATCACGGCGCCACCTGGGAGGGAACGCCATCTTCATAACGTGACGGGCATTTCAGCAGCAGTTCATCGGCGTAGAACACGCCGTCCTCACCCAGTACGCCGGTCATGATCGCCTGGGCTTCACTGGTGAGCAGATCCGGTTTCACGCCGTTGTACGATACCTTTATGCGGGTGGCATTGGGGTCAATGGAGGCTTCGTGCAGCACCTTTGCCAGTCCTCCGCGTGCTTCGATCTCGTCGTTATCGCCAGGGATGTGCGCCACAGTGAAAGTCAGGTTCAAGGTGCGCGCATCGTACTCGATCGTATCGCCCAGGACAACACCTGAGACGCGCACATTACTGCCGGCTTTCGCCTTACCGGATGCCAGCTCATCCACAGTGAGGTAATACTGGGCATTGCCCTTTAAGCTGGTTACCACCAGCAGCGCTACTGCAGCCAGCATTAACACACCGCCGATGAGAAATTTATTGGGTTTGAAGCGGCGCGGGGATTCATCCGTTTGCGAATTCTGTTCCAAAGCGACTCCTGATCAACGAGTAAATGGTGAGAAAGATATGGCGATTGTGATTATAACAATAAAAAAAGTCGCATTAATACAATTGAGGAATGATTAATGTAACCTTTCCGAGCCAGTGAATTACCAGATTGGCGCGTTGCGATGATTAAGAAAACATCATGCATGAGACATTACATTAATCTTAGATTTGTAAGATTTCAGGTATTTTACTTGCACGATGCAAAATCCAAAGGAATATATAATCACGTGAGCTCAATTTGACAACATTATTCTTTATGCTCCACACCATTAACCTTGAAAAATGAGAAAGGTGGATCAACTATGACAGAACAGACACCCGGCGAGGAAGTAAAACAGGTTGAGGAAGTAAAGAAAGTAAAAAAGAACAAAAAACTGGGCGTTTGGGCGGTCATTGGCATCGTAATAGCAGCCCTGGCGGTCGTCGGCGGGGCGGGCGGCGGGTACCTGATCCATCTCTCCAATACCAGCCCCAAATTCTGTGCAACCTGCCACATCATGGACAAGAACGTCACCTCCTACCTCACCAGCAATGACCTGGACAATGTTCACTACCAGGCTAATGTTGCCTGCAAGGAATGCCACGATTACCCGGTGCCGGCAGAGATCAGCAGCGGCGTAAAATTCATCTTAGGCAATTACACCGTGGATGAGAATGGTGATTTAGCGAAACTGACTTATGGCGACGATATTTGCTTGAAATGCCATATCAGCAAGGAGTATGTGGCACAGTCGACTGACTTCCTGACCAAGAACCCCCACAACAGCCACAACGGCATGCTTTCGTGCAAGACCTGCCATGTTTCGCACGGTGACCAGATCGATTACTGTTCACAGTGCCATGACAACGGCGCGCAGCGCTTGATCGGAGAAGAGTACGCTCCGCGGGAAGACACGATCGATTAATAAAACTATGTAATGAAAGAGGCTGACAAAGAAGTCGGGCTCAAACAGCAAAAAGAATCAAAGCAAAGAGACAAACCAAAAAGGCAGCGAGCGCAGGTTCGCTGCTTTTTCTATGTTGTGTGCAAAATATAGAATGGCATATGCAGCAGTTATATTCTCAATTCCCCTCTGTAGAAACCATCTGAATCCCCAATTTGTGTAAGGTAGCCAAATACGAAATCCCCATTAACTGGACGACTGAATCGTATGATCAACCTCGTGGAGAAGGTATATGAACTCATTTTCAATGGTGGTTAAAAGCTGGTTGACTCTACAGTAACTGTAGAGTGTAGACTAATAAAATCGACCGGCGTGTTAAATCGCCAAAACTCGTAACGTGATTATCCAAAAGGAGCAACAATGAAAAAGGAAAGTAAGACAAATCAAAGTCGTCGTGATTTTCTGAAAGGTTCGTTGTTGGCCGGTGGTGCTGGCCTCGCTCTGGGGGTAACCGGGTGCGCGCCGAAGGTTGCTGAAACACCGGCGGCTGAACCGCCTGCCACCGGACCTTCTTTCCTCAACAAACCCGCCGCGATCAAGGACGGAGATGTTAAGGAGACGCTTTCCGCTGACGTTGTGGTTGTTGGGGCTGGGGTAAGTGGTCTGATGGCTGCGTACACTGCGGCTAAGGAAGGGGTCAAGACCATCCTGCTCGAGAAATCGGAAAAATTTAATGCCCGTGGTGGTCACAACGCCGCCCTGCGGAGCAAAATCCAGCTTGAAGAGGGATTGGATTATGACCCGGCCAGGGTGGTGGCTGAACTGACCAAATGGGCGAACAATAATGTGGATGTCGGGCAGGAAATGGCCTGGGCGGTAAATCACAGCGCGATCATGGATGAGCTCATAGACATGGCTAAAGCGAACGGTCTTGAGGTCATGCGCTGGGGGAATGATGTCCCGGACCAGTTTTACCCTGAGTACAAATCGGTGCACATGTTCGGTGGAATGGATCAAAGTATTCTTGCCGGAATGCTCGAAGGCGCAGCCAAGGCAGCTGGCGCAGAATTCCATTACAGTACTCCGGCAGAGCAACTGGTAAAGGATGCTTCAGGCCGGGTTACCGGCGTGATCGCGAAAGGCGCTGACGGTGCTTACAAAAAATTCAACGCCGCCAAGGCGGTGATCCTATGCACCGGAGATTATGGGAATAACCCGGAAATGATCCAATACTATTGCCCGCGTGCCGCTGAAGTGGATATGAACGTGTACGCGCCACCGGTGAACACAGGTGATGGACAAAAGATGGGGTTGTGGATCGGCGCAGCGATGCAGAAGCAGGTTCCTCACACCCCCATGGTGCACAACCTGGGTGCAGCTCCCTTCTCCGGGAATCCATTCTTGCGCGTGAACATTGAGGGCAAGCGCTATGAGAACGAGGATGTTCCCATCCCTCTAATGGCAAACTCGGCTCAACTCCAACCAGGCCATAAAACCTGGACGATCTATGATTCCACTTATGAAGAAGATGTTCCCAAGATGGGGACAAGCTTCGCGCGAACCAATATGGTAAGCGACTACACCAAAAAGGGGATCGATTCAGCCCTGGAAAGTGGATCGTTGATCAAGGCGGATACACTTGATGAATTGGCCACCAAGATGGGCGTTCCAGTGGACGCATTCAAAGCCACTGTCAAACGATACAACGAGCTGGCAGGGAAAGGCGTGGATGAAGATTTTGGCAAGAATGGTGAAATGATGACCGCCATTGATACGGCGCCATTCTATGCCGCGTACAATTCATTGGCTCTGCTTGTGGTGCTGGGCGGATTGGATGTGAACAGCAAATTCCAGGTGCTCGATCCTGAGCATAAGGTCATTCCCGGGTTATTTGCAGCCGGGAACACCGCTGGTAATTTCTTCGCCAATGACTATCCGGTCATTGTTCCAGGCTTGAGTCACAGCCGCGCGTGGACAACCGGAAGGCTGGCTGCTCTTGAAGCCATCAAGTAAGTAAAAAACGGTTAAGCAAGAAAAACAGGACTGTGGAAACCACAGTCCTGTTAAGTTAATTAGGGTGAATTCTTACCGTTTAATTTTCCTTTTCTATTGGTTCGCTTTTTGCTTTACCTTCTTCGGGTGCTGGAGTATCAGCCTGAGGGGTCAGCCCATCGCTTTTTTGAGGAGGAACCGGAATTGTAACTTCCATTACAGGTTCTGCTTTCAATTCCCTGTCCACTTCCTTTAAGGGTTCATCCACTTCCTTGATGAAATCCGACATCGTGCTTGCCACGGAACTGTGTATGTTCCTGGTTTCTTTGTCCAAATCTTTAAGGGTGGCATCCAGGTCGGCTTCTTTTGCCAAAATCTTGGGGATCTCAGTCAGTTCGCGTTTGGTGGCCCAGATCTCCTGCCAGTAGGGAGATTTGGTGACCTTGCGGATAAAAGCGCCGATCTCCCTCGCTGTCTTGACCATGTTGCCCGGGCCGAGGATGATCAACGCCAGAATCACAATGAGGATGATCTCGGAAATACCGAGGTTAAATATTCTCATTTAATAATTACCTGCGAAATGACGGATTGCACGCATAAATTGCTAAAAGCAGATATTGTTACGCCTGCGGGGTGGTGTCGTCTTTATTTTCGTCTTTATCGTCACCCTTTAATCCCTTGCGGAAGGATCGGATCGCGCCGCCAATTTCGCCGCCGATCTTGCCGATCTTGCCGACCCCAAATAGCAGGACGACGATCACGAGGATGATGATGAGTTCGGGTACACCTAGTTTGAATGGCATAATCTACTCCTTTTACTTGCTAATGTTATTTTACTACGTAACCAGCACGCTTCGCAGCGGTCATCCGCCGGAGGCGTCTTCCGCCTCGTTGGCTTCCTGGGCTTTTTTGCGGCGCTTGCCGGCAATACTCGCGAAAAGGATACTGATCAGGTAAAGCACGGTGAGCGGCAGCATCATTAAGGACATGTTCACCGGGTCTGGTGTGGGGGTGATCATCGCCGAAGCGATCGCGATTATTACCAATGCGATACGCCACTGTTTGACCAGCTGCCTGGCAGTGACGATACCCAGCCTGGCGAGCAGGAAGACAATGAGCGGCAGCTCAAAAGCCACACCCACCCAGAACAACAGGTTCAGGATAAAGCTGAAATAGTTGGCGGGGCGCGGGGCGGTGGTAATTCCCATGAACTCCAGCAGGAACGGCAGTGCGGTGGGAAGAAGGAAGAAATAGGCGAACAATACCCCGCCGATGAAGAACAGGCTGGCCATCGGGATCATGATCCACACCCAAAAACGCTCGTTGGGATTCAATCCCGGCAAAATGAATGCAAGTATCTCGTAAACGATAACAGGAAGCGCCAGGATGACGCCCGTAAGGAGCGAGATCTTCATAAACGCGGAGACATTCTCTGTCACATCGATCGATTCGAGCACGGAGAGACCACCGATTGGCCTGGCCAGCACCTCGGCGATCTGCTGGCTGAACGCGAAGCTGGCGATAGTGGTAATCAACAGGGCAACCACTGAGATCAGCAGCCGTTTCCGCAGCTCTTTGACGTGTCCGAGGACACTCATTTCTTCAGGGATATTTTCAGTTTTCGCCATTTTGAATACCTGGTTTCGTGAGTTGCAATTGTAACAGCGCTTCAGGCTGGTAACAAGGACAAAGCGCAGAACTTCTGCAGATAAAGGTTATGTGATCATTGCAATAATTTCTTATATATGGCGAGATCTGTTATTGAAAAACAACAAAAAATGACCTCGCGCAAGGATGACGGAGTCTTAACAAAAAGGCGCACCGTGTTGACGGCTATCTCAGCGGCAGCATCGACGGGGTAACCATAAACACCAGTGCTGATCGCCGGGAAGGCGATGCTGGTCAGATGGTTCGCCGCGGCGATCTCCAGCGAGCGCCGGTAGCATGAAGCCAGTAGAGCCGGCTCTCCGCGGTTGCCGCCGTGCCACACCGGTCCGACCGTGTGGATGACAAACCCGGCGCGGAGGTTGTAAGCGCGGGTTATTTTTGCGTCGCCTGTTGCGCATCCGCCCAGCTTGCGGCATTCTTCCAGCAGACCTGGTCCGGCAGCGCGGTGGATCGCGCCGTCCACTCCGCCGCCGCCCAGCAGAGAAGCATTGGCCGCGTTGACGATCGCGTCTATTTCTAGTTCGGTTATGTCACCTAAGACCGCACGGAGAACTGTCAAATTTTTGCTCCGGGAGAAACACAGTATTTGTCGCCCAATACTACGAGAATGAAGTTCATTCCCATAAAAAGTGAGCTGATTTAATCATGATAGCGCATTTCACCCGCTTCGATACGGACCTTGAGGTGGTTCTCAGTGGGCGGAAATGGGCAGGTGGCAAAAGCCGTATAAGCGCAAGGCCAGTTGCGGGTCAGATTGAAATCCAGCAGGACAACACCCTCACGGGGTTGTTCCGTTAACAGGTAACGTCCGCCCGGGTAGGTGGAGTCTGTACGTGTCAGATCAGTAAAATTGAATAACAGCCCTTCTTCGTCCTCCTCAGAGATCAAGGTGCATTGCACCCCATTGATAGTGAAATGAACCTGCCCTGGGAAAAGACTTTCATGTTCGCCGCCGATGGCGTCCATCACCCTGATGGAGCGCGGCGTTTCGAACGGCTGATAGACAGCTGCAACGCGGTATTCCGGATCAACCGGGAAGTAGCGTAATCCTTTATAACCGGTTAGCGCTGGTGCTTCGCGGTCCCAAACCCGCAGATAGAGCCGGTTATTGCGCCGAATGACACGTATGGCGATAGAGCCGGCTTCCACAAGGTCTGGATCCCCCTCCACATCCTGTCTTAGTGGGACGTCTGTAGGTGAATGGCCATTCACTTTAAAGTTTGTATCAGCGGCGGTAATATATACCCCATCCTCACGTACATCAAATATTGCGTGCGCTTTAGCAGAGAGGGAGGGAAGGTCGATGCGGTATTGAGGTCCATTACCTATCGAGTTTTCACCCTCCTTGAGCGGGAACAAGCCGACAAGAGAGAACCAGTTGAGCGGTGAAGCCAGCAGTTTTTCCTCTCGTGCCTTGCGTTGCCTGATGATCGAGTAGCGATATTTTTCGATTGCCTTCATGCTCATCCCTTAATGTTTTCTTGGAATACTATACCCTATTAAATGAAATCGGCAGAACCCGGGGATGGCTCTGCCGTTTATTTTACAGCCGGTATTCAATCAACTTTTGGGGTTCTCAGAAGTTATACCCCGATCGAATACAGGGTTCCGGGTGGTTGCTGCGAATAGAGTGTCTCAGTTCAACAAGCCCGGAGGTTGTCAGGATCAGTCGAGCATATTGGCGGGGATGTTGCCGCCGTTTTCAGCGATCTTGGCCAGCACAGTTTTGTGGAGCCAGACGTTCATTTCAGCTGAATCAGCCATCTTCTCAGCCGGGCAGCCAAGTTCGACCGCAAGTTCCTTGCGGGCTTCGTAGCTGCTGTCGATGCCGAGCAGTTTCAACAGGTCAACGATGGAGGATTTCCAATTGAGTTTCTCAGCGCTTTCAGCGGCAAGAGTCTCAAGCTTGGCAACCACGTCCACAACGGGAACGGCAACCGGTTTGCCCACGACGCTGGGGGTTCCTTTGGGGAACGCGTTCAGATTGAAACCGGGTTTATCAGCGGCATCATATTTTCCTGCCACAGGGCGGGAATCCTTCGCGACAGGGCTGGCAACAGCAGTTGTTTTTGGAATTTCGGTACTGGTTGTCTTTGGAATGGTCACTGCGGGTTTCGCGGCTTCCTTCTTTTCTTCCTTGCCTTTGATGCCTAATTTATCCAGAATATTTGAAAATAGACCCATGTTGTATATTTCCTTTCGTATTTGAAAAATGTGAACCCCAACCTTTTTTGATTATAGACCAAAAAATTGATATCTGTCAATCAATAGTCGAGGTGATTAACATAACGTTTATATTTTTTATGACATTTTCCTTGTTTTGTGATATGTTAATTACGTTCGTGAACTCATGTTCGAAAGGAGAAATGAAAATGGGAGAGACAGGCAAAAAAGATAAGGGTAAAAAGGAACAGAAAAAGAAACCGAAGCTGACGATCAAGGAAAAACGTAAGCAAAAGAACGAGAAGAAGGAAACGGTTTGATTCGATGGTGCTCAAACCGGTGAGAAACCGGTCAAACATCGAAAATTGCATCAGGAATACCGCATCGCCTGACACATAGTGTCGCGGGTCGATAATTTAGCGCGTAGCGCGCACCTGAACGTTTGATCATCACCTCACGTATATCGCGTGAGGTTTTTTTAGCCTGGTGTGATCTCGGATCACATATTCATCGATAATGCTTCTACCGGGTTTGATAAAACGAACTTATAATTTGGGATTGGTTTATCCAATATTCAGGAAAATCGAGGTTTTATGGCAGCTAACGAGACTGGCAGAAAAAAAGAATCCATTGGCGAATGGTTGTTCCGCCTGGTGAAAGGGGTGCTCATCGGTATCGGTTTCATCGTTCCGGGGCTTTCAGGTGGCGTACTGGCGGTGATCTTTGGCATTTATGAACCGCTGATGCGTTTTTTGGGCAACCTGAAAGAAAAATTTATCCGCAACGTTCTCTTCTTCATTCCTGTCGGCATCGGAGGGGTCATTGGTGTGGTCGCGTTCTCAGCGGTGGTGGATTATGCCTTTACGAATTTTGCCGCTCCGTTCATCTGGCTCTTCATCGGTTTTATCTCCGGCACTTTCCCGTCGTTGATCAAAACTTCAGGCAAGAAAGGTCGCAAGCCTTTTCATTGGGTAATGCTGGTAGTTATCGCTGGGGGTACATTTTTACTCATGCGCTGGATGGAATCCATTCAGAACGTCAGCATCGCCCCCTCTTTTGGCAGCTGGCTGTTAAGCGGTGCGCTCATCGGGTTGGGTGTGGTGGTGCCGGGCATGAGCCCGTCGAATTTCCTCATTTACCTTGGTCTCTACCAACCGATGGCGGCGGGGATCAAAACGCTGAACCTGGGAGTGGTCATTCCATTATTCCTCGGGCTGGTCGTTTGTGTTCTGCTGTTTGCTAAACTGGTATCCTGGCTTTTTGATCGGGCTTACACCACCATGTACCACCTGATCCTAGGAATTGTGATCGGCTCGACGCTGGCGATCATCCCGTCAGGTGTAACAGGCTGGACGATCGCGATTTGCGTGGTGCTATTCATGGTTGGGGCGGCCTGCTCGTATGCGCTGGCCAAAGTGGATGAAAAGCATCCCCACGATTCGATCATTTAATTTAATATTCATAGATACAAATTTGGAAGTAGGTATTCTTGGATCAGACAGATATCAAGTTAACAAAAACAGCCTCCATCAGGGATCTGCCGCGAAATGTGTGGGCGGTCGGATTTACCAGTATGTTCATGGATATTTCGAGCGAGATGGTGTTGAACATCCTCTCGCTTTTCCTCTCAAATGTACTGGGGGTGCAAACCAGTATCATCGGCCTGATCGATGGTGTGGCTGAAGCCACGGCGAGCATCCTAAAACTGTTCTCCGGCTGGCTCTCTGATAGGATCGGAGGGCGTAAATGGCTGGCGGTGATCGGCTACGGCCTCTCCGCGATCTTCAAACCCCTGTTCTACTTCGCCAGCTCCTGGGGGTTGGTGGCCGGGGCGCGCTGGGCTGACCGGGTGGGCAAGGGCATTCGCACCGCCCCGCGCGACGCGCTCGTGGCTGATTCGGTCGAACAAAAAATGCGCGGTTTGGCCTTCGGTTTCCACCGCGCCATGGACACAACCGGGGCGATGGTGGGGCTGATCATCGCCGCGCTGGTGGTCTGGCTGACCCAAAAAAATGACTTGCTGCTCTCCCGTCAGACTTTCCAAACCATTGTCCTGGTCAGCCTGATCCCGGCTTTTCTGGCAGTGATCACACTGGCGTTTGGTGCCAGGGATGTCGCTGTTAAAGATAAAAGGGAAGCTCCGCGAATCTCTCTGAAACGCATGGGGAAACCCTTTTCCATCTTCCTGGTCATTGTCAGCATCTTTACACTGGGCAACTCAGCTGATTCATTTTTGGTGTTACGGGCGCAGAACCTGGGAATATCCGTTTTGGGCATCTTGCTGATGCTGGCGGTCTTCAACCTGATCTACGCGTTAGTCTCCACACCAGCCGGATCGCTTTCCGACCGTATCGGGCGGCGTAAATTGATCATCGGTGGCTGGCTGGTGTACGCGGTAATCTATCTCGGTTTTGCCGCAGCGCGTTCCAGCTGGCATGTATGGGTCTTGTATGCGTTATATGGCTTTTATTATGGCATGGCGTATGGTTCTGCAAACGCGTGGGTAGCAGACCTGGTGCCTGAACATTTGCGCGGTACCGCCTACGGCACTTACAACGCGGTGATCGGGCTGCTGGCTTTCCCGGCATCCTTCATCGCGGGCGTTCTCTGGCAGGGTTTGGGCAATTGGACGGGATTTGGTCCTTCAGCCCCATTCCTGTTCGGTGGGGTGATGGCTTTGATCGCCGCTTTATTGATGGTCGTGTGGATGCCGAGCGAATCCCTGAAATGAATGGATTCTCAAGATCTTTACAAGTATGAACCTTGACCAAGCTTTAACCAAATCATAGTGGGTAAAACTGATAGAATTACTGCACATGGTTGATTCTTAATGATCGGTATCGTAACGGATAGTACATGTGATATTCCTCAGGCGCTGCTGGAACAGCATGGCATCATCGTTGTTCCACAGGTTTTAATCTGGGGAGGGCAGCAATACCGTGACCGTATCGATATGCAGCCGGGAGAATTCTATGAGCGGCTCGCAGCAGATCGCCAACCCCCGCAATCTTCTCAACCTACCCGAATGGACTTTACCAGCGCCTTCACCAGGGCTGTGGAGAATGGGGCTTCATCGATCGTTACACTTGTCCTCAGCAGCACCCTGAGCGGATCGATCGATAACGCCAGGAGCGCGGCGGCTGAATGTGCGGTGCCAGTTGAAGTGATCGATTCGCGGGCGACTTCGATGGGGTTGGGGTGGCAGGTGCTGGCCGCGGCGCGTGCGATCGAGAATGGATTGGACTTGCAAAGTGTGCTGGAGCGTGTCAGCCAGGTGCGTGGCAGGATCGTGCAAATTGCCGGGTTGAATACACTGGAGTATCTGAAGAAGGGTGGACGCATCGGAGATGTGGCCAGGTGGGCAACCACACTGCTCAAGATCAAACCTGTCGTGGCGTTAAACATCCTCACCAACATGGTGGAACCGCTCGGTCTGGTGCGCACTTATAACGCTCTAGTTGACCTGCTCTACCGCAAGTTCTTTGACCAATTAAAGGGGAAAAAGAACATGCGCATCGCGGTGCTGCACGGTAACATGCTGGCAAGCGCTGAAGCTCTGGCGGAGCGCATTAAAAATGAGATCGATCCAATGGAATTACTGATCAATTCAACAGGACCTGTGGTGGGGCTGCACACCGGTCCTGGGGCACTGGGGATCTGCGGGTACGCTGAAGATTAAAACTGATGGATCAAGTTAGTCCTTTATGTCGCGGTGATTTTTTATCGCGGTTTTTTGCTTGTATTTCACATGAGATCTCCGGGTAATCCTCCTGTGCGCACCGAATGGGTATTTTAAAAAGCTGTGCATCCGGTAAAATGAGTGAATGGAGATGATAAAACCTCCCCCGGCAGGTCGGATAAGTCAGGCTGCATATGTGCTGCAGCATTACCTGTTTTCCCGACGAAAGCCATTCCTGGCAAGCTTTAAATTGACGTATCGTTGTAATTTACATTGTCTACAGTGTCCTTTTCTTGCCATGCAGTCAGATGAATTGAGCTTCGCTAAAGCCTGCGAGGTCATTGACCGGTTGTACGCGCGCGGCAGCCGTCTGTTGATGTTTGAAGGAGGGGAGCCTTTGTTGTGGAGCGATGGTGAAAAGCGCGTGCACGACCTGGTGATCTACGCGCGACAGCGCTTTTTCAGCGTGGGGTTGACCACTAATGGCACCCAACCCCTGGATGTATCCACGGATGTGTTGTGGGTGAGCGTGGACGGGCTGCGAGAGACACACAATCAATTGCGCGGAGCGACCGTGTTCGACCGGGTGATCGAGAATGTTCGTGCCAGCAGCCATCCGCGACTCTACGCGCATGTGACCATCAATTCGGTCAACGCCGCGGAGGTGCCTGACCTGCTTGAATTTCTGAATGGTGTCTTTCGCGGGATTACGATCCAGTTCTACTATCCATACAATCACAAACACGATCTATTCCTCGATCTTTCCCGCAGGGAAAAACTGCTTGACACGATTCTTATGCTGAAACGGTCCGGGGTGCGGATTCTAAACTCGACCGCCGCGCTGCGCGCACTGAAGCGCAACACCTGGGTATGCCGGGATGAGCTGATTGACAACGCCAACCCGGATGGCAGCCTGCAGCAGGGGTGCTATCTGAAGGGGAGAGCCGATATTGACTGCAGCCGCTGCGGTTTTTCACCCCATACTGAAATTTCGTTAGCCTGCCGCGGGAACCCACGGGCAATCCTGGCGGGTTTGAAAATATTCTCTATATCCCGGAGTACAAAAAAAGCGGTAATAAGTCCAATTTAGACCGCGTCAGTATAATTGAGTCAGGATCAAAGCTTTAGGATCGATCAGGAGCAGACCTTGCAAGTATTGTTCATCGGTGGAACGGGGTTCATCGCCTGGCCGGCAGCCAGTTGACGACCCTCGAATGGTTTCAAATACGATCATGACCAAATTTACAAGCCACACCAGGTTTGTCATCCTTATGGGAGTTTCCGGTAGCGGTAAGACCACCCTGGGCAGGATGCTGGCTGATAGACTCGGCTGGGAGTTCTTTGATGGGGACGACTTCCATTCGCCTGAAAACGTGGACAAGATGAGCCGCGGAATTCCACTGAATGATGCAGACCGCGCCGGATGGCTGGATGCGCTCAATGTTTTGATCCGGTCAAGGTTGGAGCAGGGACAAACCGGCGTACTGGCCTGTTCAGCGCTGAAGCAGAGTTACCGCGACCGCTTGAATGTGGCTCCAGGCAGCATCAGGTTTGTTTTTCTTAAAGGGAACCCCGCGCTGATCCGTGCACGAGTGCAACAACGCCCTGGGCATTACATGAAAGCAGGAATGGTGGAAAGCCAGTTTTTCGCGCTGGAGGAACCAGATGATGCTTTGGTTGTTGATATTGACCGAACACCCGATCTGATCCTCCAGGCGATCATGGCAGGTCTACTCGCAGATGAAGACAGCACCTCGATAGAAGTGAAGTAGAGTCAAATTGCTTATGTTGAACCCGGCAAGCAAAGCGAATTCATTCGGGTCAGCCGGGATTGTAAAAAACACCCAATCCCTGTATCATTGGTAAGCGGTTGCTGGCGGTTTTTTTCTTGAAAAAAACCTGGTAGAGTAGAAAACAAAAACCTTAATTACACAAGAGGAATAATGGACATTCAAAGTGAGATCAGGCAGCGGGTAAACGAAAAACGCGAAGACATCATCAAATTCATGCGCGAGATTTGCGCTATACCTTCCATGGAATCGCAGATCGGTCCGGTTGGTGAACGGATCCAGGCGGAAATGCGTAAACTTGGTTACGACGAAGTGCGTTTTGATAAGATGGGCAATACACTGGGGCGCATCGGCAACGGCCCCAAGGTGCTGGTCTATGATTCCCATATTGACACTGTGGGTGTCGGTGACCGTGACGCCTGGGGTTGGGATCCGTTCGAGGGTAAGATCGAGGACGGCAAACTTTACGCCCGCGGCGCGTGCGATGAAAAGGGCAGCACGCCGGGTATGGTGTACGGCCTGGCGATTGCGCGCGACCTTGGGTTGCTCGATGGGTATACCGCTTATTACTTCGGCAACATGGAGGAGTGGTGCGACGGCATCGGCCCCAACGCTTTCGTAGAAGTTGACCCGCAAGTGAAACCTGATTTTGTGGTGATCGGTGAGCCAACCAAAATGAATATATACCGCGGGCACAAAGGACGCATTGAACTAAAGATCACCACACTGGGGCGGTCCGCCCACGCGGCGGTGCACTATATTGGCGATAATGCCATTTACAAAATGGCGTCCATCATTAACCTGGTGCGTGAATTGGACCGCCGTTTCCGTTTTGGCATGGGACATCACCCGGTGTTGGGCGCTCCTTCCATCGCGGTGACAGACGCTGTGGCGCGTACCAACTCGCTCAACGCGGTGCCTGACCTGTTCACCATCTACATCGACCGACGCTTGACCTTGAACGAGCCGCATGATTATGTGATCGACCTGGTAAAGGGGCTGATCCCGGATTACCTGCAGAATGAGATCATTGTGGAAGAGCTGTTTTATGACGAACCTTCCTACACCGGGTTTAAGTTCCCGGTGAGCAAGTATTTCCCGGCATGGCTGCAGGAGGATACTCATCCGCTGGTACAGGCTGGGCAAAACGCTATCCTGGATGTGTTCGGCGAAGCGCGCCTGTTGGGCACCTGGGATTTCTCAACCAATGGCACCTACTGGGCCGGGAAGGCGCAGATCCCTTCGATCGGTTTTGGACCCGGAGATGAGATCTACGCGCACACTTTCATGGAGCATGTCCCGTTGGATGAGGTGGTGGATGCCACGGCTTTTTACGCGATCCTGCCGAAGAATATCAAGGAGTCTCACGGAACCGGTGCGGCTGCTGACCAGGGATAATAAGTCTTTCATCATTCAATACACTTAAGGTTGATCCATTAATGTTGACCGTTAAACCCCTCTCTGAAGCAATAAGCATTGCCCGGGCGCATTTCGGTACCCTGCGCACAGCCAGTGAAGTGGTTCCTATTGAGCAGGCGTTGCTGCGTGCACTGGCAGAGGACATCCGCTCCAGCGAGTTCATCCCGGGCTTTGACCGCTCAACCGTGGACGGCTACGCGGTGAAGAGCACGGATGTGTTCGGCTGCAGCGACACGATTCCGGCGCTGTTGATGCTGGCGGGGGTGGTGGAGATGGGGCAGCACGCCGGTTTTTCCATTGCTCAGGGGCAGTGCGCCGGCGTACCCACCGGCGGCGAGGTACCGGCAGGTGCTGATACCATGGTCATGCTGGAGCACACTGAAGACCTGGGTGGTGGTCAGATTGCCATCTACAAGCCATCTGCTCCAGGCACGAACATGATCATGCGCGGCGAGGATACAAAACCCGGTCAGGTACTGCTTCCCGCTGGCCGGCGCATTAACGCCGCAGACAGTGGGACACTGGCTGCCCTGGGGATCACAACCGTGCCGGTGATGCGCTCCCCGCGCGTGGCGATCATCTCCACAGGTGATGAGCTGGTGCCAACCGGCGAAAAGCCCGGTGCGGGGCAGATCCGCGACGTCAACGCACCCATGCTCCACAATGCTGTACGCGAAGCCGGGGGCACCCCGCAAATCCTGGGCATCATTCGTGATCAAGAGGAAGAGGTCACCGCGGCAGTCAAGGCGGCTGTGGCACAGCATGATATGTTGATCCTGTCCGGCGGTACCTCGGTGGGCGAGAAGGATGCCATGCCGCGGGTGATCAACAACCTGGGTGAGATGCTGGTGCACGGACTGGCGATCAAGCCCGGCAAGCCCACCCTTTTCGGGCAGATCGCGGGAAAACCGGTTTTTGGTTTGCCTGGCAACCCTGTGGCTGCTTTTTTCATTTTTTACCACCTGGTCAGACCGATCCTGTTCAGCATGCAGGGTGCCACCGTTACAGATAGCCGGGTTACGCTGCCAGTTTCGCGCTCCGTCCCTTCGACTCATGGGCGTGAGGAGATCGTACCGGTGATGATCCGTGATGGGCAGGTGGAGCCGGTGCCGAGCAAATCCGGGTTGATCACCACGCTGGCCTGTACCGATGGGTTCATCCGCATCCCGCGTGAGCTGGAAGGGCTCAAGCAGGGCGAAATGGTGGAAGTGACATTACCCGAGGTGATCGCCTTATCAATACCTGACCAACCTGCCGCTGGAAGACGCCCGGAATAAATATATCGCCGCGCTTATTGAGCGAGGTTTAACGCGGGGGATGGAAAGCGTCTCAACCGTTGACGCGCTCAACCGCATCAGCGCGGAGGCGGTCTATGCGCGAATTTCTGCTCCCGCATTACAACGCCTGCGCCATGGATGGCGTGGCGCTGGATTCACGGCTGACTTTCGGCGCGAGCGAGCGCACACCGGTGCACATTCAATCTTCAGACTACACCTTGGTCAACACCGGTGATCAATTACTGGCTGGCTCTGACGCGGTGGTCATGGTGGAGGACGACGAGGGCGATGGGTTTATCACGCTCTACTCAGCCGCGGTGCCGTGGGAACACATCCGCCAGATCGGTGAGGACATCAGCGCCGGCGATATGACTGGCTCCTCCCTCACAGAGATCACCCTGGCCACCACGGCGCGCTGCTGGCGTGCGGGGTGTTGCAGGTGAATGTGGTCGCCAGACCGGTGATCGGGCTGATCCCTGACCGGGGATGAACTTGTGCTGCTCACAGATAACCCCAATTCGGGCAGCATCATTGAGTTCAACACCAGTATTTTCGCGGCCATGCTCACACAGTGGGGGTGTACCCCGCGCAAATATCCCATCGCGCCAGACACCCTGCCGACCATTAAGGGCATTGAAACCGCGTTGGGTGAGTGCGACGCGGTGGTACTGATCGCGGGTTCATCCGCCGGGAAGAAGGATTACGCGGTCAGCGCGATGCAGGAATTAGGTGAAGTGATCGCGCACGGCATCGCCATCCGGCCTGGCAAACCTGCCATCCTGGCGGCGTCTGCTTCACCAAACCAGAAAGGTGTCATCCCTATGCTGGGGCTGCCGGGTTATCCGGTTTCAGGCATGCTGGTAATGGAGGAGTTGTTCAAACCGGTTGTTGACCTGTTGACAGGACGAACGGGTGTTCAATCCGAGCATTGCCAGGTGGAGGTCTCACGCAGGTTGACTTCTTCACTGAAGTACAAAGAACACATACGCGCAACCCTGGGCAGGGTGCGCGGAAAGCTCGTAGCGGTGCCGTTGAACCGCGGTGCGGGCGCGGTCAGCACCATGGTCAAAGCGGATGGGATCATTGAAGTGCCGCAAAACGTGGAGGGTTACGAACCCGGCGAGTTGGTCAACGTACGCTTGCTGCGCAGTATGCAGGAGATCGAACGGTCGCTGGTAATCACCGGCAGCCACGACCCGTTACTGGATGAGATCGCGGATCTTATGAAGCAGTGCTGGCCGGAAAGCCGTATCACCTCTTCGCACGTGGGAAGCATGGGCGGAATACTGGCTGTTAAACGGGGAGAAGCTCACCTGGGCGGGATCCACCTGCTGGATGAAGCCAGCGGTGTGTACAACATACCGTATCTGCAGCGTTTCTTCCCGGATGGTGGAGTGGTGTTGATCGAGTGTGTGCAGCGTACACAGGGATTAATGGTCCAGCAGGGCAACCCGTTGGGGATATCGGGATTGTCAGACCTGGCGCGTGCGAGTTATGTGAACCGCCAAAAAGGCAGCGGTACGCGCATCCTGCTGGATTACCTGCTGAAACAAGCTGATATTGATCCATCTATTATCAATGGGTATGTGCGTGAGGAATATACTCACTCGTCTGTGGCTGCCTCGATCGCGGCTGGAACGGCGGACGCCGGCCTTGGCATTTACTCAGTGGCTAAAGCATTCAGGCTGGATTTTGTACCAATCTACCAGGAGCAGTATGATCTGCTTGTGCTGGAGGACGCCTTGCAGCTTGACGCGCTGCAGCAATTGCTGGAGGTGCTGCGGAGCGAAGCATTCGCGCAGCGCCTGGCAGAACTTGGCGGTTATATACTGGAAAACCCCGGGGAGATGAGACCATGGAGTTAACACACCTGGACAACAAAGGCAAAGCTGTGATGGTGGATATCGGTGAAAAATCAACCACGGAGAGGGTTGCAGTGGCAACGGCACTGGTGAGGATGAAACCGGAGACGTTAGCGCTCATCCTGGATGATAAGATTAAAAAGGGAGATGTCTTCGCCAGCGCGCGCATCGCCGGGATCATGGCGGCCAAACGCACCCCCGAGCTCATTCCCATGTGCCACCCCATTCCCATTACCAGCGCCGCGGTAGACCTGGACGCGGTGCAACCTGACGCAGTATTGATCACGGCGACCGTGAAAACCACCTATGTCACCGGGGTGGAGATGGAAGCCCTCACCGCAGCCAGTGTTGCCGCGTTGACGATCTATGACATGTGCAAATCTGTGGATCGCGCAATGACGGTTGAAAAGGTACAATTGATCCGCAAGAGCGGAGGAAAATCCGGCGACTTTAAACGTGAAGGGTTATAAGTAGATCATGCTTGATCAATTTGGACGGCAAATCGATTACCTGAGAGTATCGGTAACAGAACGCTGCAACCTGCGCTGCACCTACTGCCGTGCTGAAGAAGGGGACTGCCCCAAGGAAAGAGAACTTACAGCGGATGAATTTACGCGCATTGTTAGTGTCTTTGCCGACCTGGGCATTAAAAAAGTGCGCCTGACCGGTGGTGAGCCTTTACTGCGAAAAGACATCATGAAGATCATCAAAAATATCTCCGTGATCGAAGGGATCCGGGATTTATCCATGACCACCAACGCCCAGCAATTGAACGGGCGCGCCAGGCTTCTTAGATCTGCCGGGTTGAACAGGGTGAACATCAGCATGGACTCGTTAAAACCTGACCGTTTCAAGGCGATGTGTGGCGGGAACCTGGACCTGGTACTCAAAGGTATTGAGGAGTCTATGGATGCGGGATTAACACCGGTGAAGATCAATGTGGTGCTGGTGAAGGGCAGGAATGATGATGAGGTGGATGATTTTATCGAATTGACCCGCGATAGGCCATTGGACGTGCGCTTCATTGAACTGATGCCGCTGGGTGAATTGGGACAGCACGGCTCACTGCGCGTGAACAATACTGAACTTATCAGTGCCCGCCCGCACCTAAAACCACTGGCACCACGTTACCCCAGCCAGCCTTCGCGCGATTACCAGGTGGAGGGCTACCTTGGGAGGGTGGGTTTTATCAGCCCCCATTCGCAAAAATTCTGCCGCTCCTGTAACCGCGTACGACTGATGAGCGACGGCAACTTACGTATGTGCCTGGGGGATAATTCGGAGCTCTCATTGCTGGAGGCTCTAAACAACGGTGAGGACGCGTTGAAGCAGTTGATCGCCGGGGCAATCTACAATAAACCTGCTCAGCATGAGTTTGATCGAACCTTTATTCCTAATAAGAACATGAGTAAGATCGGAGGATAAGGGAGATGGCGAATAAAAATTCGGACACACCAGATATCCGTGTCGCGATCATCACCGTCAGCGATAAGGGGTTCGCCGGCACACGCGAGGATCGCAGTGGTCCTGCCCTGGTGGAGGCATTGCGCGGAAAAGCCCTGGTTATAAGCACAGTGATCGTGCCGGACGAGATCGAAGAGATCAAAGCCATATTGATCGAGTTATGCGATTCCGGAGAGTATGATGTGATCTTCACCACCGGCGGCACAGGATTTGCCCCGCGCGATGTGACACCTGAAGCGACCCAGGCAGTGATCGACCGGTCAACCCCGGGGATAACGGAAGCGATCCGCCAGGCGAGCCTGCAGATCACCCAACGGGCGATGCTCTCCCGTGCCACAGCCGGCATCCGCAAGGCAACCCTGATCGTCAACCTGCCGGGCAGCCCCAAAGGCGCGCTGGAGTCCATCGAGGTCTTTTTGCCGGTGATGGCGCACGCGGTGGAGACCCTGCGCGGTGATACCTACGAATGCGGCAGGAAGTAGAACCTTTCAAATTAGAATCCTGCAGCAGTGGATGATCATTTTTCGGCAGTGTGGAATTACCTCACTGCCGGTTTTGTTTAAAATTGACGTTAATTAAACCCGGTTAACCAATCCGCTTTGGGTGTGTTCATATCCACCAAGGCGGCGCAGTAGATCATGGAATGCGTCACTCTTCAGCCAGTTGACCATTTGTTGGATTGCAGGGAGCTGGAACGTGCTTTCTCTCAGCGCCAGGTCATAGCGTTCGGTGGTCAGCGGGATAAATTCGAGCCCATAGGCTTTTGCAGCGGCTTCCAGGCCGATACCGGTATCTGCGCGGGATTGTGCCACCTCCGCCGCGATTTCAGAATGGGTTGAGCGTTCATCTGCATAACCCGCGATTTGCGCGGCATTGATCTTATTCCTGCGTAATAGGGCATCCAGGAAAACACGGGTACCTGAACCCGGCTGCCGGTTTACAAACCTGACTTCGGGTCGCGCCAGGTCTTCAATTCCCCGGATTTGTTTGGGATTACCCGACTTGAGCATGAAACCAAGGCGGCGATGCGCCAATGTGATCAGGGCGATCCCGCCTTCAGGGAACATGCTTTTCACAACTTCCACGTTGTAGGTCTCAGTGGGTTCATCCCACAGGTGTGTTCCGGCGATGTCGGCTTCACCCTTTTTCAGGCTGGTTAAACCGGAAAGACTGCCTGAGAAGTTAAGTTTCAGTGTGTATCCAGGAGCAATTTCTCCAAAATGGGTAGCCAGCCAGGCCACAACCAGGTCGTGGCTGCCTGAAAATCGCAACGTTTTCGCAGATAACCTGGTTTGCGGTTGAACTGCTGTCCGCCAGCGGTTGATGGCGATCCGGAAGGCGTCTTCCACGTCCAGCGGGGCAAATCCTGCGGTCATGGATTCCAGCAGAAAAGTTTCGGCCCGGTGGATCAGGTGCGCTCGCTGCAGCGTGTCTGCCGGGGCTTGCGGAGGCACACCGATCACCCGCGTCCTTTTTCCCGGGTGGCTGGTGACCAGACCGGCTGCTTCCAATTCGCGGAGGGCGCGCTGCACGGTACCATTGGTGCAGTTCCAGGCTTCCGCCATGCTTCTGATGGAGGGCAGGGTGTCGCCAGGTGTGTAGCTCCCGCTGGTAATGTCGCGCCTGATCGATTCGGCAATGCGCAGGTAGAGAAAATCTTCATCCATGGCAGATCCTTTTTATTTTTTATTCACCGAATTGAAAATAAGCGCAGCCATAATCCATTGACGAAAAAAGGAGATAAGATTATTATTAATTGTATAACTGTAACTATACAATTATACAGTATAAGATAAATTAAGACAAGAGCCAAGAATCATTCAGCTGGTTATTTTTATGGTTGCCATCTGTCATAACCTAAACACTCAAAGGAGAATAAAATGAAGAAATCCGTACTTGTATTGCTGTCCATTCTATTGAGCCTGAGCCTCTTGCTGACTGCATGTGCAGCGCAGCCCACAGATGTCCCTACGGCTCCCGCGGCAACAAAAGCTCCAACTGAAGCACCAGGCGCCCCCGTGGCAACCGAGGCTCCCACCGAAGCCCCCGCCGCTGCCCCTGCACCAGCCAACCCTGATGTGATCCTGGCGACCACGACAAGCACGCGGGATTCAGGCTTGCTGGATACCCTGCTGCCCATTTTCCAGGAAGAAACCGGATACGTGGTGAAGATGGTAGCCGTGGGAACCGGCGAAGCCTTGAAGATGGGTGAAGAAGGCAACGCAGATGTGCTGCTGGTGCATGCGCCTGCCTCAGAAGTCACCTTCATGGAAGGCGGGTTCGGCAAGGACCGCTTCCTGATCATGCACAATGACTTTGTCATTGTCGGTCCGGCGGATGACCCGGCTGGGATCAAGGGAAGCACGGATACCCTGGCAGCTCTAAAGGCGATCGCGGGAGCCAAGGCTCCTTTCACCACGCGTGGAGATGATTCAGGTACCCATAAGATGGAGTTGAAGTTATGGGCGGCAGCTGAGATCACCCCCGAAGGGGATTGGTACCTCAACACCGGCCAGGGCATGGGGGATACCCTGCGCATCGCCTCAGAAAAAATGGCCTACACCCTCACTGACCGCGCCACTTACCTGGCTCTCAAGGATACGCTGGACCTCGACGTCTTGTATGAAGGGGACAAAGCCCTTTTGAATATCTACCACGTCATCACCGTCAACCCGGAAAAGTGGACCAACATGAACTACGACGGTGCAAAAGCATTTGCCGATTGGCTGGTGACGGATGAAGTGCAAAAGATGGTTGAAACCTTTGGAGTCGACAAATACGGTCAACCTCTGTTCTTCCCTGACGCGGGAAATCCAGAGTACTAGTAAAATAGCCCTGTATGCAGAATCTCATTGAAGGCATCATCAGGGCTTTTCAGTTACTCCTTCAGGGTGATCCGGAAGTTGTCCGGATCACCCTGCTCTCATTAAAAGTATCCGGCATCGCGACACTGATCAGCATCCTCATCGGGCTGCCGCTGGGAACCTTCCTGGCGCTGGTGAACTTCCGGTCGCGCCAATTCTGGATCAGCCTGATCAACACCGGCATGGCGCTGCCGCCGGTGGTGGTAGGGTTGGTGGTCTCCATCTTCCTGTGGCGCAGCGGTCCGCTTGGCGGGTTAAAGCTTATCTACACGCCGGCAGCCATCGTTATCGCCCAGGTGCTCATCTCCTTCCCGCTGGCAGCCGGTTTGACCATTACATCCCTCCAGCAGCTGGATCCGCGGTTGCGGGTACAACTTTTGGGTTTGGGCGCGTCAAAAGTTCAAATGATCATTTCATTGTGGAAGGAAGCGCGGCTCGCGCTGGTGGCAGCGCTGATCGCAGCGTTTGGCAGCGTCATTTCAGAGGTCGGCGCTTCCATGATGGTAGGCGGCAATCTCAAGGGTTCCACGCGGGTGCTCACCACCGCCATCGTGCTGGAGACCAGCCGCGGGGAATTTGCCTCAGCCATCGCGTTGAGCATTATTCTACTGGGTCTGGCTTTTTTGGTGAACTTTGCCTTAACCACCCTGCAACAGCGCAGGAAATAGACTTATGGCCTCCCTGCTTGAAATTCACAACCTCCAGGTGAAAGCGGACCGCACCGTGATCCTTGACCTGCCGGAACTCATCGTTGAAAAAAACGAAGTACTGGTGGTTGTGGGACCCAATGGAGCCGGCAAAAGCACGCTGCTGCAGGTGGTGGCCGGGTTGAAAAAGCATGCAAAAGGCAGCGTGAAATTCACCGACGCGCCGGATCTGAATGACCTGGGTTACCGGCGCAAGATCAGCACAGTCTACCAGTCACCTTTACTATTGAGCGGGACTGTCTTCAGTAATATTGCACAGGGTCTTAAGTTTCGCGGCATCCCGGAGCAGGAGATCCGCAGGCGTGTTGAATTCTGGATGGAACAACTGCACATAACCCACCTGGCAAAGCGCAGGTCAGGGTCACTTTCCGGCGGTGAGGCCCAACGGGTCAGCCTGGCGCGCGCATTCTGCCTGGAAACCGGATTGATCCTGATGGATGAGCCTTTCAGCGCGCTGGATACCCCGACCCAACAGGAACTGTTGCGCGACCTGCGCGACATATTCTCACGAACCAACCAGACCTGTATCTACGTGACGCATGACCTTGAGGAAGGGCTGGCGATCGGCGACCGGGTGGCGGTATTGTTCAAAGGTCAATTGCATCAATTGGATAAGGTCTCACAGGTGTTTTCACGCCCCAATACACCCGAAGTGGCAGCGTTCGTGGGGGTGGAGAACATCATTCCCGGAAAAGTGGAAAAGAAAATGGAAGACCTGGTGCAGGTGAGGGCAAACGGTGCCCTGTTCGACGTGGTGAGCGACCTTGCCCCCGGAACGCCGGTGTTCATCTGCCTGCGTCCCGAAGATATCACTCTCTACAACGTTTCGGAGGAAGTAAAGCCTTCTTCCGCACGCAACCGCCTGCGCTGCCGGGTGACCCAGCTGATCAACCAGGGACCGCTGACACGTGTGCTGCTGGAATCGGGATTTGCGCTGACCGCGCTCGTCACCCGACCGTCAGCCAGGGACATGGACCTTCAGGCGGGAAAAGAAGTGATCGCGGTATTTAAGTCCACCGCGATCCACTTGATCGAATCCAACGCCGAATTTTAGTTTTGCTCTGTTTTCAGTTATTTATCATCGGGCAGTTTATACGCGTGGCGTAATCCCATATCCTCGCTGTTGTCGATGGCGGATTGCATTTCATCGACCATTGCCACGCCGTGACGATACTGGAACGGCCACATGGAGCGCAGATGGAAGAATGCGACACGGTCTCCATCCTTAAGCGCGTGATCCAGATCAGGCTGCATGCCCGGCATGGCGCTCAGATCCCCATTGATAAAGGTGATCCCGCGTTCCTCCGTTTTCATTTCCAGCTTGTTCAACAGGTCCTGGAGTGAACTGTTCTCAGGGAGTACGACATTTACATTGGCAAAATTATGCTCGTTCGGGTCGCCACCATAAGCAGCCAGGTTGCCATATAGCCAGGTGTCGATGTGAATTTCCGTCATTTATCCTCCTCCGATGGGGGGGAAAATACCCACCTCATCCCCCGCGTTTATTTTTTGATCAAGTTCACAGATGATGCCATTTATAAAGCATATTTTCACTTCATCCGGGGGTAACTTGAGCAAAGCGGCAAGTTCCCCAAGCGTGAATTGTTCCGGAATTTCAACCTCGACTGCTTCGCCGATGGTGGCACCGGGCAGATATTGCCTCAGGTTCGCGAACAATTTCAATTTGATCTTCAATGGGCATCTCCAAACAAGTTCAATTTACGGGCAAATAACAATATCCTGTGCCCACAGGCAATCCGCGCATGAGGGATTCAATCCCCAGCATCCTTCGTTCAAGCCCCGCAGCTCACAGGTATCTCGCAGGTCGCAATCAGGGCAGGACGGGAAGTGGAAGATCAGCACCTCGCTGCGAAAACGGGTGTACTCTTCCGACATCCAGATCTCTGACAAGGGGAAGTCGTTGACGTTCCCCAACACATAGCGGGTAACCTCTTTTTTACGTCCATCGATCGCGTAATAGGAATAATTGTGCGAAAGCGCATAACATGGAGCGACCCCGCCATCCCAGCCCACGACGATCGAGTGATCATTTACAAAGCGGCAGCGTCGTTCCGCTCCCCAGTGCATGCGCGGCAGTTCCAGGTTGCCCCAGGCGATGAACGCACCGGTCTGCACCGGGAACCCTGAGGACTTGAATGGATCCTGGGGTTGGTACCCGTAGAGGATCTCGGATTTCATGTCTTCGCTGTAGGGCAGTACGTTGCTGACCAGCACCCGTGAAGCCTTGAGCTTCATCGCCAGGGCAGTCAGCCCTTCCAGTTCGTGATAGTTGGAGCGCAAGGCGACAAACTCAATGCCGAGTGCGGGCATTAAGGTTTTCAGTTCCTCTTTGATCTCGTTTAAATGATGCAGATTATCCAACACCCGGGTCAGGTCAGCGCCGCGGACTCTATCATACGTCATGGGGTTTACACCATCGACAGAGACGACCAGCCTGTCCACGCCTAACTTCACCAATTCTCTGGCGACCCCTGGGGTCAGCAGCAACCCGTTTGAACCGATCGTGACTGAAAGGTCACGTTTGCGGATGGCTTCGACCATATCCAGGATATGCGGGTGTGATAATGGTTCGCCGAAACCGGTAAAGACCACCCGTTTGAGCTCCGGCAGGCCATCCAGGCTGCCCAGTATTTTATCGAAAGTCTCCTGCGTCATAATATCGATCGGATCACCCCAAACATTGCGGATGCACGTGCTGCATTTGAGATTGCACACTGTGGTGGGTTCAATATAAAGTTTTCGGGCGTTGGGGATCCGCGGATGCAGGATCAGATCGCCTTCGCGTTCATCCAGCCAGTACTCTGAACATGAGCGCATCAGGCGCCGTTCCATGAAGTTCTTTGGCAGGATCAGGTTTCCATCGTTGTCAGCGAAAATTTTTGGCATTACCGCTCCGTCTTTTTCTACCAGTAAGATTGAAAAAATTATATCATCATAAAAAAAACCTCCCTTCCTGACTCTCAGGAAGGGAGGTGTGAGGTTCAAAACTTACAGCTCGCCGAAGACTGAATCCAAGGTCTCGTCCGAGACATCGAAGGTAACATTATGCGGCGGCAGGGGTTCAGATTTCATAAACTCAGGCATGCGGTCGCCTTCCTTGCCGATACCCGCGGCTTCATTGAACTTGCGCTCCACCTTCAGAATGTCTCCACCCAGCTTGAGGATGTCATCAGCGCTCCACTTGTTGCCGGTAACGCCGTTGACCTCGTCGATCATGCCCTGGTAGCCGGTGGCGATATCCAGGATGGCGAAGGCAATGAACAGGCAGTGACCGGACGAGTCAATGAAAGCGGTAGTGGCCTGGAAAGCGCGGCTGAGGCCAGCTTTACCTTCGGGGCTGAGGGGATCCTGTTTTCCCATGACGCCAAGGATCTCGGGCGCGATGGTGTAACCGGCGGTGTGGTCAGCGCCCATGGTGGTGGTGGCGTAGGTGATGCCAATACCCTTAACCGCGCGCGGCTCATAAGCCGGCATAGCCTGGCCTTTCACAACGGGTACGCGGGTCACGCCGAACGCGCGGCCGGTGGTGGCAGCGCCGGCACCAAGAATGCGGCCTTTCGGGGTGCCCTTGCCCATTTCGTGAACAAGTTCAATTGCTGCCTTGCTGTCACCGAAGGGGATCAAACCACCCTCCATGGCAACGCCGATAGCTACACCGGTTTCGATCGTATCCAAACCGTAGTCGTTGCACAGGGCGTTCATCTTAGCGACATCTTCCAGATTATCGATACCGCAATCGGCACCCATGGCCCAGGCGGATTCGTACTCAAGGCAGGAGGTAATCTCCTCGCCATTTTCGTCGTAGACCGTGTTGGAGCACTGGATGATACAACCGGGGCTGCAGTTGTGGTTGTAGATCTCCTTGCCCTTGCGTTCCTTGTTCTTCTCGAAGATCGTTTCACCGCTGATCTTGGGAGCGCCTTCAAAGCGCCCGCTGGAGAAGTTGCGGGTGGGCAGACCACCAGCCTCGTTGAGGATGTTGACCAGGATGGCGGTGCCGTAGGAATTTAAACCGCCTTTGGGCTTGGTGATCGCGTGCGTGCGCAGTGCGTCGATCATCTTTTTGCGGCCTTCCTCAAAGAGGGCTTTGTCGACGATCTCAACACCAGGCGCGCCAGCGCGGTTGAGGACAATAAATTTGAGGCCTTTAGTGGCCATTACCGCACCTAAGCCGCCACGACCGGCATAGCGGGTGGGTCGTTTGTATTGGTCGTTGAAACACAATCCTGAGTTGCTGTAGCCATGCTCGGCTGCCATACCGATGCTGCACACCGAGATCTTCTCTCCAAACTTCTCGTACATGGCTGGATGAACTTCGGCCAGGGGTTTCCCGGCGTACTGGGTGGCTTCGAAAAATTCAACCTTGGGTTTTCCATCCCAGGTCACTGACATTCCCCAGAACTTCCCTTTTTCCTCAGGAAAGCCTTCAATGATCAGGGCTTTGATATTCAACACACCCAGATCAGCCGCCCAAGAAGTGCCCGCGTTGGCTTCCTTGATACCGCCGGTAAGAGGTGATTTGCCGCCGACAGAAATACGGGAGGAAGTGGGTGCGCTGGTTCCTGTGGTGTAGCCGGGAGAAAATACAAGCTTGTTGTTAGGACCCAGCGCGTGACACAACGGCGGAACTTCATCAGCGATAATGTTCGAGGTCAGCCCGCGACCAGCCAGGTGTTTGTATTTTTCCGGCACATCTGTAACTGTATAGGTTCGATCCGTCATATTTACGCGTACAAAAAACATAGTAGCCTCCTAAATTATCAACTAAGATAGTTGTGATTCATGACAACAATACTTAGAGAATATTCCCCTTATAACCTCCTTTGATTTCCTGTTAAAAACAAAAATGCACAAGAAAACTCACTGGCAGCAATCACTGCACAGTATCAAGTTCTCCTTTGCGCACTGGCAGGCATGGAAATTACTCTCCATACCCTATCGTTCATTTATCCCGGTGGGATCGAATGAATCGGAGGATATTCAATTGTTATTGCGCGTTACGATTACGGTTTGCACCGTGTAAAATCATTATATAGATTTTTCGGGGGACTTGTCAACCAAAATCTGGAACAAAAATCATCTTTACATTGTTACGATAATCCCTTGTTTCCGGCTTATCATCGGTTTCAATTGATAACCGGTTGTTCCTCAATTTCAAATTGTTTGTTATCAGCGCGCGCTTTACGCCTGGCCTCTCTGCGGAGGTTGAGTTCGGTGACGATCTGGGTGTATTTTTCGCGGCTCAACGGGTAAAAGATGGCGAAGACGATGCCGGTGAAGAGCAAGGCTGCCGGGATCGGACCGATGACGATCTTGATGCCGAGCAGTGCGCTGGCGGGCTGCTCGGCCGCGTTGGATACGTAACCGGTGAACTCGAGCAGCAGCAGAGAGAGGGGCACCGCGATCGAATTGGCCATTTTGCCCATCAACGTGATCAGGCTGTAGAAGGTACCCTCGTGACGTTCCCCGGTGTGATATTCGTCCCACTCGATGGCATCCGGGATGATCGCCCAGGGCAACACTTGCGCCGCGCTCAAACCAAAACCGCATAACACACAAACGATGAGCAGTATCCATAAGGGTGTTTGCGCATTAAACAATGCGAGTGTGCACATCGTGACTGCCCAGAAGGATACCCCCGTTATGTACGCGGTGCGTTTGTTGCCTTTTTTGGATAACCAGTTCCAGAAGGGCAGGGCGATGATCGCTGAAATGAAGATGGCGCCCATCACCAGTGAGCTTTGGTTCGGGCGTTTGAGCACATATTTGATGTAGAACATCAGGTTGGTTTCTGCCAGGATGATCACGATCCAGGTGCACAGGTAGATCATGGCGGCGAAGAAGAATGGCTTGTTGCGGCGCACCGCTTTGAACGCATCGCGCAATTTAGGTTGAGCCTGGTCGATGTACTCTTTGTTCTCCCGTACACTAAAGAACACCACAAGGTACGGCGCGGCAGCCAGCAATCCGAAGATGATCGCCATTAATACCACCCGGTTGGCGTTCTCCGGTATCATCGAACCGATCAC
Organism: Anaerolineaceae bacterium; assembly: GCA_040765685.1. Lineage (GTDB taxonomy): Bacteria > Chloroflexota > Anaerolineae > Anaerolineales > Anaerolineaceae > UBA6107. Next base: position 18,615 of record JAXGRS010000006.1, on the reverse strand, counting down.
CAGCATGGGAAGTGTGTAAGCGGTGAGACCGCCGATGATGTTGAACAGCATGCGGAAGCTGGTCAATTGGGTGCGTTCATCGTAATCCTGGGTAAGTTCGGGGGTGAGGGCGAAATAGGGCATATAAACGGTGGTCGCACTGGCTTCGTAGATGAGGTACACCACTGCAAAAAAGATCAACATTCCAGTCTGTGTGGTGATGAAAGTGGGCTTTATCCACAAAAGGGTGAATGTAAGGGCAAAAGGCAGAGCGCCGAAAAGCAGCCAGGGGCGCCGTCTTCCCCAGCGGGTACGCGTACGGTCGGATAGATATCCCACTAGCGGGTCATTGATGTAATCCCAGCTGCGTCCGATGAACAATGCGGCAGCGGCGAGGGCAGGGGTAACGCCTACCACGTCCATCATGAAAATCGGGAACAACGCCGCGATGATGGAGTTGTTCATGCTGTACCCGAAATCCCCGCTGCCGTAGAGTAGTTTGGTAAGGGTGCGAAGTTTTGCGCCTGGTTCCATGTCAATCCCTTTTATCTATGATAATTGTTGAGCTTATTTTATCCCGATTTCATTTTAGGGGATCCGCTTAGTTTACTGATAGGTGATCATAATTGATGTATGAAAAATGAGATGATTTGTATAATATGCTTATTGGGTTGGGAGACAACATAAATCCCCGGAAGAAAAAAGGAGGAACACCATGCGCGTATTTTTTTATCGTATTTATCAGGCGGTCATGCGGCTGGTAACAGGGCTTGTTAAATGGAAAGATGCCGAAATTATAGAAGGCGAGAATAGCATTCTCAAGATCCCAGCTCTGCTGACTAAAGCGGGGAAGAAAAAAGTTCTGCTTGTGACAGATAAGGGCATCACCTCTCTTGGGTTGACCGCTCCGTTGCTTTCCGAACTGGAAAAAGCCGGGGTCACCTGCCATGTTTACGATGATACAGTGGCCAACCCGACGATCGACAATATCGAGGAAGCCTTAAAGATGTATAAAGATAATGGCTGCCAGGCGATCATCGCTTTTGGCGGGGGATCACCCATGGACTGCGCCAAGGGGGTGGGAGCGAGGGTCGCCAGGCCGAATTTGACCATCCCACAGATGCGTGGTCTTCTGAAGGTGATGAAGAAGATACCTCTGCTGATTGCTGTGCCGACCACCGCAGGAACCGGCAGTGAAACGACCATCGCGGCGGTGATCTCGAACCCGCGCACCCACGAAAAATACGCCGTCAATGACTTTCACCTGGTGCCGAAGTACGCCGTGCTTGATCCGCTGATCACGGTTGGGCTCCCGCCGCATATCACCGCCACCACTGGTATGGACGCGCTCACGCACGCCGTTGAGGCGTATGTTGGCCGCAGTAACACGGATGAAACACGCCAGGCGGCGCGCAAAGCGGTTAAACTGATCCACGAAAACCTCTACAACGCCTACACGGATGGCAGCAATCTCACCGCGCGCAGCAACATGCTCACGGCAGCATTCTACGCCGGGATCGCGTTCACCAAAGCATACGTGGGGTATGTGCACGCCATCGCGCACACGCTCGGTGGGTATTACCGCATCCCGCATGGTCTGGCAAATGCTGTAATTCTGCCGTATGTGTTGGATTATTATGGAGAAACGGCTTATCAGCCGCTGGCGGAACTGGCGGATCTGATCGGGATCACCACAGGTGGGGACAGTGTTGAGGTGAAAGCGCGCAAGTTCATTGCCTGGATCAGGGACTTGAATGCACGTATGAACATTCCGACCAGCCTGGGTGGAATCCAGGAAGCGGATCTACCCGGTATGATCCATAACGCGCTGAGAGAGGCCAACCCTCTCTACCCGGTGCCAAAGATCCTTTTCGCAGAGGATTTGCGTAAATTGTATGCCATGATCCAATAACACCCTGCTTTCCTTAAATCAAACACGGAAAAGCCGCCGCTGGTATGTAATGGTTTTTCCGTGTTTAGTTTAAAATGGACGCTCTTTTTTAGGCTGTTGGCTTACGGCACCCCCGTCAGCACCTGCATGGTGATCACTTCCACCGGGCAGGCTTTTGCGCAAATACCGCAACCTGTGCATGTAGATGGTGATGCCAGAAATGGGTAGGCCTTGTTGTACTTATCAATTCCCACCTTGCTCAACTCCAGACAACTGAATGGGCAGGCCGTCACACAGACGCCGCAAGCGGCGCACAGACTGTACTCAACCACAGGGATTATGTTTGCCATCTTATCCTCCCGTTCTATAGGGTGTCCAACCCGAGCAGTGCTTTTGTCGCTGCGGTCGGTTCACCGGTCTGTTCATCCCAACCGAAGTGTTTCCAGTGCAATTTCATCATGGCTTCGATGGGTACGGTCTTACCCTTATTGGGGCCGGCTGTGAGCGGTGGCACCCCCGCCATGCGCGGACTGATCTTGTAGCTCATCGGGTCAACGTTATGTTTGATGGTGAACATCTGGCGCAGCGTCTGGATGCGTTTACCGATCTCCATGTACTCATCCGGCGTTTTTTGCCAGCCGGTGGCAGCGTTGAGCCATTCGAACAGCTTCCAATGATTTACACCCAGCATCATGGCGAAAAGACACCCGCCCGCGCCGTCCACCAGTTCTTTAAAACAGGAGGACGCCACGGTCTTCAAAGCGACTTTATCGCTCGGGATGTATTCACCCGCTTTCAGGTAAGCGCCAGATGGGGGAGCCCAGGATACTTTCTCCCACAGGTGCATCATGTCATAATACTGGGCACAACCGATGGTGTGACGGCCTGGTGTGGGATCCACGCTGAAGTGGACAGCCAGTAGCGGATCGAAGCGTGAATCGTGCATGCCCGGCTCAACACCGCCGGCAGTAACCACGTAGGGCTGCCCGGTGACACCCAGTTTTGCCGTGGCGGTTTTTACTCCGTCAGCCAGCATATCGCCGATGCCATCACGGGCGATCATTTTCTTGACCAGCGCCACGATCGCTTGCGAATTACCCCACGACAGATCTAAACCATCTGCCATTGCGGGGGTGATCACACCATTTTCATAACATTCCAGTGCAAAAGCCACGGCGCCGCCTGCGGCGATCGTATCCATACCAGCGCGGTTAAGCAGTTCGTTAATGTACAGAATGGAATCCAGGTCCTTGTTCATCGATAAACTGCCGAAAGTGGTGCAGGTCTCGTATTCCACCTTGTGCGATTCGGCAAACTCACCGTTCGTCGCTGCGGCGATATCCGTGATCCCTCCACAACCGATGGTGCAACCATAGCAGTGGTACTTCCTTTTCTCGACCTTTAGTATCTTTTCAGGGTTGAGATGTTTGTAGTTGGACTGTCCGAAATCCACCACCGAGCCCTTCCAGTTCTTGATGGGCGTGTCGCCTGAAGTGATGCCGAGGGTGTTGTTGCTGATCGTTCCCCAGCGCTTCATCAGGATGCCTGCCATAGCCCCGTCCATAGGGAGTGCACGTTTCATCCCGCCCATCATCTTTCCCATCAGAGGAAAGACACCTCCCTTAACAAAGCCCGGCAGGTTGAATTTGTGCATTTTTTGCGAAAGTTCCTTGCTCAGCGTTTTCATTGCGGCCGGATCATGGCTGCCAATGGGTTTCACCCCCGCCAGGACAACTGCCTTGAGATTCTTGGAACCCATCACCGCGCCGCCACCTGAACGGGCTGCCAGCCTGCCTCCGTCGTTGACGATACCGGAGATCAGAGAGCGTTTTTCACCCGCGGGACCGATCAGAGCCACGACCGGTTTTTTCTTATTCAAGTTTTCCTGCTGCAGGATCCTCTCCGCTTCGACAGCATCCTTACCCCACACGCTGGAAGCATCTTTCAGAACAGCGGAATTGCTATCCACGAAGAGATATACCGGTGTGGGTGAAACGCCGTTGATGAATATCGCGTCGTACCCGCACTGCTTGATCGCGGGCGAGAAGGTTCCGCCGCAATTGGCATCGCCCCACCCGCCGGTAATGGGGGATTTGAAGACTGCCATCCACCTGCCGGTAACCAGGCTGGGAGTGCCGGTGAGCAAGCCACTGACAAAGCCAAGCATATTATCCGGTCCCAGCGGGTCAGCGCCGGCTGGTATACGCTGGTAGAGGATATACGCTCCGAGCCCCACGCCTGAAAGATAATTTTCATATATCTCATCCGGGATCGTTTCAGCATGGATGTCTCCTGTGGTGAGATTGACAAAAAGAACCTTGCCTGTATAACCCTTCATTGTTCCTCCTTTGATCGCCTGGTTCATCCGCCGTGGACGGGAAACAGGAATGTGACCGTATCGCCATCCTTGAGTACCGTATTCCATTTAACCTGTTCGTAATTGACCACGTAAAGAAATGAAAGCCGCAACGGCAGCGGAACCTTTAGTTTGCGGTAAAGGTCGGCCATCCTGGCCCCGGCTTTGAGCGTCACCATGCCGTCAGGTTCCAATTGCTCATGGTCAATAAAAGCGGGAATAAACACTTTTACCCGCATGGTTGTACTTTGCTGCATATTTTTACCAATCAGGTCTTCCTGTTTATTATATATTACGCTCCATTTCTATACCTACAATAAAACAGATCCGGGAGTGAAATCCGGATCTGTGGATCAATTTCGGTCAGACTATTCTCTTATCTGATCTCAGCCAATTTGACCGGGCGGTTTTCTTCCAACGACTTCTTGGCAGCCATGGCGATAATAACCGGTTTGAGCCCATCTTCCACGCTCACGGGGGTGGGGCTATCCTCGCGGATGGCGGTGATGAAGTCGCGCATCTCAGCGGTGAAGGATTCCATATAGCGCTCCAGGAAGAAGTACAACGGTTTTTCTGAATACACACCTTCAGCGTTACTGTACACGCTGTTATTCGCTGTGTTGTTAGACACCGCAGCCATACCACCCGAGCCGAAGACCTCAACGCGCTGGTCGTAGCCGTAAGCGGCTTTGCGGCTGTTGTCGATGGTACCGATCGCGCCGTTAGCGAATTTGAGTGTGATGACAGCGGTATCGATATCGCCTGCTTCACCAATGGCAGGGTCAACCATAACACCGCCTGCAGCGTAGACCTCAACCACCTCGCTGCCTGAAAGGTAGCGCGCCATGTCAAAATCATGGATGGTCATATCCAGGAACATCCCGCCGGAGCCTTTCACGTATTCAGCAGGCGGGGGTGCTGGGTCGCGGCTGGTGATACGTAGAATATGCAGGTCGCCGATCTTTCCCTCCTTAACCAGTTCACGTACTTTTTTAAAGTTGGGATCAAAACGGCGGTTAAAGCCGATCTGGCTCTTAACTCCGGCTTTCTTTACTGCCTCGATCGCCTTATCGATCTTTTCCAGGCTGTGATCGACGGGCTTTTCGCAAAAGACGTGTTTACCGGCAGCAGCCGCTTCGATCATCAGTTCGGCATGCGTACTGGTGGAGGAACAGATCGCCACAGCATTGATGGAATTGTCCTCCATGATCTTGCGGTAATCCGCGTAAGCGTGCGGAATGTGCAGTTTTTCCGCCAGCTCCTGCGCCGCGGACAGGTTGACATCCGCGATGGCTTCCACCACAACACCGGGGATGCGTGTGGCCAGGTTCTCCGCGTGGATCTTGCCGATCCTGCCTGCGCCGATAACACCAACTTTGATCACTTTTTGAGCGCTCATATTTTCCTCGTTTAATTAAATCCAATGGATTTGAGATATTCACGATTGCGCTGCGCGGATTCGAAGGGACTGCCCATACCCGGCAGAACGTCCTGTTCCACAACGATCCAACCCTCGAATCCCTGTCGTTCCAGTTCAGCCTTCACCGCCGGAAAGTCCACCGCGCCTTTGCCCAATTCGCAAAAAACACCCTGTTCGACGGATCTGAAGTAATCCCAACCTTCATGGCGTGAACGTTCGGCAACTGCAGGCTGGCAGTCCTTGAAGTGCATATGCCACACACGACCGGCGTTCTTCTTAAGGAACGCCAGCGGGTCACCGCCGCCGAATTGATAATGACCGGTATCCAGGCAGAGACCGACCAGGGAAGGATCGGTGAGGGCGAACAGTTTGTCCACTTCCTGCGGGGTTTCAACGTAACCAGCGCAATGGTGGTGAAAGACCAGGCGTAAGCCGGTCTCGTCCTTAATGGCTTTGGCGATCCGGTTTGTGCCTTCAGCGAAGGCTTCCCACTCGGCGTCGCTCAAACCCATCTCAGATGTCACTCTGCCGGCGTGCTGCGTGCGTTCTGAGACCTTGCCGTTGTCGTCTGCCAGCACGATGAATGGAGAAGTTCCCTCTACAGCGGCCAGCAGTCTGGCTACCTTTAACGCGGCTTCGATCCCCCTGGTGTGCGTGCTGCGGTCTTTCAATGCGACCGGAACAAACGCGCCTAGAAGTGTCAGGTTCCGCTTGCTTAGTTCCTCTTTTAATTGGACAGGATCGGTGGGCATGAAACCCCAGTCACCCAGCTCGGTGCCGGCGTACCCGGTTTGTTGCATCTCATCGAGAACCAGGGAGTAGCCGGCGGCTTTACCGTCCAGGTCAAACTCGAGCGCTCCCCAGGAACATGGTGCATTGGCGATTTTGATCATAATTCCTCCGTTACCTTTACTGAAATGGATTGGGGTTACTTTTCAACTTCACTGAGTAAAACCGGACGTTGCTCATCGAGCGATAATGTGGCCGCGATACCAATGGCGGTTGCAGCCCGCGCATCTTCGCCGGTGACGTCGGGATCAGTGCCGTTGGCAACATGCCGTGCGAACACACGCACTTCTTCTGCGTAAGCAGCGCCAAAACGTTCCATGAAATACGGCACGGTGTCATGGATCACTCCGCTGCGCGTAAGCACCAGGGTGGGAGTCTGCTGCAGGTAGCCGATCCACAGGCTGCCATCGGTTCCCAGCACCTCGGTGCGGATGTCATACCCGTAAACAGCGTTGCGGCTGATGTCAATATTGCCAATGGCCTCAGTGGTAAAACGCAGGTTGATCACGGCATTATCAATGTCACCGACGTCTTTCAGTTCCGGAAAAGCCAGGCAGGCGCCTTCGCTGTACACCCGGGTCACCTCGCTGCCCATCAACCAGCGCGCCAGGTCAAAATCATGCACGCCCATATCCATGATCATGCCTCCGCTGTTCTCGCGACGGGCGAACTCCAGGCTGGTGCGCTTTGGATCACGGCTGCTGGCTTTGAACATCACCGGCTGACCGATGACGCCCTCAAGGATCTTCTGTTTTGCCGCGGCGTATGGCGCGTCAAAGCGACGCATAAAACCCATTTGCAGCTTCACGCCGGCCTTTTTCACTGCAGCCAAAGCGAGATCACAGGCTTCCAGGTCCTGCGAAAGCGGTTTTTCACTGAAGATCTGCTTGCCTGCCAGCGCGGCTGCCGTGATCACCTCGGCGTGTGTGCCTGTGGGGGAGGCGACGACCACCGCTTCGATATCCTTTTGCGCCAGGAGCTCATGATAATCTGTGTAGCGCGATGAAATTCCATAGCGCGCCGCTACCTCTTCCAGTGTCGCGGGATCCGGATCCGCCACAGCCACCAGGTCTGCTTCCGCGACGGAGTACGCTAATGTATTGCCATAAACCTTGCCCATTCTGCCTGCACCGATCAATCCAAACCTGATTCCCATTTTTTACCTCTCCTGACGACTTTATTTGTGTTAGAGAAAATATTTCTCATCTTTACGGTGCTGCTCATATTCTACGCGGGCTTGCTGCACTGACGGCATGCTTGATACCTCCGAGACAGCCACATCCCACCAGGATTCGTAACCCGGTACCTTGACCTCGCGGTCAGTCCTGATCACGATCACCGAGGTGTGATCCAACTGCCGGGTGTGCGAGAGCACCTCACGGAATTCAGTTATAGACGCGGGTGTGAACACCTCAGCCCCCAGGCTGGCGGCATTGGCTGCGAAATCAACCTGTAATTGCGCACCGTCCAGCTGACCGCTTGCGGGGTCGCGCCGGCGGAAGCGGGTGCCGAAGCCGGAGCTGCCCAATGAAGCGCTCAGGCTACCGATCGAACCGAAGCCTGAGTTATCCACCACGATGATGGTGACCTTAATGCCTTCCTGTACAGCGGTGAGGATCTCGGTGGGGTTCATCAGGTAGGTGCCATCGCCCACCCATACGTAAACCTCACGTGTGGGGTCAGCCAGCTTCACCCCTAAAGACGCTGGGATCTCGTACCCCATGCAGGAATAGCCGTACTCCATATGGTAGGAATTGGGCGTCCTGGCGCGCCAGAGCTTGTGCAGGTCACCCGGCTGACTGCCGGCGGCAGACATCATCACGTCGCGCGCGCCGATCGTTTCCCATATCGCGCCGATCACCTCGCTCTGGCCGGGCAAGGGCAGGTGGTCAAGGTGGTAAAGACGTTCAGTCTCTTCTTCCCATTCGTTCTTGAGATTCTTTATCTCAGAGATGTATTCAGGGCTCACCTGACAGCCGCGGATGGATTGGGTCAGTTCTTCCAGCGTCACGCGCGCGTCAGCGGTGAGAGCCAGCCCGGAGTGCTTGAAGGCGTCCATTTCAAAGAGGTTGATGTTGATGAACCTGACCCGTGGATTCTGAAAAGCTGTTTTTGAAGCGGTGGTGAAATCAGAGTAACGCGTACCGATGCCGATCACCAGGTCCGCGTCATGGGCGATACGATTGGCAACCAGGGTGCCGGTGGCGCCGATCGCACCGAGACACTGTGGATGGTCATACGGCAGGCAGCCCTTTCCAGCCTGGGTCTCGCTGACTGGAATGCCGGTCTGGCGCGCGAAGACATCCAACGCCTGGCAGGCATCACTGAATAATACGCCGCCGCCTGCCACGATGAGCGGGCGTTTGGAGGATTTGATCAATTCCATTGCCTTTGCCAGCAGGGCGCGGTCCGCCAAGGGGCGGGCGATGTACCATACGCGTTTGCGGAAGAGTTCCTCCGGGAAATCATAGGCTTCCGTCTGCACATCCTGCGGTAATGAGAGTGTCACAGCACCGGTATCCGTGGGGGAGGTGAGCACGCGCATCACTTCCGGCAGTGCGGTGATCAGCTGATCCGGGCGATTGATACGGTCCCAATAGCGCGAAACAGGTTTGAAGCAGTCGTTAACACTGATATCCTGGGTATTGGGGGATTCCAACTGCTGCAGTACAGGGGCAACGTTGCGGCGGGCGAAAATATCACCCGGCAGCAGGAGCACCGGCAAACGGTTGATGGTAGCCAGCGCAGCACCGGTGACCATGTTGGTGGCGCCAGGTCCGATGGAGGAGGTGCAGGCGAACGTCTGCAGGCGGTTCTTCATTTTTGTGTAGCCGCTGGCAATATGCACGGCAGCCTGCTCGTTGCGCACCATGATGTACTTGAAATCCGGGTTCTCCTGGAGAGCCTGGCCGATACCGGCAATATTCCCGTGCCCGAAAATACCCAGTACGCCGGCGAAGAAGGGTGTTTGCACGCCATCGCGTTCCACATACTGGTTCTTGAGGAAGCGGATCAATGCCTGGGCGGTGGTTAATCGAATTGTCGCTGTCATCGTTTTCTCCATGTATCGAGAGTTATGCATCCGGGTTGGGGAGCATGAAATCGCGCACCACACCCTGCAGTTCATGATAGGAACTCACGAAACCGCGCAGCGTACGGACGGTCGCGCCGTAGGTGTCGAATTCCTTAACGCTCAAACCATCCGGTTGGTAGGCCTTGCGGAATTCAGGAATTTTGGTGAGCATGGCATCGATGATCTTCGGATCTACCGGGTCGAACATGCGCGGCTTGACTTCGATATCGCTGGCATTGATCTTCAGTTGCCACTCGTATGGGATGGTGAGGATAATATCCCCGCCGATCAACTCAGACCAGTGACCGAGGTGCCGGTAAGCCGCGCCGAGCAGCCTGGCGCGGTACCCGCGCTCCTGGAAGATGCCGTAAGCGCGTTTGAGGCAGGCGATGCCGGCCCAGGTGAGGTAATCCGGGTCTATGTCGATGCCTTCCTTCTTTACACTCACCCGCATCCAGTCGTCTGTGCGGCCGACCATGATGGTGCAGACCGGGGACATTTCGTTGACCGGTTTGCCCTCCGCTGAACGGCGGTTGAGGCCACGTTCCATGGCCTCAGCCACTGCGATGGCTTGCGGCACGGTGAAACAGACGGTCGCGTTGATCGACACGCCCTGGTAGGTGGCTTCTTCGATCGCTTCAACCCCGGCGCTGGTGACAGGCGCTTTGACCTGCATATTTGGTGCAAGCGTATTAAAGTGGACGGCATGATCAGCGATGCCTTTGGCGTTGCGGTATAACTGCGGGTTGGTCTGGATGGAAAGGCGGCCTTTTTTGCCTTTTTCACGGTCATAGACCGGTTTTAGCAGACCGGCGCCACGCACCGCCATCTCCTCGATCAGCTTCCATGTCAACTCCACTTCTGACCAGGTGGGGTTCTCGTCGATCATCTGGAAGACACGATCTTTCCATAGATGCATCTCCTTCTTTAACACATTGACCACAATCGTCGGGTTGGTGGTAGCCCCCACCGCGCCGTTGTCGATCGCGTAGGTCAGTTCCTCGATCGAACAGGAGTCATTCCAGTAATCGGTGGGTGTGGTGGCTACAGTTTCATGTAATTTGCTCTTATAAGTGCTCATGATCAACTCCTTGGTCCATGGTTCATGGATAAATTGACTAAAGGCAGACGGGGGTCCAGTCCCATCCAGGTTTCTTTGATCCACGCGTAACGCGGATCATCCGTGCTCGCCAACGACTGGTCAGTACCGGCGAGATAGTTCAGGTAATAAGCGGTATATCCCTGGGCAGCCACAACCGGGTGATAACCTTCCGGGGAGAGAACCAGGTGATCATCCTGTACCAGCACCAGTTCGTCAATGCGTCCGTCATCCGTGTAGCAGCGCTGGTAAGCGTAGCCATCCGGTTTGTCGATCTTGTAAAAATATACCTCCTCGAGGTCGGCTTCCAATACCCTGCCATCCGCATCCACCCTGCGGGAATCGTGTTTGTGAGGCGGATAGGAGCTCCAGTTGCCTGAGGGGGTGAACACCTCCACCACCACCAGGCGCTCACAGGGGAAACCGGGCAGGATCATCTGATTGATCTGGCGGGAAGCGTTATCACCGCCGCGCAATTCAACACTGACGTCTTCAGGACGGATCAGGCGGGCAGGGTAATCCTGAGTAGCGGCTGCCCAACCGCAGGCGAAATTCGCTTCACCATAGGCTGCGGTCACGTTGAAGCGGGTGTGGCGGGAAAGATAGAGCGTGGTGGGCATGCCGTGGAATACATCGGTGCGGCTGCCGATGCCTTTCCATTCACCCTGGTTGGATTCGATGTCGATGGTGCCGCCCAGAATGGTCAGCGCCAGTTCGTTTTCGCCGGTGTCAAATTCCCACTGCTCGCCTTTGGCAAGCTTCACCGCGCTGAAGGATAGGTGATCCCAGCCGGCGCTCTCAGGTGTGACTGCGATATATTCACGGTGGCTGAAATTCGGTTTGATCAATAAACGGGATTCGGTTGAACTCACTGGTTACTCCTTTTGGTTTCTGCCTGTCGATGCGCGCACCAATAATTGTCCGCGCATTTTTTTGGTTATCGGATGATCGTTCGGTCCATCATCCCCGGATCTTCTGATCAATTCCATCAACATTGCGGCAGCTGCCGCGCCGATCGAATACTTGGGTTGTTCAAAGGTGGTCAAGGGAGGGTTGGTGTACGCGGCGTAGGGGATGTCATCAAAACCGGCGACTGAGATATCCTCAGGAACACGGATGCCTTGTTCGCTCAGGACCTGCAGGGCACCGATTGCCATTAGATCGTTGAAACAGAAGACGGCTGAAATGTCGTGAGATTTTGTCAACAGTAAACTCATTCCAGCGACCCCATTTTCGATCTCTCCGCCGGACTGTCCGGTTGTGTATTCTGACTCGAATTCCAAATTGTGAGCTGCCATTTCAAGCTTGTAGCCGTGCAAGCGGCTTTTATTGATCCGGTTGGCTTGCGTGTTGCCCAGGTAGGCGATGCGCTTATGACCAAGTTCGATGAGATGCCGTACCACCTGCTGCGCGCCGTATTCATCATCGTGCGAGATGGCATACTTGTGGTTGCGACTTGACTGGTTGTTGATCACCACTGTAGGGATGGCATGTTTTTCCAGCAGTTCGTAATTACTCCGGTTAATCGGTACAGAACCGATGATCACACCATCCACGCGGTGTTCACTAAAGGCTTGAATGACGGCCTTTTCCTGCCCGGGATCCATGTTGGATGAGGCAATGAATATGCTATAGCCGGCATCTTTAACTGCATCCTCGATCCCCTGGATGATCTCGCCAAAATACGGATTGTCAATGCGGCTCACCACTACACCCAGCACCTGGGTGTGCCTGGTTTTCAAACCGCGGGCGGCAGCGCTGGGCAGGTAACCCAGTTCACCGGCAATGGTACGAATGATTGCCGAGGTTTTTTCAGGAATGGCCGGGTTTCCGTTTAAAGCACGCGAAACAGTGGTGTGCGAAACCCCGGCTTTTCTGGCGATATCCTTTATGGTTACTGACATTTAAGTGTTCCTGTCTGATGCACACGTGTGCACAAATATAGTAGCAGAAAGAATCTTTAAAGTCAATCACGTTTTGCAAGAAAACTTGCATTTTATAAAAAAATGTTGTATGATGAAACAAGCAAGTTCTCCTTCAAAAAACCATAAAATGTAACTTTTCCATATTAATTGGTGTCAATGTTCTAACTGCCTAATTGCCTGCCGATTTATGCTTTTACCTCATCAACCTGAAAGGGCCGGTTTATGACTCACGATATTGAAGCGATCTTCCTGGATGTGGGTAACACTTTACGGATTGTGATCGAAGACCCTGAGTTTTCACAGAACGCGATGCAGGAGTTAATGACACTGGTGGGGGCAAAAGAATCCCAGGCGGAATTCTTTGCGAAGGTTGAGCAGCGCTGGAAAGCCTATCGAAAGATCTCAAAGACCGAACTGGTTGAGGCGTGTGAGGCTGATTTGTGGACGAAGCATCTCCTGCCGGATTACCCGGCTGAGCGCATCGCCCCGATGCATGGGAAGCTGACACGATTATGGCGTGACCGTGACGGCCGGCGCGTACCGCGTCACGATGCCAGAGAGACCATAATCGAGCTTGACCGCCGTGGATACCTGTTAGGGATCATCGCCAACACCATCACTGAAACAGAGATACCGGATTGGATGGAATCTGATGGTGTGAAGCAATACTTTAAAACCGTAATTCTTTCCTCCAAAGTGGGTATCCGGAAACCCAACCCTGAGATCTATTGGATGGCGGCGCGTGAGATCGGGGTGGAACCCGCCAAATGCGCTTACCTGGGAGACAACCCGGTGCGTGATGTGGAAGGTACACGCGCGGCCGGTTTTGGTATGATGATCCTTTTTGACGAACCAGCTACCACTGCCAAGGAACCTCCCACGGGGGATCATGTGCCCGATTTCATCATTCGCGAGACTCGCGAACTGCTGGATATCTTCCCGCCCCGTCAATAATCACAGTCCATTATGAATCCTGAGATCGAAGCTATCTTCCTGGATATAGGCAACACATTACGCATACTCCTGAAGGAGGAGCCTTACCGTGCTGAGGCGCGCCGCAAGATCGTATCGCTGATCGGGACGGATCGTGATCCTGAAGAATTCTGCGCTGAGCTCGACAGCCGTTACAAGGTGTACCGAATGGGCTTTTGAGCACCTGACCGAAGCATCCGAAGCCAGATTATGGACTCGCTGGCTGGCTCAGGTTCCATCGCAGCGTACCCGCGCTGCTGGCGCATGAGTTGACCTATCGAGTTTCCGCCAATCTAATATGGGGAGACGGGTGATGGCAGACGGCTGCGTGGAGGTTATTACAGTTGCATTCGCGTGGATTTCATTCTTGGCATCATCAGCAACGTGATTACCACCACTGGATCCTGAATGGCTGGAAGCAGAGAACCTGACAAAGTACTTCAAATCGGTTGTCCTTTCTTCTACTTATGGCAAACGCAAACCGCATCCTGAAATGTACCGTCAGGAGGCAGCCCGGCGAGCCAGCATTGAACCGGCAAAATGGCTTATGTGGGGGATATGTTCTCGTGACGTGACCGGAACCCGGAAGCCCGGCTTTGGCATGGTGATCATCCTGCCGGACGCTTCGGAAAAGGACGATCCGGTCCCGGATGAATTCAAACCGGACCTCGTGATCCACAGCCTGGGCGAGTTGCTGGAGCATTTTCCGGGACGGAATGGACACCAGGGATAATCATGAAGATCCGCTGGCGATCTTAACGACCACCAAGATTGCCGAAGACCTTGCGCATGTGGTAAGAGGATTGTACGCGGATGGACAAACGGATTATTCGCTCGAACCCATTGTGCTGGAACAGGCAGATGGTACCCCAGTCGGGCGCATCAAGGATGGAGACGCGGTCATTTTCTGCTGCCGGCGCGGTGAACGTGAGATCCAGCTCACCGAAGCTTTTACTGACCCCAATCTTGATCAATTTCCGCGCGAGCCATTCGCAATCTGCAATTCGTTATCCTCACGCTTTATCATGACAAATTCCAGGACCTCCCGGTGGCGTTTGCCCCTTCACGGGTACAAGAGACGCTGGCTGAGGTGAAGATCAGCCGGGCAGGTTTGAACCAGGCACATATTTCGGAATCGAAAGTCGCCCACGTGACGTTTTTCCTCAACGGCGGCAATGGTCAGCCGTATCCCGGTGAGGAGGATATCCGTGTGCCCTCGTTGAAAGGGGTATCGTTTGATAGGTACCCGGAATTGAGCCTGGCAGAGGGTAGCGGGAAGGTTATTGAGCAACTGAATAAGGGCACCGACCTCGTTATCACCAATTTTGCCAACGGCGATGTGATCGGGCATACCGCCAACATGGAAGCCAAGATCAAGTGCGTTGAATTTGTGGACCGGCACCTGGGTGAGGTGATCCGGGCAGCGCGTTCAGCCGGATATGTCATCCTAATTACCGCGGACCACGGTAATATTGAAGAAACCGTCACTGAGGAAGGCGAGGCGCATGTTTCTCACACCAGCAACCCCGTCCCTCTGTTCGTTATCGATCCCTGGAGGGAACAACCGATCGAGCCTGCGCCGGGAAAACTGGCGGATATTGCACCAACCATATTGCAGATCATGGGCTTGCCCCAACCGGATGAGATGACCGGTACGAGCCTGGTGCAAGATCATGCCTCTGGTGGGCAGCGTAAGGTGCTCCTGGTCATCCTGGATGGCTGGGGCATCAGCGCCAAACCTGAGCAGGATCCGATCGCCATTGGGCATACACCAGTCTGGGACCAATTAATTAGCGAGTACCCCCACGCTTTGCTGGATGCCTCAGGAGACTCGGTGGGGTTAAAGGCTGGCAAGGCGGGTAACTCAGAGGCCGGGCACATCAATATTGGCGCCGGGCGGGTCATCCTGCAGGATGATGTAAGGCTGGACCAGGCAATGAAAGACGGTAGTTTTTATTCAAATGAAGTTATTCAACGCGAGATCGCAGGGGTAAAAACACGCGGTTCCTCGCTGCACCTGATCGGATTGCTAACTGAAAAGAGTTCGCACGGTTCGATCGATTACCCGCTGGCTGTTTTGAAGATGGCGAAGGCTGCAGGTCTGGAGCAGGTTTACCTGCACATGATCTTCGACGGCCGCAGCACAGCGCCGGGCAGCGCCCCCGCTCTGCTGGAAAAGCTCGGCGGTCTGGTGGAAGAAATCGGGGTTGGCTGCATTGTTACCGGAATAGGCCGCGGGATCGCACTTGACAGGGATGGCAACTACAGCAAAACCCGCCGCGCGTATGACGCGCTCGTATATGGAACCGGAAAGAAGGTGCGATCATGAATGTTGAATTCCTGAAGAAACTGATCGTTCCTGCCAAAACTAAGATCGTCATGCTCATTTTGGACGGGTTGGGTGGACTACCCGTCGAACCCGGTGGAAAGACCGAGCTCGAAACTGCTCACACGCCCAACCTCGATGCGCTGGCGGCGAGATCCGCGCTCGGGTTCTCCAGCCCTGCGGGTCCGGGCATCGCGGTGGGCAGCGGCCCGGGTCACCTGGCTATTTTTGGCTTTGATCCCATCGAGCATGAGATCGGGCGCGGAGCACTTGAAGCACTGGGTGTGGACCTTGAACTCAGCCCTGACGACATCGCCGCGCGCGGGAATTTCTGCAAGGTGGATGAAAATGGCGTGCTGGTGGACCGCCGTGCGGGCCGGTTATCGACCCCGGAGGCGATCAAGCTGGCGCGGATATTGAACACAATCCGGATCGACGGCGTGCAAATTCACATTGAGCCGGTGAAGGAACACCGTTTTGCGTTAGTGATACGCGGCAAGGAACTGGGTGCTGCGGTGCAAGATACTGATCCCCTCAAGGATGGGGTCAGACCTAAAGCTGCTGTAGCGCTTGACAAGCCCTCAGAAAAAACCGCCGACCTGGTGAATCGCTACATTGAAAAGGCAAAGGAATTGCTGGTGGATGAGGAACAGGCCAATATGATCCTCCTGCGCGGTTTTGACCGCTTACCGGTGCTGCCGAAATACGCTGACTTGTTCCAGCTGCGTGCGGCAGCGATCGCGGTCAATGGTATGTACAAAGGTGTTGCCAGGCTGGTGGGCATGCAGGTGCTTCCGGTTGAGGGTTTGAGAATTGAAGATGAATTCACCACCCTGGAGCAATATTGGGACCAATTCGACTTTTTCTACATTCACATCAAACAGACCGATACACACGGAGAAGATGGTGACTTCAATCGCAAGGTGCAGGTGATCGAACACGTGGATACACTCATTCCCCGCATCCTTGCGCTCAACCCGGACGTGATCCTGGTTACTGGTGATCACTCCTCACCGGCGATCCTCAAATCTCACAGCTGGCATCCAGTACCAGCGCTGCTGTACGGTAAATTCGTACGTGAAGACAATATCGCCGAGTTTGGTGAACGAGCCTGTTCGCGTGGCAGCCTGGGCATCATGCCTGCGAAGGATTTTTTGCCCCTGCTTTTAGCAAACGCCGGGCGAATTGCCAAATATGGTGCGTAATTGGCGCAGGATGTAACGGAGAAAGGATGCTGAAAATGAGAGAAATTGAACACCAGGGGAGTGACTTTGCTCAATTGATCAGCGGCCAGTACAACTCGCTCACCAAGAGCGAAAAGATCATCGCGAACTTCCTGCGCAAGAACCAGGAAGAATGTGCTTTTCTCTCAGCGGGTGAGATCGCCAGAAGGCTGGAACTCAGTGAAGCCACGCTGGTACGCTTTGCCCGCTCACTTGGTTTTAACAGTTATCCAGCCATGCGCGCCGTGTTGCAGGAAAGTTTTCGACAGCGCGTGACCCACTCCACCCGATTGCGTGGCAGATTGGATGAAATGCAGCAGAACGGCGGTATTTTTGAACGTCTGACTGTTACTGAGATCGATTACCTGACCCAGGCCATGGAGTCGATAGACCGAACCGCCATGGAGCGGGCGGTGGAGTTGATCCGCGGCCATGAAAAGATCTTTGTGTATGGATTGGGTCCATCGATCTCCCTGGT
Source organism: Anaerolineaceae bacterium (assembly GCA_040765685.1). GTDB lineage: Bacteria > Chloroflexota > Anaerolineae > Anaerolineales > Anaerolineaceae > UBA6107. The sequence goes on along the minus strand of JAXGRS010000006.1, from coordinate 1,084 downwards.
CGACCTGATGGAGATCAGGCTGCAGCGCTTTGGCAAGGAAGTGGTTCCCCTGAAGTACTCGGGGCGCGAGCTCATTGATTCGCTTTTAGTGATGAAACCAACCGACCTGGTATTTGTGATATGCTTTTTTGATCAGAACCCGTCTTTACGGCTGTTACTGGAATACAGTCGCCAGGTCGGCAGCACCATAATCATGCTGACGGATACGCTTGAAACCATCCTGGGAGATAAGGCTGATGTGATCCTCAGCGCCAGGCGCGGGCCGGTGGGTGAATTCCATTCCCTGGTGGTACCCATGACGGTGATCAATGCATTGTTGCTATCAGTAGCCAGTAAGGAGCAGGAGAATATCATGTTATTGCTTGACCGCTTGGATTCGTTGCGAGACCAGCTGCGGGAATTCAACCGGGACAATGATCTATTGTGAAGTTTGCAGTTTGCAGTGAAATACACCATCAGATTTTTTACAACGTCGAAGCCCGGAAAGATACGAGAGGTGTAATCTAATGACTGTAACAACAATTGCTCCAAAAGACAACAAGGAAAAGTGGCTTGCGCGTTTGAGACGCGTCGTCCGCTGGTTGACCACTCCGCATATCATTCTGTCCATCATCATGATTGCGGTCATGTTCTACCTGGTCATTATTCCGCTTTACCGCATGCTTGTCACCACGATCACTGTCTCTGATATGGACCTGAGGGTGATCAAGGATGCCGTTCCTGGTGAGCTGACCTGGTATCACTGGGTGAGGATGCTGACCGGCAAGATAGGCAAGTTGATGACCTATCAGCCGCTGGTGCACAGCGTTACAGTAGCCCTGGGTGCCACTTTACTGGCGTTGGCTATTGGCGGGCTGATGGCATGGCTGGTCTGCCGTACTGACATCCCCGGCCGTGAAACGATCCATATGCTGGCGCAGGTACCCTATATCATGCCCTCCTGGACGATCGCCATGGCATGGCTGGTATTGTTTAAAAACCAGAAGTCAGGAGGCACCATGGGGTTGCTGGAATTTATCACTGGCGCCCCCACGCCCGATTGGCTGGCGTACGGACCGATACCGATCATCGTCAGCAGCGGTTT
>JAXGRS010000005.1:0-232499 GCA_040765685.1 Anaerolineaceae bacterium | reverse complement strand
TGTGATGCCACGCTGGCAGAGATCAATCCCCTGGTGATCACCGCAGAGAACCGCCTGGTCGCGCTTGATGCCAAGATCGATCTTGATGAGAATGCGCTTTTCCGCCATCCAGAGCTTGCGGACATGCGAGATATCGATGGCGAGGAATGGTCTGAAACCCAGGGTAGAAAATTCGGTGTTTCCTTTGTCAAATTGGATGGTCGCATTGGTTGTATGGTGAATGGTGCCGGTCTGGCAATGGCCACCATGGACATAATCAAACACCTGGGTGATGAACCGGCCAATTTCCTGGATATCGGAGGTGGGGCATCTTCTGAAAAAGTGGCTGCTGCCATGCGTTTGATACTGGCAGATACCAATGTAAAGGCGATCCTGATCAATGTGTTTGGCGGAATCACCCGTTGTGACGAGGTTGCAAAGGGGTTGATCACAGCCTGTGAAGAAGTAAAACCACAGGTACCCATAGTTGCCAGGTTAGTAGGTACCAACGAAGAGAAAGCCAGGATGATACTGGAGGGATCTTCATTGATTTACGCTGATTCACTGGTGGAAGGTGCCGAAAAGGCCATCGCGTTGGTGAGGGAGAGTCGGCAATGAGCATTCTGGTCAATAACAAGATTCGTGTTCTCGTACAAGGCATAACCGGCAACGAGGGATTATTTCATACGCAACAGATGCTTTTCTATCAAACGAACATTGTTGCAGGAGTGAGCCCTGGCAAGGGTGGTGACTGGGTGCTGGATGGCAAAGTACCGGTATTTGACACGGTGAGAAACGCGGTGGAAATAACCGATGCTAACGTTTCGGTGATATTCGTTCCGGCAAAGTACGCCGCTGATGCCATCTTCGAAGCGGTTGATGCGGGAATGGAACTGGTGGTTTGCATCACTGAAGGAGTACCGGTGATGGACATGATGCGGGTAAAAGAATACATGCGTACACGGAAAACCCGGCTGATCGGTCCCAACTGCCCGGGTATTCTTGTTCCTGGGGAGGCCAAGGTTGGTATCATCCCCGGTAATATTTCGCTACCTGGCAACATCGGGGTGGTGTCCCGTTCGGGTACTTTAACTTACGAGGTGTTGTATTCTCTGAAAAAAGCTAATAAAGGTGTTTCAACGTGTGTCGGGATTGGTGGAGATCCGATAAAGGGCATGAATTTTGTGGATGTGCTTGAAAAGTTCGAAGCTGACGCGAGGACGGATTCGGTGATCATGATTGGCGAAATAGGCGGCAATGATGAGGAATTGGCGGCTGAATTCATATCCAGACAAATGACCAAACCCGTGGTCGCGTTCATTGCCGGCGCGTCAGCTCCTCCTGGAAAACGTATGGGTCACGCTGGCGCGATCATAGAAGGGAGCTCTGGCACAGCTGGGGAAAAGAAAGCAATCCTTCAATCGATCGGAGTAAAATTGGCAGACTACCCCGAGCAGTTGGCAGACATGGTTTAAACGAAAAAGAGGCGGTAACGCCTCTTTTTTATCATAGTAAGGATTTATTTCAAGTGGCTGTCGATATATGTCACTGCATCAGATACAGTCTTGATCGATCTGGCGTCTTCGTCATTGATGTTCAGCTCGAATTTCTCGCAAAAACCATCAATGAGAAAGAACTGGTCCATAGAGTCAGCCTTCAAGTCCTCTACAAAACGGGTATCTTCCTTGACCTCCGCAGCGTCAACCTTTAATACCTCAACGATAACATCACGGATTTTTTCAAATGTGTCACTCATCTCACGAACCTCCTGGGTGTTTACGATTGAAATGATAGTTGAATTGTAACTGTCCAGTCTTTTCTGTCAAGTATATTGGGCAGGTATAAACCAATTTTATCACCGGATTTGGTATACTCAATTCGATGAGTGACATAAAAAAACGCAAAGATGAACACATTGAAATCAATTTGAACCGTGAAGTAAGTTCAGGCCTGACCACCGGATTTGAAAGGTATTGTTTTTTACATCAGGCCTTACCTGAGCTTAACCTGTCTGAGATCACAACAGAAACTTTTTTCCTGGGTAAGCGCTTTAATACCCCTCTTTTGATCTCTTCGATGACAGGTGGCACAGAATCCGGCGAGCTGATCAATCAACGCCTTGCTGAAGCTGCTAATTCCACTGGTATTGGAATGGGTGTGGGATCGCAAAGGGCAGACCTGGAAGGATGGAATCCAGCTAAGCGCTCACGGATCAGGCAATTTGCACCGGATATACCCCTTTATGCCAACCTTGGCGCTGTTCAACTAAATTATGGATTCACCATTGAGGAATGTCGAAAAGTTGTCGATATGATCGAGGCGGATGCGCTGATCCTGCACCTCAATTCACTGCAGGAAGCACTCCAACCGGAGGGTGAAACAAATTTTTCGGGTCTTGCCGAAAAGATCGAGCAGGTCTGCCGGTTGATCGAAATACCCGTGATCGTTAAGGAAGTAGGATGGGGGATCTCCTTGCAGACTGCAAAACGCCTCGCCGGGCTTGGTGTTGCAGCCATCGACGTCGCTGGTGCAGGAGGAACGTCGTGGTCAGAAGTGGAAAAACATCGCGCGCGCGATGAGTCCCGTTACCGCATTGCAGCTGCTTTTAAGAATTGGGGAATTCCGACCGCTGATTGCATCAGCCAAATTCGCGAACAACTTTCCGATCTACCTTTGGTTGCATCGGGGGGTATGACGAATGGTGTAGAGATCGCGAAATCCATCGCAATAGGAGCAAACCTGGCTGGTATTGCCAGACCGTTCCTGGTGGCAGCCAGTCAATCCACACAGGCTGTAGTTGATAAGATCGAAGAAATCAGCAGTGAATTAAAGATCACGATGTTCACCACAGGCGTCAAAGACATCGCTTCACTAGCGCAGATCAAATTGATCATCAGGGAACCATAATCAGCATGTCGGACCAGGTTCTAATTCAACAAATGCGTTCCGCGGTAGACCATGAATTACGTTCCTGCGTCTCAACTCAATTTACTTCACTGCCGGAAACCTTTAGATTAATGGTCGAGTATCAAATGGGTTGGGAAGATGGAAGATCAACCTCGACTGGCAAGCGGTTGAGACCACTTATACTATTGGCAGCCTGTCATGCGCTGGGAATCAATTGGGCATCCGCGCTACCCGCCGCTGCGGCAATTGAGCTGGTGCATAATTTTTCTTTGGTACATGATGATATTCAAGATCACAGTGAGACGCGCCGGGGCAAACCAACCATCTGGGTCAAATGGGGAGAACCTCAGGCGATCAATATCGGAGATGCCATATTAGCTCTTGCAACTATTGAAATTTACACATTATCTTTTGACACAGAAAAGAAATTATCCAGCGCGCGAGCGATGCAAAATGCTGTCTTCTCGCTGACAAAGGGCCAATACATGGACCTGGCTAACGAGAATTCCGAAAAGACAAGTATTGAAGATTATTGGTTGACGGTAAAAGGAAAAACCGGGGCTTTGTTCAGCGTATGTTTTGAAATCGCTGCGATCTTAGCCGGAAAATCACCTTCGGAAATCCGCCAATACGCAGATCTGGGACTTCAACTCGGGCTGATTTTTCAGGTGCAGGATGACGCACTGGGCATTTGGGGAGATAACCTGATAACCGGGAAATCTACAGAAAGTGACATCCACAGCCGTAAAAAGACTTTTCCAATCATATTTGCTTTAGAGAACCTTCCGGAATTTGGTAATTTGTGGGTCAAATGTAAGCAGTTTACACAAGAAGACGTCGATCAATTAAAAACCATATTGGACCGCAGCGATGTTTATCAAGTAACGGAGATGAAAGCCAATGTTCTCTACCAGGAATTCGTGGAAAAGTTTGATGTTCTATTTAAAAACCATGAGAAGAGTTCGGTCTTGAAGTCTATGGTTCAAAATTTGTTGAGTCGCAACAACTAGAAAACTAATCTACCTTGATCGCCTGGGTGATTGGCAGTCTCGCAACATAACGCTGGGCGAGAGTGCAACGATATTTTTCTGAATAAAGTTCGGGTAACAGGTCTGCCAAAGGCAGGATCATGTGATCCAATTCAAAAATATTAATATCGAGCAACTTATCATTGAAAACAATGATGTCCAGGTCTATTGTTCGCGGTGCGTTCTTATCTTCGGTGCGAACCCGTCCAAGGCTGTTTTCGATTTCTCCCAGGATCATTTCTTTTAGGCAAAATAACTCACAATCGGTTGTGATGTAAACCGCGACATTCAGGAAATCCTCCCCCAAGGTTCCGACAGCCTTGGTGCGCCAGGTTGCTGATGTTTTTTTGACGATCAAAAGTGGTGATTGATTTAAGGCTTTTATAGCCAGTGGTATATGTTTATCAGGATCAATATTTGATCCCAATAACAGGTACGCCTCGTTCATCCGGACTAACCCTTCATGCGCGTAATAATCACACCGACCGATCTGGAAAAGCGGACCGCTCCGGGTTTTTCCACCTTTACTCTCACGCCGGCTGCCTCGGGGACTGAAAGGCAGATGTCAGCGACGTCCGCTGCTAATGCTTCAACCGTGTACCGATGAACATCGTCACAATGAGCGACGACTTTTTTTGCGAGCGTGCGGTAGTTCACTATGTCCTCGACGCTGTCTGACCTACCGGCCTTTTTGGTATCAGTAAAAACTGTGATGTTCACGAGAATATCCTGGGGTTGTTCCCTTTCACGTTCTGAAACACCGATCACCGTGCGTATCAGCAGGTCTTCGATAAAGATCTCGTCCATTTTAGCTCCTGGCTAAACAAGATGTCGACCACCGTCGAGATGGATCACTTCACCGGTAATATAAACCGGACCTTCCAGTAAAAAAATTATCGTTTGTAAAAACTCATCCATAATCGCCCAGCGTTTCATGGGTACTTTTTTGATGAGGTCTGGATTCTCGGGTTCATTTTCTGGCGGCAGGATCGCCCCTAATGCCACAGCGTTCACAGTGATACGCGGCGCAAGGCTGAGGGCTGTTGCCTGCGTGAGGGCAACAAGTCCCGCTTTACTGATCGTGTAAGGGAAATGATCTCTACCAGGACGTAAAGCGCGCCAATCCACCAGGTTGATCACCCTACCAGCTTCTTCTGAACGATAATATTTGGCAAACGCCTGAGTCAATAGGAACGGGGCAGTCAGATTGACCTGAAAATGTCTCTCCCAATCGTTTAGCGACGTATCGACAAATGAAATCGGTTTGAAAAGGGAGGCGTTGTTGATCAGCCCATAAATATTACTGTAACCGCTGGCAGTTTCGAACAGCTGTAGAACAGATTCGCTGGATGATAGATCTGCCTGGATAACCCAACAGTTATGTTCCAGGGCTCGAATCTCCTCGGCGGTCTGCTTCACTTCATGCGCAGAGGTGTTGAAGTGGAGGATCACATCTGCTCCATGTTTTGCGCAATCCAGCGCTATTGCCTTACCCAACCTGCGGGCAGCACCTGTTATGAGTATTGTTCTTCCCGTTAAATTCATTTTTTCGCCTTCAATATATCCTAAGGGAGAAAATTGCGAATGTCAAGCGGTAGGAAGTGTATTATAATAAGACAAAAATAGTCCTAAAAGGACAGAAGAGAGAGAAAATGGAAACCAAAACCTATCGAGTACCCAACATAAATTGCGGACATTGCGCCCATACAATAAAAATGGAGTTGGCTGATCTGGAAGGTGTAAAGTCTGTAGAGGTTGATGTAGAGAAGAAAGAAGTTGTCGTAGGGTTTATGGCACCTGCTACAGCAAAAGGAATTGAGGAATTGTTGACGGAAATAAACTACCCGGCGGAGACTCTTTGATCTTCCAACTTAAAGGATAGGTCTGAATATGAATAAGGTCATTTTACCTATTACTGGCATGACCTGCGCTAATTGCGTTGCCACGGTGGAACGCAGTGTAAAAAAAGTGCAAGGTGTCGAAGATGTTGTGGTCAATCTTGTCACTGAAAAAGCGACGATCGATTACGAACCGGACAAGCTTGAATTACAGCAGATCATCGATCGGATAGAACGCGCAGGCTATGGTGTCAGTGTCGTTGAGGCAAGTTTCCATATCCCCCAACTCAGTGATCAATCGGATGCCATTCGGCTGGAAAAGTCTTTGTCGCTTGTGGAGGGTATTCGGTCTGCGAGCGCGAATATCACGTTGACCAACCTCACCGTTACATATATTCCAACAATGATCTCCGGCAATGAGGTTGTTGAGAAGATTGCTGAGTTAGGTTTTAAAGCAATCGGGATCGATGCTGACGGTGAAGACGAGGAAGTACGAGCACGTCAGCGCGAGACTGCACATCAGAGACGCCTGCTGATCACTGGAATCATCCTCACAGTGCCGTTATTTCTACTCTCCATGTCACGTGATTTTGGTATTTTACCCCAGGGTATTGCAACCAGTCGTTGGCTCGACATTCTGCTCTTAATCCTTGCAACACCAGTGCAATTCTATGTTGGCTGGCAGTACTATGTTGGTGCGTATAAAGCTTTACGCAACGGATCTGCCAACATGGATGTATTGATTGCGCTCGGATCAACGGTTGCCTATCTTTATTCCATCCCGATCGTTTTTGGATGGATCAAAGGACATCCATATCTTGAAACGGCTGCTGTTATCATTACGCTGGTGAGGCTGGGCAAGTATCTTGAGGCAAAAGCCAAAGGAAACACCAGCGAGGCGATCCGGAAATTGCAGGCTTTGAAAGTAAACACAGCTCGTGTGATTCGGGATGGAAAAGAGATTGAAATTCCGCTTCGAGAGGTCGTAATTGATGATGTGTTGCTGATCAAACCTGGAGAGAAGATCCCAGGCGATGGGGTGATCATCGAAGGTGAAACACAGGTAGATGAATCGATGCTCAGCGGTGAATCCATGCCAGTGGATAAAAAACCTGGAGATGACGTGGTTGGAGCAACACTGAACAAATTTGGTCTGATCAAGGTACAGGTAAAGAAAATCGGAAAGGACACGCTGCTTTCACAGATCATACGGATGGTCGAAAAAGCTCAAGAAACGCGCGCGCCGATCCAGAAACTGGCTGACCAGGTTTCTGCTGTATTTGTTCCCATCGTCATCGTACTTGCTATTTTAACTTTTGCAATTTGGTGGATCGTAAACCCATCTGACATGAACGGGCACCAATCGAGCGGCGTGACCAGGGCGATGATTAACGCGGTGGCAGTATTAGTTATCGCCTGTCCGTGTGCCATGGGTCTGGCGACGCCAACTGCGATCATGGTGGGTACCGGAAAGGGAGCTGAAAAAGGCATCCTTTTCAGGTCGGGTGAAGCTTTGGAGCGAGCCGGAAAGACCGATGTGGTCGTGCTCGATAAAACAGGCACTATCACTAGAGGCCGACCCGAGGTTACTGATGTTCTTACTTTTGATCAGAACATAAAAGAAAATGAATTGCTTCGGTTAGCAGCCAGCGTGGAACGCGGCAGTGAACATCCCCTTGGAGAGGCCATTATTGCAGAAGCCGGTAACCGATCCCTTGATTTGAGCGAACCTGAAGGATTTACAGCTGTACCTGGGAAGGGTGTTCGATCTGTCGTGGATAGTTCTAACATAATGGTAGGAACCAAAAATTATCTTGAAGAAAATGGAATTTCACTGGAAAAATATTTCGAAAGCCTTGATGCATTATTAGATCAGGGGAAAACAATAATGATCGTGGGAATTGACGGAGCAGCATCTGGTGTTATTGCGGTTGCTGATAAGATCAAAGAAAACTCCAGGCAATCTGTGGAGGCCTTAAGAAAGTTAGGTATGGAAGTGATCATGCTGACCGGGGATAACCCTAAGACAGCCGCGATCATCGCCGATCAAGCCGGCATAACAAATTTTATAGCTGGTGTGTTGCCGGAACAAAAGACTGTGGAAGTTAAACGTTTGCAGAAAAGCGGAAGGATCGTCACGATGGTAGGCGATGGGATCAATGATGCTCCTGCTCTGGCGCAGGCGGATCTTGGTATCGCTATCGGGACAGGGACTGATGTGGCAATGGCTGCTGCACCGGTCACGTTGATTGGCGGTGATCTGATGGGTGTCAGTAAGGCGATCCTGCTCTCAAAAGAAGTATTGAAGAAGATACGGCAGAATCTGTTCTGGGCGTTCTTCTACAATGTGATCCTGATTCCGGTCGCTGCATTGGGTTTACTCAACCCTATGTTGGCAGCAGGAGCGATGGCATTCAGCAGTGTTTTTGTCGTCACCAATAGTCTAAGATTGAAAAGACTTCGTTTATAAAATTGCTGTTGGTGATTGGTTGAAAGCCGGGAGAGGGTCAGCCCGGCTAATTTTTTGGCAGATGGTAAAATTGAACTATCAAACTGGAGGGAAGATGACTACTCTTCAAGATCAGGCGATCAATACATTACGTTTTCTATCAGTGGATGGCGTTCAAAAAGCCAATTCAGGACACCCCGGCTTACCGATGGGTACTGCGGCGATTGCTTACACCATTTGGACCCGGCATCTCAAATTTGACCCACAAAACCCCGATTGGTGGGATCGCGACAGATTTATCCTCTCTGGTGGTCATGGATCGATGATGTTGTACAGCCTGCTGCATTTAACCGGGTTTGAGATATCGATTAACGACCTGAAAAACTTCCGCCAATTGGGATACAAAACTCCCGGTCACCCGGAATTTGGTTTCACTCCTGGAGTTGAGGCTACTACCGGTCCCTTGGGACAGGGTTTCTCGAATGGTGTGGGAATGGCGATCGCTGAGGCCATGCTCGCTGAGCGATATAACCAGCCCGGATTGAAATTATTCGATCATTATGTTTTCGGTATTGTCACCGATGGTGATTTGATGGAAGGGGTTAGTTCTGAGGCTGCATCGCTGGCTGGGCATCTCAAGTTGGGTAAGATCATTTATTGTTATGACGACAACCGGATAACGATCGATGGATCAACTGATCTGGCTTTTACCGAAGATCGAGGGAAAAGGTTTGAAGCTTATGGATGGCAGGTGCTGAATGTTGAGGATGGTAATGATGTTGAAGCCATCAATAAAGCCATCCTGGAGGCAAAACTGGACCCGCGGCCTTCATTGATTATCTGCAGGACCCACATAGGATATGGATTACCCACCCGGCAGGACACCTCAAAAGCGCATGGGGAACCTCCCGGAATGGAAGAGCTCAATGGTGCAAAGGTAAAGTTAGGCTGGCCGCTTGAACCTGATTTTTATATTCCGGATGATGTTCATCGAATGTACCACGGTGTAGGCGAAAAGGGACACTGGGCGTGGCAGGAATGGGCAAATCGGATTGAGTCTTACGCGGAAACGTACCCGGATGCTTGGTATGAACTAAAAAACCGTATGGAAAAAATTTACCCTGATAATTGGGAAGCACAACTTCCGGTCTTTTCAGCAAATGAGAAGGGGATCGCAACACGTGTTGCCTCCGGGCAGGTTTTGAACGTGCTTGCTGACGTATTTCCCCAAATTGCAGGCGGCTCGGCTGATTTAACTCCCTCCAATAACACCTGGCTTATAAACAGTAGCGCTTTCCAGGCAGATCATGCGGGGGGGCGTTATCTGCACTTTGGTGTTAGAGAGCATGCCATGGGGGCTGTTGTGAATGGATTGGCGTACCATGGCGGGTTTATCCCCTTTGGAGCAACTTTCCTCGTATTTACTGACTATATGCGCGGCGCGATACGCCTATCAGCATTGTCGCATCTGCAATCGATATGGGTGATGACGCATGATAGCATCGGGTTGGGAGAGGACGGACCCACACATCAACCCGTTGAACATCTGGCGTCGTTGCGCGCAATTCCGAACCTGGTGGTGATTAGGCCGGCGGACGCCAATGAAACCGCTGAAGCCTGGCGAGTCGCTATCAAACGTAAGCATGGACCTACGCTTCTGGCGTTAACCAGGCAGGCCGTCCCTACAATTGATCGTAATCTATATGGAGATGTGAGCCAGCTTGAGAATGGCGCCTATGTGCTGGCGGATTTTGGGGAGGGTGATCCTGAGATCATCCTGATGGCGAGCGGATCTGAGGTTAGCCTGGTTTTGGATGCGGGTCGAAGGATGGCCGATGATGGGGTCAATGTTAGAGTAGTTTCGTTCCCTAGCTGGGAGTTGTTCAAAGCCGCATCTCCGGAATATCAGGACTCCGTTCTACCAGGTAGAGTTAAGAAACGGTTGGCAGTTGAGATGGGTGTTGCACAAGGATGGGAAAAATGGGTTGGAGACGAGGGAGAGATCCTCAGCCTTGAAACCTTCGGTGCATCTGCCCCTTACAAACAGCTCATGGATAAGTATGGTTTCACTGTAGACAATATTCTTACGATATTAAAAAAATTACTCAATAAAAAGAGGTGATTATGCGTATAGCAGTGGCATCGGACCATGCAGGATATGCAATTAAAGATGACGTGATCAACATCATTCAGGCTGCAGGGCATGAGATCCTTGATCTGGGTACATACAGCCAGGAACCGGTGGATTATCCAGACTACGCCGCGAAATTGGGCAAGGCAATAATCGAAAAACAAGCCGACAGAGGAGTATTGATCTGTGGCTCGGGAGTCGGTGCTTGTATTGCTGCCAACAAAATAAAAGGAGTTTACGCCGGTATCTGCCATGATACCTACTCCGCTCACCAGGGGGTGGAACATGACAACATGAATGTGCTTTGCCTGGGCAGCCGGATCGTAGGAATCGAACTGGTCAAAGAGATCCTCAAAGCCTATCTAAATGCCAAATTTGACCTGGAAGAACGTTTTATCAGGCGGTTTGAAAAGATACGCACACTTGAACAAAACGGGATCCATAACCAGGGATAGGGTAAAAATGAGTATTACTGAGAAAATTCAAATTATTGGGCAATCTCTGTGGTATGACAACATTGAACGGCAAAAGTTGAAAGATGGAAGCATCGCCGGTATAATCTCTTCCGGAAAGATCAAAGGCATCACCTCCAATCCCAGCATTTTTCAAAAAGCAATAGCCAGTTCAAAAGATTACGATCTCAGTCTGAAACCAATGGCCTGGTCGGGCATGGAGTCGAAAGAGATTTTCTGGCAGTTAGCGATTGAGGATATTAAGCAGGCTACTGACCTGTTCGCGCCCGTCTACGCAAGTACATCCGGGAACGATGGATATGTCAGTATCGAAGTTGACCCACTTCTGGCGTATGACACTGACGGAACTATTGAGGATGCGAAAAAGTTGTGGCACCTGATCAGACGACCCAATTTGATGATCAAGATACCGGCCACTAAGGAAGGTATTCCGGCTGTCAGGCAGGCGATAGCTGATGGCATCAATGTCAATGTGACCTTAATTTTCTCCATTGAGCGTTACGCGGAAGTCATTGAAGCGTACATCAGTGGTTTGGAGGATCGTGTCAGGACGGGATTGCCTATTGACCGAATCGCTTCAGTAGCGTCATTTTTCGTTTCACGCATGGATACCAAGATCGACGGATTATTGGAAGAACAATTACACGATGGCAAAATCTCGAGTGATGAGTTCGAAAATTTGTCAGGTAAAGCAGCCATTGCCAATGCCAGACTCGCTTATCAACTCTTCCTGGAAAAATTCTCAGCCGAACGTTTTCAAAAGATCAAGGCCGCCGGTGGACGGGTGCAGCGGCCACTGTGGGCTTCCACCAGTACCAAGAATCCGAAGTACCGGGATGTGATCTATGTGGAGGAGCTTATTGCTCCAGATAGTGTAAACACCGTCCCGCCCAACACCTTGGATGCTTTCATGAAGCATGGGGTGGTTGAAACTACCATATTCAAGGATCTTGACCCGGCGAGGGCGTTGTTCGGTAAATTGGAAGCTCGAGGAATTCTGGAAAAAACGGTGACAGATGAGTTGGAAAACGAGGGTGTGTCCGCCTTTTCACAAGCTTACCGCTCATTGCTGGAGACGGTAGAACAAAGGCGAAAAAGTGCCGTTGAAGAACTGGGTAATTTGTCTCCGGATGTAATTCAACAAGTACAAGAGCTCGTACGAGCAAATTTTAAAGATCGTTTTTTTGATAAGGATCCCTCTTTGTGGACAGATGATCCGAAGGGACAGATTGAGATCAGGAATCGTATGAATTGGGTCTCAACGCCTTATGATGCCATAAACGCCCTCCCGGACCATCACAATTTGGGCAGAGAATTGGTGGAGAATGGTTTTACTCACGCTGTGTTATTGGGAATGGGGGGCTCATCACTTGCTCCTGAGGTGATCAGCAAGATCGTAAAAAGAACTGATACGGCCAACGAGAGTGGTTTAAAATTTCAGATACTTGATTCTACAGATCCGGAACAGGTTGCGTCTATTACCATTAATAACCCGATCGACAAAACGATCTTCATTGTGGCCAGTAAATCAGGTACCACGGGGGAGATCAACGCATTTCTGGATTACTTCTGGGATCAGGTAAAGACAATCCGTCCGGATGGACCGGGAAAACAATTCATCGCCATCACTGATCCGGGTACAAGGCTCGCGAAGCTGGCGGAGGAGCGCGGTTTCAGGGCAGTATTTCTGGCTGACCCGCTGGTGGGTGGCCGCAATTCCGCGTTGACAGCATTTGGCATTGTCCCGGCAGCAGTTATGGGGATAAACCTGGAAAAGTTCATCCATCAAGCGGTCAATATGGCAGAAGAGTGCAAGCAGGAAAAAACCTTACAAAGCAACCCCGGATTTGTGTTGGGTGCCATTATCGGTACGGCGGCCCGGGTAGGCAGGAATAAACTGACATTATTGACCAACAGTGAATGGTGTTCTTTTGGCGATTGGCTGGAACAGCTCGTTGCCGAAAGCAGCGGTAAAGACGGAAAAGGGATCCTGCCCGTAGTGAATGAGCCGGTGTTGGATGGATCAAAATACACTCCGGACAGGTTATTTGTTCACCTATCGAATGATTCTGAAGAGACTGAATTTCTTAAGCAATTGCGTCTCGCTGGCCATCCTGTAATTACCCTGCGTGTGGATGACAAAGAGGATCTAGCCGGCCAGTTTTACCTGTGGGAGATCGCAGTAGCAACTGCCTGCTCCGTGATCGGGGTAAATTCCTTTGATCAGCCGGATGTGCAGGATGCCAAAGTTCGCACGATCGCCGGATTAGAAGAGTACAGGAAAAATGGAAATTTTGAGGATGTTGTTCCATCAGCCGCATATCCGCGCGCAAAAATTCTCACATATTTGCCGGAAACAATCGAGAAACGCGGTTCTTTAATGCGTCTGGTCGGGAGTTACATCGAGCACAATCTGGAGCACGCGCAATTCATCGCGATCAATGCGTTTTTACCCAGGAATGATGGAAACGAAGAGTTGTTACAGGCATTCCGACGGAGGCTCGCACAAAAATACCACCTGCCCACCACGCTTGGATTCGGACCCAGATTTCTTCATTCCACGGGTCAGTTCCATAAGGGTGGACCGAACACGGGTGTATTTATCCTGCTTACCGCACAGCGTAACACGGATATACCTATTCCCGGGCAGGGGGTAAGTTTTGGTGTGTTTCAGCGGGCTCAGGCGATCGGAGATCTGCACGCCTTACAGGCTAAAAACCGTAAGGTGCTCTGGATCGATCTTACTGAGCCGGATGTCCGCATCCTGTTGGATTCCTGAATCCATTAATAATTACAGTTTCGGGCAGGATTTCGGAGTGATCCTGCCTGTTATTTTAAATTCAGCTCAATATGATATATCGAGCATGGTTTCAGTTGTGCTCGCAGCTTGCCATCCTTTATTTCTGGAAGTGGCGCGTCTGTTATCCTGACACGATTCGGTTTTTCAAAGTTATTATATGAATCAGGAGACGGGGCAGTGATCTGCAGGGCATGTGCGGGTGAAAGTGCAGTTGCTCCAGCGAGGAAAATTTCGGTGTCAACGCGGGAAAACGGGTAACGGTTGATCACCAGTAGTGTCAAAATGGACTTATCCGCGTTGATCGTAGCCAAAACATCAATAAATGGTACAGACTCATGCGCCTTCAGGTTGATCGCATGTTCCCGGCTGTTGAAGGTTTCAGCTGAGATTTCTACCGGCAGCACATCAGGCTGCATCTGTCTGAATAATACGAACGGGTAGAATAAGGATGTCGCAATTGCAGATTCCGCGTTCGTTTCGATCAATGGAAGCACATTGACCAGCTGCGCCAGGTTAGCCATACCCACGGTATCGCCATGCTTATAAAAAGTCATCAACACCGCTGCAGCGTATAGGGCATCGCGCATGGTGTAAGTGACGTGGTGCATGCTGACATTCTTTTCCCGTGGAGGCAGCCACAGGTTCCATTCGTCTATCGCCTGCAAAACCTCATTTGCCCCTGCTTTTATAATCTGATCTTTCACTCGCTGAATGATCTTTTCAATATCCAGGTGCGCGGCACAAACTGCATAATACAATTCTTCTGCATCGTAAACTTCCTGCCAGCCGCTTTTATCCGGTTGATATATGTGCCATGATAGGTAGTCGATCTGTTTTCCCAGGTTTTTCAAAACCGGCTCGTTCCACAAAAACCCTTCATCATCTGGCTCATCTGTCAAAGGGCTATGTCCGACAGCGACGATTTTTATAGATGGATCCACAGCTTTCATGGCAGCGATAAAACGTTCGGCCCTTCTACAATACTCTTCAGCAGACGTTGTACCGATCTGCCAGGGACCCCATACTTCATTACCGATCCCCCAGTACTGAACACGGTAGGGCTCGGGGTGTCCGTTACTGGCTCTGTGTGAACCTTGTTCAGTGGTGACCGGACTGTTGCAGTAAGCGACCCAACACGCGGCCTCCTCTGGTGTTCCGGAGCCATCATTGACTACTAATAGTGGAACAATACCGTTCTCCTCACAAAACACGAGAAATTCGTCGGTTCCCACCTGGTTGGATTCTTCTGATTGCCACGCGGCATCATGGCGGGGAGGGCGATGCTCACGGGGTCCTATCCCGTCTTCCCAGTGATAACCGCTGGCAAAATTTCCTCCCGGATACCGGATCAGGGGTGGTGCAAGCTGTTTGATAAGGTCAAGAGTATCTGGTCGCAAGGTACGACCGTCATGAGTCCATACTCCATCGTAAACACACCGTTCAAGATGTTCCACAAATTGTCCCAAAATGAATGGTGAAGCAGGTGTGATTGGAGCGTGCAGGTCCAACCTGACAGAAGCTTTTTTGGGTGGATGAATTCTGGCAAGAATGGGAGGTCTCATCTCCCTGAGTTTATGTGTTGATTTACCGGCGTTCAATAAAAAACTGATCTCTCCCACTTCACGAGTCATCGCCACAACGCGTACCGGCTGGTTCTCCCGCGAGGCGTTGACGTTAATTAATATTTCCAACCCCACAGGTAAAATCAATGGTTTGTCAGGTGTGATCTCAACCCCAGTTATTGACGTAGTCTTTTCAGATGAAATGAGCACGTCTTCGGCTGGCACCGTTGTATTACCGATTAGTATACAGAATTTGGAGATCGTGGCAGCGGCAAAGCTGTTCATGATCTTAAACGAGAAACTGTTAGCTGAGCTTTTGAAACTGTCTGGTACGATCATTTTTTTGAGAATGAACTCTGGAACTGACATTTGTTATCCCTTTTCGATAGTTTGATGAGTATTCCCGGTTTTGAAAATGGGTATTAGCGCGAAAAGTGTGGCTATCGCAGCGACCTGAAAAATGATGGATGTGGGTATGTATGCTTCCTTGCCATCCAAAATAGTGTGGATCCCATAAGTGGTGGTTAGCCAGCTGCCTAACATTGGACCGGTCACCATGGTCAGCAGAACCTGAAAGAAAATCACATAACCGCCAAACTGACCACGTTTGTCCTCCGGGAACAAGTCTTTACTCCAGGCAGACACCGCGATGGTCCAGGCGCTGATAGGTGCGATCCAGAGAATGCCGGTGATGACCAAGGCTATGAATGAGCGTGAGAATGAGAATGACAACAAACCGATCATCTCAGCAAAAATGGCGATAATTGCCATTTTTCTCCTCCCCCAGCGGTCGGTGAGCAACCCTAAAGGATATGCTGCGCCGATGCCACCAATCAGGATCGCGAGGAAAACGATGAGTGTGGACTGAAGAGTTTCGATGTGCAGATAGTGGTTGACATAGATCAACAGGTATGGAAAGAATATTTGTTGAGCGATCCCCCATAATGAGATACCTATGAGGACCAGGAAAAAATCTTTCTGATCGCGTAACGTGCTCCATTTGAATGTGTTCAGAATACTACGAACAAAGCTTTCGCTCTGGGGCTTTCCAGCTCGTTGTGGTTCATCTAACAGTAAAGAAGAAATCAAACCCAATACGAACACTATTCCGCCGACGATGTAGAAGAACGGGAAATATCCCACTGCGTCAATCAGGAGCCCTGCGCCCCCATAAACAATGAGCATGGCAACCCACACGAGAATTTCAAGGATCCCCATCACTTTACCGCGGTTATGCGTAGTGGTGATATCGGTAACGTAAGCATGAAAAACAGCGTCATTAGCTCCTGAGCCAAAAAAGGTCATGATGCAATCGAACAAAATGGCCATAAAGATAGCGATGCCGATCGGGTGAAAAAAAGCAGCTGTCGGAAATAAAGCTGTCGTAATTCCCCATCCAAGGTAACCGATGAGCAGGAATGGTTTCCTTCCACAACGATGTCGCATTCGGTCGCTTAAAGCACCGATCATGATGGATGAAAGTGTGGCAGTGATTGCGCTTGCCGCTACCATCCACGAAATTGGACGTGGATCGGGAGAGATGTTATTGTATATGAATGTGTTGAAAAACTGATTCTCCACTCCCCAGGCGAGCGATCCCAGGAATCCAAGAATAATCATTGCTGCCCATGTCTTTTTTGTAAGCATCAGTCCTCCGGGTTTGCTGTAATGGATCAATCTAAGAATAAGGCAATGGCGCCAAGTGCACCGGAACGATCTCCCAGAGCAGGGGGAACAATGTATTCATGCATATCTTCCAGATAACCGGAAACAATATAACCGTTTAGAATTTTGAGTGTTTCATCTCGGGTTTTTTCAATAAGTCCATTTCGTTTCAATACTCCTCCGCCAAGGATTACTTTTTTAGGGGCGCAAAACAGGATCAAATTGTGGATTGCTTGACCAAGATAGAAGGCTTCAAAAATCCACGCCTGATGGTCATCTGCCAGCAGCGTTGGTTCAGATTTCCATCTGGCAGCAATAGAAGGTGCATTGGCCAGACCCTCAAGGCAGTTGGTGTGATATGGACAATTGCCCTGGAAAGGATCGTCAGGATGAGGTTGAATTTTCATATGACCGATCTCAGGATGTGACATTCCAATTAGCGGAGTGAAATTGTGAATTACACCGCCTCCTATACCGGTTCCCACTGTGATGTAAACATAATCTGATAGGCCGACGGCAGCGCCCCAGCGGCCTTCAGCCAGGGCAGCACCATTAACGTCAGTTTCAATGCGCACAGGGATTCCCAGATGATCCTGGATGTACTGTAGAACGGGAAAATTACGCCATTCTTTTTTGGGAGTGGAGGTGATCCATCCGTATGTCGATGATTGTGGATCCAGGTCCAGTGGTCCAAAACAAGACACCCCCGCCCCCTGTAATGAAAGTGACAGTCTTTGCGCGGAATTTTGGACAAAATCAATAATCCGCGGCAGTGTCTCTTCAGGATTGGTGGTTGGAATTACACACTCATCTGCTACATCGTCAGGATCGCTGGCAATGAGGCATTTTATTTTTGTACCACCGAGTTCTATGCCCGCGAAGTAATTCACCAAGGTCACCCTGCGATATTTTTCAAGTATAATGCTTTGGTTTCAATTACTAGATATAAATTTGTATCTCATTCGACATTCGATATTATTGGAAGCGAGGAAGCAATGGATCTGTTTGAAAAATGTAGTAACTTCAATACTGCACACGAAGCCATGGAACGGGGTATTTATCCTTATTTTATACCACTGAATGAAAATGAAGGCACTGAAGTGGTTTACCAGGGTAAACGACTGATCATGTGCGGATCCAATAATTATCTTGGGTTAACCACCCATCCAAAAGTGCGTGAAGCGGCAATCGAGGCAATAAAACGGTTTGGCACAAGTTGTACAGGCTCCCGCTTTTTGAACGGTACACTGGCCATGCACGAACAATTGGAAGCTGAACTTGCGGAATGGGTAGGTATGCAAGCAGCGCTGGTATTTTCAACCGGAATGCAGACCAATCTCGGGACGATCAGTGCGTTGATCGGGCGGGATGATGTTGTGATCCTGGACAAGGATGACCATGCGAGTATCGTTGACGGTGCCCGTTTGGGGTATGGGAAGATTGAGAGATACCGGCACAACGACATGGATCATCTGGCGCGTGTGCTCAAATCAATCCCTGAGACAGCCGGCAAGTTGATCGTGGTGGATGGGCTTTTCAGCATGGAAGGTGATCTGGCGCCATTACCCGAAATGACTAAGATCGCAAAAGAATACGGCGCAAGGTTAATGGTGGATGACGCTCATGGTATGGGAGTAATGGGCGGTGGAAGAGGCACAGCGGCTCACTTTGGTGTAACAAAGGACGTGGATTTGATCATGTCCACTTTCAGTAAATCCTTCGCATCGCTGGGAGGTTTCATCGCGGGCGATGAAAACAGCATTCATTACATTAAGCATTTTGCCCGAGCGCTGATCTTCAGCGCCAGCATTCCACCGGCGAATGCTGCCGCAGCATTGGCGGCACTACACGTGATGCGAGAAGAACCTCAACACGCAAGGCGTGTAATTGAAGTTGCTGATCGGATGCGGAAAGGTTTTACCGAACTTGGTTTTAATATTGGCAATTCGATAACACCGGTCGTGCCGATCATTATCGGCGATGATGAACGCACTTTCATAACCTGGAAAAAGTTATTTGAGAACGGTGTGTTTGTGAATCCGGTCATTTCACCGGCAGTTTCCCAAGGCCGGCAACTTCTGCGAACCAGCTATATGGCCACTCACACGGATGATCAGATGGACCGTGTGCTGGAGATTTTTGAAAAAGTTGGCAAGGAAATGGGTTTGATCTGAACTGTATGAGGCCGAATATCGGCCTCTTTTTTTTCAAGTCACGATTTTTTAGATGCTGGAATTTGTTACACAGGTTTGCGCTCAATCCATGATTATCAGTTGATTTCTGTTATAAAAAAAAGTGATCCATTTTGGATCACTTTTTTGCGTGACTAGAACCAATGACGTTTCTTGAAATAGAAAAGCATGAAAACCCCAAGCAATACCAATAAACTGCAGGTGATATAAAAACCCACCGGTGAAGATGCACCAGGGATATGAATAAAGTTCATGCCAAACGCACCCGTGATAAACGACAAAGGTAGAAATACGGTAGAAACGATGGTTAAGGCCTTCATGATCTCATTTAGACGCAGACTGGTGGAGTTAAGGTAAATATCAAGACCGCCAGAAACAATATCGC
Source organism: Anaerolineaceae bacterium (assembly GCA_040765685.1). Lineage (GTDB taxonomy): Bacteria > Chloroflexota > Anaerolineae > Anaerolineales > Anaerolineaceae > UBA6107. The sequence goes on along the minus strand of JAXGRS010000005.1, from coordinate 213,090 downwards.
GAAGAATATCAGCCAGATCCTGGATGCGTAACAGGTGGTCGTAAATATCGCGGAAGTAGATCAGGCTCTGTTTGTCGATGATCTCGGGAAATTCATCTCTTGATAGGCGGTTCATTACTTCTCGTTGAGGGCTGATCACTCTACGCAGCGCCATAATACTGTGCTTGATCGTCAACAACCGATGCAAGGTTTCAGGGCTTGGTTTTTCGATCACTTTATCTTCCAGCCATTCCACCTCGGATTCCATTTGATCGATAATGGGCATGTAGTCATCAACGATCACATCAAGTATGGTGTGACATAAGAAATCAGGTCCAAATTTGGAGATTCTCCAATCCCTCGTAATTAGTTCCCAAGTCTTCGCGATGGCTGGCATGGTGGGATCTGTGTAACAGGTGACCAGATAATTTTGCCCCAGGAAAAGGTCTAATTCTGTGGTGTTGATATTATCATCGTCACCGGACTGATCAATGGCGTGGGTAATGATAAAAATATAATTACCGAAATCATCGATCTTGGAAACCTGGAAACCTATCGTTTGGCAATCTTCAATTGCGAGCGGATGGAAGTTGAACAACCCCCGTAATACTGAATCGATATCAAGGTTATCAGCTGCTTCAAGACTGACCCACAGGAAGCCTTCAGGTGAATTCAAATACTTCGTTATCTGGGATACTGATTCCAGGATCAGAGGTTCATCTTGCGGTTTGAGAAACACAGCCCGAAACATGAGAGTATTTTAATCCATTCGGGATTTATCAACATAACTACTTTTGATTATTTTAAAATGCGCCCCAACCGAGATCCAGCCCTTCTTCCATCATCGAGAAATCCCAGGGTTCGAGACCAAAATCTATGGTCACTTCACGCTCAAGAACCTGTTCAGCTTTCTGTCGTACACTATCAAGCATCGACGGGCCATAAGGACAAAACGGGGTAGTGAGGATCATTTTAACAATGACGTTTTCCTCATCGATCTTCACATTGCGGATTAAACCTAGTTGTACAACATTCAATCCGAGCTCAGGATCCAGCACTTCACTGAATCCTTTACGCAACTGATCGCAGATGTCCGCATGAGTTGCTTCTGCGTCCCAAGCAGGACGATTGGTTCCGGGGGTCGATCTATTGCTCATAGTTAATACTCCTGATTAGTTGATTGTGAAAACTTGTAAGCGCAGTGGTTATCACCGGATAGGATGCATTTTACCTTTTCAACCGGTACCGAAAGAAGAATGCTGAATATCGTTTTATCGATCACACATATTTCCGGATGGGACACACTGATTTGGTAGAACGGGCAGGATATTTCGTTAATGATGTAGTTTGAGCCTTCTTTTTCCCATTCGATAATGTACCCCTCTTTTACAAGGAATTGTTGTATAAAAGCTAGTTTTTCATCGATCGGTAGAGCGCGGATCTTATTTACCTGGTCAGCTGATATGTCAGATGCGATCTGAACAAGGATTTTTTCCAGGTCTTTTTTTGACATTCTATTTTTCAACTGCGCAAAGAGTTGGTTAACCAGGCGCAAATAGCGCGTCGGGAATAATTCCGCACCGTCATCTGTGAGCGAGTAGACAAGCCTTGGTCGACCGACACCATGCCTTACCTCAGCGGATTGCACTAAACCCTCCGCCTGCAGATTGGTTAAGTGGTGCCTGACTGAAACCGAGTTTATATCCACCGCTTCAGCAAGATCGCCTATGGTGGAATTTGGATTGAGGAGTAGCGTCTGAAGAATCCGATCTCTTGTGCTTTTCATGTTTTATCCCGTGTCAGTATTTTTATCAATTAGATTATAAATATACCAAAAATTATACCTCATTATTTACAATAAATAAGATAAATATGGTAAATATTGACTGCGATTGGTCTCTGTGCTATAATCCAACAGCTTGAGGAAATAACAAGATAAATATGATAAAAATAAGAATAATAGAATGAGCAACGCAGGAGCATTGTGAATGTCAGAACTCAACATCAGGGATTTACGGGTTAGCATTGGTGAAAAAGAAATCTTAAAAGGTGTTTCATTAGACATCGCTCAGGGGGAAGTACATGCGATCATGGGGCCCAATGGTACAGGCAAATCAACTTTGGCTTATACATTAATGGGGCACCCGGGTTACGAGGTTACGGCTGGTGAAGCGTGTTTTAAAGGGCAAAATCTACTTGATCTGTCTACGGATGAAAGATCGAGGTTGGGTATTTTTCTGGCATTTCAATACCCGGTTTCAATACCAGGTGTTACTGTGGCGAATTTTCTGCGCACCGCCGTAAACGCGCGGAGAAAAGCAAACAATCCATCAGATCGCGGTATAGCAATTCCTGAGTTTAGAAAACTATTGATCGAAAAAATGGACGCGCTAAAAATGGACCATTCATTTGCAGGAAGATACCTGAACGAGGGATTTTCTGGTGGTGAAAAGAAACGAGCCGAGGTACTGCAAATGGCTGTGCTAAAACCTGAAATTGCGATACTTGACGAGACTGATTCAGGTTTGGATATTGATGCATTGAAGGTGGTTTCAGAAGGAGTAAATCTGTTAAAAGAACAAAACGTTGGCGTCCTATTGATCACACATTATCAAAGAATGCTCAACTACATCAGACCTGATGTCGTACATGTCATGATGAACGGGCGGATTGTTGAATCAGGTGGTGCGGATCTGGCGTTGCATCTTGAAGAACACGGATATGACTGGATCAGGGAAAAGATCGAAAACGGAAATGGGAACCACTAACTGTCTGTGTCATCCACAAGGAGAAAGTCATGAGCAATGAACAGACACAAAACTTTTTAAGCAACCTGGGCGACTACCAGTATGGTTTCAAAGATCCTGAAACTTTTGTGTATAAATCCGAAAAAGGATTAAACGAGCAGGTAGTCCGGAAGATTTCAAGTATGAAACAGGAACCTGAATGGATGTTGAATTTCAGGTTAAAAGCCCTGGATCATTTTATCGCCAGACCGATGCCAACCTGGGGACCGGATCTTTCAGGTCTCGACCTCGATGACATTTATTACTACGTGCGCCCGACAGAAGCGAATGAAAGAAATTGGGAGGACGTTCCGGATACCATCCGCAACACGTTTGATAAACTGGGTATACCGGATGCTGAACAAAAATTCCTGGCTGGCGTTGGCGCGCAATATGAATCAGAAATGGTCTATCATAGCATCCAGGAACACCTTGAGAAACAGGGTGTGATCTTCCTGAGTATTGAAGAGGGGTTAAAACGGCACCCGGACCTTTTTCGGGAATACTTCGGTACTGTAATTCCGATCGAGGACAATAAATTCGCTGCGCTAAACTCAGCGGTATGGTCGGGTGGTTCGTTTGTTTATGTACCGAAAGGGATAACGGTCGAATTACCCTTACAAGCTTATTTTCGATTGAACGTTGCCAATATTGGCCAATTTGAGCGGTCGTTGATCATCGCTGATGAAGGATCAAGTGTTCACTATGTGGAAGGTTGCACCGCTCCACAATACACCACCAACTCATTTCATAGCGGCGTGATCGAGATCGTAGTAAGAAAAGATGCCCGCGTTCGTTACACAACGATTCAGAACTGGTCAAACAATGTGTACAACCTGGTGACGCAAAGAGCTAAAGTGGAAGCACACGGTACCATGGAATGGGTGGATTGTAACCTTGGTTCACGCATGACAATGAAATATCCTTCGACTTATCTGATGGGACCAGGCGCACACGGTGAAATTCTCTCGGTGGCATTCGCCGGAAAAGGGCAGTTGCAGGACGCCGGAGGAAAAGTCATTCACTTCGCGCCAGATACGAGTTCGAAGATCACCTCCAAATCGATCAGCAAGGACGGCGGAAGGTCTTCGTATCGTGGGTTGCTCAAAGTATACAAAGGGGCGACCAATGCCCGTTCGAATGTTGCCTGTGATGCGCTACTGCTGGATCCCGATTCGCGTTCTGACACTTACCCAACGATCGAAGTCGACGAAGAGGATGTGACCATAGGACACGAAGCATCTGTTTCAAAAGTTGGTGAGGAGCAGCTTTTCTATCTGATGAGCCGGGGGTTAAGCCAGGAGGAAGCCACAACCATGGTCGTTTCAGGATTCATCGAACCCCTGGTGAAAGAATTACCCATGGAATACGCGGTAGAAATGAATCGCTTGATCCAAATACAGATGGAAGGATCGGTTGGTTAAACCGGAAAACCATTGAACAATGACTGATACACCGATCATTATAAAAAAAAGTAAGAAAACAACAGCAGAGCCTCAGCCAGACCTGACTTTTTTGCCGAAATTCAACGATGAAAACGGGGTTGTACGCGATTATCGACAAAAAGCCTGGCAGTTGTACCAATCCATTTCATTGCCTAAGGGAACGGAAGAGGAATGGCGGAGAACATCTTTAAAGCAAATCGATTTCACCGCTTTTAAACCCGTAATATCAGCAGGAAAGGTCGATGAAGTATTCCCGAAGCGACTTTCAGACCCGGTGGCAGGCGAGAAAAACGGCGGGCAATTGTTGCTTTCACCACATAGTTCACACCTGGTCATTGATGATGAATTAATAAAACAAGGTGTAATATTTGGGTCTTTAAAAAACCTGGTCAAAACCAACACTGACCTTGTGCAAAAAATAATGGCAAGAATTGATCAGGGATCGGACAAATTTTCATCTCTGGCCGGGGCTTTGGATTTAAACGGCGTTCTATTATATGTTCCCCGCAATGTTGACATTCAACTACCTCTGCAGAGTGTTTACTGGGTAACAGATGAGGGAGTTGCACATTCGATCCATGTTCTTATTTACCTTGAAGAAGGTGCAAAAGCTACCTACGTACATGAAGCCACTTCTCCTGCACATGCAGATGAGGATTCGCTACATGCAGGGATTATGGAGATCTATGTTGGTCCTGGGGCGCATCTGAATTTCGTAGAGTTACAATCCTGGGGAGAGAACGTGATCAACTTCACCCGCGAAAATGTTGTTGTGGATCGTGATGGAAGTATTGATTGGATATTTGGAGCGTTGGGCAGCCGGTTGACCAAGAATTTTTCAAATTTAAATTTGATCGGAAAAGGCAGCACCGGAAAAATGTCCGGTTTCTACTTTACCGACAATAATCAGCACCTCGATCACGACACCCAGCAGAATCATCTTGCGCCCAACACAACAAGTGATCTGCTTTTTAAGGGCGCATTAACTGACAAAAGCCGTTCAGTGTGGCAGGGAATGATCTACGTGGCTCCTGATGCCTCCAAAACGGATGGATACCAGGCCAATCGCAATCTTGTTTTAAGTAAAGAAGCGCGGGCAGATTCGATACCAGGTCTGGAAATATTGACCGATGATGTGCGTTGTACACATGGTGCCACCGTCGGCAAGATCGACAAAGAACAGGTTTTTTATCTGGAAAGCCGCGGACTTCCATATGAGACTGCACAAAGGCTGATTGTGGAAGGCTTTTTTGATCCCATTATGCAGCGCATTCCCTTTGAAGGGGTAAGAAAACGTTTTCAACATGCGATAAAAGAAAAAATGGAGCATATCCGGTGACCGAAAATAAAATTGCCGATATGATAGAATAATATGATCAAATTACAACAAAAGATAAAGGGAGCAGCTACGATGCGCTCAGTTCCATTCATGCGACCGCCTGACCAGGAATATGAATACCAGGTGGGGGACACGGTAGAGGTACTTTGCGACCATGAAAAAGGTGGTGAAAGGATCCGCGGTTGGTTAAAAGGGATCGTGGTACAAGTGGATCCAAAAATGGTGGCTGTGCAATTCAGGTCAAATGTTTTCCTTACAGATGGCTGGATGGTGCCTGACCACATACTGTGGTTTCCGCAAAATTCACCGCATATCCGGGTTCCTCTCAAAAAGAACAAACAGGAACTCCCCAAGGTTTTCTGACCAGGAATCGAATGACGATAAACCTAAATACCGGCAAATCTCTTGCAGATATTAAGTCTGATTTTCCAATACTGGAAAGGGAGGTTCATCCGGGCGTTAAATTAACTTACCTGGATTCTGCAGCTACCTCACAAAAGCCCATTTCGGTAATCGAGGCGATGGATCATTATTACCGCTGGATGAATGCGAACATTCATCGTGGGGTGCACACGCTCGCAGAGGAATCAACCGCACATTACGAAGAGGCGAGGAAGCAGATTGCCAGTTTTATCGGTGCGCCTTACAGTGAAGAGGTTATTTTTACCCGTAATGCGACAGAATCGATCAACCTGGTTAGCAACACATGGGGCAGGCAAAACCTTAAATACGGGGATCTGATCATTTTGACCGAGATGGAGCATCACTCAAACCTGGTACCATGGCAGATCCTGGCTGCTGAGAAGAATTTACGACTTGAATTTATCGAAGTAACTCCACAGGGCGAACTTGACCTGGAGAGTTACCAAAAGTTGCTTGAGCAAAATCCCAAACTGGTGGCTTTCATTCACATGTCCAATGTTATGGGAACGATCAATCCGGCTTCAGAGATCATTCGACTCGCAAATTTAGCTGGAGCTGTAACATTGGTGGATGCTGCCCAGTCCGTTCCCCATATTCCAATAAATGTGAGTGAGCTTGGGGCAGATTTTTTGGCGTTTTCGGCACATAAAATGATGGGCCCGACCGGGATTGGTGTTTTATGGGGAAAAAGGGAGCTGCTAAACTCGATGCCGCCTTTTTTGGGCGGCGGAGATATGATCAAGAAGGTGCATCTGAGGTCATTTAGTGCGAACGACCTTCCGCACAAATTTGAAGCAGGTACGCCAGCGATTGCTGAGGTTATCGGGTTTGGTGCAGCAATCGATTATCTTAATGCAATTGGAATGGACACGATCGCCAGGCATGAGAGAGATCTTATTAAATACGCGCTCCAGGAACTATCCGGTGTTGAAGGCGTGAGCGTAGTCGGCCCAACAGCGGATAAAAAGGGTGGAGTTGCGGCATTTGTGATGGATGGTATCCATCCGCACGATGTGGCGCAGATTCTCGATTCTGATGGCATAGCCGTACGTGCCGGGCACCATTGTGCGATGCCCCTGCACGAAAAATTTAACCTGCCGGCTACAACACGGGCTAGTTTCTACCTTTACAATACTAAAGAAGATGTAGATCGGCTGATACAAGGATTAAGAAAAGTAAAAAGGTATTTTGAATAAAATGGACGATCTTTATAGAGAAATCATCATTGAAAGATATAAGAATCCAGCTTATCGTGGAGAGCTGGAACCACATGATATTTCATTTGAAGACGAGAATCCGTTATGCGGAGACCATATAAGAATCGATTTGCGCGTAGACAGCGGTGGAAAAGTTGCAGAAGCCGCGTTTAGCGGACATGGATGCGCCATCTCCCAGGCTTCTGCTGATCTGTTATTAGAGTATGTGATCGGAAAATCGATCGATGAAATCAAACAAATGAAAAAAGACGTACTCCTAGATCTACTCGGTATTGAACTGGGTCCGGTAAGGTTAAAATGCGCACTTTTACCGCTGAAGATCATTAAAGCTGGCGTATACGGACTGGGTGAAAGCAGTGATGCCTTGCTCGAGGAAGGGGAATAACATGGAAGACACCACTACAGGTTACAAGTATTTTCGAGTTTCCACGGTTAGTGAATTCCCTGTAGGCGAAAGGTTGTTCTTTGAAATCAATGGATTACCCCTCGTGCTCTTTTCAATAGGGGATGAATTCCTGGCGACCGGGGATGTATGCACGCATGATGGCGCAGAGATCGGTGAGGGTGATCTGGACGGTAACGAGGTCATTTGCCCCAGACACGGGGCGCGATTTAACATACGCACAGGTGAAGCGGTATCACTTCCTGCGGTGACAGGTATACCCATTTATCCGGTTCGCTTAAGAGAAGGATATATCGAGGTAGGGATTCCAGTCTAGAAAAGACCCCGTTTTCACAAACGGGGTCTTTTATGAACTATTGGGCGCAATTGAACGCGCCGATGATCCTCAGAATATCAAAGCCTTCGGCAAATTTCCGTTCTGCCAGGGCACCATTTTTAACTAAAATGGAACGGGTTAGATCCGGGTCGAAGTAATATTTGTCATCATACGTGTGATACTCTGCAAGGGCTTGGATCTTTTTTTGTACATCCATTTCGTTGACTTCTACCAGAAAATGCGGGAAAAAACCATAGCTGCTGCGGATCACGTCGTAGCCAAGCACAGTCGTACCGCGAAACGCGCGTAATCCTTCCTCAGTAACCGTGGCATGATCCTGATGCAGGTCAGACTTGGTGTGCAGGAACACCATGTCCGGATTAAAAGAATTGCGGATCTCGAGGATGAAGGCGAGGATCTCCTGACGGAATTGAGGAAATCGCCTGGTTTCAAAATTACCGACAATGATCTTCTCTTCAGGTACACCAAGGATCTTCATACTGCGGTAGTGTTCTTCAACCACATTTGATAGCAGCGGATTTTTCTGATTATCAGAGAGTGTGACCACACGCAGGTCGGTCTGACCGGCAATGTGCGAGATCAACGCACCACAACCAATCTCGATATCATCAGGGTGAGCACCGAAAAAACATACACGCTTGCCGAAAAATGTCATATCGTGATTCATACGCACCTACTTCATTGCTAGGATGCCGCCGACGACCTTGGTCATCACCAGTTTGCCGTCCTGATCAAGTCGCTTTTTTGCTACCTGTTCAATTTGGGTCATGATCTTTTCAAAATCATCCTTTTCCACGAAAAGACTGCTCCATAGTTTACGATCCTCTGACATGGATGCGCGTGTGTACGCAAGGTAGGGTTCGACACTTTCAAAGGTAAGCGGGTTTTCGAAGATATGCAACTCAACCTTTGCATAAAGCGCTTTTATTGTTGAAAGGATCTCAGTGGAGTACCTTGAACTACCCGGCATGGGCGGGATCGGTTTATTGGTGGCTTCTTTTATGATGTCATAAAAGAGTTTCTTGTTAGTGGGCATGGGGCCGGTCGTGAATAACCTTCCACCAGGTTTGGTAACCCGATGCATTTCGCTTATCGTATGCGGAATGTTTTCGGCGTAGTAGATGGCAAAACAACAGGAGACAAAGTCAAATGTGTTTTCCGGGTACCGAAATGGTTGATTGAAATCCAGGTGATCAAATTGTATGGCAATATTACGGCGTTCATTCTCAGCTTTTGCCTGTCTCAATAATTCTTCAGAAACATCCCCTCCGGTAATGTCTGCAGCTCCTTGCAACTCATCGTAATATGAGAAGCATTGTTTGCCTGAGCCGCAGCCAACGTCTAGAATTTTGCTGCCACGCTGCAATTTGATCAGATCGAGCATCCATCGGTCGATGTCCAGCGCGCCAAACTTAGAGTGTATATCAATACGTACAGCGAGATCTTTGGTGGTTTCTTGAAAATCAATTTTCATGGTTCCTCTATTCGTAAATTATCTTTAGTATACAAGCTATTGCTCGTCTAGTGAGCACTAACAGATCCTGGGTAGCATCTCACCGCTCATGACACTGAGCAGGCGAGTACCGCCAATTCGGGTAGCCAGCAAAACCTTTCCGGCCGAGTTTTGATGCACATAGCCGATCTGACTGGCATTAAACCCGTATTGGTGGTTCTGCATGACCTTAAGCACCTTTTCAGCATCTGCTTCAGGCAGGATGACAACTACTTTCCCTTCATTTGCCACGTAAAGTGGGTCGTAGCCAAGCAATTCGCAGGCCGAAAGGACCTCGGGTTTGACGGGGACCTTGTCCTCGAGGATAGTGATACCCACTTGGCTCTGGCAAGCTATTTCGTTTAGAGTGGTGGCCAGGCCACCACGCGTCGGATCTCGCAGCACATGAATACGGCGGGAAGCAGCTGTGATCGCGTCGATCAGTTTATTGAGAGGGGCAGCGTCAGATCGAATCTCGGATGACAGGCCAAGTTCACCACGGGCAGAGAGTACCGCAATTCCATGATCTCCAAGTGTGCCTGATATGAGCACGACATCACCGGATTGGGCATTTGCTCCATTAATGTTCAAGTCGTTTGGAACACTGGCTATACCCGAAGTAGATATGAACAACCCATCCGCCTTACCGCGTTCGACAACTTTTGTATCTCCCGCAATAATTGGAACACCAGCTTCCTGCGCGGTGGCAGCCATGGATCTGGCGATCCGCTCCAGATCAGCGATTAGAAAGCCTTCCTCTATGATAAAACTTGCTGTCAAGCATAGCGGCGTACCGCCTGAAACCGCGATGTCGTTGATCGTTCCGGCCACCGCCAGACGACCAATATCACCACCCGGAAAGAAAAGCGGACTTACGATATGGGCGTCAGTGCTAACCACCAGACGGTTACCGGTTGCAGTTGGAACTACGGCAAAATCATTGCCTGCCAGAATAGCCGGGTTGGCAAAGTAAGGTTGGAAAACATGGGCGATCAATTCCTGGGTCATCAAGCCCCCAGACCCGTGTCCCATCACAATATGGGAATAGTTTCTAATCGGCACAGGGCACACCGGACCCTGGATGGATGGATGTTCTTGTTCTGGAATCATTGATTTCCTGTCGTGGAGTTGTGGTAACGATAATATGCTGCACAAGCGCCTTCTGATGATACCATGGTCGCACCTAAAGGGGTTTCTGGAGTGCATTCCCGACCGAACGCAGGGCAATTAATGGGTTTTATGATGCCCTGTAAGACCTGGCCTGAAAGGCAAATATCAGATTCTTTGGTTACGATATTTGAGACATCAAAACGCAATTCCGCATCGTAAAAAGCCAGGTCATCTTTTAATCTTAATCCGCTTTGTGGGATCATCCCGATCCCTCGCCAATTACGGTCACAAACCTCAAAGGTTTCATCGATCATCTTTTGCGCTGTAGAATTTCCTTGTTCAGTAACAACCCTTGTATAGGCATTTTCAGCCTTATAGTCTCCGTTTTCGAGTTGTTCAACGGTCATGAGAATTCCATGCAGAAGATCGAGCGGCTCAAATCCGGTGACAACAATCGGAACTTTATATTGGTCAGCGATGGTGTGGTATTGATGGTAACCCATCACCGAGCAAACATGTCCTGCTGCCAAAAAACCCTGGACGCGGTTGTTGGGTGAGCCAAGAATAGCTTTCATCGCGGCCGGTACAGTGACCTGAGAGACCAGTAATGAGAAGTTTTTTAACCCCAAAGCTTTAGCGTAGCTGATACTGGCGGCGTTTACCGGAGCAGTAGTTTCAAAACCGATCGCAAAGAAGACAACTTCATTATCCGGGTTTTCGCGAGCAATTCTTACCGCGTCGAGAGGGGAGTAAACGATCCTGACTTTACCACCCCTGGATTTGATGGTGAGCAGATCAGTGGTTGATCCTGGTACACGCAACATATCACCGAAAGAACAGAATATGACTTCCGGTCTGGAAGCGATTGCCAGCGCCTTGTCGATAAGTTCAAGGGACGTAACACAAACCGGACAGCCGGGTCCATGCACCAGTTCGATTTGAGACGGCAGGAGCTGATCGATCCCATGCTGCATGATGGAGTGTGTTTGTCCACCACAAATTTCCATGATCACCCACGAATGGGTGGTTTTTTCGTGTATTTGATGAAGAACTTTTTTTACAAGAACTGCATCGCGATATTCATCAAGGTAGCGCATTAGCTTTATTGGTCCTGTGGTGGATCCAGGGAAAGTTCACGTTCGATCCCATCAAGCTCTTCGAAAGCTAGTAAAGAGTCGTGAGCTTCCTGTTCACTAAGTACATTCAGAGCAAACCCCGCATGAACGATCACGTAATCGTCCACACGGGCATCAGGGACAGCTTCCAGGCAAACTTCACGCAGAACGCCGCCGAAGTCGATCTTTCCCATCCGGATACCTTCAACGTTTGTGATCTCAATAATCTTCCCGGGTACGGCAAGGCACATCATACACCTCTATTGTTTCAATATTGCATCAGCGATCAGAATCTGACCAAGCGCAATCCCACCGTCATTGGCAGGTACTCGCTGATGAGACAGAACGGTAAAACCAGCACTCTGCAACAGGGCGGAAGTTTTTACCAGTAGGGTGGTATTTTGCCATACCCCACCGGATAATGCAACCAAATTGATGCTTGATTCAGACCGTATGGTTTCGCAACAAGCCAGGCACAAGCGCGCAATTGAATTGTGGAAACGGGCAGCTAAGGCTGGAACTGAAACACCCGCGCGAAAATCAGTCAGGATTTGTGAAATCAGGTCTAGACTCATTATTTCGTCGCCGTTGATCTTGATCGTGTAAGACTGAGAATCCAATCGATCAACATGACTCTCCAGTTCTATGGCTGCCTGTCCTTCGTAAGAAATGGAATGACAGATGCCCAGGATGGATGCCACCGCATCAAACAATCGCCCCATGCTGGAAGTGGGAACACAATTGATCTTTAATTCAATCTGTTTTCTCAAGAGATTTAAATGTTCCGGCTGGTAGGTACTTACCGGCATAAGATCTGCTTCCCAGGGTAATCCGGCACAATAGATCTGAGATAAAGCGATTTTTGAGGGATTGCGTATAGCAGAATCACCACCCGGTAACAATGTCTCTTGTAGATGGAACCGTCTCTTGAATCCGGTGTAACCACCGACCAGTACTTCTCCGCCCCAGATGTGGCCATCCGTTCCATAACCGGTTCCGTCAAACATAAGGCCGATGACCGGGTCTGGTGAAACAATATTGTTATCCGCGAGACAGGCTGCCAGGTGAGCGTGATGGTGTTGAATGCGCACAAGAGGAAGGTTATCCAGTTGGGAGATATGTTCCCCATAGCGCGTGGACAAATAGTCAGGATGCATATCCACAGCGACGACCTCTGGAGAGACTCTGAAAAGATTACGGTAATGCTGAATACCTTCTTCGTAAGACGCAAGAGTTTCCATATTTTCAAGGTCACCGATATGATGACTGAGAAATGCATACTGTTTTTTTGATAAAGCAAAGGTGTTTTTAAGCTCCGCACCACAAGCTAAAACCTGGCGAAGGGAGAGATTTTGCCGAATGGGATCAGGTGCATAACCTCGGGCTCTGCGGATTGGATAAAGGTTCTTTCCAATGACTCTCACGACAGAATCGTCAACACGCATATGAATTGGCCGGTTGTGCGTTAAATAACAGTCAGCCAGGGTAGAAAGCCTCAATTTGGCATCCTGGTCTTTGTACGCGATCGGTTCCTCACTGATATTTCCACTGGTCATTACCAGAACGCGTGGAAAATCACTGGCTGACTCAAGCAACAGGAGATGTAATGGCGTGTAAGGCAGCATAAAACCAAGATAGATCTGACCAGGCGCGGTAAGATCCAGGTTGTTCACACCCTTTTTTATCTTTAGTAAAACAATAGGATGTTGAGGAGAGAGTAAGCATTTTTCCTCTACAGGGTTCACCTCAACAAATTTCCGGATCGTTTCAAGATCTTTTGCCATAAGGGCAAATGGTTTATCGCTGCGCTGCTTGCGTTCACGTAAAAGGTCAAGGCTCGCCGCATTAAAAGCATCACACGCCAGATGGTATCCCCCCAGCCCTTTCACCGCGAGGATCTTTCCCGCGACGATCGCTGACCGCGCAGCTTGAATAGCGTCCTCCGCAAATACACTGGATTCACCCGGTTCAAAAAACTCCGCTTGCGGGCCACATTCAGGACAGGCGATGGGTTGGGCGTGATAACGGCGGTCAGTTGGATTGTTGTACTCTGCGGCACACGCATCGCACATCTTAAAACCGTCCATTGTTGTTAGAGGCCGGTCGTAGGGAATATCACGGATGATGGTGAAACGGGGACCGCAGTTTGTGCAATTGATGAAAGGATAACGATAACGCCGATTCAATGGATCGAACATTTCCTCCCGGCATTCCGGACAGATGCATATATCCGGTGATATGGGAACAAAATCACCCGGCGAAGTATGGCTCTCTAAAATTGAAAATTGGGGAAAAATCTTGAAGGGCTCAGGTTTTACTTGAATTGAATCGATCTTGGATAACGCAGGTGGATTATTCCGAAGTTCTTCAACAAACTTGTTAAGGTTGTTTTGTTCTCCACTAATGAGAATATCCACGCCACTGGAAGTATTGCGTACGAAACCAGTTAAATTAAGGGAGACTGCCAGATTGTAAACAAAAGGACGGAATCCAACCCCCTGAACGATCCCATCAACATGAATTCGAAGGCTGGAAAAAATATCAGACATTAAACTGCTTGCTGTGCATTAATTTGGTGAACCAACCAGTCGATCCAGGCATCGAAGCCTTCGCCGGTTTTACATGAGAGATCAAAAGTGACCAACCCGGGGTTCAGCATTTCGACCCCAGCTTTGAAATAATCCATGTTGAATTTTATATATGGAAGGAGGTCTGTTTTGTTGATGATCAGAACGCTCAATCCGCGATAAATGTTCGGGTACTTGTAGGGTTTATCATCTCCTTCCGGAACGCTTGCGATCAGGATGTTCTTATGCGTTCCTAAATCCCAGGCAGCCGGGCAGATCAGATTACCCACATTTTCAATGATCAATAGATCGATCTCGGATAACGGCAGTTGATCAATTCCATCACTGACCATGGCTGCATCCAGGTGACAATCTCCGCCGGTGTTGATCTGAACTGCTGGCATTCCGGCCGCAGAGATCTTATCTGCATCGATTGTGACCGGGGCAGTATCCCCTTCAATGACACCAATTTGATAAAGTCCATCCAGACGTTTAATGATTTCGAGGATAAAACTGGTTTTTCCAGCCCCTGGAGAAGCCATCAGATTTAATGCGAAAACATGCTGATGGTCCAGTTTCTTGCGGTTTAATGCTGCCATTCGGTCGTTTGCACTGAAGATTTTCTCTACAACAGGTACTCTAATTGTGCTCATCTTCCTGACCTCTCTCAATTTCGATGCTATCCACATAGAATTCTTCGCCGCTTAAAATCTCAATGAGCAAACTTTCACAATCAGGACAGCCGGCTTTTTCAGCATTCAAACCAAAATCATTGCCACAGTTCAGGCAGTGAAATACTGCGGGTTTTCGTTGGAAGGATAACCGGGAACCAGCGCAGAGAGTACCCTCGGTGATCATGTCCCAATAAAACTGGACAGATTCATCTACAATGCTGGATAATTGCCCAATCACGAGATTTACCCGTGTCACACGAGTGGCATTTGATGATGTGGCGTGCTTTTGAGCGATCTCCAGCACACTCTCAGTAATTGATAGTTCATGCATAAGTGTTGAAATTATACCGCTAAATCGGATAAAAATTGGTTGATTATAAACTTGAGGTCACAATAGATTGTTACAAACTTTCCGCAATCATATTCATTAATTGCAATCGAGTGGAAAGGAAACTCAGCGCTGCCATATTGGCGATGCGCCGATAGATGATGTAACCAATGTCGTGGTCTTTTTCGCAAATACTGACGAGCAGCTGCGCATCGATCCTCAACAACCAGCAATGGGTCAGGGCGGTTGTTGTTCCTACCCTTTGCCTGACTACGGGTGTCATCGCAGACCAACCTAAGATGTCAAGCGGACCCAGTTTATGGGTTTCAACCAATCCCCTGGTAGGCACGAAGACATCGATGCGGACTTCACCTTCAAGGATGATGTATAGGAAATCCAAACGGGAACCCTCATGAATGGGTTGGTCGCTTGGATCCACTTCTACGAGGTCAGATATCTTGACGATCTTTTCTGTTTGTTCTGGAGAAAGATCAAAGAATAGGGGTACAGAACTTATGGCTGTGGCGATGTCAAAATTGGTATCCATATATCCCTCAGGAATTGTCTCCTAAAGAATAGCACTATCGCCGCGTAATAATTAGTGTGTTACATCACAAGGATTATTGTTTTGTGTCATTATTACCAGGCTTGTGACCATATGCCAGGAAATATGCAATCCCGACAAAGAGGCCACCCCCGATGATGTTACCAAGGGTAACAGGTAATAAATTATCTAACAGGAAATTTGCCCAACTCAAGTTCGAGAGATCCACACTTACCTGATTTAAAAAGGATGGATCAAAAAATTTTAAGAATAAAGCAACAGGCAGCAGGTACATGTTAGCGACACTATGTTCAAAACCAGCTGCGATGAAGGCGGATATGGGAAAAACGATTGCTAGGACCTTATCCGCTGTGCTTCGCGCCGAGTAGCACAGCCACACAGCCAGGCAGACGAGGATATTGCACAGGATGCCCAGCGAAAGTGCCTGCAGGAAAGTGTGCTGCAATTTGGATTCAGCAATCCTGATCATGGTCGTTCCAAGGGTTCCATTAGATCCATGATAAGATCCGGCTGCTATGATCAATCCAGCAATTATGATAGATCCGATAAAATTGCCGGTGTACACGAGAAACCAATTACGCAGTAATTGTGAAAAGTAGATCTTCTTCTGAAGTAGAGGGATGACCATTAAAATATTTCCGGTGAAAAGTTCTGCGCCACCCACAATCACCAGGATCAGACCCAATGAAAAGACAAGACCCTGAACGAGCTTAACTATCCCATAAGGCCAGATATCCATAGTACCAGTAGCCACAACTGTGGAAAAGACACCGCCAAAGGCAATGTACATTCCTGCAAGTACCGCCAATAGAAAAGTCGGCCAAAATGCCAGATTAGCTTTTTTGATACCTGCAGATGATGCCTTCTCCAGCATTTGCGGAGGCGAATAAGCCAACAAAGGATCTGGGTTTGTCATTGTTTCTTCCTGATTAGAAAGATTTGAGCCAAATTAGAATTTTTTCTACTGCTTCTGGAACAAGCCGGCTTGTCCGGCTCGAGAGCGATTGCGAAAATTCAAATTCGTAACCACGTACAGATATCAGTAAGGCATCCGGTTCCTTCTTATAAAGGGACTGCATGATCGACAAGAGGGATTGTGGAGTGAGATGGTGAGTTAATGGGGAATGCTGAAACGTTGGAGAAATTTTTTCTATATGAATTTCTTCTGGAACTGCACCGGTGTGCGCATCGATAAAACAAACCCGATCAAAAGCCGTCAATTCTTCAGCCAATTCAGGGGTCAGTTGCAGCTGAAAAACTGTTGAGAGGTCAGATCGAATTAATATCTCGTCGTCGATAGTTTCAGGATCGGAGAATGCCAAAATTCGCCTTAATGCTACAAGAATATGCCAGGCAACCCCGTCATCCTGGCGATCCAGGTTTCCATATCCGAAGATCAAGGTTCGCAAATATCCCTCCGATAATTAAACGATGCACAGTAATTGTACTGTGCATCGTAAAAAAATTGAATTCTTTTGTTAGCTAATCTCTGGAGAGAGTGCGGATCAAGTTATCGGCTGGATCACGAAATTCGATGACCATTGGCATTTTACCTACCGCGTGCGTGGAGCAGGAGAGGCAGGGATCATGTGCCCGAATAGCCGCTTCAACTCTATTCAATAATCCTTCGCGGATCTCCTGACCATTGATGTAAGTCTTCGCTACGCTATCAACAGCTTCACACATTGACCAGTTATTGTGACCCGTTGAAACAATTAAATTCACGCGTTCCAATTGTCCATTTTCCTTTACCCAGTAATTATGGATAAGGGTGCCGCGCGGGGCTTCGATGACACCAACACCGACAGGTTTTGGATTGCGGCAGGTGTTCAAAATATCTTTACTGAGAATGTCAGGATCCTCAAGCAGGACCTTTACATTTTCCGCAGCGTACAGGGTTTCTACGAGGCGGGCTGTGTGATAATGAAGTGTGTTCTCGACAGGTTTGCCATTGTTCAGCGCTTTAAAACGCTTTAGTTCTGCGTCCGCCAACGGCGTTGCCATACGTTCAGATGCGTTGCAGCGGCCGAGCGGTCCAACCCGATAAACACCCTGGGGGTATCCCATCTTCTTGTAGTACGGGAATTTCAGGTACGACCAAGGTTCAACATGCTCGGCAATGTAGTCCAGGTAATTGCGTGGATCGAACTTTTCCAGTTCAGCTCCGTCCCGACCGATGAGACGGATCTGCCCATCGTACAGTTCAAGAGTGTTACCGGGCTTGACCAGACCGAAATAACCTGTGCTGAAGACACCAAATTTGTTGATATCTTCCATGTTCTTTTCTGCCCAGTCGTAAATGATAGCAATACCTGCTTGTATGGTAGAAATGACCTCATCATAACCTGAGAGGATCAAATCACGTTCCTCTTGGGTAAGAGCTTTATTAACGCCGCCTGGCACAGCGAATGAGGGGTGAATACGGCGTCCGCCAAGAATGCGGATGATCTCCTGACCCCATTTGCGCAGGTTGATCGCTTTGAGGGTCAGTCCCGGATCCGCTTGCAGCAACCCAACCGCATTACGAATCGCCGGATCCGCATCAAATCCAAGGAGTAGATCTGGCCCAGCCAATTCAAAGAAATGCATGCCATGGCTCTGAACTACCTGACCCATGTGCATCAATTCACGCAGCAGGGCAGCCGGTCTGGGGGGCGGAGCCCCGAGGGCATCATCACCGGCTTTGGCTGATGCGAGGTGATGACTTACAGGACAAATTCCGCAGATCCTGGGGGTGATGAGCGGCATCTCAAAAACCATGCGGCCTTCGCAAAATTTTTCGAAACCACGGAACTCGTTGACATGCATGTAGGCATGATCAACATCACCGTTCTCTTTCATGCGGATCGTTACCTTGGCGTGACCTTCGATGCGGGTTACTGGTTCGATTGTGATTTTCTGTGCGACCATACTCATACCTCCTAAAATTAGTACCAGGAAAGGTTGTCACCCTTAAGATCCGGAATACGTCCCTGGGCCAATTCACTGAGTACCAGGAATATCGTATCTGCATCGGGTGGGCAGCCGGGAACGAACACATCCACGGGAACTACTTCATGCAAAGCGCGTACTTTGGTTGGTACAGCAAGTTCCGGGTCATCAGGAATCCTGCCACTTTCATCTGTACTTTCGGTCTCTACATAAGCGCGGCGCAAAGATTCCTCGATCGTGAAGAAATTACGCATAGCTGGTACACCGCCAAAAACGGCGCAGTCACCAAGCGCTACAAGAATCTTGCATCGAGAGCGCATTTTATGTGCCACTTCTTCGTTAGAAGAGTTATTGATTCCGCCTTCCAGCACACCCACATCTACACCAGTTGCATCAGGTTCCTTAAGATCAGTGATGGGAGTGGCGCGAAGATCAGCCAGTTCGACAACTTGCGCGAGTCTCTCGTCCATATCCAACAGGGACATATGGCAACCTGCGCAGCCTGCCATCCAATCTGATGATACTTTGGGTTTTGCCATGATCTCTCCTTATCTTGGTAATTACTGGTAAATCAATTTACAAGCTCAACCGGTGCAACACGCTTATGAACAGTTAGATGGCAATCACCATCCAAGCTGGTGTTCATCTTGTCTGCAATTTTTGTGAGAGTTTCACCGATCGTAAGGATGCCTTCCGCGGGTTCCAATACCTTCACCGATTCTTGAATCTTACCATCAAGTGTGATGTAATGTCCGCTTTGTTCTAACCAGGTGGTGGAGGGTAAAACAACATCAGCCCCAGCCGTCAGCGCAGAAGCGTAACTCGCCTGAACAACTTTGAATGGGATCTTTTCTAATTCTTTGACCATCTTTTGAGTAAGTTCACCATCTCCAAGGGCGATGTAAGCGGCTTTGTATTCAGCGGCTTTGTAAGGTTTATCAAGTCCGAGTTGAGATGCTGCCAGGCTGTTTGCGTCACCTTTCAAGCTGAGTAGTTTCGCGCCGATAAGCGCAGCAAATTCCTTTAGCGTAGAAAGATCGATTTGCTGATTATAAACAATGACTGGATCAACCGCGGAGGCTAAAATAAAGGCGGCATCGAGATAATCATCTGTACCGATCTTCGTCCTGGCAGAAATAGGCTCCAGATCTTCTTTTTTGGTCTTCGAAGGGGCTTTTGCCAATCCCAATTTAACCACGGCAGCGGAAATCCCTTTTAGCACATCCTCGTAAGTTACACCTGCCGGCTTGAGTGTTTTATTCGCCAGTTTATCGAGTTCATTTTCCTTTGAATCGACCACGACAAGGTTGGTGCCAACAGCGAGGTTGCGTTTAACAAAGAAACCGGCTACCTGATGTTCTTTAACAAGATCAACTCCGAGCAGTAATACGCCGTTAGCGGTCTCCAGGTCAGATATTTTCGTTTCAAATGGCTGACCTAGAGTGTCTGCAAAGGCTGCTGATGCGGCGGTGAACGCACCTTCTTCAGTGGATGTAACCAAACTGGCATTGAGTTTGTCGCCAAGTAAATGCTTGAACTTGAAAAGGGCCTCCACAGGCTGCCTTGATGAAATGATACCGGCAATAGCCCCAGAAGCTCCAGCCAGGTTAGTCGCGATCGCTGACAACGCTTCATCCCATGTTGCTGCTTTTAGTGCGCCATTTTTCCGTACCATAGGTGTAAAGATCCGGTCGCATTTGTCTGTCATCGGTTCAAAACGGCCAATCTCGCATAAAATCCCTTCGTTGATTGGATGATCCCAATCTCCATCAACACGAACAAGGCGGTTATCACGGGTGAATACTTCGAGTCCACAACCGATCGAACAACCCACGCAGATCGTTTTGGTTGAATCGAACTTGACATCATGTCCCTGGTACGCGCTCCAGCGGTCGATGAGGGCACCTGTTG
The DNA here is from genome assembly GCA_040765685.1 of Anaerolineaceae bacterium. Taxonomy (GTDB): domain Bacteria; phylum Chloroflexota; class Anaerolineae; order Anaerolineales; family Anaerolineaceae; genus UBA6107. The sequence continues at coordinate 192,468 of JAXGRS010000005.1, read as the reverse complement.
GGCAGACCTGGACACAGGAACCACAGGAAATACACGTACTTTCGCCAAGGGGAACACCGGTATCAGCGACGAGTATGCTGCGGGCACCGCGTTCTTCAAACCCTAGTGTGTAATTGCCAATGAGTTCACCACAAGCGCGAACACAACGTCGGCAGAGGATACACCGATTGTTCTCAAGAATGATGAATGGATGTGAGGCATCTACAGGGTAGGGCTGCCAGTTTGGCTGCAACGGCCAGTGGGTCATCCCTTCATGATAAGCAGCGTTCTGTAATTCGCAATCACCACCGCTGACCTGGCAATAAGGGCAGAAGTGATTGCGTTCGCTGAAGATCAATGTCAGCACAAATTTACGGGCATCCAGCACCTTTTTAGTGGCAGTCTTAATGACCATATTGTTGCTGACCGGCAGCGTGCAGGAAGGCTGCAGCGTCCGGTATCCTTCCACCTCGACCAGGCATAGGCGGCAGCCGCCGTAAGGGGTCAGGTGGGGATGGTCGCACAAAGTGGGAATATCGACCCCGTTGCTTTGCGCTGCGCGTAAAACAGTCGTCCCTTCAGGAATTTCCAGTGTTTTACCATCGATAGTAATCGTGACCATTATCGAATCTCTCCTGTCATCAGATCTAAATTCTTTTTCCGCTCATCGGGCAAATTCCCGTTGGGCATACTTTTAGCCGAATGTGTGCTTCAACTTCAGCTCTGAAGTGAGTCAAAATATCCCGTATTGGCGCGCCGGCTGTCTGACCTAATCCGCAATTGGATAACTGATAAAGGTTATCACTTAGCAGTAACAGGTCGTCGAGATCCTGCATTCTACCGGTGCCTTCGGAGATATTCGTGAGAATCTCAAAAGCGCGCTGGTTGCCGATGCGGCAGGGATTACATTTACCGCAGGATTCCTTGCGGAAAAAGTTCAACAGCACTCTTGTGAGATCGACGACACATGTATTCTCGTCACAGATCAGTAGTGCACCCGATCCAAGAGCAACCCCTGCCTTGGAAAAGGAATCGAAATCCATTGGAGTGTCCTGCAGGCTGGCCGGGATGATGGAACCAGAAGAACCGCCGGTTTGGGCTAATTTGAAGTGGCTTCCGTTTTTCATGCCCTTGCCATAGATCGCGATCACTTCACGTAATGTAATGCCCATTGGTACTTCAATTAGACCAGTGACATTCACATTACCAAGGATTGTGTAAACCTTTGTGCCAGGGCTGGTGGGGGGACCAAAGCTTCGGTACCATTCAGCACCGTTGCGTAAGATCGGAGGCACATTGGCGAGCGTTTCAACGTTGTTCACCAGGGTAGGTTTTCCCCACAATCCATTAGTAGTGGGATATGGTGGTCGGGCTCGTGGTTCACCGCGTTTTCCTTCAATGGACTCAATTAATGCTGTTTCTTCACCACAAATATATGCGCCGGCGCCGCTATGTACATGCAGGTCAAAGTTGAAATCAGTTCCAAAAATATTCTTACCAAGGAATCCCATTTCCTTAGCCTGATCAATAGCTCCCTTGAGACGTTCCTGTGCCAGGTTGTATTCTCCGCGAATATAAAGGTAACCTTCGTCTGCACCGACCACATATGCCGCTATCGCGAGAGCTTCAATGATCGAATGAGGATCACCCTCCAGGATGAGCCGATCTTTGAAAGTGCCTGGTTCACTCTCGTCGGCGTTGCAGACCACATACTTCTTGGTTCCAGCCGCTTTTTTTACAAAACGCCATTTGGTTCCAGTCGAAAATCCGGCCCCTCCACGTCCACGAAGACCGGATTTTTCCAGGGTGGTAAAAACCTCTTCTGGGGACATTTCAGTAATAACCTTCGCCAGTGCCTGGTAGCCTTCATGAATGATGTAATCGTCAATGGATGTGGGATCTATAATACCTGTCCGTTCCAGCACGATACGCTGCTCCGCTGGAAGTGTTCCCTTTCGAGAAGTTAACCAGGCGATCTTACCGGATAATTCTCTGACGGGGGCTTGCAGGTCAGCGGCTATGCGGCCTTTGTACAAATGCTCTTCGACGAGATAGGGCACAGCTTCAGATCGCACCGGACCATAAATAACAGCTTCGGGATAAACGATCACAAGGGGAGCAGCATCATGGCGGCCAATTTCACCCACCATAGACAAGGAAATCTCATTTTCAAGTCCGAATTTATTGATCTCGGCCTGCAGCGTTTGAAATACCTCATTTGCACCTTTTTCGATACTTTCGGGATCACTGGAGACCAAGACCATTGAACGGTATGATTTCATGTTAGTCTCCTTTTAGTGATATTTTTCAAGTATGAATGGGATCTGGGAGGGATCGACATTACCGTAGATGTCATCATCAACCAGCATAACAGGTCCTACTGCGCAAACCCCAAGGCAGCTTGTGGTTAATAAGGTCCAATTGCCATCTGGGGTAGTTTCTTCTTCTTCGATTTTGAGGTAATCTTTAACTGCCTGCCAAACCTCTCGCCCCCCGGCGACGTGACACGGAGCACTCTCGCAAAACTTGATCACGTGACGGCCGCGAGGTTTGGTGGAAAACATGCGGTAAAAACTGGCAACTGAGAAAAGTTGACTGCGTGGAACCTTAAGCAGCTGGCTGATCTCATCCAAAGCCTCGCTAGATAAATAACCAACCTCACGATTCACATCATTTAAGATTGGTATGAGTTCATCTTGAGTATTACCGTAACGTTCTACAGCGGCACGTACTGCTTCTATTACCGACTTGCCTTCCTTGACACTTTCCGCCATCAGCATCCTCCTTGAATTTGATCTATGTAAGAAGAAATTACCAGTGGTTACTTGATCACTATTGCATTAAAGTTGCAGACCTGCATACAGATACCGCAGCGGACACAAACATCCGGGTCGATTACGTGAGTCATTCTACGTTCGCCGGATATGGCATTGACTGGACAGTTGCGCGCACAAACCGTACAACCTGTGCAGATCCCGTCAATAATCTCATATCTGATCAGCGCTTTGCAGACTTTGGCCGGGCAACGTTTTTCGAAGATGTGAGCTTCATATTCATCTCTGAAATGTTTGAGAGTTGAAATTACCGGAGTAGGAGCACCTTGTCCAAGACCGCAGAGACTGTCTTCTTTGATCTGTGCGCACAGGTATTCCAGGGTTTCAATATCGGTGGGTTGACCTTTCCCCTCGCAGATCCTGTTGAGGATCTCAAGGATCCTGCGAGTACCAACACGGCAAGGCGTGCATTTACCACACGACTCATCCTGGGTAAAGTCCATGAAGAACCTGGCAATGTCCACCATGCAGGTTTCTTCATCCATGATCACCAGACCGCCTGAACCCATCATGGAGCCGGCCTGCGTTAACGCTTCGTAATCGACCGACAGATCAAGATAGTCTTCAGGGAGGCATCCGCCCATTGGACCACCGGTTTGAATGGCTTTGAACCCCTTGTCATCTTTGATGCCACCACCCACATCATATACGATCTCACGCAGGGTCAATCCAAAAGGAATTTCAATCAAACCGGTATGTTTGACATCACCAGCGAGCGCAAAGGTTTTGGTTCCTTTGGATTTTTCTGTTCCCATGCTGGAATACCACTCTGCACCGCGGAAAATTATCTGCGGGATGTTTGCATATGTTTCGACATTGTTGATATTGGAGGGTTTTCCAAATAATCCTCTTACAGCAGGGAAGGGAGGCCGTGGCCTTGGTTCGCCACGTTGACCTTCGATGGAACCCATGAGGGCAGTCTCTTCACCGCACACAAAGGCTCCCGCTCCCATTCTTACTTCCAGGTCAAAGGAAAAATCGGTTCCCAGAATGTTCTTTCCCAGTAAGCCTAAGGATTTGGCTTGTTTGATGGCAATACGTAATGTTTTAACCGCGATGGGATATTCAGCACGGCAGTAGATATAACCCTGGTTGGAACCGATGGCGTACGCAGCGATGATCATTCCTTCGATCACGGAATGCGGATCTCCTTCAAGAACACGTCGGTTCATGAAAGCTCCAGGATCACCTTCATCTGCATTACAGATCACAAACTTAGGTGTATCTTTGCTGGCCCGGGCAAATTGCCATTTCTTACCGGTCGGGAAGCCTGCACCGCCGCGACCGCGCAGGCCGGATTTCAATACTTCGTCGATCACCTGTTCTGGAGTGTACTCAGAGAGTACCTGACCGAGTGCCTGGTAACCATCTTCAGCCAGATAGTCTTCGATATTTTCTGGATCGATCTTGCCGCAATTTCGCAGGACTACACGGATCTCTTTAGTGGTTGGAGCACTTAGTTCCTCATCAGAGAAGACTTTCTCTTCTGTGACAAATTTCTTTGCCACGCGACCTTTGAGGAAATGCTCTTCGACCAGATAAGCCATATCATCAGGTGTCAGGTTGGAGTAATGGACTCCCTCCGGGTAAACCATTAACTCAGGACCCTGGTCACAGCCACCAATGCGGGAGGTTTCCAATACCTGAACTTCTTCTATCAAACCCTGGGATACCAATTCATCCTGGAGAGCATCCATCACCTCATGGGCGCCTTTTTTTAAACAATCAGGATCCACGCAAACTAAAACATGTGAGCGATAATACTTCATAACATTCGGCCTTTGTTCCCGTTTTAAATGTTGATCACGTTATTGGAAACCACAGTACCGCCAACAACGTGTTCTTTTAGGATTTTCCGTGCAACTTCTGGCGTGACTTTGCCATACGTTACCTTAGGTGCTTCACCAACGATGACCTGTACTATGGGTTCTTTTTCGCAAACGCCGATGCAGCCGGTTTGAGTAACGATCACTCCGCTAATTTCATCCTTTTCGATCGTTTCAAGTATAGCTTTCATGGCATCACGCGCTCCAGCAGCAATACCGCAGGTACCCATTCCAACGATAACTTGAACTGCACCTGACGTGGCTTTTAAGTCTCGTTTCTTCAATGCTTCTTCTCTGGCTTTTTTCAGGTCTTCAAGGCTTTTTATTGTAGACATTTTTTCTCCTCCGTACCCTAATTTTGGATGGAAATTGAATCTTGCGTGAAATCAGGATTTATTTCAAAGATCATGGATCTGATCATTTCTTTTATACATGCCAGGATATCAGGCTCAGTCATTGGAAGGTCACCTATTTCCTTTTTGATTTCAAAATCATCAAATACTGCTGATTGGTCATTGTACCTATACTCAAAAACCCAGTTAATTTGCGGATTGGAAACAACCAGGTGAAGAATTGTGTTGATCAGGTCGCCCAGGGGCATACGGTCTATGTGGCTTCGTTGAAAAATCACATTTAACAGGGTTCCTTTGCCAGGTTCAGATTTGATGGTCAGAGATCCATTGCATGATTCAGCTGCGAATTTCAAAAGTGGTATACCGAGCCCGACTTTCCTGGTTGTTCTGGTAGTGATAAATGGATCTGTAACCTGCGCAACCATTTCCGGGCTCATTCCGCGGCCATTGTCCTCCACACTCATTTGTAAAAGATCTGTTGTTTGGTCTTCAGTTACAATGATTCTGATGCGAGATGCACCTGCGGCAATGCTATTTTCAGCGATATCAAGCAGATGCAAGGATAATTCTCTCAAAGGTTATCCTATGTCTTCCTGGATCGGTTTCATCAGTTGCGGGAGTTTATTAGGGCGAACGCGTCCGACAACATCCTCGTCTATCACGATAACAGGAGCTTGTGAACACGCTCCAACACAACGACAAACTTCAAAGGTGATATTGCCATCTCGGGTGGTTTCACCTGGTTCAACACCTAGTAGTTGTTTCGTTTTCTCGATCAAAGCGGGTGTACCACCTACATAGCAGGCTGTACCCATGCAGAACTTAACCGTGTGTCTTCCACGTGGAGTGGTAGTGAAAAAGGAATAAAAAGAAACCACACCGTGTACTCTTGAGTAGGGCACCTGTAAACGGTCTGCGACGTACTCCTGCATCGCCTCGCTTACGAAGCCGATTGCAGATTGGAGTTCGTTTAGGACAACCATAGTAGCGCCCGGGGTATCCATATGTTGTTCAACGATCGTATCGATCAAAGCTTTTTTGATCTCATCACCTAAAGGTTCATTTTTGGGATATGTCTTTGTTGTATTTGTGGAATTCATAAAATCTCCCGTAACAAATTGGTGCTCTGGTTTTTCGCGCATTGCACTCGTTGAGCAGTTTACCTAATTAAAGCTCAAATCACAATTAACAAATGTCACAAATCGTGTTGTAAGTTATCCGTACCAAAAATATGTGAGAGCTAGGTTATTTTACTTCATAATGCAAAATAGGAAAACTTAGGTCTCATTGGATGCTCAATGAGCGTCCATTCATGTTTAGTAATGCGAGGCGAAATTCAGCAATGGTTGGTTTTTCCATATTAATATACAACGAACCTAAGAACTCATTTAAACGATGGACATCACCATTTTGGATCACCGTGGTTGAACCGATACTGGGTATCTGACTCCGGGCTTGTTCAACCGTCAAATGCCTGGATATTTCCACTGCAGGAAATGGAATCTCCGGAGGGAGAAAGCCAAGGCTCTCGATCAACCCAAAGGTTTTGCGGTTGATGTGAGCAGGAATGAATAGACCGCCCAGCTTATTCACCGCATCAAATGCCTGGTTTATTGATAAGGACGACGACGTGATCAGGAGTTGTGTTTCTGTGCGGATAAAGTCACCGGTTTCATCTACAACAAATTGCTCCCCAAAATGCTCGGGTTGGTTTTGGATTTTTGGAAGTGATGCATCGACAAGATTTTGTAAAACTTCGATCTGTTCTATAGAATCGAAGAGACACAACGAGTGGATGTCTTCTCTCGTCTGTAATTCCATTCCTGGTAATACGACAAGGCTGGTATTTTCTGCTGCCTTTTGCACCGACCGGATATTCGCGCTGGAATTGTGATCAGTGATGGCGATAAGCGAAATCCCCATATCTATGGCAGCTTCAACGATCAGTGGAGGGATCATCTCCACCTCAGCGCAGGGAGATAGTACAGTATGGACGTGGAGATCAGCGCGGTAGGTGCGCACAGGATGAACTACGGACAGGGCTGGTCTGGATCAGCTGTTCTCAGACCCATTTCCCAAAGCTTTCCGACGACTTCGTAAGTGGATAATTGAGTACTTAGTAAAATAACACCTTCCTCGTTTGCTTTTTCGATCGTGGTCTCATCGGGGATAGCGCCTTCGGTGATGATCACCGCTGAGAGGTCGAGCAAAGTGGCGACAGCGATGATATTTCCATGAGCTTGAAGTGTGATCCAAATGGATTTTTTTGGTGCGCCAGCCATTACGCAGCTCAGGAGATCTGAGGTGTAACCACAGGTCGGTTTGATCGATGAGAAGTCTGCTTCTACTGAGGAAAGCGCTTTGAGGTCAAGTTTGGTGATGATATCCTGCAGATTCATTTATTTTCCTCCAATTTTGCTTTAGCTGCCTTCGCCAACTGAATCTTCCTGGGATAAGAAGATCTTCAATCTCAGGATCGTACCCTGGCCAAATACAGATTCGAGACGCATTGAATCCACACAGCGCTGAATATTTACCAAACCCATACCTGCACCAAATCCAAGTTCTCTTACCGTATCTGATGCTGTTGAGTAACCGGGCTTCATCGCCAGGGCAACATCCTGGATGCCGGGTCCATCATCTGTTATGTTAATCGAGATCTGTTTAGGTTCGATCTCACAGCGGATTAAACCGCCGTGTGTGGTGTGGATGATCAGATTCATTTCAGCTTCGTAAACCGCAATGCCCACCCTGCGGGCGATCTGGGGAGTGGCACCGAGCCTGAGCAAGGCTCTTTTAATGGCTGAGGAAGCGGACCCGCCATGAGTGAAGTCACCTTGTTTGATCGAGTATCGCAGGATCAGACTGGAACGGTCACTTTCAATGTCTTCAAAGAGGTGAGATGCCCGATATCGACGAACTTCTTCCTCCTGGTAATCATGCTGCATCGCCTGAAGAATTCCGCTGGTGATGTCACCTTTGGTCAAAATGCCAAGCAAATTTCCATCATCATCAACAACGGGAAGCCGGCCGTAATGAGAGCTTACAAATAACTTCAAAGCTTCAATGACCGGTTCATTCTTTTTGATGGTCAATAATTTGGTACTCATGTAATGCCTGGTATCTGACTCAAGATCAGATTTCTGCAGGCACCTTAGTAAATCTTCTATACTAACCAAGCCTACCAGTCGACCATCCTCGAGCACCGGCGCGCCGGATATCCGTGTCTGCCGGAACAACACCAGGACGTCACTCATTTTGGTCTCAGGAGTGACGGTGGAGGGATTGGCAGTCATTACTTCTTCAACTTTAAGCTCGTACGCTAATTCTTCAACACGAGTAATATCCTCGGCTTTTTGTTCAGAAACGAGTTTTCCCTTGAAGAGCGTATCCGGGGACATCTAGCTAACCTTATTGACCACAATCACAATCACTGCCATCTACTGGCCGCTCAAGGCTTTCGAGTCCATTTTCATAGAGTCTGCCGCATAATGCGAACATACCAAAAGGTGAAGAAATGAGAGGTATCCTCTCCATTTCTGCCAGGGCGAGTGTTTCAGGCGGAGGAGTTTTACCACGAACAATGACGATCGCGGCAACATCAGCCATCACTGAGGTACGCACGACCTGTGGGTTGCATAACCCGGTGAGAAGAACGGCTTCAGGTTGAATCGAAGCCAGAACATCACTCATCAGGTCAGCACCACAACCGCCTTTGATTTCACGGGATAGGTCGGCTGATTCATTTAACAATTTTCCATCGATGATTTCAATCAATTCGATAACGTTCATTTTTTCCTGCTCTCATTGGAATTCTAACAACTTGTATATGATACATCAGATTATCGAGAACTCACAAGTGGTATATATCACGTTACAGTTATTATTTATCATTCACTATGTTAAAATGAGGAAGCGAGGAATCAATCCTGAAAGGTGATGAACTTATGAAAACACAGATTCAATCTGTTAAGGGAACCAGGGAATTTTATCCGGAGGATATGGCGATTCGTAGATGGCTCTACGGGTTAATAGAGGAAGTTTCAACATCTTTTGGTTTCCAGGAATACGATGGTCCTTATATCGAAAAAATTGATCTTTACGCGGCGAAATCAGGAGAAGAACTCGTAAAGGAACAGGCTTTCGTTTTTGCCGATCGAGGTGGAGATCTGGTGACGCTGCGTCCAGAGTTGACCCCCTCACTGGCACGGATGGTGGCAGCCAGGCAAAATGAATTGGTTTTTCCATTGCGATGGTGGTCTTTCGGAAATTTCTGGCGTTATGAAAAACCACAAAAGGGTCGCACGCGTGAGTTTTTCCAATGGAATATTGATACTATTGGTGTTAACTCACCTGAAGCCGACGCTGAGATGATCGCGATCTGTGCCACGTTTCTTAAAAGAGCTGGCGTTACACCGGAACAAATTGCGATCAAGGTTAATCACCGCCGCTTGATGGAAGTGAAGATCGCTGAGTCAGGCATCAGGAGAGAATTGACCCCTGAAGTGTTCAGGTTGATTGACCGCATCGATAAGATGTCATCCGAAAGCTGGACACAAGCAGCTGGCGACGCCGGATTATCAAAAGCGCAGATCAAGAACCTGACGGACCTGATCAATGATTACGAATTGTGGAAGACATCACCTGAATTGACCAGAGTGTTCTCTGCACTTGAACATCTTGGTGTGGCGAATTATGTCACTTACGATCCACGTATCATCCGTGGGCTGGATTACTATACGGGGACGGTGTTCGAAGCCTGGGATATCGGTGGTGAGGGCAGGGCAGTGTTGGGCGGGGGACATTATGACAACCTGGTAGGAGATGTCGGTGGGAAACCGTTGGCAGGTGTGGGCTTTGCCATGGGCGACGTAATGATCACTTTGCTCTTGAAAAAATATGGTTTGGTGCCGGAATTATCTCAATTTAATGACTCTGTATTGGTGACAGTATTTGACGAAGCAAGCCTGGCAGCCTCTTTGGTTTTCTCTGCAAATTTACGATCAAAACAACTGAAGGTGATCCTATATCCTGAAGAAGGAAAACTTCAGAAACAATTTAAATTTGCTGATCGACTTGGAATAAGGGTTGTGGTAGTTTTAGGACCTGATGAGATAGCGGCAGGAAATGTTACGATCAAAGATCTTAAGGAGCGTACCCAGGTAACCGTTCCGACTGAAATGGCTTCACTGGTAATTCAAGGGTTGCTTGCACCTCAATAGAGGGTATGATAAAATCTCTTCGTTCGTGGTGGCTGTAGCTCAATGGCAGAGCATCGCACTGTGGATGCGAGGGTTGTGGGTTCGACCCCCATCAGCCACCCTGGATATGAGACTCCTGATGGGAGTCTCTTTTGTTTTTTAATTATGGAATGGGGCATCTCCAGGTTTGACTGAAGGTGGGTTCAACCAAAACAGAAACCCCCGTCCGTAGCGTTTTCTGACGCTGGGTTTGTCAAAAATCACCAGTGCAAGATTTAAACAGATCAATATCGCACCGATCCATTGAACAGGAGATAATCGTTCGGAAAGCCATATCTGCGCAACCACAACGGTAACCAGTAATTCACCCAGACCCAACAGGGCGGTCTGAATTCCGCCCAGATGTTTAACGCCAAGAAACAAAGTTAACCTTGATATAAATGTGATCAATGATAACAGAAGCAAAGGAGTCCAAGAAACGTTATTGACTGGTAAGGTGGGATTAAAAATCAGGAATGCGATGATCACGGTAATGCTCATAGAAACTAGTGTATAAAAGGTAACCGTTGGCGCGGGCACTTCATAAAGGATCCGTTGATTAACTAGTAGATGCAGGGCATAAAACACTGCCGCCAGAATCATGAACGCAGCGCCGATTAGGTCAATTTTTCCATTAGTCGTCTGCAGAAGCAAGAAAGCACCGGGGAAAACAAACATTAAACGCAATAATGTGACACGATTGACAGATTGACGATCCAAGATCAACCAGAACACCATAAAAAGCGGGTAAAAAGAGTACAGAAGTTGACCTATTCCTGCATCAATACGTGAAATGGCTGTGTAATAAAAAATTGAACCCACACCATTGATCAACCCGGCTGCCAGGCATCCCGCCAATCCAAGTGGATAAATATAAAAATAAGAGCGCTTGAAAACTAATAAAAAAGCCAATAATAGAAGACAGGCGATGGTGGTGCGGATAGCCACGACAGCAAGTGGCGTAAAACCTAGTAAGATGGATTGTTTTCCGAATATCGGCGTCAGACCCAGGAACACTGCAGACCCGGAAGCAGCCAGTATACCTTTTTCGCGCAAATTGATCTTTTTCATTTGATCACTGACTGAACTTCTTCCAGCAGTTCATCACTGATAAAGTCACCCTTTAGCATCAGTGATTGGATTCTACCTTTCAGGCGCAATTTCTCGCTAGAGGTTAGCTCTTTGGCCGTGATGACAATTATGGGTATATTTCGTGTTTCTTTTTGGGCATTCAGTATGTCTATGACTGAGAAGCCATCCACTTCCGGCATCATCAGGTCGAGAATAACGAGGTCGGGTAATTCGCGGGTGATCAGGTCAACAGCAGTTTTGCCGTCTTCTGCTTCATAGAGAGAATATTTTCCCTGTGAAAGCAGTATGCGTTTGATTAATCTGCGGACATTGGGTTCATCGTCAACCAGAACAATGCGCGGGAAGCGATCAATACTGACATTGTTAAGGGCTGCCAGCAGACCCTCCTCCTGGTCTCGGTAAACCCCTGCGATAGTAGTATTGATCTCGCGGCTGTTGGTTTCACCCAAAATATGGCTTTCAATCGGTACTGTGTGACCGGTGCAATTGACAACTACCACTTCATCAGGACGAATTTTGCCAGCACGGATCTGTTTGATCAATCCGGCGAAAGCCACTGCAGCCGCGGGCTCTACAGAAATCCCTTCCATTTTCGCCAGCAGGTGCATAGCACGAAACGCTTCTTCATCTGTCACACTGCAAAAAGCGCCGCCTTTATGCTGTTTCATGCGGGATTGTATCTCGCTATAAGTCCGGCCAGGATCACCAGTGGCAAGAGTAGCGATCATGGTTTGAGGCGAGGTTATCGGCTCAGCAACCTCTTCGCCTGATTCCCAAGCACGCACCATCGGAGCGCATCCCGTTACCTGGATGATTCCCATTTTGGGAACGCTGGAGATCAGCGACATTTTTTCAAGCTCGATGAATCCCTTTATGACACCCAGGGGGCCCATACCCCCGCTTACTGATTGGAAGTACCAATCAGGAGATTTCCAGGCAGGTGGAGGAAATCTATCCTCATCTTTTTCGTAGTCAGGTAACAGCGCAAGCTGTTCACATATTTCGAATGCCAGGGTTTTCATCGCTTCAATACAAGCGATACTGCGAGAACCCAGGTCAATGTAAATCTTTCGTTGCAGCGCGAATTCTTCTGCCAGGTGCTTGGTCGTATCGTAAGTACCAGTCACTTTGATCACGCGCGTTCCATAGATAGCCACTTCTCGCATTTTTTCTGATGGAACCAGGCTGGTGAGAAAAGCCCATAACCGGATACCTGCGCGAGCGGCATAAGCGGAATAGGATATGGCTACATTACCGGTTGAAGCACAAACCAGTTCATTTATTCCGGCCTCTTTAAACATAGCGATGGCAAGAGCAGCCTGACGATCCTTAAACGAGGAAGTCGGATTTTGTCTTTCGTCCTTGATGTAGATGTTGGGATTGCCTAACATCAAACCGAGGTTACGAGCGTGCAACAGAGGTGTTCCACCTTCTCCCATCGATAAAGACGGGTTTGGTTGGAGAACGGGAAGAAGTTCCTTGTACCGCCATAAATTGAATGGCCGGCGAGGAATTCTATCAATTATTAATTTCGCAATATTCGTGTAATCATAGATCGCCTCGCGCCAGAATGACCCGCATTTCGGACATGCGGGCGACCTTTGATCGAATTCCGCCTGGTAGCCGCAATCCAGGCAGCGGGCTAAAAAGTGATCGTACATTTATGGCGCAATGTCAGGTTTTTTAATGCGGGTGAGTGTGTCATGTAAGTTCACGAGGAGATCTTCCTTGTTGATCGTCCATTTCGAGTAAATCTGCTCACTGTAATCACCTAACAGTTGTCGATGGTCGTCATTCAATTCAGATCCACTGACAATGATCACAGGTACCTGTTTCAACCTGGGTTCTTCTTTGAATTTGGCAAGCAATTCAAACCCATTTATGTCTTCGAGGAAAAGATCCATGATGATCACGTCAGGTGTAAATTCCGCCAGTAATTTCAGTGCTGAAATTCCACCATCTGCGAGCACTGGAAGGAATTGACCTTCATCCTCGATCATCTTTTGCAGAAAATGCAGATACTGCGTATCGTCGTCAATGATGAGAACATCATGAATATCTGCTTCGCGATTGAGTCTTTTTATTGCATTAGCCAGGTCATCGTGGAGAAAAGGCTTTACCAGGTATTCAGAGGCACCCAGGCTGAAACCTTTTTCTTCCTCTTCCAGGATCGAACAGATCATGACAGGTATGTCGCGCGTTTCCTCGTCTTTCTTGAGGTCGTTGAGCACTTGCCATCCATCTTTGCCAGGCATCATTATGTCTAGTGTGATGGCTACAGGTTTGAGATCGCGCGCACGTTGTACCGCTTGTTCAGGATCTGTTAAAGGTAAGACCTTGTAGCCATAGGGTTCAAGGAACCGCTCATAGAGCCTGATGACCTGTTCATCATCATCGATAGAAAGGATAACATTTCCATTCGTGTTTTCCGATTTTATTTCCACCTGTTCAGGCTCAGTTGCCACAGGCAGTGTGAAAAAGAATGTACTGCCTTTTTCTACTTCGCTTCTGAGCAAACCGATCCTGCCTCCGTGCAACTCAACCAATGAACGGCAAATTGAGAGACCAAGTCCAGTACCTCCGGTCCGCCTGGTGGGTGAGTCATCCACCTGTGAGAAGCGCTGGAATAATTTTCCCTGATCCTCAGGAGCGATACCAATTCCGGTATCCGCTACAGTGAACAAGATCTCTTCTTTGTTATTCTCATTCTTGCTTAGTGCAGCCTCAAGTGTAATGGTACCTTTCTCTGTGAACTTAACCGCATTACCGATCAGATTGGTAATGACCTGAGAGATCCGGATCTCATCTCCCATTATGATCGGCAGATCAGGTTCGACAATAGTGATCAATTCGATCGGCTTGTCTTTGATCAGTCCCGTCGCTGTTTTCGCTGCATTTGTCACCAGGTCTGAGATGTTGACTTCTTCCAATTGTAGGTCCATCTTGCCAGCTTCAATTTTGGAGAGATCAAGGATCTCATTGATCATATTTAACAGATGCATGCCAGAGTTGTAAATGGCAGTGATATCCTGTTCCTGTGTATCATTGATTGGTCCATCTATGCCTTTAAGAATCACACGAGAGAAACCGATCACCGAGTTAAGCGGGGTTCGTAATTCATGGGACATGTTAGCAAGGAACTGGCTCTTAACCCGATCGAGCTCTTTCATTTCCTCCACAGTCTTTTGTGATAATTCGTAAGCATTCGCGTTTTCGATTGCCACTGAGATTTGGTCAGCAAGCGTGGTAAATAGAGCGATATCATCTTCACTAAACGCATCTGATTCCTTTGATTGCACATCCAGGGCTCCGATGATGGATCCACTCAGGATCAGCGGGATGGCCATTTCTGATCTGGTTTCTGGCAGATCAGGGTTGTTGAAGTACACCGCGTCTTCACCTACGTCAGTGGCAATACGGGGTTCACCTGTACCGGTCACATAACCCACAATGCCTATCTGCCCCACCTTCAGTTTGTGCTGACGGTCAAGCATCCTCTTCCCGCCTGGTGAATTTGCGGCTCGTAAGACGGCATATTCACCCTGCTCATCAAGAAGGAAGATACCGGCATGGTAAAAACCAAACCGTTCACTCACAAGCCTGGTAACCTGGTTGAGCAGTGAATCGACTTCGCGAGTGGATACAATACTGCGCGCCACATCCGCTACAGTCTGTAATTGTCGTGATCTGAATTGCAGGGCTTCGTTTTGAGAAGCTAATTGGCGTGTACGTTCTCGAACCCTATTCTCAAGAGTGTCGACCAGATCTTTCAACTGCCTTGTCATAGAGTTGAACGCTGTACCGAGTGTTCCGATTTCGTCATTCGAAGTCACTTTAGCCTGAACACCCAGGTCGCCATCGGCGATTTTTTCTGCTGAACGAGTGATCTCGATAATTGGTTTTGAAAACTGGTTAGCCGCGAGAATAACGAAAAGGCTGACAATCCCTGCCATGAGTAACGAAATAGCCGTGGATAACCGATTCTGTTCAGAAAGGGAGGCGGTCAACCCGGATTGGTCCTGCATGTAGGCGACACTCCAGGGTTGCGAATTTGTTTTTAGTAAAGCCCCTGAATGAGGGATCAATTTCTGTTGCACCTGGAGGTTCGTGGTGTAAAAAGCCACCTCGGCTGGCGAGCTCAATGCCTGAGCCAACTCGGTCAAAGGTGATGAGATCTCCGCATAAGAAATAGTGGAGGGGAGGCGCTTGTTGTTGACGAGGGCAGTATATGTATCCTCTGGTATGTCTGAGATCGTGCGGTAGATCAAATTTGGTGAAAAACCATCGGCAAGGCGTAAACCATTTTCATCCAACAGCATCGGGTAAGAGCGATTACCGCTTAAGCCCACGTTGTTATCCAAAAAAGATTGGAGGATCCTCGCATCGTACCTGGAGCGGAGATAGCCGATCACCTGGGCGGATACATTCTTGATCGGAGTAATGAAGTAAATAAATCCTTTTGATGAATTTGGCATGAACTCAACCGAACTTACATAACTGGCACTGGTTAATGCGGAGGATTGGAAGTAGCTCGTCTCAGCTTCTGAGTCGCCAATGTTGTTACGATCAGTGTCGTAGAGGTTCCTACCAGTAAGATCTAGAATTGCGTACGAGGGCTGGTAAATTTGTTCCTTTGTCTGCAGGGAGAGAAGGGTTGAGCGCATGGCTGATTCTTCAATGCTATTTGACCGCTCATTTGCTGCGAGGGATAGATAATTACGGATGGAACCCAACGTTGCTTCGATCTCCAACGCGTCAAGGTTGGACTGAAAGAAAGTGTCTATTGATAAACGCGTCTGATCCGCAGCAACTCGAAGCGCTTCATTCGATCGTACTTGAATGGAGTTTTGGAGGAAACGGTTGCTAATAAAGGAAAACACGATCAAAGGAATGAGGGTTAATGCCAAAGAAATAAGCAGAAGTTTTGTTCGAATGGATGCAACAATGCGATGTTCTCCGAACATTTCACTTACTTTGATCAGCATGAAAACTGCGATGATCACAATTACACTGGCGATGGCCGGATTGTTGACTTGTGGCAGGAGTGCAAGTATTGTTAATTCAAGTGACGCGATCGCTCCAAGGATACCGACGGTTACTATCCAGTCGCTGACTGCACTTCGTGGGATCACCGAGGTAAAGATAAATGCAAGCAGGATCGAGATGAGCGCGTATGGTATTCCCAGGTAAGAGGGAAGAATACTGGCCAGTAAAATGATAAGTAATTGGTAGGATAAAGACAGTAAAAATACAATGAACGCGGATAGTTTTTTGGGTGGTCTGGGTAATGATGCGATGGATAGGACAAGCGTGATCAAAGCGCTGCCGGCAAGCAGGTAGTAGCCAAATTCACTGGTTAGATAGGATAGGGCGAGGAACACCACGGAAGAAATGGTGCTAATGACAATAAAAGTTCGCATGATATTCTTGTAGCTGTAACCTGGTGCAAAAACAGACTGATCGCCATTTATAGAGTTAATTGTGTCGATTTGCTGTGCCATCTTTCCTCTCCGATCAGTAAAAACAAAATAATAAGGTTGATTGCTAAAGAGTATTAATCAATTACTCATATTCCCAAACGGACTCTCCCGCCAGGATCCGATTGATCTGTAGCGGGAAGCGGTCAGGGTCCAACGGTTTTCCTATGAAGCCATTAAAACCAGCCAGTTGTGCAGCACGCATTTGGTCTAAACCAGTGACAGAGGTAACGGCAACAATGGGCACATTCTGAAATTTGGGATTTTTGCGTAGTTTTCTGAATGCACCATATCCATCTTCATAAGGAAGGCGGATATCCATCAGGACGAGGTCAAGATCAACTAATGTTTCTGCAAACTCCACCACCTCATAACCGGAGGTTTTCCACTCGCAATGGATCCCAGCGTTGTCGAGTATGCGGGCGATTAACATAAAATTACCTACATTATCCTCAACGACAAGAATAGTGAGAGGTCTATTCTGCGTTGATTGATTTGAGTGTGAGGTTTTCTCAGTCATGAAGTGATCAATGCCTGCCATTGTGATTAAGGTGATGACTGATCACATCTAGAAAACTATCTATGTCAATCGGTTTTTCTATATGTCCATCGCAGCCAGCAATTATGGATTTTTCACGGTCGCCACGCATTGCATTTGCGGTGATCGCGACTATGGGGATTTTCTTCAATGTGGGTATTGTTTTTAGTTTGGATGTCAACGTATAACCATCCACCCCTGGGATATTGATATCCATCAATATGAGGTCCGGGGCGTACTTGCAGAGTGCGGCAATCGCCTGGCGGGCATTTTCAGCCTCGATGACGTTATAAGAGGCAGCATGCAGTAACCTGCGGACAAGAATCCGATTATCGAAATTGTCTTCTATGTGAAGTATGAGTTTGGTGGGTGGCATGTTTACACCTTTGTAGATAAATAATTCTAGCATAGATGTTTATTTGTAAACTTACAATAATGCCAATACCTTACAATTATGTGACAATAAACTAAGTGATCAGACAGGGGATGAAAAAGAATATATTGCAAATTGTTAAATATAAAGAGCGGGTGATGGGATTCGAACCCACGAATACCACCTTGGGAAGGTGGTGCCTTACCACTTGGCGACACCCGCTAACGAAAAGGATTATAGCGATTAGATAACGTAGTGTCAAGAACAAACGTTTTTCCTCTCAAGCTTCATCCGACCTTCATGATTTGTGATCGAGGCACTTGACAAAGTCGCTATGGTATAATTTTTTTTGTTATTGATTTCCTGAATATGGGAGTAACCATTGGCAGCCAATATACTAAGTTGGTTGATGGGTTTTTTTTCACTTGACATTGGCATTGACCTTGGTACAGCAAACACCCTGGTCAATGTTCGCGGTAAGGGCATCGTAATCAACGAACCTTCATGGGTTGTGGTCAACAAACGAACCAAAGAAACGATCGCGGTTGGAAGCGCAGCTAAGGAGATGGTTGGACGCACGCCGGCCAACTACGTCGCAATCCGTCCTCTAAGAGATGGGGTCATCTCTGAATTTGAGATAACGAAATCCATGCTCGAGTATTTTATTGGTAAGGTGCATCAACAGGCAATTGTGCCTATGCCAAGACCCAGGGTGGCAATTGGTATACCCTCTGGAGCCACTGAAGTAGAAAAGAGAGCTGTTTATGATGCCTCCATGGCTGCGGGAGCTCGTGAAACGTACCTGGTAGAAGAACCACGGGCCGCGGCGATCGGGGCAGGGTTACCCATTAGTGATGTCAAAGGCACCATGGTCGTTGATATTGGTGGTGGCACAACAGAGGTAGCCGTGATCTCAATGGGAGAGATCGTCATTTCGAGATCCTTACGCATTGCAGGCGACGAGCTTGATGAAGATATTCTGCAATTCATACGGAAGAAATATAATCTGCTGATCGGTGAACGAATGGCAGAGCAATTGAAAATGTCAATCGGGTCAGCCTACCCGCTTCAAAGCGAACTGACGATGACAGCCAGAGGCAGGAACCTGATCACTGGTTTACCGGGATCAGTGGAAGTCTCTTCAGTTGAAATTAGAGAAGCGATCAACCCATCCATTCAGATCATTGTGGATACGATCAAGGACGCTTTGGATGAAGTACCACCTGAATTGATCTCGGACCTGCTGGATTCAGGTGTGTGCCTGGCCGGTGGTGGATCGCAGATCCTGGGATTAGTTCCCAGGTTAAAAGACGAGCTCAATCTGCGGGTATGGGTGGCGGATGATCCGATGACCTGTGTAGCCAGAGGTGCCGGGCTCGTACTGGAAAACCTAGACAAGTACAAACGATTCCTGGTCAGCCTGGAGAGAAGCGGGTCCAGAGGGTAGAATTGATCTCAAGGTAGAATGAAAAGAATATCAAGCAGAACAATGCAAACGCTGGCGATCGTTCTGGTCGTGGCGGGAGTATTGATACTAGCCATAAGCGGTTTATTAGGACAGATCATTGGCAAGGCAATTGATCCGATGGTGGGGCTGCAATCCTGGGTTTCAACCAGGGTTAAGGCCGTCGTAGACTTTTTTACAGTTCCAAGAGATGTAAATTCCCTGCGCGAGCAAAACGCCGCTCTGCAAAACGAAGTATCGCGTTTGCAATCTGAGATATTGACGTTGCGACAACAATTAGTCGAGACGGATATCCTATACGCGTTACTGGATTTCGCCAGGGAAAATCCGGAGAATCAGTACATAGCCGCAGCAGTGATCGGAAAAGATCCAAGTCCATTCCTTAAATATGTGATCATTGATAAAGGTTCTGACGACAATGTTTTCAGGGGCATGCCCATTGTCACCGAACAAGGACTGGTCGGAAAAGTTGATGCGGTCACTGCTTCAGCCGCCCGCGTCCAATTGATCACTGACCAGGGATCTGTCGTAAATGTTAAACTTCAGGAGAGCAATACTGAAGCGCAAATTAGAGGTTCAGTTACTGGAGATATAACGCTAGAAATGGTGAATCCTGCCGTTGAATTGGTGGAAGGTGATCTGATTTTTACCTCCGGGTTGGGTGGAACTTATCCCGCGGAATTGCTGATCGGTCAGATCATATCGATCCAGGCGCAAGAAAATGAGGTTTTTCAAACTGCGTCTGTACAACCATCAGTTGATTTTTCAAATTTACAAGCCGTTCTTGTGATCACCAATTTCCGTGCAGTTGATATTCTGCCATTGATTCCAACACCAGCGCAATAGAATGAGCATCATACTTTCTTTACCCATTTTGCTACTTTTGTTGATCCTGCAAACTACAATTGCAGGAGAGATCACGCTTATTAATGGTGCTGCGGATCTTATCCTGGTGTGGCTGGCTGCCTGGGGTATAACCAGCAAAGACAGGTCTGGTTACTTACTGGCGTTCATGGCAGGAGGTTTGACTTCATACGTTTCTGCTTTGCCGTGGTATGTATTTCCGCTGGCTTACCTTTCGGTTATTTTTCTAGGCCGGTTTGTCTTCAACCAATTATGGCAATCACCATTGTTATCCATGTTTGCGATTACACTTGTAGCCAGTATTCTTCTGTATGTATTTACCATGTTGGGTCTACGCATCAATGGAACCGAGTATTCATGGCAGGTTTCTCTCACCAATGTGATTATTCCATCTGTTTTTTTGAACCTGTTATTTGCGATCCCAATGTTCGCGATCGTAAGAGACTTTAGCAGATGGGTCTTCAAGTCGGAGGAAGTAGAGTGAATACTGAAAAGCCATTACAAACTGGTTTGGAAACCTGGCGATTCAAAGTAATATATGCGATTCTGGCGGTCGTTTTTTCAATTTATATCGTCCGTTTGTTCAGTTTGCAGATCATAAATGGAAAGACCTACCTGGAGCAGGCTGAAGAGAACCGTATCACAAACGTCAGCGTACAAACACAGCGAGGTAACATCTACGATCGAAACGGATATGTACTCGCACGAAATTCGGCTTCTTATAATGTGGCAATTACACCCGCCTATTTACCGGAAGATCAGGGTACATCGGAAGAGATTTTTCGACAGCTTTCTGCTTTGATCGATGTACCGGTAACCAATGGCATAGTCACGGATGAAACAGCACGTTTGTTTGTGGCTTGTAATACTGATTTCGGGATCAAGGAGATTGTTCTGATTGGTGGAAATAACGCTCCTTATGATCCCGTGTACGTCAAGTGTAATGTCGATCGACAGATCGCCATGATGATCAGCGAGAAGGCAGATAAATGGCCGGGGGTTACCGTTGAAGTTGACCCAGTCAGACAGTATCCGACAGGTTACCTTACCGCGGAGATTATCGGTTTTCTAGGTCCGGTGACCGCAGAAAACCAGGAGTATTACAGAGAGCTCGGCTTTGTACCCGGAAGGGATAAAGTGGGATATTCCGGTGTGGAATACTCGATGGATGATATTTTGATCGGGAAAAATGGACTTCGTGTTATTGAAGTAGATAGTGCCGGAAAAGAATTACGTGATATTGAAGAACCACAAGAGCCAGTGCCTGGTTACAACATCAAATTGACCATAGACACTCGGCTGCAGGCGGCAGCGAAGACGATCCTGAACGACGAAATTAAATTCTGGAATACCTGGTTCAATGAAATCCGATCTTTGAATGGTGTTGTTATTGCGATGAATCCCAAAACCGGTGAGATACTTGCGCTGGTATCCGAGCCGACTTTTGAAAACAATCGCATGGAGACAATCATCCCAGCTTATTATTACAATCAGCTAAGCCAGGATCCACTCAAACCTCTTTTAAATCATGCTGTTTCTGCTCAACATCCCCCGGGATCAGTATTTAAGATGGTCGCGGCTGTTGGCGCTTTGAACGAAGGAGTTGTGGGACCGCAGGAGCAAATTCCCTGTCCTGGAACGATTTCCATTATTCAAAAGTATTCTCCGAACGATCCGGGTAAAGAAATGATCTATTATGGTTATGATCGTGGGGGGCATGGTATGTGTGATTTCGTCAAGTCTGTGGCACTGTCTGACGATATCTATTTTTACAAAATCGGCGGCGGTTTCGAACCTGACGTACCGGATGGAGGGCTGGGGGCGTGGCGTATAAAAGAATACGCTGAAGCACTTGGTTACGGGCAGCCAACAGGGATCGAATTGCCAGGGGAAGTGGCGGGGCTTATCCCTGATCCAACCTGGAAACGCATCTACAAGGCTGAGAACTGGTCCACTGGCGACACGTACATCATGACTATCGGCCAGGGTTATGTGCTGGCTACTCCGTTACAGGTGTTGGTCTCTTTTGCTACCATGGCAAATGATGGGAAACAAATGAAACCGACATTGATAAAAGAGATTTTGGATGCTGAAGGGAATGTGGTTAAGCCTTTTACACCAACACTCGTGAGGGACATCACCAAGGAACCTGTTATCGATATTCTGGATGAAAATAACAAACCTACCGGTGAAAAGAAGGTAGTTGAATCCTGGGTGATCGATTATGCCAAAGAAGGAATGCGGCAGGTGGTGGTTTCTGGAACAGCAAAAAATGCAATGAAAGATCTTGATATTCCTTCGGCCGGAAAAACTGGTACTGCGGAATACTGCGATGATGTAGCTCAGGAAAAAGGCCTCTGCCAACGCGAAACCTGGCCTTTCCATGCGTGGTACGCTGGTTATGCGCCATTTGACGATCCGGAAATTGTCGTTGTCGCGTTTGTTTACAACGGCGGCGAAGGTGCCAGCGTTGCTGCTCCGATTGTCCAACGCGTACTTGATTCCTATTTCCAACTGAAAGCACTTGATACGACCAATGGGAGTGGACAATAGGATGGACCCTGTTGAGGATTAACGATGTTTAGAAGGGAATTCTGGCGAAATTTTGACTTCTGGCTTTTTGGTGCAGTCCTGTTTCTATGCATCTTCGGTTTGATCATGATTCGCTCCACTATCGCCGGAAATATTGAACTCGCGAATTATGTCAGTCGTCAAGCCACCTTTTTTGGCATTGGTCTGGCTGTATTGTTCGGCGTGACAGTACTCGATTACCGGTACTGGAAGAGTTTATCCAAATACATGTACATTTTCATCCTGGCCTTCCTTGGATTGATCCTTCTGATCGGTACGACCAGTTTTGGCGCACAACGCTGGCTTGAAGTGGGCTTGGTTAACATACAGCCTGCTGAATTATCGAAGATCGTGATCATACTGGTGTTAGCCCATTACTTTTCAAACTCCATTCGCAAACCAAAAAATATTCGTTGGATGGGGATCAGCGCATTAATTGTGGGCGGTATCGTTTTACCGATCTATTTACAGCCAAATCTCAGCACGACAATCATGTTGGTGGTGATCTGGTTTTCCATGCTGTGGATCAGTGGGATCCCTACTAAATATGTGTTGATATTGGGTATCATTGGAGTAATTGGCGCAATCAGCGTGTTCCCATTTCTTGAAACATATCAGCAGGATAGGATACTAACCTTTCTAAGACCGGATGAAGAAGCAAGGTATGGGAACACTTACAATGTTGAACAAGCATTAATTACGATCGGCAGTGGAGGATTGCTCGGACAGGGATATGGAACAGCCACACAGGTACAGCTGCGGTTCCTAAAAGTACGCTCCACAGATTATATTTTTTCTGCCATCGCCGCGGAATTTGGTTTTATCGGGACGTTGTTTATCATAGCCGTGCTCGTTTTTATCATTATAAGATGTATCAAGGCAGCCAGAGAGGCAGGGGATACCTATGGCGCATTGATCGCTTATGGATTTGCCACCTTGATCGGTTTTCAAACAATGGTCAATATCGGAGTAAACTTAAGAGTGATCCCTGTTACAGGGCAAACATTGCCCTTTATTAGTTACGGGGGCAGTTCTTTATTATCACTATTGCTTGGAATTGGACTTATCCAAAGTGTTTTAATTCATAAGAAAACGTAAAAAAGGAGTTATATGGATCAAAAAATCGCACCTGTGAGAGTCCGTTTTGCGCCATCCCCGACAGGTCACATGCACCTGGGAAGTGCGAGAACGGCGTTATATGATTATTTGATCGCCAAAAAAACGGGCGGAAAGTTTGTCCTGCGTATTGAAGACACCGATTTCAAGCGCTACATGCCCGGTGCCGAAGAAGAACTGATCAGCGGTTTACGCTGGCTGGGATTGGAGTTTGATGAGGGTCCGGATATTGGGGGACCATACGGCCCATACCGCCAATCTGAAAGAAAAGAGATCTATCTTGAGCATGCCAGAAGGCTTGTCGCAGAAGACAAGGCGTATTATTGTTTCTGCACCCCGGAACGCCTGACAAAAATGCGGGAAGATCAACAAAGACGCAAAGAACCGCCGCATTACGATGGTACATGCCGAAATCTTTCTATCGATGAATCTGAAAGACGCATCCACGATGGTGAAAAGCATGTGATCCGATTTAAGACGCCAAAAGAAGGTACAACAACGGTCAGAGACCTGCTTCGTGGAGATATTACTGTCGAGAATCAAACCCTGGATGATTATATTCTTGTGAAATCAGATGGTTGGGCGCTATATCATCTGGCTGCAATGGTTGATGACCACCTGATGGACATTACGCATGTTATACGCGGATCTGAGTGGTTGCCATCCCTGCCGTTGCACGCATTGATCTGCCGGGCGTTCGGATGGCAGGAGCCAATTTGGGTACACCTTTCAGTATTTCTCAAACCAAGCGGTAAAGGAAAGATGAGCAAACGGGAATCGGCCGATCTTTTAAAGGATGGGTACTCGATTTTTATTAAGGATTTGCAGGATCTGGGGTACACCCCGGAAGCTGTGGTCAACTGGGTGGCATTGATGGGATGGAGTTATGATGATCACACCGAATTTTTTACCCTGGATGATCTGGTTAAAAAATTCAACTTGGAGCATTTGAATCCATCGCCGGCTGCCATAAACTTTACCAAATTGGACCATTTCAATGGGCTTCATATCCGCAATTTTACAGACCAAGAATTCGCTAATAGAATTACGCCTTACTTTTTGCAAGCCGGTATCAGGACGGATCCAGAAACATTACTGAAGATTGCGCCAATATTGAAGGAACGGGTAGCCACTCTGGATGACGCCATAGAGATGGCCGGATTCTTTTTTAAAGATAAAGTAAACCCCATTGCTGGTGAGTTGCCCGGTAAAGGGATGTCTAATGAACAAATGATAGAAGTACTGAAAAAATCCCACTCGTTACTATCCGGGTTTGAGAAGATAACTGTAGCTGATGTTGAACCTGTCATGCGAGAATACGTTGAGCAGTCCGGTTTTTCTGCCGGACAGGTTTTTGGGATCCTGCGGGTAGCGGTAACCGGTCAACGTATCAGTCCACCTCTTTTTGAAAGCATGGAGATTATTGGTAAGGAAAAGGTTCTGGAGCGTATCGAAAACGCGATAAAGTTACTTGAATAACTTATCAAGTTTGTTCTAATATAAAAGCAATAAGATGCAGACCCAAAAAGTTTGCATTTTTAATTATTGAAAAAAATTGATATATCAGGTTTTGTGCAACAGAAAACCGCAGATCTTTTATGATCTGCGGTTAATCAGTCGGGGCGAAAGGATTTGAACCTTCGACCTCTTGCACCCCATGCAAGCGCGCTAGCCGGGCTGCGCCACGCCCCGAACAGAGCAAGATTATATCGCCAATATCCGATTTGTGCAATGAGCTGACTGAACCATTTAAAAAGAAAAAGCCGAAATTGTGCAATGTAGGCGACAATGTTATTCCGGCTTTTCCATTTTATTTTAAGAGGTTTGAAGAAAAATTAATAGTGACCATCAGCTTAAATCATTAGTCATTCGGGTGGTTTATTGCATGACAAATAGAATGTAGGCACCCACAAGATCCTGGTGCCGTTCAACCAGCAATCTCGATCCATATTCTGAAAATTCAGAATCGCGTCTTGTGACAGGTATGGGGTGAGATCATCGTGCAATACCTCCCACTCAGAAGACCACCAATCGGGGAGTACGCCGATTTTTTGTTCATATCCGGATACACCTATTTGACAATTGTCGAATCCACTTGATACCGCCAGAGAGGGAAGCTCACGACCGGTAAGGGCATTAACCCCCTGTTTTACAAGGGAGTCGGTTTGCAATTTTCCAAGTTCCTGCAGCGGGAGAGGGTGATCGATCCTGGCGTGGTAGTCGGGTTCGGCAAAAGCAAAAAACTTACCACCAGGTTTTAAGACCCTGAATATTTCCTCCATTACGCTCTTGGGGTTTTTGATCCACAAGAGAAAATAATGGCAAAAGATACAATCAAACGTGTTGATGGCAAATGGTAACCGATAAGCGTCACCGTTTACTTCAAGTAAATTCTGGTAATTGCGCGTAGATATTGTGCAGCGTTCAAAATCCAAATCAACGCCAACCATTTTGCACGAATGCGAAGCATTAAACTCAGCCGAGATAACACCTGTTCCGCTGCCTACTTCAAGGCAATAAGCATTAGTAGAAAAGAAATGATCTTTTAACAAGTAATCGCGCAGCGGCTTTGTCCAGCGGGCTTGTTCAGTAAAACGGGCGTGCCAATCCAGATTCATCTAACTGGAAAGATAAACTTTTCGATTAGCTGAGATCGTCATCCAGGAGTCAGTCAGCAAGTTCCCCAGTAAGACCAGGTAGCCCTGACCAGGTAGAACATCGCCATCAGGTTCAACGTATAGCCATGATCTGGCTGCACCTTTTATGGCTGTCTGATCTTCCTCCAATTCAAAATTGACCGGATTCAATTCTGTGTAAGGCACAGGAAGATCATATATCAGTCGCATTCCTTTTTCAGCTACAAGTCGGCTGGCTGCAGCCAGCGAGGATTCATTCACAGGTGTTGGTGCGCTAAGTGAAATGTTTTGCACGCCAATGGATACAAGTTTATTCAGAATTTCATCCAGACTGTCCAGGATAGATTTGCTCAAAGTGAGATGGACAGATAAATGAATGTCTTCATTTACAACATCTCGGATGGCTTCCCAGGTGAGTTCTTCGTTGTCCTGGAAGATCAACATCAAATGATCCAAACCGGATTCCAGGAGTTGCCCCAGATAGTCCTTCTCAGTAAGACGGAAGCCGTTGGTGATCAGTCCAGTAACCTGGCCTAGATTCTCAGCATATTGAACCAACTCACAGAGGTCAGGGCGCAAAGAAGGTTCACCGCCGGTAAAGACAATATGCGGGATTCCCCATTCCCAGGCTTTGCGTATCACTTCTTTCCATTCTTCAGTGCTCAGTAAACGATCGACCCTTTTCACCGGGGTATACTCATCCGCTCCGCCTGAAGGTATCTGATAGGTGATGGCGCAATCCAGTCTGAAAGGTGTGCTGGTGTCAGAAGAGTGACGGATAGCTCGATCCATATCCAGGAAGGTTTCAGGATCAAGATCAGGCGTACGGATCAAGGTTTCCAACCGTTCCCTGAAGTCCTCGATGTCCTGACCGGCGACTTCCGGTGTGACCTGATATCTTTTTACAAGTTGAGCCTTGATCGCTTCTATTTCAAGGTCACTGACTACGTAAAAAGCAATTTCGGTAGCCGTTTGATTGAGGTGCAGCACAGTTGAAGCGTCTATAACAAGCATGCCACTGCCATCATTCTCAATACGCAGGTGAAGCCGATGAGGCTTTTCATCAATATCGATCATCGAACTGTATAAACCGGGAGATAATGCTGCGGGTGTATAAAAAATTCGATCTAGTATCTGATTTATTTTATTTTTCATCATGACCTCCAGGAATCATCTTCTGCGTAGTTTTCAAATCTTAATGGGCAACCGCCGCCGCACTCGTTCCGTATCAAACACTCAGAACACTCAATGGGAAGGTTACTACGCTCTCGCAGTTGTAAACAAAGTTCGTGATTCCATATTTCTTCCCAGGTATTTGACCGTATGTTACCAACCGGATGGTAATAGGATTGACAGGGTAAAACACCACCATCTGGTTCGAGGCACATGTTGTAAAGTGCTGCTGTGCACCCTTTTACACCAAGTCCGAAGTGGACCGGGTCGAAGTTGCAATACTGAGTAGGGGTATACCAGATCAATCGCTGTCCATTTTTTGAAGTAATGGACTGGGCGCTGGCCAGTAAGGGCTGTAATTCATTTTCACTCAAACCTGTACCCACTGATTTACCACGGCCGCTATAGATCAGCGCGTTGAGCCCGACTGTAGGTACACCAAGATCAGCCAGGAACTGTAAAGTTTCTGAAATACTGTCGCGATTATGGGTAAGCATTGTCGTATTGGTCATGACAAAAAGGCGGGTCTCTAAAGCATTTCGAATGCCAGCAATGGTTTCCTGCCAGGCACCTTTGTGGCACACCATTCGGTCGTGGATCTCAGCCAGGTGGGATTCCAAAGTGATCTGAACATGGTCGAGCCCGGCATCCACCAGTTGTTGAACAAAGGATGGTTCCGCCAGCTTGCGGCCGTTTGTGTTGAGCCCCGTGATCTGACCGTTCTTTTCCGCATGTCTGATCAATTCCGGCAGGTCTTCGCGCAGGGTGGGTTCTCCACCAGTGAAAACGATGTGCGGTATTCCAATCTCCCACAATTTGTCAATGATCTTGATCCATTCATCCTTATTAAGTTCAGGAAAACTACGCGCTCTGGCATTGTAACAATGAGCACAGGCGTTGTTGCAGCGGTAGGTAAGCGCGATGTCCATCCTGTAAGGCGCGGTTGGTTTTAAGGTGAACGGGATGGAGGTTTCCATCTGCAGGTCGCAAATTGGACAGGAACGCTCATCCAGTAGATCGGCTAATGATTCGCTGTACGAGCGGTAATCCTCCAAAACCGTGTGTGGTGGTACCTTAAACCGCCTTGAGAGGAGTTGCGCGACCTGCTGAGAAGGTACTTTGTTTAAAACATAATAGGCCATGTGAGTGGCGCTCGGATTCAAATGAAAAACCCGATTGGCATTTACGATAAGCAATCCTGTATCATCAGGATCAATACGCAAATGCAGACGGGATTTTTGCTCTCCGTGATCCCATTGGAAATGATAGAGACCTTGATCCGGAGGCTGGATCAGGGAAGAACTGCGCCTGTTATGGAACCTGTCAAAAAGACCCATAAAAGAATTCTCGGTCAGCTAACGACCGCCACCTGCGCAGGCGCAGGCGCAACCGGCACATGCGCAGGCACAGGCACAAGAGTGACCACCGCCGCCGCTGTGACCGGATGATCCGCTACGGTAAGTGGATGGGGGTGGTGGAGGATTGGTTACATTGGTCACTCCGCCAGAAAAACCGGTCAATCCGCCTAACACATTGGAAGAGAAGGAGGAAACACTATTCACCACTGATGCTGCGAAAGCTGAACCGGGCATGGTGGGTAATGTAACCGTAGTGGGTATGCTGGGGGCTGAACCAGTTGATGTAGTGGATGTGGGCGCAGCAGTAGGCCGGATGGTGGAGCTTACCGGGCGGGGTATAGATGGGTCATAACGCCACCACCAGGAGGGAGTAGGGATGAGGACAGGACCGCTGAAAGTTTGTTCCGTCTTGTTTTCATATTGTTTATCCAGCATGGTCCAATCCATCACTTCTTCGTAAACCTGTGCTTTTACTTCTGGTGTTGCTGCCTGTTCCACCTGAGACCAGGCGCGTTTCATGATCTCCTGGTAATACGCAATCGTTTCTTTACGGCTAAATCCTTTCATTTTTTCCGTAACGCTTTTAATCAAATTCACCATCGTGATCTGCAGTGCTTTCTTACGGTCATTGCCTTTGAGATTGAACGATTTAATAAAATCAGTTTCGTAAGCATAAAGATCAGCTGGTAGAGGGTCAGCCGGTTTTAACTCCAATGGATCTTTGGTAACGACCTCAGCGGCGTTCTTTTTGAGGACAGCGAACAGGATCATAGTGAACACTTTGTCGATTGGTTGTTCCATGAGTACCGCTGCTTCAACTGCGGTTAATCCTCTCTTTACACCGTTGCCTTCGATCATGATTTTTGGAGGTAGATATTTTAACTTGCGTTTTTTTGCACCAATCACCGCTGAATAAACGATCAAACCAAAGAAGATCGCGAACCCGAGGCAGAAGATGATCGGGCAAATGTTATCGAGGTTGATCGTCCCGCCGGTTGGTTGCTGTTCAGAAGGTGGCACATAAGGTTCTGTTACGACCGCGCCTGTGGATAGATACCTGCTGGGAAAGCTTGCACCAAAGTAATATTGTGTATACAGGTTGGCCTGATCTGAAACCCAGGTATAGAAGATGCGACCATCTTCCATGATCATGGATTCAGGTTCCTGCGCGCCAGGCCAGTTTTCAGGGATATAGTACCTGCCCTCGGTTTCACTAACCCCACCTGGCAGGAGAATGGTCATCTGGTAATTGGTTTTACCATATGCGTTCTGCGGCTCGTACCAGTGCGGTGAAAAGAGCAAAGACGCGTATTCTTCACTTTCCTGCTGGGTTGCAGGGTATATCACTTCTTTTACATTCTGAATGTAAACACGAACTGTTCCAGTGCCGCCGGGCGGGATTGTGAAATCCTGTAAATATACAGAAATACCGGGAGAGACGATATCGGACGCAGTGATCTTCCTGATCGGATTTCCGTTAACCTCGGCGCTGATCGATTTCAAGTTGTAATTGTAATTTGGCAGGCCAATATCTACGATATCGATCTCGTGCGCATTGGCGTTATTAACAAAGGTCAATGTGTAGTCAATATTGATTGAGCCATCCTGATTAACCGATACGACGACCGCCATTTCAGGAACCTGGAACACGTAATCCTGAGCAAATACTGGGGTTGCGCTACCGGCCAGCATAATGATGACTAGAAAGAGGCTGAAATACTTCAAGAACTTCATTGAATTCCTCCGGTTACGTACGCTTGCAGAACAAATCAACTACCACTTGGGTTCTTCAGTTAATTGATAAGCAGTGTGGCAAAATGGGCAGGTAACCATCGGTGCTCCTGCAACCATGGTGATATTTTCCGAAGTCAATGTACCACCACAGGATTTGCATTTAAGCGAATCCATGTTGACGTTGCCGGGTAGATCGACATTGAGGGTCACGTTGGTCGTCGGTGCAACCGGTTTACGGCGTGCAGCGATGAAGATTATCGCCAGTCCAACGCCGATCAAAATCAGTCCAATGAAGAGCCAGGTTCCCGAGTTCATGGTGGTGGGATCCGTGGCGCCAATTACCATCAATGCGCCAAATAGAACTAATAAACCCGCGCCAATATACGCTACGATCTTCATCTTTCCTCCATTACTATCTCAATAATGAATCACTGATTTGTATTGTAAACCCTATCTGCATTACTATTTTATATTAGAATTTAAAAATCTGAACAGGTGAAGGACGGATGTATGGAAAACCAGGCCGAACGGTTAGAGATCACCAGGTTGCAGAAAGAGATCAGCTATCACAATTATCGATATCATGTTCTCGATGATCCAATCATCAGCGATTATGAGTGGGACATGATGATGAAGCGGTTGCAAGAGCTTGAAAAAAAGTATCCGGACATGGTCACATCTGATTCACCAACTCAACGGTCCGGGTCAAAACCACTGGAAAAATTTCAAAAAGTGATTCATCCTGCTCCAATCCTGTCACTTGCCAACGCATTTAATCAAGAAGATTTGATCGCCTGGTACGAACGTATTCGAAAGCTCGATGAGAAGGTAGAAAGATCAGCTTTTGTAATGGAACCAAAAATTGATGGACTGACTGTGGTTTTGCATTACGAAAACGGCCTATTTGTAAAAGGCGCTACCAGGGGGGATGGAGAAATTGGTGAAGATGTTACTGAGAATCTGAAAACGATAAGGACTTTGCCACTCAAGATACCTATCAATAACGAAGAATTGCCAATCCCCGCCAAGTTGGTGGTGCGCGGCGAAGTATTCATAAAAATTAGCGATTTTGAAAAACTGAACCAGGAATTACTGGAAAATGGTGAAAAGACATATCAAAATCCGCGCAACACAGCAGCAGGATCGCTAAGACAGCTTGACCCGTCCATTACCAGTAAACGCCCTTTAAACCTGCTCACTTATGCCATAGTAGAAAGTTCGGGAGAAATTCCAAATAGTCAATGGGAAATATTACATTTTCTAAAAACTGCCGGTTTCCCCGTCAGTCAACTTTCTAAAAGAGCGGCCACAATGCAGGATGTCATAAATGAGATACCGCATTGGATGGAGGTCAGGGATTCAATACCTTTTGAAGTGGATGGTGTGGTTATTAAACTGGACGACCTGGCGACGGCATACTCGCTTGGAGTATCCGGAAAAGACCCGCGGGGAGCGATCGCGTTGAAATACCCGGCGAGAGAGATCGCAACCGTGTTAAATGATATTGGTATAAACGTGGGGCGCACCGGTGTCATCACCCCTTACGCAATCCTGGAACCGGTCGAGTTGGGTGGTGTAATCGTCCGGCAGGCTACCCTGCACAATTTCAGCTTTATAGCGGAAAAAGACATCAGGATCAAGGATAGGGTGTTGATCAAGCGTGCCGGTGATGTAATTCCGTATGTGATCGGTCCTATCGTATCAACGAGAACAGGAAATGAGAAAGAATTCATTGTCCCGACTCATTGTCCATCGTGTGGAGAACCGGTGGAAAATCTGCCGGGAGAGGTGGCTTATTACTGTGTCAATACCTCATGTCCGGCTCAACTTGTTCGGAACCTGGAGCATTTTGTCTCTCGCGGTGCGATGGACATTGAAGGGTTGGGAATCCGCATCGTAGAAGCATTAATTGAACAAGGATTGGTCAAGGATGTAGCGGATCTCTATCAGTTGACCAGGCGTGATGTGCTGCGATTGGAAGGATTTGGAGAGAAAAAAGCGGATAACCTGATCGGAGCAATCGATCGGTCGCGGACTCAGCCTCTGGATCGATTCATTACTGCGTTGGGCATCCACGGTGTTGGTGAAGTTGCAGCGAAAGACCTGGCCGGATACTTCGGCAGCCTGGACAAACTGATGAATTCAAATGTGGACGAATTACAAAAAATAAACGGAATAGGACCGAATATCGCACTATCGATCAAGGATTGGTTGGACCGACCGGCTAACCGCGAATTGCTGGCCAAGTTCAAAAAACTGGGTATTTGGCCGGCAATGGCTGATTCCGCGACCAGTACTGATGCTCTAAAAGGATTAACTTTTGTAATTACAGGTACACTTGCCAATATGTCACGCGAAGAGGCTGCTGGGCTCATTGAAAAGAACGGTGGAAAAACCTCGGATAGTGTGAGCAAGAAAACCAATTACCTGCTGTTGGGAGAGAACCCTGGCTCAAAACTTGAAAAGGCCAGGTCTTTGGGAGTATCGATCATTGGGATAACAGAGCTCCTCGAACTGATTCATTCGAGGAGCAGCGGATAAGGTGGAGATGGCGGGAATCGAACCCGCGTCCGAACGATTAGACCTCAGACATCTACAAGCATAGTTTGTTTTGGGTTTCACGTTATTGCGAAAAACAAACAAAATCGTAATAACGCCAGCTACTTGAGCCCGAAAGCCCTCTTTCATACAACCCGCAGCATGCTGTATGGCACCTCAACTTTGTGACGCCCGCTCTGCTACCGGTTGAGGAACGGAGCAGGAAGACGTGACGCTGATTAGAGCGTCATTTGCGCTGTGATCTCTCGACGCCTAGGCGGCGAGGGGCATAGCGGCAAAGTTTGTGCGATTGGCACTTGTTTTTTGTGCTGATTTTTCGAGGTCGGCACCTCTCGGCTTGCAGTCTGGGACCAGCCTCGCCCGTCGAAGCCTATCATCCCCAGTGCTTGTATATTATAAACTTAAAAGGGTTAACCACAAGGATAACTCGGAGTACAATTGAACAGTAAATCATCCTGGAGGCCTTCCATGAAGAATATCTACAAAGGGAATGAAGAATCGGGAATCACTCGTATCGAAGCGCCAATCGAAGGGTGCTGGATAAATTTAATCGACCCTACTACCGACGAGATCGATTCGATCAAAGCACTGGGTGTTCCAACCGACTTCCTCACTTACGCCCTGGATCTTGATGAAAGACCACGTACGGAGAAAGAAGATGACGGTACCACATTGATCATGCTCAGCATTCCTTTTTTCCAGGGTGAAAGATTTGATGTTCCCTTTTCGACCATTCCGCTAGGAATTATTCTTACGGATAAAATGGTGATCACGGTTTGCAAGAAAAATAATGTCATTATGGATGAATTACTGCGGACGAGGTCGAAAGGGATATCAACCGCAAAGCGGGTCCGATTCATACTTCGGATTTTGTTAATTACCGCGACACAATATCTTTCTTACCTTCGAGAGATCAACCATACAGTGGAACTTGTTGAAGACAAGTTACAGGCTTCAATGAGGAATAAGGAAGTGATGGAATTGCTCAAATACCAGAAAAGCCTGGTGTACTTTACCACTGCGTTGAGATCCAATGAGCTTATGATGGAGCGTCTGAAAAAGACTCCGCTCTTCCACCGCTATCCGGAAGATGAAGATCTATTGGAAGACGTACTAACTGAGAACCAGCAGGCGATCGAAATGGTGGGTATTGCGAGCGACATTCTCAGTTCAATGATGGACGCATTTGCTTCAATCATCTCGAATAACCTGAATGTAGTGATGAAATTTCTTGCATCTATCACCATCGTGCTCAGTATTCCAACCATCGTGACCAGTTTTTATGGAATGAATGTCAAGCTTCCTTTGCAACAGAATCCTTTGGCTTATCTATTTGTAATTGGGCTCTTTGTTGTATTGTGCATGGTGGTGATCTTTATATTTATTAGAAGAGATTGGTTCTAATTATAAAAAAACACTCCCATGGAGTGTTTTACTTAGTGGGCGGAACAGGACTCGAACCTGCGACCTCTTCTGTGTAAGAGAAGCTCTCTAACCAACTGAGATATCCGCCCGAGTGAGGATACGCAAGCCCAAATATACTTTAGGATCTTTTTTCTGTAAAGCACAAACTTCCTTGAAGAAGCAGATAAAAATGAAGATCATCAGATTTAAACACAAAGGCAAGATAAACTACGGATGGATCTACGAGAACGAGGTGGGTCTCATTGAAGGCGATTTGTTCCAGGAATACCGTAGGTTGGAAACCGAGTTTCAGCTTGACCGAATCGCTTATCTCAGTCCTGTTGACCCGGGAAAGATTGTTTGTGTAGCCCGGAATTACGAAGAACATGCCAGGGAACATCAAGTTGAGGTACCCGAATATCCGATGATCTTTTTGAAACCGTCCAGCTCAGTAATCAGTACTGGCGAATCCATCAAAATACCACCTCAATCCAATCGGGTTGAACATGAAGCAGAACTGGCCGTGGTGATCGGGAAGACTTGTAAATGGGTTCAGCCGGAGGAAGCCCACCAATATATTTTTGGTTACACCATCGCTAATGATGTTACAGCGCGCGACCTGCAATATAAGGACGGCCAGTGGACCAGAGCAAAAGGTTTTGATACATTTTGCCCACTTGGACCGTGGATGGAGACTGAGCTCGATCCGTCTGATCTATTGATCAGTTGCCGGGTGAATGGGGAACTACGTCAGATGTCATCCACAAAGGAAATGATTTTCCCTATATCGCAGTTGATCTCTTACATATCGACCATCATGACCCTGTATCCGGGAGATGTGATCTTAACCGGCACACCG
This sequence comes from Anaerolineaceae bacterium, assembly GCA_040765685.1. Taxonomy (GTDB): domain Bacteria; phylum Chloroflexota; class Anaerolineae; order Anaerolineales; family Anaerolineaceae; genus UBA6107. The sequence goes on along the minus strand of JAXGRS010000005.1, from coordinate 157,017 downwards.
GCGGGTGTCGGCGTCCTTGAAATTGGAGATGAAGTGGAGATTTCGATAGAAGGGATTGGGTTGTTAAAAAACCCGGTCAGATAATGGTTTGACTTTTGTAATTTGATAATACCTAAGAATAGAATAACCCTTTCCGATTTTCAACATTACAGACAATTTTAATTGACAGGAACGGCTATTACAAAGTATCGTCCCCACGAGCTGGAATCTTGATAGGATATGCAGGTTTGAAGAACTAATCTGTCTTGCGCATCATAAATGCTGTTAAAAAGCTCGCTATACGATAATGTTTGTGATGGATCAGCGAGATTCACGAACGAGGAATACGGGCTGGCAGGTTCGAGCGCCTGGTATTGCCGGATTTCGGAAACCACATACTTTTTTGTACGACCATCCCCATATATCAGTTCGATCTTGTCTCGAAGGTCAATTTCATAAAATTCGCTTCCAGAAAGAAAATTATGGGCTAGCAACCCGATACTACCGTGCTCGATGGCATTCGAAAATTGCGTGACAGTACCTTCTAACGCTGATACATAACCTGGTTGATCGATTGGTTGTTGTGTGACTTTTAACTGAAACTTGTCTTTGACATATATACCGGCAGGTGCGTCGCAGGTTGGTTGAATTAAATCGATGATGAACGTAGTCAGGTCATTGTCACTTGAAATCTGTTCACCAGATTCATGATCTGAGACCTGTTGGGTAACCGGGATGATATGATCACCATTCTGAGCACCATTGAGGACAAAAATCAGAATAGTTAAGATGAACAATTGAATACTCTTACGGAGCATGAAAAGCATCATAAAGGAATATTTCTGAATTAGCAATAATTGGCAATCTACATAATTGTTAATTGAGCATTTACAGATCCAAAAATCAGGCTGGATCTGTAAAAATTCGCGAAATTTGACGTGGTATAATTTTTTTGATATTTACTTTTCTAAGCGCTAGGAGAAAAAATATGTCCGGGCATTCCAAGTGGGCAACGATTAAAAGGAAAAAAGGTGCTGCAGATGCCAAACGTGGCCAGGTTTTTACTAGGTTAACCAGAGAAATTGTCATGGCAGCAAGGGATGGCGGAGCAGATCCTGATTCCAACTTCCGACTCAGACTGGCCATTGATAAGGCCAAATCACAAAGCATGCCCAAAGACAATATCGATAGAGCTATCAAACGAGCTACAGGTGAAGGAAAAGAAGGGGAAGTATTTGAAGAGGTCTTTTACGAGGGATACGCACCGAATGGAGTAGCAGTCATCATTGAGTGTGTTACTGAAAACCGCAATAGGACAGTATCAGAAGTTAGGCACACCCTGACTCGTTTGGGTGGCAATATGGGAGAGGTCGGTTCAGTTGCGTGGCAATTCAAACGCGCGGCTGTTTTTTCATTTGATGCTTCAAAATTTAATTTCGATAAGATTTTTGAATTGGCAGTGGAAGGTGGCGCTGATGATGTTACAGAGGATGACGACGAAATCGAGGTGGTAGCCCCGGTTGAGTCTTTCAAAACTCTTATTGATCGGTTCCGAGCAGCAAACATGCAACCTGAAGAGGCTGGTTTGAGAATGCTTCCAAACCAGGAAGTTGAACTGGGTGTGGAAGACACGCTGCAGGTAATCAGAGCCATAGAGTCTATAGAAGAACTTGACGATGTTCAGAATGTCTATTCGAATCTAAAGATTTCAGACGAAGCTATGGCAGCAATGGAATCTGAATAAAAATGATCGGAACAATCAATGATCGTCATCGGAATTGATCCAGGGACTGCGACAACCGGTTATGGAATTATCGAAGAGAATAAAGATGGCGACTTTCGGACGATTGAATTTGGTGTCATTAGTACTGCAGCGCGACAACCGCTTGAAAACCGTCTAAAAACGATCTACGATCAAATTACATCACTTATACTTCTCCATAAACCTCAGAGCGGCGCAGTGGAGAAGTTATTTTTTAAACAAAACGTTACCAACGCGATTGCTGTTGGACAGGCAAGAGGTGTTGTTTTGCTGGCGATGGTGATGAACGGTGTTGATGTGTATGAATATTCACCATCAGAAGTAAAATCCGCGATCAGTGGGTATGGTAACGCAGAAAAATCACAGGTCCAGGCGATGGTAAAGGCAATCTTAGGCTTGGATGATATTCCACGACCGGATGATGCTGCGGATGCACTGGCGATTGCGATCTGTCATTTGAATTCTTCAGGGATAATTTCATTACGATCAGAAGGTTAACAATTGATTACCAGTTCAGCAAATGAGACGATTAAGCGAATACGGAAACTCCGGGATCGAAAATTCAGAGAAGAGAGTTCCTCTGCTTATGTCGAGGGAATCAGGATCGTAGTTGAGGCTGTCGAAAAAACGGTGGACATTGAAAGGATTGTCGTTGCTGAATCCTTCGCCACTACCCAAAGACATTCAGAAGTATTAGAGCAGATTCTGAAAAAAAACTTGGAAATACTAAATGTTAGTGATGAGGTTTTTCGTTCGTTATCTCTAAAGGACAGGCCACAAGGCATTAGCGCTGTGGTTAAACAACATTGGACTTCGATCGAAGAGATCGACCAGCGTATAAAAGGTTTATGGGTATGCTTGTGGGAAGTCGCTGATCCGGGAAACCTGGGAACAATTCTGAGAACTATGGATGCTGTCGATGCAAAGGGTTTGATTCTGGCGGGTAATTGCACGGATCCTTACGACCCATCAGCCATTAGAGCCAGTATGGGAGCGATATTTTCTAAAACTCTAGTAAAATCGACTTTAGAGGATTTGGTGAACCTGATCGATCGGAGCCACATTTTTACTGTAGGTACTTCTGATTCAGCCAGTAAGAATTATAGAGATATTCATTACCCTAGAGATATGATGTTGTGTATGGGAAGTGAGAGACAGGGCTTACCGCAAGAATTGGGATCTATTTGCAATGAATTGGTGGCATTACCGATGTTGGGTAGTTGCGACTCTTTGAACCTTGCAGTAGCTACTGGTGTGATTCTGTATGAAATTCTGAATCAAGTTAAAAACTGGTGATAAACGGATGATCTCGTCATTGGAAGGTATCGTAACTGAAAAGGATGAGGATAGCCTTGTGGTTTCACTAGGAGGCATTGGATTAAAGGTATTTGTGACCAGGGAAGCTGCCAGGAAAGCGGAATTGCATAAATCAATCGGTTTATATACAAATCTTGTGGTTCGGGAAGATTCGCTTTCGATGTACGGCTTTGAGAGTAAAGATGAAAGGGAGATGTTTGTGCTCCTCTTGTCTGTTTCCGGTATTGGGCCGCGTACTGCGCTGGCAGCAGTTTCGTCAACTTCATTGGATGTGATAAAAAAGGCAGTGATTAACGAACAACCTGAATTGCTCAGTCACATTCCAGGGGTTGGTAAAAAGACTGCCAGGAGCATCATTTTACAATTACAAGGGAAACTCGCCGGAGAGAAAACAATTGGGCGGGGTATGGATTCGGATATCGATAGTGATGTGATCGCAGCCTTAACAGGTTTAGGGTATAGCATCGTGGAAGCACAGACGGCTATCCAGATGATGCCTGATGATACACCAAAGGATCTGGAAACCCGACTTCGAACAGCGCTCAAATATTTTTCCTGATTTTTGGCAAAGTCGATCATGATGATGTAAAATAAAACGTTGCATTGCGTTCAATAACCACATCATTTTTTAAATGTTATGAATTATTACCAGCTGACCTGGAGGCTTTATGAGTGATAACTTGAATCAATTTACCCTAGACCTGGCCAAGAAGATCGACCAATTTGAAACAGGGTATTCAGTTAAGAACATTGGCACTGTCATCGAAGCCGGCGATGGTATTGCCCGGGTAACTGGCCTGACCGATGTGAGATCACAGGAACTGGTCGAGTTTGAAAACGGCATCAAAGGCATTGCGTTCAATCTGGAAAAAGACCGGGTAGGGGTGATCATTATGGGGGATTACTCAAAAGTCACGGAGTTCATGCAGGTCCAAACGACCGGCAGAATTGCTTCGATCCAGGTAGGGGAGGCACTGATCGGTCGAGTGGTCAACACGCTGGGAGAACCAATCGACGGAAAGGGACCGATCAAATCTAATGAATACATGCCACTGGAAAAGGTTGCCCCAGGTGTCATAGAACGACGTGATGTTAATTCACCCGTTCAAACAGGAATCAAGGCAATCGACTCTATGATCCCTATTGGTAGAGGGCAACGCGAGCTGATCATTGGTGACAGGCAAACTGGAAAGTCCGCCATAGCCATTGATACGATCATCAACCAAAAGGGTAAAGACCTGATTTGTATCTATGTGGCGATTGGACAAAAGAAAGCCACAATTGCCCGAACCAGAGCTCTGCTGGAAAGCTATGGTGCGATGGAACACACCGTGATAGTAGCCGCTGCCGCGGATGAATCAGCTGCCATGCAGTATATTGCTCCTTATGCCGGCTGCGCAATTGGTGAGTCAATAATGGAAAATGGTGGGCACGCTCTGGTAATTTATGATGACCTTTCAAAACACGCCTGGGCGTACAGGCAATTATCTTTATTACTACGACGGCCGCCCGGACGCGAAGCGTACCCTGGAGACGTTTTCTACTTACATTCGCGACTGCTTGAGCGGGCTGCATGCATGGCTTATTCGTTCGTCATAAAACCAAAATCTTTTGAGGATGACCTGATCTCAAAAGCGGATCTATCAGGGGAGAAGATTTACACTGGTCCAATTGCACGAGACCTGGCTGAAACCAGCTTGAACGAAATGCAAAACAAGGATGAGTACAAGATAGTGAGAGTAAAAGAAAGTGGTGGTACTTTAACCGCATTACCGATCATCGAAACCTTATTGGGTGATGTTTCAGCTTATATTCCTACCAATGTAATCTCGATTACGGATGGACAGATATATCTAGAAGGTAGCCTTTTCAATGCGGGTATCCGCCCGGCAGTGAATGTAGGAATTTCTGTATCTCGTGTCGGTGGGTCGGCACAAACAAAAGCGATGAAACAGGTAGCTGGTCGATTGAGATTGGATATGGCTAACTTTCGCGAACTTGCGGCTTTTGCCCAGTTTGGATCTGACCTGGATAAGGCGACATTAGGACAATTAAATCGTGGATTGCGTTTGCAGGAAGTACTCAAGCAGCCTCAGTACGAACCAGTCTCCCTGGCAGACCAGGTAATTGTTTTATATGCTGCAATCAATGGTTACGCCGATAATGTGAACCTGGATCGAATGAAGGATTGGGAAACCGCATTGCTGAGGCAAGTTAATGGTTCTAATGCAGATATCGGAACCGCTATTGAAAAAGATAAAGCGATTTCGCGCGAAACTGAAGAAAAGTTGAAAAAAGCATTGGATGTATTTTCAGCCAGTTGGGCATAAACAGGATATAAAAACACGATGGCTTCTTCAAGAGAAATGCGGATGCGGATTAAGAGTGTTAAAGACCTGTCGCAAGTAACCAGGGCTTTAAAAACTGTAAGCGCTAGTAAAGTCCGCAAGGCGATGGCGTCTAACGCTGCTTCACTTCCATATTCTGAAAAAGCATGGCAGGTGCTCATTGACCTTGCCAGACAACCGGGTCACACCAGCCTTCATCCGTTACTATGTGAACGGAAGAGTGTTGATCGAGTGCTCGTGATCATGGTGAGCAGTGATAAAGGGCTAGCCGGCTCATACAACATGAATGTATTGAAAAATACGTTGATGCACTTTGATACTTTTGATAAACCAGTAGATTATATCTGCGTTGGAAAAAAGGGAAGAGATCTGCTCTTACGCCGCAAGATCAGGGTCATTGCTGATTTTTCAGAACTAAATGACCCCGTAAATTTCATGGATATCTCGCCGATATCTCGCCTCGTAGTGGATGAGTTCCTGGGAAATGAATATGATGAAGTTTACATATCCTATACACGGTTCGAAACGATGACAAAACAGGAACCGGAAATTCTCAAACTTCTTCCGCTTGTTGTAGAGGAAGACCTAGCAACCCAACAAAAATCACCGGCAGCAAAGTCGGTATTCATTTATGAACCAGCGCAGGAAAAAATACTGGATGAGATTGTTCCACGTTTCACAGGAATCCAGATCTTTCAGGCAGTGCTTTCTTCTCAGGCTTCCGAACACGCAGCCAGGACGATAGCGATGGCCAACGCAACGGATAATGCCAACGAATTAGTTAAAATATTGACACTGGAATATAACAAGGTCCGTCAACAAACCATTACCAATGATATCCTGGATATCATTGGTGGGGCTGCTGTGCATGGGGTTAGTTGAGTGGATTTTTATATTTATTTTTCGGAGGAATTAGCATGGAATTAGATCAGGGCAGAATTCTCCAAATTCAGGGCAGTGTTGTGGATGTTGGTTTTCCAGAAGGGATAACGCCATTAATTTACGAATCATTAATTGTCGATAGAGGGGAAGGCAACCATCTGGTATTGGAAGTTGAAAAATTATTGGAGAATAACATTGCCCGTTGCGTGGCCATGGACACAACCGATGGACTTAAGCGCGAAATGCCGGTTAAAAGAACCGGCAGCCCTATTATGGTTCCGGTAGGTGAAGGTACCCTGGGTAGAGTGCTAGATGTATTAGGTCAACCTGTTGATAACAAGGGTCCAATTGACTCAAATGTGTTTTATCCGATCCATAGGGAAGCTCCCAAATTCTCTGAACAATCTACCAAAGTTGAGGTCTTCGAAACCGGTCTAAAAGTGATCGATTTGATCGCTCCATTTACCAAAGGAGGTAAGACAGGTATCTTCGGTGGGGCCGGGGTTGGAAAAACGGTTATCATCCAGGAATTGATCCGTTCGATCGCAACGGTACACAAAGGCAAATCTGTATTCGCCGGGGTAGGGGAACGCACGCGGGAAGGCACACAGTTGTATCGCGAAATGCTTGAATCGGGCGTAATGAAGGATACAGTGATGGTGTTCGGCCAAATGAACGAAACTTCCGGAGTTCGTTTGCGTGTCGCGTTGACTGCACTTTCAATGGCTGAGTATTTCCGTGACCAGGGAATGGACGTTCTTCTTTTCATTGACAATATTTTCCGGTTCACCATGTCAGGCTCCGAAGTTTCGGCGTTATTAGGGCGTATGCCGTCCGCCGTAGGATATCAGCCAACGTTAAGTACTGAAATGGGTGAGTTGCAGGAGCGTATTACCTCAACCCACCAAGGGTCGATCACTTCCATGCAGGCGGTCTATGTTCCAGCTGATGATTACTCAGACCCTGCGCCAGTAGCTACATTTACTCATCTAGACGCAACAATCGCACTAGAACGATCAATATCCGAGAAGGGTATTTATCCTGCTGTGGATCCCCTGGTTTCTACTTCTCGCATCCTGGATCCAAAAATCGTTGGCGTTGAGCATTACAATACTGCTCGCGAGGTTCAAAGGATTCTACAGAGATACAAAGACCTGCAGGATATCATCGCGATCCTGGGCATCGATGAGCTAAGCGAAGATGATAAGTTGATCGTTTCAAGAGCCCGGAAGGTGGAGCGGTTCTTCTCTCAACCGATGTATGTGGCTGAGCAGTTCACCAGTATTCCGGGTAAGTATGTTTCATTGAGTGATACAGTTCGAAGCTTTAGAGAGATTCTGGATGGAAAATGCGACCATCTGCCTGAACAAGCTTTTAACATGGTCGGTTCCGTGGATGATGCTTTTGAAAAAGCAAAAGCATTAATGTGATACGATGACCATAAATTGTGAAATTGTCTCTCAAGATCGAGTGGTGTTCAAAGGCGACGCCGATATTGTTGTATTGCCGGGTATGGAAGGTCAAATGGGTATTTTACCCAGGCATGCACCGGTGTTAACCGCATTAAACTACGGGGTCATCACTGTCAGGTTGAAAGGGAATGAGGAGCATTTCACTGTTGCCGGTGGTATTGCTGAAGTATTACCAGATAAAGTTACTATCCTGGCTGATGCCGCTGAAAACGTTGAAGAAATCGATTTCGAACGGGCACTGAAAGCAAAAGAACGCGCCGAGGAACGTCTTAAACTGATCACTACCTCAGATGCTGATCGCTATCTACGGGTTTCCAGCGCGTTAAAAAGGTCCACACTGCGCTTACAAGCAGTTCAAAAGTTCCGTCGAACTACTAAAACTAGAATATAGAGCAAGGAAAATTAATGGCTGTATTAACGAGAGAGTTGGGAGTTGACCTGGGTACCAGTAATACTGTTTTTGCAGAAGGAAACCAGGTCCTGCTGCAGGAACCAACCATGGTGGCTATCCTCATCGAAGAGGAAAAAATGGTCGAATGGGGACAGGCCGCAAAGGATATGGTCGGCAGGGTCCCTGATTCCATAGAGGTAATTTCACCGATCCATCATGGGGTCATCGCTGAATACGAGATCACAGAAACGTTGCTCGGATACCTGACGCGTAAGGTTGTTGGTCCGATGCGTGTTTTCCGTCCCAGGATGATGATCGCCGTGCCCTATGGTGTGACAAGCGTGGAAGGAAGAGCAGTACATGAAGCTGGAATTGGAGCAGGAAGTCGAGAAGTTTTCCTGGTAGCTCAACCGATCGCTGCTGCATTGGGGGTTGATCTGCCTGTTTCTACACCCTCAGGCAACATGGTCATTTCGTTGGGCGGCGGGGTAAACCAGGTGGCGATCATCAGTCTCAATGGCATCGTTGCTGGAGAAACTTCCAGAGCTGGAGGGCTCATTCTTGACGAAGCGATCATCAATTACGTTCGTAAAAGATTTGGGGTTATCATCGGTCAACCTACTGCCGAATTGATCAAAATTAAGATAGGCGCAGCCATCCCGCAAGAGCAGCAACTTTCAATCGAAGTGCAGGGTCAGGACCAGATTACCAGTTTTCCGAGGCCGGTCATCCTCACTACAGATGATGTTGTGGAAGCGCTGCAGGAACCCCTGGAAGACATCGTAAAAATGACCAGGAAGGTGATGGAAAAAACCCCACCCGAACTAATTTCCGATATTATTGACCGCGGAGCGGCAATGTGTGGAGGTGGCTCGTTGTTGCGCGGAATCGATAAATATTTGACGAAATCAATTGGTATCCCGATCTACATGGTTGATAATCCACTGACCTGCACGGCGGAAGGGGCAGTGAAAGCACTTGAGTATCGCGAACAGCTGCGAAAAAGCATCAGTACCGGATAAAGTACACCCCCCTCAAGTATGAGGGGGGTGTTGTTAGGCATTAGTCACTTCGGCGGCGACCCGAGAGTAATAATGCATAATAAAGCACGGTGGATATAGATTGAGCTGCGCTGGCTACATAAGTGAGTGCCGCAGAATCTAAAACTTTATTGATTCCTTCAATATCGGAGGAATAAATGATGCCTGAGTCAGCCAGCCAGGTCTTCGCCCGCTTTGTGGCGTTAAATTCCACTGGAAGTGTGACCAAAGAGAATATTGCCGTCGCTGAAAAAAGCAGCAAGCCAATCACGGCGATATTCTGACCGGATTGGGTATTTAACATGAGTCCTATAGCAAAAACGATCGGACCCAACCAGCTGCCGATCTGAACCGTTGGTACGAGTATCGAACGCAGCACCAATGGACCGTATTTTTCTTTGTCCTGCAATGCATGTCCAACCTCGTGAGCAGCGACACCCGCAGCAGCGACACTGGGACTGTTGTAAACACCCTGGCTCAACCGGAGAACGTTCTTCGCGGGGTCGTAATGATCGGTTAAATTGCCTGGGACCTGTTCGATACGAACTGCTGAGAGTCCGTTATGATCGAGCATTCGCCTGGCCACTTCGGCTCCGGAAAGCCCGGTCGTTGTTCGAACCCTTGAATACTTGGAGTATGAAGACCGTATCTTGCTCTGCGCCCAAAGACCGAGCAGTAAAGCTGGAAGGCTAAGAATTATGTAGAGTAAATATCCACCACCAAACATAAAATCGCTCCTTTTGAGGAATTAATTAATTTTATCGCATATGAATTTATAATGCATTGAAAGCCCCCATGTTCTAATAAAACTCATATGTCCCTGGAGAGATTCGAACTCTCACCTACGGCTTCGGAGGCCGGTACGCTATCCATTGCGCTACAGGGACGCGGCTAGTATTTTACCATGTATAACTAACAGGTTTATCAAAATTCCGGAAAATAAAAATTTCCACCCGCGTCTTTCCCAAAGGTTGTTATGCCAAGAATGGCCTTTTTTTCCAATGGACCGTAGATATGCGGAAAACTTTCTTCATTACCTTCAAGATTTTCAAATTTGATTTCTGAGGTGAGACATTCTCCATCAATTTTTAACAAGAGCAATTGCGGCGTACCCGCATAGTATTTTGCAGCCACCACCAGCACCTGTTCAGCTGTGGAACAATGAATAAAGCCGTCTGAAAAATAAGCAGAGGGCAAATAGTAAGTCTCTGATAAGTAATTTTCCCATTGGGATTGATCGGTGATGTGATAAAGGATCATATTGTAGAATCCGGTTCGGGAATATCGATCAATATTTCAACCAGGCCGCAATATTCACCATTAGAATACCATGGAGCTTCGTGAACGAATCGTTTGTGATCGGAGTGAGTTTCTATGTAAGTATTTGACAGCTGATTCTTAAGCATGTGGATTAATTTTGATTTTGATGGTTCAGGATGGCAGTCAAGCAGGCTTTTTCCTAGCAGGGCGGCACCACCATCTTCGCCGAATAACTCTATCGATTTATCATTCATCGCTACGATGATTCCGTCTTTATCACAAATGGTCACGGGAAAATTCACTTCCTTGCTCCATGTTTCCAAAGCGTTGTTCATTTTTTCTCCTCAATGGATAAAATTTGGAATATTTCATTTTTCAACACGTTTGGATCCTCAATTGAAAACATATATCGCCGCAGATCGGCAGTTGGCAGATGCCCTGTTAAGTATCGCGCCATGTGTTTGCGGAATAGCACAGTGCCTATACGGGGGGAGTAGAGATCGATCATCAGATCGAGATGGTGCGTGATATCCCGGTAAAGCTCAGCCCCAGAAAAATCATTCTTGATTTTTCCTGAAAATAGCCATGGGTTGCCCAAAGCAGCCCGGCCGATCATCACCGCGTCACACCCGGTGTGGTCGATCATTTTAAGGGCGTCAGCGATAGAACACGCATCACCATTCCCAATGATCGGAATTGAGACTGTGGATTTGATCTCGGCAATCGCATCCCAATCTGCAAGCCCTAAGTATTGCTGATTACGCGTGCGCGCATGAACTGTTATTGCGCTAACCCCGCAACCCTGCAGAATCTTCACGATTTCGAGATAATTACGCGATTTATCATCCCAACCCAGTCGAATCTTCGCGGTTACAGGAACACCTAATGATGCAACTAGATCAGTGGCGATACGTCTGACCTTATCCGGCCGCTTCAATAAACCGGCACCCGCGCCGCGATTGCTGACATTGCGGGCGGAGCATCCCATATTTACGTCGATGATGTCAGGTTCGCAGCGGGCGAGTGATAAGGCAGAGTTGAGAAGACGCTGCGGGTCATCATCAAAAAGCTGATAACTAAACGGACGCTCAAGTGAAGAAAAGTAAGTTTTGTATTTTAAGTGAGGGTGACCGAAAGTGACATCGATCCCATTGATGAATTCAGAGGTACACAAAGCAGAACCTTGCTCCTTGCAAATAGTCCTGAAAGGAGAGTCGGTAAACCCATCCATAGGAGCCAATAGAAGACGGCCGGGAATTACCACATCACGGATATTAAAACTGGTCGAAAGATATTCAGTATTGATCATCGATGTCTGTAATTATAAGGGAAACCAGGGATTCATAATCTGATCTATAATTGCGCATAGGCAATATTTACCAAATTATAATATTCATTCAACCAAAATAACCAAAATACTTGACAACGAACAAATGTTCTATATAATTAGGATATGGAATCGAAACGATCTTTTGCGGGTAAGGCGATCAGCCCCGGGTTAACGCTCTCGAACGGGATGCTGGTGGTTTTTAGTGAGCACGGCGGGGCGGCGTTGATGCTCGATCTGGCAGCGCGGCTTTCTTTGCGTGGGCCGCTGTACCTGTTGGATTGCGGGAACCGCAGCAATATGTACCGCGTGGCCCGTACTTTACGTGCTTTGACGGATGACCCGGTGGCGGTGATGCGCAACATTCGCCTTTCGCGCGCTTTCACCTGCTACCAGGTTGTTGCCTTGCTGGAAAAAGCGGCTTCTGGCTCCGCGGTTCCAGTGTTGGTGCTCGATCTGCTGGCTACATTTATGGATGAGAGCGTGCAGATCCGGGAGAGCAACCAGTTATTCAATTGCGCGCTTCAATGCCTCTCTGTTCTGGGGCAATCTACTCCTGTGGTTATAAGTGCCAAACCGCTGCTGTCAATTTCGGCGCCGCGCAGCAGGCTGTTGGATCAGTTGAGGGAAGCAGCCACCGTGCTCTGGGAGGACAATGTGCTTCCTTCACCGCGCTTGGCGGCGGGTGTTCAATTACCACTGTTGCCGGATTACTAAGGAGGTGTTATGGGCAGGACGATCCTTTCTGCCACGCAAACCTGGGTAGAAGAAGAGAAAGCTCTACGACGCTTTGTGCGGGCGCTACGCAAGGGAGATCAGGACCTGATCCAGGAGCTACTGGCGCTTTCACGGCGGCATATTGCCGAGGCATCTTATGCGAGCAATCTGTACCCGATGGACGTTTACCTGGTGGCTATGTTGCTGGAAACCTTCCGCAAGGTTAAGCACCTGGAAAGCCAGTTGGAGGCGCTTGGGGTGGAGAGCGCGGCACCTGCCGGTACAGGGGTGGAATTTCCCGCGCTTCCTTCGCTGGTGGACCTCGTTTCACCAACCGGGAGCGAGCAGCGCGCGCCTGTAGACGCGTCTTCCTCCGGGGTCGAGTATGTGGATTTACAGGATGTCGCGTAATAATGACTGCACGAATGCGGGGCTGGCTGCTTGATCTATATGAGGACGAGGCTGACGGTCTGCGCATGTGGTTCATCACCGAGGATGACACGCGCGTGTGTCTGCACCAGCCGCTGGAGGCGGTATTCTATGCCGCTGGTGAAAATGCTCAGTTGCGTTCCTTGTGGATAACACTGAAGCGTTATCCACAAGTGCGCTCTCTGCAACGCGAAACCCGCCGTGATGCCTTCATCCCTGATCCGATCACTGTGCTAAAAGTGGTTGTTGACAGCCCCTTGCATCAGGCGCGTATTTTCCGTGATATCCAGCAGCGCTACCCTCAACTGGTTTTTTATGATGCAGATCTTGCTTCTAATATCCGGCACGCGGCCCTTTACGGAACGTTCCCGATGGCTTTTTGCGAGCTGGAGCACGACGATACGGGTCTTATCCTGTCGCTGCGGGTGTTGAACTCCCGCTGGGACCTGGCGCCGGTGCACCCTGTATTCCGGGTTCTTACCATTGAACCGGATTGCGACCCGGGTCGCGGAGAACCGGTCGCGCTGCGTGTTCAGTACCAGCGCAGAAAGCAAACGCTCCAATTGAATCCGCCCGGGGAGTTGTTACAGCGGCTGAACCGCTTGTTGCAGGAGGTTGACCCCGATATTATCCTGACCAGTTGGGGCGATACCTGGCTGGTGCCCGCGCTGCTGCAGTTCTCAGCACGCGAAGGGATTCCGCTGCGGCTCAACAGGGATGAACAGCGGGAAGTGGCGTGGAAAAAAGAAATGTCATATTTTTCCTATGGGCAGATCATTTTTCGGCCGGAGGAGGCGCACCTGTTTGGGCGCTGTCATATTGACCAGCGCAGCGCGATGATGTGGCGGGATTACGGGCTGGACGGTGTGCTGGAATCAGCGCGAGTGACGACGCTTCCCATCGAAAACGCGGCCCGTGTTTCGCCGGGCTCCGGTATTTCTGCTATGCAAATGCTCACAGCGCTGGAGCAGGGCATTCTGGTTCCCTGGCACAAGCAGCAGGTGGAGGTTTTTAAGGATGGGATCGACCTTATTCAGCGGGACCGGGGTGGAATGATCTACCAGCCGATCGTCGGGTTGCACGCCAATGTGGCCCAGGTCGATTTCATTTCAATGTACCCCGCCATCATCATCAAGGGCAATATCTCACCGGAGGTACCTTTGCCTGACGGAATCGTACCAGCCTGCGAGGAGCTGGGTGTGGTACCTTTGACCCTTAAACCGCTGTACGAGAAACGGGTCGCGCTCAAGTTGCGTGGAGCCAGCAATCGCAAGGACAGTCGTCTTTCCCGACGGGACAGCGCGCGCGCTTCTGCCTTAAAGTGGCTGCTGGTAGTGTGTTTTGGTTTCCTGGGCTACAAGAATGCCCGTTTTGGCCGCATTGAAGCGCATGAAGCCGTAACCAACGGCGGGCGAGAAGTGCTGCTGCGGGCAAAAGAGGTGGCTGAGTCACTTGGTTGCGAGGTATTGCATATGTACGTGGATGCGCTGTGGCTTAAAAAACCCGGTGCCGCGACAAAAGCGGATTTTCAGGATGTGTTGAACGAGATTTCGCTGCAGACGGGGCTGGGGGTTTCACTGGACGGGATCTATCGTTGGGTCGCGTTTCTACCCTCCCGAATGGATGAGCGGGTGCCGGTTGCGAACCGGTATTTTGGTGTTTTCCAGGATGGATCAGTGAAGGTGCGTGGGATCGAAGCCAGGCGGAGGGATACTCCGCCCTGGATTGCCGAAACGCAAACCAAAATGCTTGGATGTTTGAGCTGCGCCGGCAGTGTGCAGGATCTGCCCAAATGTCTGCAGGAAGCGTTTGGCGTTTTTCGCCGGGCTCTTTCTGATTTGCGCGCCGGCCGGGTTGCACTGGATAAGCTGGTGATCACTTCGCGGGTAAGCCATGAACTTGAAGCGTACCGCTCGCCAACACCCGCCGCGCGCGCTGCGCTGCAGATCCTGGAGCAGGCGGGCAAACGGGCTCGTCCGGGCCAGAAGATCCGTTTTGTCTACACACTGGGTGAAACTGGTGTGCGGGCGTGGGAACTGCCGGGGAAGATCGATCCGGTTGAAGTAGACAGGGTAAAATACATTGAGTTGCTTGCGCGGGCTGCCGCCAGTATCCTTCACCCTTTTGGGATCAGTGATGACCAGTTGAAGGAGTGGGCTCATACGCAATCGCTGACGTTGTGCCTTGATCTGAAACAGGAGGTGCCACTTGTGCGGAAGGTTTGCCATCATGTACGACCCGGAAGAAGTGCGCGAGCGATTGAAATTGGGCGATATGCCGGATGACTTTGTACCAGGGGCCAACATATCCCCCGGTCAGAATATCCCGGTTGTGATCGATCCGGTTACGAGGAATGTGCAGTTATTCCGCTGGGGACTCGTTCCGGGTTGGGCAAAAGATCCCCGAATCGGCTATAAAATGATCAATGCGAGGGCGGAAACAGTAGCAGAAAAACCATCATTTCGTGTATCCTTTCAACGCCGCCGGTGTCTGATTCCGGCTGATGGGTTTTATGAGTGGAAACTGGATAATGGACGCAAGTATCCGTTCCTTTTTACGCTTGTAGATCGGGTGCCATTTACTTTTGCCGGATTATGGGATACCTGGCGTGGGCAGGAAGGCGCAGTGATTAACAGTTGCACGATCATCACGACAACACCGAACAGCCTGGTTGCTCAATACCACGACAGAATGCCCGTAATTCTGGATGAAATCAGTCGTTGGAAATGGCTCGAAAACCTCCCCGCGGAGAACCTGAAAGCTTTGTTGGTTCCTTATGATGCAGAAAAAATGGCGGCACCAGTACGCTTGGATCGATTATAGGCATTCCGAATTGACGATATAATGGGACGCATGAGCACTGGATCCGAATCAAGAGGTGAAAATGAAACGATCAGCGATTATTGACGAACTGAAACAGAACCCGAAATTGGATGTTTTGATTGTTGGAGCAGGAATAAATGGGGCAGGGACGTTCCTGGACATGGCAGTGAATGGATTACGGGTGCTGATCGTGGATAGAGGGGATTTTTGTTCAGGGGCATCGGCTACCTCCTCGCATATGGCGCATGGTGGGATTCGTTACCTGGAAAACGGTGAATTCCGCCTGGTAAGGGAAGCTGTGGCCGAGAGAAACCGCATGATCAAGAATTCGCCTCACATGGTCAAGCCGTTGCCCACAGTCATTCCGATGTTCAAGCTTTTCTCGGGTTTTCTTAACGCACCATTAAAATTTCTAAATCTACTAGATAAACCATCAGAGCGGGGGGCTGCGGTCATCAAAATTGGATTGATATTCTATGATTCTTTTACAGGAAAGAACCGAACAGTACCGGCACACCGCTTCTTTGGCAGAAAAGAAACCTTCGAAAGATACCCATTGTTAAATAAAGAGGTCAAGTACTCTGCTGAGTATTATGACGGTTTGATGCTTTCTCCGGAAAGGCTCAACACAGAAATCATACTGGACGCAGAAAAAGAAAATCCACAGGCGATGGCATTGAATTACGCACCTCTGGTAAGTTTTGAAGGAGAATCCGCTGTTTTAGAAGATTTGGTAACAGGCGAAAAGATATATGTAAAGCCTGATGTCATTATTAATGCGGCTGGACCCTGGATCGACCATGTAAATGAGCGTCTTGGTACAAAAACCAAGTTTATAGGCGGAACCAAAGGATCGCACATCATCGTCAGCAATCCGATATTGAAGAAAGCCATTGGAAATCGGGAATTTTTCTTTGAAAACAAGGATGGACGGATCGTTTTATTGTTGCCTTTCTTTGACAAAGTGATCATCGGAACTTCAGACTTGCCCATAAATGATCCTGATGAAGCTGTGTGTACGCCTGAAGAAGAGACCTATTTCATAGACCTGGTGAAAAGAGTGTTCCCAGACATCACAATTCTATCTGAACAGATCGTTTTCAGATTTTCCGGTGTTCGTCCGCTCGAGTTTCAGCAAGCCAAAACCACAGGTCAGATTACGCGCGACCACAGCATTAAAGAAGATCATATTAATAAAATAGCTGTCTTAAACCTCGTTGGAGGAAAATGGACAAGTTATCGAGCATTTAGTGAACAGGCAAGTGATAGAGCAATGGAGATACTGGGCAGAAAACGCATCCGTTCAACAGAGAATATGAGCATTGGAGGAGGAAAATCCTACCCTCTATCTCTTGAGGAAGAGGATCGGTTTATCCACCAAATTACCTCCAAAACAGTCAATAATGCTGATATTGTGCGAAAGTTATATGAGCGATACGGTACGATTGTGAAAGATATATTGTCTGAGGGTCCACTAGAACTTCTCACGTCTAACCCGTTAATTACCAAGAATGAGATCAGGTATTTAACAAAGTATGAAAAAGTAGTATTCCTTGATGACCTGTTACTTAGGAGATCATCTTTAGGTTGGCTTGGTTATGTAAGCCAGGCAAGTCTCAACGAAATATGCGACCTGGTCGGTGACGAATTAGGTTGGGACACAACTCGTAGAGAGGGAGAAGTCGAAAGAGTTAAAAGATTATTTGAAAAGAATCATGGTGTGAGAATTTAAACAAACTTTAATTTGAAAAAAACCATCATCGATAGATGATGGTTTTTTGTTCTGGCGGGAGCGACGGGGTTCGAACCCGCGATCTCGGCCTTGACAGGGCCGCATGTTAGCCGCTACACCACGCCCCCGAACTTGCAAAAGTTTACCATATGGAATTTCTGCCGTCAAGGAACTAAGTTAATTATCTCTCAAAAAATTAGTTGTCACCTGTGTACCAGTTTTCTGCATCGCGCGACCATTTAATGATCTCTGAAGGAGTAAACCAGAGCGAGATTTCCAACTCGGCCGATTCGGGAGAATCCGAGGCGTGTGTGAGATTCCTGCTCATCTTGATCGCATAATCATGCCGGATACTTCCCGGCTCTGCCTGTAACGGGTTGGTTGCTCCCATGGTTTGCCTGACAGCTTTGATGGCTTCTGGTCCTTCCCAAACCATCGCCATCACCGGGGCACTGGTGATGTACTGGATCAAACCTTCGTAGAATGGTTTTCCCTGGTGAGCTTTATAATGCTGCCGAGCAAGATCTTCAGTAACCCGCATAAATTTTGCTGCAGTAAGTTGAAGGCCTCGTGCTTCAAGTCGATTGAAGATCGTACCAATTAGATTTCTTTGAATACCATCAGGTTTAATCAGGACAAGGGTACGTTCCACTTATATACTCCAGGATCTATTGAAATAGAAATTTTTCAGCTTCTTTATAGGCTGAAAGCGCTTCACTAAGATTCGCTTTCTTTGATTGTATGTCACCCAGGCTCTGCCATAGCTCAAAAGTTCCAGGATTGCTCTTGAGTTCCTCTTTAATCTCAATGATCACATCATCAGCCGTTTCAACAGGCAATTCTTCGACATTGATCGTATTCAGGAAGGACGAGTATTCTCCGGAGTGTAAGAATTGACTCAGTTTTTCTTTGAGACCGCTTACCGTTGTGGATTCAGGCGGGATATCAAAAGTTTCTTCGTTCGATACTGGTATCTCCAGTGTTTCTTCAATGCCAAGCATGGATGACAGCCTGTCTTGCAGGTTCGAATTGTCGACAAGTCCTTCCTCGAGATCAACTGGTTCCGGGATCATTCCCGTTTCAATTTCGAGTGGTTCCTCAGTTGATTGTGGTTCGACCATCGTGTCAAAAGTGATCAATGGTGAAGCTGCTTCGACTGGCAGGGTTGATTCCGGCTCTGCTTGTAACTCAATTGGTAGAGTTTCCTCAGGGTTGATTTCACCTAACCAGGTTTCCAGCTCCCTGGTCTCTTGACTGGAAATTGCGCCTTCTCCACTTTCAATATCCGGAAGATCACGGATAAATTCAGGGATGTCAGTTTCAACACTTTGAGGTGAGGCAGGACTTGCTTCAGGGGTTTGAGAAGTTGTGCTGGCAATAGGGGCTGCCGCTGCACTACTAGTTAGAATCTTGGATACCCATGATGGAACAATCGGTTTTGTTTCAGTTTTTTCGTTTGATTCCAAAACCACGGGTTGGGTCTCAACTATTTCGGGTTCGGGAACAAATGTTTCTAGCTCAACAATACTATCCTCAACCATTTCTGTTGAAGAAGTTGGCTCGGTTGTTTCCTCAGCTTCTGATATTAAATCCCCAGGGCTGAGTAGATCAGTTAAAGAAAGTTCATCAATAAAATCAGGAAATTCATTTCGCGCTTCCTGGTCAATGGGCGTAACACCCTCTTGTACTGGTGCAACACCTTCTGACACATTGATCTCACCAGTATCAAGATCTTTTAACCAGTCAGGTAAATCAGGTATGGTTTCATCTAGTGGTGTTTCATCTTGTTTTGTTATTGTTGCTTCTGGTTCAAAAACCTCTGGAGTGGCCACTGCCTCATCAATCGAACTTGAAAGTGAAACACTGTCCGCCTGGTTTTTATCAGAGAGTAATTCACTCAACAATTCAGGGGAAAGAGGTGGAATTTCATTTTCCAGGTCAGCCGCTTCACCGGTCGGGGTTAATACTTCTGGTGATTCTATTGTCTCTGGGTTTAATGTTTTGAGCCAATCGGGGAGATCGTTGGCTGGTTCTGCCGGCTGAACCCCGGATTCAGCAACAAAATTAGAGGAATCAGCGTCAACTGGAGTTGGTGGAACCTCTTCATCAGTAGCACGAATCCAACCAGCTTTTGATATCCAATCCGGAATGGAATCTTCTTTTTGATCAGAGGATTCTTTTATCGAATCTGCCGTTTCTTCAGTGAAATCCTCTAAGAATGGAGGTTCTTGTGAATAATCAGAGGAAAACTCATTTCCAGATTTTGCATTATCTATAAAAGTATCAACATCAACATTTTCTTTTGTGGTTTCAGTTAGGATCTCCTGCCACGACAATCCAATCTGTTGCGCCCAATCCAACTGATTGGCAGCGACAGGTTGATCAGGAATAAAATCTATTGTGTCGAGAATCACCTTTTCATCGGGTATCGAATTGACATCAATTTTCGAATCTTCTACAAAGCGATAATAAGGATCGAGCTCTGATAATCGCTCATGGTAAATGGGGTCATACGTAAAATCATTAGAATGTGAAGAAATATCGAACATGATGCGATTTGCTTCATAACAATATGGAGTTGTGGATAGGATTTCCGCACAGGTTGAAGCCGTCTCCGAATTTGCTCCTGTAGCATGGTAAAACCGGGCCAAGAGGACCTTCAGATCCATACGCTCCGGGTCGGCTTCTATGGCTGATTGTGTTTCGGCAATAGCCTGCTGGTAAAGATCACCTTTGGCATACATTCTGATCAAAGCACCTCGAGTGAGGCGAACCTTAGCAGGTGGAGTTCCATCACGGCGACCTATCAGTCTACGCATTTCCTCCTGGATATTGAGGTTGGAGGGCTGAGTCTCAAAGGCTCGCTCCATGTGCCATATCGCAGCGTCAAGTTCACGTTTTTCTTCGTTTATTTCACTCAGCGCTGCATGAGCTGAAAAGTCATCGGGAAAAACAGATAAAACCTTTGAAAACACGTTTTCAGCTTCTTCAAATTGCTTACTTTCCAATAAAGCTCTTCCAAGACATTGATACGTATCAATGGATTTAGGATATGAATTCAGGATGGTTGTGCAGTGCGAAATCGCTTCCTGGTACTTTCCTTGATCGATCAGTGAATTGATCAATTCATTGTATTTCCGTAGAGCAATAGTGGTCATTAGAAAACCCTCCGGCATATGAATTTCAACTAATTATTATACATGAGATGAAATAATAAAAAAAAGCATGGGGAGTCCATGCCATTTGATCATTTATTCTCCCAGGTAATCCCTGAGTTTTCTGCGGATAGATGGATGTCGCAAGCGGCTGAGCGCCTGGGCTTCGATCTGGCGTACGCGCTCGCGGGTAACTCCCATTTTCCGGCCGACCTCCTCGAGGGTATAAGCCTGACCATCCAGAAGTCCGTAGCGCAACTGCAATATCCTTACCTCGCGAGGAGGTAAGCCGTTTAAAACGTCTTCAAGGTGTTCACGTAACAAATTGTATGTAGCAGAATCATCGGGTGGTGGAGCTTCATCATCTTCAATGAAATCACCCAGCACTGAATCTTCTTCATCATCGGTTGGTGTTTCAAGCGAAAGAGGTCTCCGAGCAACCTGAATCATATTCTCAACTTTTTTTGGAGGGACATCCAGGGCAATTGCGAGTTCTTCAACGGTTGGTTCACGCCCCAATCTCTGAGTAAGTTGATGTTGAATTCGCAAAAGTTTGTTAATTTGGTCGCCCATGTGCACTGGCACACGGATCGTTCGTCCCTGGTCGGCGATTGCCCGGGTAACCGCCTGGCGGATCCACCAGGTGGCATAGGTGCTAAATTTGTGACCGCGGCGATAATCAAATTTTTTCGTTGCGCGGATCAACCCTATGTTACCTTCCTGGATCAGATCAAGGAACGGAACACCCCGGCCCATATATTTCTTCGCCACGCTTATCACGAGCCGGGAGTTGGCAGTGATGAGATGTTCTCGGGCTGCCCAACCGTCTTCGATCAGTTTTCTCAGTTCCTGCCGGCGTCGATTGTTTACATTTCCTTTAGCCAGCTCTTCGCGCGCCATTCTACCTCGTTCAATTCGCTGAGCAAGTTCAACTTCTTCTTCAGCGTTGAGGAGAGGAACGCGGCTGACCTCTTTCAGGTATAGACCGATCGTATCATCTGTGTCAATATTCTCAAGATCATCAGTTGCAGAAGTTTTTTCCTCCGCGGCTTCTTCATCCGCAGTAACAAGCTCGTCGTCGCTAGGTTCCTCATGCAGGATTTCATCTTCGGTGTAGGGGATGCCTGCACTCATTAATGCGGCAAAAGTCTCTTCAAGCTGTTCAACATCCTGTTCTGCTTCAGGAAAGAACTGAAGTATGTCATCAATTGTCACATATGATTTTTGACGACCCAATTCGATTAACCTTGCTATAGCTGGGTAATCTTCATCGTCATCATCAATAGGAATTATCGGTTTGTCCAAATATCACCAACCTTAAGATTTGCTTCCAAAAGTTTATCTTTATCAGAATACACTCGTTTTGTTAGAATTACAATAGCAAATGACATTAAATTCCAAATTACAGAATTTTCAATTATTAACGTCACTTAGTTTTTATGCAAAACCCCGCTATTATACTTGAGAATACCCCTCTATATGGGGTTGATTTATTTTTGCGAATCAGTATAATGAATTTTTTACTTTTGGTCTGCGTGTGTAATTCGCATCAAGCCTCACTGATGCAAAATATATTCTAAATGTTGGAGGAGAGATGAATATTCTAGGTTTGGCTCGACATGGTCTTAATAATTTCGAGCAAATAGCAATTTTGGCAGTGCTGATCATTGCATTTATCAGCTTGCTCTATGCCTGGTTGCTTAGGGGAACAGTCCTGAAAAAGGACAAGGGAACCAAAAGGATGCAGGAAGTATGGGAAGCGATCAAGATTGGCGCAGATTCCTATCTGAGACAACAACTTAAAACGATTCTTCCCGCCATTGGAATTTTGTTCATCGCTTTGTTTCTATCGGTCTACGTTGTACCACCGAGTCACGAAGCCAGCCTGGAGTTTCCTCCTGACAAATATAATACTCAACTGATCATCGCGGTCGGAAGGGCGTTGGCATTTGTTTTGGGAGCTTCATTTTCATTGATTGTGGGGCAACTAGGCATGCGCATGGCCATCCAGGCCAGCGTTAGATCCGCTTCAGCGGCACGGCGCAGCTTCAATGAATCCTTAACCATCGCCTACTACGCCGGAACCATTACCGGTATGCTCACAGATGGTTTAGGTTTGCTGGGCGGCACAGTGATCTTCATCATATTTGGCAAGGCGTCGCCTGATACATTGTTGGGTTTCGGATTTGGTGGCACACTGCTGGCGCTCTTTATGCGCGTGGGTGGAGGTATTTACACCAAGGCGGCAGATGTCGGAGCCGACCTGGTGGGTAAGGTTGAAAAAGATATTCCTGAAGACGATCCTCGTAACGCCGCAGTAATTGCTGACCTTGTTGGTGACAATGTTGGTGATTGCGCTGGTATGGCTGCAGATATTTTTGAAAGTTATGAAGTTACGATCGTTTCAGCATTGATCCTTGGTATCGCCTTATGGTCGATGGATCCGGCTAACGGATTGAAATGGATCGTTTACCCATTGATCATTCGAGGTATAGGAGTGGTCAGTTCCATTCTTGGAACATTCACAGTACCCATTTGGGAAAAATTCCCAATCAAATTCCTGCGTGCTCATGATGCCGAAGAATCGATGTTCCGTTCTTACGAGGTTTCAAGCGTTAATACGGTTATCTGGTCATTCGTTGTAGCGATAGCGTATGCTCACGATTGGAAACTGGCGATGCTCACCTCTATCGGTGTCGGTTTAGCCGTGGCATTCAATCCCTTGACATCCTACTTTACTTCAACCAAAGCAGCCCCTGTAAAAGAGATCGTGGATTCAACCCGATTCGGTCCTGCTACTACTATCCTTTCAGGGTTATCGCTTGGTATGGAATCCAGTGTTTGGGCATTGGTTGTCATCGCGATCAGTTTTGTTTGTGCACTGGTGCTTTATGGCGGAATGGAACCGATCTATGTGCTTTATGGGGTAGCCATGGTAGGTATTGGCATGCTAAGTCACACTGGCAATAACGTCGCCATGGATTCATATGGTCCAATTTCGGATAACGCGAATGGCATTGGTGAAATGTCGTGGCATGACCAGCACGATGAAGAAACCAAAAAAGCACGCCAGATCATGGCTGATCTTGATGCTGTTGGCAATACCACCAAAGCCATCACTAAAGGCGTCGCGATCGCTTCGGCGGTTATTGCTGCTGTAAGCCTGTTCTCGTCGTTCATTACCGATGTTGCCCGAGTACAATCCAGCCTGATCGACACACTTGGTTTGGATATGAAAATACTGGATTCGATTCGAGTCTCTGATACAAAAGTGTTTGTTGGATTGTTGCTGGGCGGAGCATTACCGTGGTTGTTCTCATCTCTGTCCATTCGTGCTGTAACCCGCGCTGCCGGAAAAGTCGTTGAGGAAGTACGGCGCCAATTCAAGCTCCCAGGGATCATGGAAGGAACAACAAAACCAGATTACGCTCGTGTTGTGGGTATTTCCACTGCTTCTGCACAAAAAGAATTGATCCCACTGGCGATCATCGCGGTTGTGATGCCGCTGGTGGTTGGTCTTGTATTGCAGGTTGAAGCTCTTGGAGGTTTTCAGGCAGGTGTGATCCTTAGCGGCCAGCTGCTAGCCGTGTTCATGTCCAATGCAGGTGGTGCCTGGGATAACGCCAAGAAAACAATTGAAGATGAGCCCAGGAATCTTGTGGAAAACACCGGCAAAGGCTCTGAGCGTCACAAAGCTGGTGTCGTAGGAGACACGGTAGGTGATCCTCTGAAAGATACTGCTGGTCCGGCATTGAACCCGATGATCAAAGTGGTAAATCTGGTCTCGCTTATCGCTGCACCTGTTATTGTTCGATATCAAAAACTGGGTGTGGTGGGTTGGTTGATCGTGGCCGTTTTACTGGTCAGTGTGATCTGGGCCATCACTAACAGCAAAAGAAAAGCCGAATTCAGTTAAATTCCGCTTAGAAAGAAAAGATCAGGGACCTGTAAGAAAAGGTCCCTGGTTTTTTTATACATCGAGTATCGCTAATTCTGGTGGGAGGGGAGCTACGATTTCAACCGGGATTTGTGTAAATGGATGGACAAAAGAAATCTTTATGGCATGCAACATCAAGCGACCTGTTTGATTCAAGGTAGGCGGACTTGTTAGTCTGTTGCCATATAACGAATCGTTAACGATGGGTGTTTCGTGATAGGCCAGGTGAGCACGGATCTGGTGGGTATAACCGGATAAAGGAAAAGCATCGATAATTGAGGTCTGATCAAGTTGTTTTTGTGTATAAAATTCAGTTTGAGCTGGTTTACCTTTTACAGGATCGATTACCGTTCGATGGTGTCTGTCGCCATTAACCCGCAGAGGGATATCTACTACAAAATGAGTATCAAGGTTGACGCCTAAGACCAGCGCTCGATAATTCTTTTTAATTTTCCGAAGTTCAAATAACGCAGACATTTCCTTGTGCGCTGTTGCGCTCAAAGTAAATAGAATGACTCCGCTAGTTTCCTTATCAAGCCGGTGTACCGTCCATACTGAACCAAACTCATCCTTTAGTATCGATTGTAAATTTGGCAGATGTGGCGCATAGCCATCAGGTATTGAAAGAAGACCGGATGGTTTGTTGATCGCAACAATGTGCTCATCCTGGTAAATTATATTGATCACGTTAGTATTTGCTAATCAGTGAAAAAGCTGGCTGCAACAACGCCGGGTCCTGCGTGAACAATAATGGCGGGAGGAAGATTAGCGATCTGGATAGAATTGAGCATTAAGGAGTCCTGGAATTCCTTTTTTAGCAAAAGTGCATCTTCCATCGAATCTGCTTCAAGGATGCTGAGGTACGATTCGGCTTTTGGGGGACATTCTTCTTTTACAAGTTCTACAATTCTAGCGAGCGCTTTTTTCTTTGTGCGTTGTTTATCAAAAGGATTGACCTGCCCATTTTTGAAGATCAAGATTGGTTTCACCTGAAGCAGGCTTCCAACCAGGGCTGTTGCTGTGCCAATTCTGCCACCTTTGTGGAGGTATTCTAGTGTGTCGACATAAAAATAGATACGCGCCCGTTTCCCCATTTCTTCAATTTTATTTACAATGATATCCGCACTCATTCCCTGGTTTGCCCACTCCAAAGCTTTCAATACAAGTGTGCCAAGGGCTGGTCCTATAGTCTCAGTATCGACGATCCTGATGTCTGCTTCAGGAAACTCCAAAGCGGCATCAGCAGCACTTCTGAATGTGCCGCTCACTTTTTGTGAAGGACAAATGACGATAGCGGTATCACCGCGTTTGGTTATCTCTTCATAAATGGGGTTGTATAATATCGGCGGCGGGGCAGCAGTTTTGGGTAATGTTTGGCTGGCCCTAAGTTTTGCCAGGAATTCGACACTGGTCAACTCATGATCATCCCTATAAGCCTGATCTCCGAAGATTATGATCTGAGGTAGGTAATAAACGCCAAGCCTCTCAGCTTCTGAAGGAGAGATTGTGGAAGTGGTATCTGCGATAATCCTGATCATTTTAGGACTCCTGAGATCGTTTTCCCGCAATTTGGACATGTTTTCTCATACTTCTTGATAATATAACCGCAATTTGCACAAGCTTTAGGCTGAATATCTCCTAAAGGAGCGCCGCACGCAATGCAACTCGGCTCACCTGGCGGATTAGCTGTATTGCAATAATCACAAACATAGCGGTTTAATCTATCAGAGAGCTCAAAGCCCGATCCTAACGCGCGGGCGCTCTGATCGATCACTTTCCAAACATTTTCAACCAGCTGTACATATTCAATATCCTGTGCAATATCATCCAGACGATTAAGCAGATTTAATGGGTTGCGTAAGGTTGCGATCGTCGAGACACCCAGGCTGGCAGCAACACCCAGCCAGGTTTGCTTGCTCATTTCTACTGAAACCCCGTCAACAACATTTTGTAAAGAAACACTCAACGCCGTTTTACCACCAGATTGAGCGTAAGGAGCCGTTGCCAATTGAACAACCAGTGTATCACCGGAACCAAATTGCTGAACGCGAAGGTTCCCGTGTCCGAAATGGGCGATTATCGCCCTGGCAAGATCTGAATTGGTGATTTTCCCGTGATAGATTCGCTGTGGCATATTTGAATTATAATCAAAAAAGTCTAGAATCAATAACCGGAGATTAGATGTCCCTTAGAAAGTATCGTTGGTTTATTACAGTCTTGATAGCGTTGTTGTTTGGAATTTTCTCTTCTTCACTTGCTAAACCGGGCAAAGTTATCGCGCAACAGCCTACGGGTTCCATTCCTACTGTTACCGGTACACCCAAAGGCGTAACGGCAAAGATAAAAATTGGACTTACCGAGAATTATGTAAAAGTCAGGGCGGGTCCTGCGGTTTTATATCCACAGATTGGATTAATTCCTTTAGGGGCAGAAGTACCTGTCATTGGTAAATCTGCTGGAGGCGACTGGCTGGTTATCGAATACCCTGGCGTACCTGGTAGCATTGGGTGGGTTTGGGCTTTTTATATGGATGTCAGTGCAGGAGAATTGGCTGTTATTGAAAACCCGCCATCTCCTGTTCCAATCACCACGATAACAATCGATCCGACAATGGCAGCGCAATTTATTACCACGCCGGAAGCTACACGACTGCCGACTTTTACCGCTCCACCTCCGTTAACGATTCCCACCTTCGAAAGTTCCACAGGCCAGGAATTAGGAGGAATACCCATCGGGTTGATCATCATCATTCTGGCGGTGCTGGGAATTTTAGTTGGATCTTTCTCATATTTTCAAGCCAGATAACTGTTGCGCGAAGGAATTCATGGACATAAAGGTCGTAGCCAAAAATCGAAAAGCCCATTTTGAATATTTTATTGAAGAAACTTTTGAAGCAGGAATTTCCTTGAAAGGCTCGGAAATCAAATCCATCCGTGCTGGGCAGGTGAGTATCCAGGAGGCTTATGTACAAATTGATGGTCAGCAAGCCTGGCTGATCAATTCGCACATCGCATCATACCAGGCAGGAAGTTATTCTGACCACGATCCAAAAAGACCGCGTCTTTTGTTATTGCATAAAAAGGAAATACGCCAATTATGGTCTGAGGTTCGTCTAAAAGGAGTAACCATAGTTCCGGTTAAAATGTATCTCAAAAATGGTAAAGCTAAATTGGAAATAGCCATTGCTAAAGGTAAGAAATTATATGATAAGCGCCAGGATATTGCAAAAAAGGACCAGGCGCGCGATCTTAAGAGAGCCATGAGTGGAAGGGATTAGGTTATGATCAATAACCCCTGGTTAGCAATGATAATTTCGCTGATCCTCTGTGTTCTTTGGATGCGATTAATCAACATTTTGGCTGTGAAAGGGATCATTAGCAGCTCAGTATCACGAAAGATCATCCACATTGGAACTGGCCCTCTGTTTGTCATTTGCTGGTTTCTGTTTCCGGATGAACCAATCTCCAAATATCTTGCAGCTTTTGTCCCTCTACTCATCGTTATTCAGGTTCTTCTCGTCGGAATGGGAAAGATGAAAGACCACGCATCGGTTAAATCCATGGCGAGAACCGGTGCTCGAGACGAATTGCTGAAAGGTCCACTGTTTTACGGAATCATTTTTGTTTTACTTACAGTTTTTTACTGGAAAACGTTTTATGCAGTAATTCCATTAATGATGTTGTGTGGCGGGGATGGTGTGGCAGATCTAGTGGGAAGCCGCATCAGTTCCAGAATTTTACCCTGGGCGAAAAAAAAGACAGTTTTAGGTTCCCTATCAATGCTGGTGGGCGGATTCTTATTTTCCTGGCTATTAATATTAATATTTAAACAGAATTTCAATCAGGTTTTTCTGCTAAAGAGTTTCACATTGTCTATACTTTTGATTTCAATGGTTTCAACACTGGTAGAGTCAGTTACGCCATCTGATTATGATAATCTGACAGTTCCTGGCGCTGCGTTGGTTATGTCTCTCATCCTGTTATAACAAAGGACTACTGATGATCATTGAAAAAGGAACAGAGATTAGCATCGAAGACGTGTCACGGACGGCTATTCACGGAGAGATTATTGAACTAGCTGAAAGTGCAGTGTCATCGATCGAGACTGCTCATCAAAGATTGATCAGGATCGCCGGAAGCGGCAAACCCGTTTACGGGATCAATACCGGATTTGGAATTTTTGCCAACAAAAAGATCAACGATGCAGAAACACTTCAACTAAACAGAAATTTGATCCTTAGCCACGCAGTCGGTACCGGAAAACCGCTGGATGAGCGCATTGTAAGAGCATCCATGTTCATAAGGGCAGTGACACTAGCCAAAGGATACTCAGGAGTCCGTCCAGTCATTATTAAAACATTACTGGATATGCTTAATAAGGGAGTGGTTCCCATTATTCCTGAAAAAGGATCCTTAGGGTCGTCTGGAGATTTGTGTCAATTATCTCATTTGGCATTAGTTCTATCTACAGATTTAGCGGATCTGGAAGAAGAATCAGGTAAAGCAAAATTCAAAGGCAAGGTATTAAGCGGCAAGCAAGCCATGAGCGACGCGGGGATTAACCGGATCGTATTGACCACGAAAGAAGGACTGGCGTTAAACAACGGAGCGACTTTTTCGGCCGCAATTGCCGCATTATCGATATATGAAGCTGAGTACCTGCTGCACGTAGCAGAGATTGCTGCAGCATTATCGATGGAGGCTTTATGCGCCCGATCCATTGCCTTTGACGATAGGGTACACCAGGCACGTAAACAAATCGGTCAGATAAAAACGGCAAAAACAATAAGAGAGCTGACAAACGGGAGTACTTTTATTGATTCTCTTAATCAAGTTCAGGATGCATATTCCATCAGGTGTATGCCTCAGATCGTCGGGGCTATTAGAGACACACATACTTATGTCAAGTCCATTATTGAACGAGAAATCAATGCCGCGACAGATAATCCGTTAATTTTTGAACCGGAAGACGTCATTTCGGGTGGAAATTTCCACGGAGAACCAATCGGATTGGTCTGTGACTATCTATCAATCGCGCTGTGCGAGTTAGGAGCGGTTTCAGAGAGGCGTACATATCGGTTGACCGACGAAAATACTAATAATGGATTACCACCAATGCTTGTGGATAATCCAAGGTCAGCCGGTCTTAATTCAGGGTTAATGATGCCGCAATATACTGCAGCGTCTCTGGTGCTGGAAAATCAGACTCTAGCCACACCTGATTCAATTCGGTCACTCCCCACTTCTGCGAGTCAGGAAGATCATAACGCTAATGCCATGACAGCAGCGAGACATACTTATGAGATAATACAAAATCTCCGACAGATATTGAGTATTGAGCTCTACACTGCCGTTCGTGGGATCGAGTTGAGAAGAAGAGTATCAAAAGGCAACTTAGGGGTCGGCACAACAGAAGCGTACGATAAAATTAGTCAAGTTGTTACTTATAAAGATAACGATACTTTATGGGGACATGAGATTCAGAAAATTAATGAGATGATCGAAAAGCGGATTTTATAGGTGAGAAGCATGAATAAGTTGACACGACGAAATTTCTTAAAATTAGGCGCGCTAGGTCTGGCAGCAACGGGTATAAAGAAGATTCATAAAGCTTCTGCTTATTTGCCTGAATTTCCAACAGCAGAAAGATTGGGAAGAACATTTTATACCGTCGAAATAAAATCTAAGCCGGATCCGGAAAGTGACACATTAAAAACGGTTTACAACGACAACATCCTGGTAATAAATCGGGAGGTAATAGGTAAACCTTATAATTCCTATTGGAAAAAACGAATCTGGTACGAAACACCAGATGGTTTTATACCGGCGATCAGTGTTCAGCCTGTGCGAAATGAACCTAATGTCCCATTAACTGAACTACCCGTATATGGTCAGTTGCCAGGTATGTGGGCTGAGGTTACCGTCCCATATGTGGATATTTACCTGGATGGCAGCGAACCCAGGTCGCCCAGGTTAAAAGAAACGATCGATCCCAGGTTCTATTACTCCCAGGTTTTGTGGGTCGATAAGATCAGCACTGGGTCGAATAACGAAGTGTTGTATCATGTGATTGAAAAACATGGTTCATATGGAGATGTTTTTTGGGCAGATGCCAGGGCGTTCCGTCCAATCAGACCTGAAGATGTCGAACCTATCAATCCAGAAATCAAAGACAAGTTCATAGTCGTGGATGTGAATCATCAGACCATGTCTTGTTTTGAAAATGGGAAAGAAATCCTTTTTACGCGTGTTTCGACCGGTGCGAAGTATACCTTTGAAGGAAAACTGGTAGATGAATGGGGAACTCCTGCTGGTGATTACCATCTGGTGAGCCGGAAATACATCTCCTTGCACATGGCTGGAGGTGACAGCAAAGCATCAGGCTACGAGGAATTTGCTGTTTCGTGGAATTCGATCTTTGCGACCGGTGGAGTCGCGATCCATTCAACTTATTGGCACAACAATTATGGCGAGATGTTATCACACGGTTGTGTAAATGTAGAACCCGATGTGGCAAAGTTCGTTTACCGCTGGACAATGCCGATAACGCCTTATGAGACGGGTGTGATCGAAATTCAGGATTACACAGGAACGAATGTAAAAGTTATAGATCGGGATGCTGCCTGACAGGCTATGATCGGTTAAAACATTTATGCGCGCATTAACCTACTATTTCTCAAAAAGTGATGAGCAAACCGGTCTATTACAGGAAGTAAAGGATCTCTGTAATTCATTGGAGATCTTTTTCCTGGAAGTGTGTATCGATGAAGACAATTTGCTGGAAGAAAGGTTCAAGGAGTCCACGCCGGTTATCCTTGTGGGACCTTATCGATTAAATCATCCGTTTACGATAAACGAAGTGGAAGTGGCTGTTAAAGCGACCCTGCACAAGGACGAAGGTGATCCCGAGAGGGTTGCAGATAATGATCGATTTCAGATGACCAGGCTTGAAAAATTTTCTTACTGGTTCTCTAATTCATATGCATGGTTTATTTCTGTTGTGATCCTAATTTTTACCGCATCCACTTTTCTGCCTCCCATTCTGGCAGCCAACGGGAAACACTCCTTAGCGTCGATCGGTTATAAATTTTACTCAGTACTGTGCCATCAATTAGCCTTCCGATCTTATTTTATTGATGGTGAACAATTATATTATCCACGGGCTCAGGCAAATATACCGAATGTAATCACTTATGAAGAATTGACCGGGATGCCGGCTGAAGATATTCAATATGCGCGGGATTTTATTGGAGATAAACGGGCTGGCTACAAGATCGCATTGTGCCAGAGGGATCTGGCGATTTACCTTGGATTGGGGGTATTCGGAATAATTTACCAGCTATCAGGAAAAAAGATCAAGGGATTGCGATGGTATGCATGGTTCCTCATCGCGTTATTTCCGATCGCGCTGGACGGAGTCTCTCAATTGCCAGGCCTATCGACAGGTTGGCCAAATTGGTTACCTATAAGAGAAAGCACTCCTATCCTACGAACGATCACCGGCATTCTATTTGGTGCAGGAACAGCTTGGTATGTGTATCCATTAATGGAGGATAGTGTAAAGGAAACCAGATTTGCGCTGAAACGAAAAATGACTGTTGCCGAAAAGCTAACTATGAGAAAATGAACCTACAAGAAACCAAAAACGGATTAACTTATCTGTCTTTTCCAGAGACTTTATTGTGTGAAGTCGTGCATGGATTTTTTACCAGAAAAGGGGGGGTGAGCCCGATTCCTTATGCATCATTGAATTTAAGTATTTCGACTGGTGACTCTAGAGAGCATATCCGCCAGAACCGTGACCTGATCTTTGACGCGATGGAACGACCAAATGGCAGCATGTTCGATGTGTGGCAGGTGCATAGTGATAACGTTATTTGTTCAGATAAACCTCGAAACATTGAAGAGCAACCTGTCAAAGCAGACGCTATTTTTACTCAAAATCCTCAAGTAACACTATTGATGCGTTTTGCGGATTGTGTACCAATATTGATCTATGACCCCGTACGCAAGGTGGTCGGCATTATTCACGCCGGTTGGCAAGGAACCGTTAACCAGATTGCTAAAAAATCCATTGAAATAATAGCTGAACAATATCAGTGTAATCCCGGCGATCTGCAGGCTGTGAT
This sequence comes from Anaerolineaceae bacterium, assembly GCA_040765685.1. Classification (GTDB taxonomy): domain Bacteria; phylum Chloroflexota; class Anaerolineae; order Anaerolineales; family Anaerolineaceae; genus UBA6107. The sequence continues at coordinate 124,318 of JAXGRS010000005.1, read as the reverse complement.
TGGCCCGTCGATTGGACCTGACCATTATGAAGTTGGTGAGGATGTCCATAATCGTGCTTTAGTTGAGTTCGAAACAACAAATGGCATATTGGAACGATCTAATAATGGACGGTGGGTATTTGACCTGCCGAAAGCCAACGAAGAGCTTCTTAGAAGAGCCGGAGTACACACAATACACCAGAGCGGAATCTGTACAGCTTGTGATGTGGAAAATTGGTACAGCCATCGGGCAGAAAAGGGTAAAACCGGTAGGTTTGCTGCCTTGATCGGACTACAAGATGGATAATCTATCCTTTATTCGTGATAATTATTTACACGTACTGGATCGAATGAACGACGCGTGTAATCGTTCCGGCAGGAAGCTGGAAGATGTGCAACTAATAATAGTTACAAAACATCAGCCAGTTGAAAAAATTATTAAGATCTATGAATCTGGTGCAGAAAACTTTGGTGAAAATTATCCAGAAGAAACAGAAAAAAAGATAATTGAACTGGCTGGTAGAGTTAAACCTGTCTGGCACATGATCGGTCATATACAAAGTCGAAAGATCAAATTTCTAGTGCGCTATTTCAAGTTTGTACATTCGATCGACCGGTTCGAAGTGGCGGAAAAGCTAAACCATTCCTGCCAGGAAGTACTTGAAGTCATGCCTGTTTTATTAGAAGTGAACCTAACTGGAGAGGAAAGTAAATTCGGGTATAACCTGGCGCAAAAAGAGAATCTTGAAGTATTTAGTCAGGAAATTGAAAAGGTGAGATCGCTAAAAAACCTGCATGTGAAAGGGTTAATGACGATGCCGCCACTGATCAACAAACCAGAGGAAAACCGCATTATCTTCAAGAGAATGCACATGTTATGCGAAAATATTAGAAAGTCCTATGATATGGAAGATTTCTCCTTTCTTTCAATGGGGACCAGCCAAGATTTTGAGATCGCCATTGAAGAAGGAGCAACACACATTAGAATAGGTGAAGCGATAATGGGTAAGAGAAACTTTTACCAGTAAGTTATAATAATGCCATGCAAATTCTAAACACAATCATTCAATTATTTTTGCAACTTCTTACCTTTGTCGTGATCGTAAATGCATTCAGTTCATTTTTCCTGCCTCCAGATAACCAGGTGCGTATGCAGTTGGGTCGTATTGTCGATCCTTTTCTAAATCCTATACGGAGAATTATTCCCCCCATTAATAATATAGATTTCAGTCCGATAGTATTGATCATACTAATCCAGGTAGTTGAATTCCTACTTTTGCGATTGATTTATTGATGGGTAAGCAACAAAAATTAGAACTGCATGATGGTACAATCGGCGCTGCGATAACGGTAAGAGTCACGCCCAGAACATCCAGGAATGAGATTCATGACGTCCTGGACGATGGAACTGTGAAAATTCGACTAACGGCACCGCCTGTAGAAGGGAAAGCCAACAAGGAGTTGATCAAGTTCCTGTCATCCGTGTTGGACGTTCCGTCATCATCACTTAAAATATTGGCCGGGCAGACAGGGCATGATAAATTGATCTCGGTAGTAGGGTTGAGTTCAGAACAAGTGCAACAGAAAATTCTGAAGCATCTGGAAAAATAAATAATTACCCCTTCAGATCGTGCTCAAATAAAATCTGACAAGCAACTTCTCTAAGCGGATTTTCCTGAGCGGAGAGAATTTCGAATACTTCTAAGATATCGTCATTCAGTTTGACAGACAGATATTGCATGGCGATTAGCTTTTCATCGTATTTGTCAGAATTCAAAGTCTCAAACAAAAAATCTAAAGGAAAACTATTGGCAGGAATTCCCTGCGCCCTTGCGCTTGCAATACGCAGCAATTTTGGATCATGAGCAGGGTTGCTTAAAAACCGGGGAGCATAGCTGGAAGGATCCCATTTATTTTCAAGTGTGATGGCAGCCGCATCTCTGATGATCCAGGCTTTATCGTTTGAATTGATCTCTTTCAGTAATCGATCAGCCCAATCTGTGTTAATTAACCGCAATCCATAAATCACATTCCTTCGGCAAACAGACCCTTCGTCTGTCATCAACTCCCTTAGTAATTGATGTCCCTTGCCCTCATTTTGTGCCAATAATTCTGCTGTTATTTTTCCAGTGTCATCCTTACTGGATCGTATAATATGCGAGAGAAGGGGGATCGTTTCATGATCTAAAGTATTAACCAGACTATTCAATCCATAAACCTTAAGAGACGGGGTGTCATCCATTGCGCATTTTAGTAAATAATCAATATGCTGTTTTACCGAGGACAACCCATAGAAAAAAGCGCATAATTTCCGTAGATCAGCTGTCGTCTGGGATTCCAGCCTTGATAATAATTGAATTAATTGCGCTGGTTTCGTATAGTAGATAATTGAGGCTAATTTGATTTTTATGGATAATGGTGTTGAACTCGTAAGAATTCTTTTTGCCAGGTTCGGAAATAAGAACGAAAGATCGGGAGGAGTCCGGTAATAGTTGAATAAGTGATTGAGAAAAATGGCTATTGATTTTGTTTTCTGTAAATTTGTTTCTTGAATCCAATCGATAAGATAATCTTGCGAAGTAGATTTGTATCTAACCACTGTATCCATCAAAGGAAATTGTAAAAGTACGTCAGACTTGTAGGAACAGGAAAAGCTAGTTGATAAGGATAATAAGTGGCATAAAAGGGAGGGATTGCTGAAATAATATGATCCTCTTATGGTATGTAACAAATTTGCAGTGACAAGTTTTTGTAAGACGACATGGACATCGACAGGATCATTCGCCGAACCGGTATTTCTTTCAAAAATTCTGGTTATTGAATTCGTAATTAATTTCTCTGTAATTCCTGAAAACTCGTGATTGGCTGACCAATCCGCCATTTGTTGAAGAATATCAACAATCAAGGGATTTTTTGTGGTTCTAAGCACATGATTTTCGAATGAGCTGCCTTCTACGCTGGTTCCATGAAAAATACCTGCTAAAATCAGAGTCGTTTGATCAAAGAATGAAGATGTAGGAATTGATTGTTTCAACCACAATTGCTTAAGTTGAGGCTCTGAAATATCAGTATTAACTTCAACGGGGGAAGTTTGCAGCGAACCAATCGCGTCGAACCATTTAGAGATCAGGCTGTGATAATCGTTTAAATCAGGGGGTTTTATCGGTAAAACCGAAAAGCCAGCCAAATCTAATCCATCGCTGTAATATGGTCCACACGTGGTGATCATCTGAACACTGGGATAATCTGAATGGTATTGCTGGAGTAGTCTGACCGCCTTCATGAACTGATCAGGAGTAAGTTCATCTAATTGATCAATCAAAAGGAGTAGATTCGAACTGTTTAGAGCGTCAGTCAAAACAGGTATTGTGTCCCGGGGAATCAAATCGTCGTTTTCACCGAATAATGCAAGGGCTAATGCATCAATAAGTAACCCGGGATTTTCCTGACATGTTAGAGCTCGAATATCCAGGTAGATAGGTAAATGTCTTGAAAATATCTCCATATCTGGAGAGTGTTCTAGGATTTCACTGGCAAGTTTTGCCAGGCAGGTGGTTTTACCTGATCCTATGGTACCAGACACTGCAATATTTTTCCTGTTAGAGATCGCCTGGTTTATTGTAATGGCAGGTAAAGGGTACGCACACGCCAATTCGGGTACATCCGCGATTTGTAATGCTTCACGGAAAAACAATGGTTCGTCATCTATGTTCTCACCATAAGCCGCATATAAGGGGTGGCTATACAACTTTTGAGGTATGTAAATTTTGTTTAACGGGACCAGGTCAGCAGCGATATGAAGAGATTGTACTTTCCGCAACAAATGTTTACGTAATAATAAGTCACTATTATTGCTGTTTCTATCGTGCTTGTGACGTTTAAAAAAGGAAGTATTAATTTCTGGCAATTTGGATTTAAATTTTAAAAAAAGCATCAAAATCACAAAACCAACCAGAATACCTAAAAAAAGTGAAAGAAAATTAATGCCTGGCAAGATCATCCCTCTTAATCGGCGTAGAGAACTCTTCCACATGAGGAACAAGTGAAAATTTTTGTGGAGGATTTGGCTGCCTGGCATTCTGCAGGTGTTAAACTTGTGCCACAGATTGAACAGGTTTGGTCTTCAACCCTGGCGACAGCAACGCCGGATTTTTTCTTTCTTAGGTCATCATAGGTGAGAATCAACAGCTCGGGAACCTGTGAAAGACTTATCTCCCGTTCTGTTAGTAATTTGCTTCTTTGGGTTTCGATTCGCTTGGACTCCTCTACTAAATCTTTTTGTCTCAATTCCAATTTTTTGTTGGCTGAATTTAATTGATCTTCGTGAATATTTTTTTCTTTTTCTATCTGTTCGATCAAAATCATTTGTTCCATCTGTTCGTTTTCATACTCAGATATCACGCTTTTGAGTGATGCAACCTCTTTTTGCAGATCCTGTAGTTCTTTGGGGTTTTTAATGTTGCCGGCATACAAAGAGGATTCTGATTGTTCGAGTTTATTCCTTTTCGTTCGAATCTTTTGTTCAATACCCTGCAAAACTGAGTTAGCTGCGCTGAGAGAAGAAGATACCTCAAACAATGCCTGAGTCGCTGCCTGAATTTCCGAGTCATTTCTTAATAAATCAGCGATTTCTTTTAAGCGGATGTCTAATAAGTTGATCTGTGAGTCAACTTTTTGAAGTTGGTATAGATGGAAGGCAGAATTCATTTTTCCTCGATACCTAATTATATATAAAAAAACCGGGTGGAGCATTCCATCCCGGTCTTGTCTCAGAATTTATTGTGTGGATTGGTCGTCGTCTGAAAGAAACACTTTCCATTCTCCATGGATACCATCTGAAGTGACACCAAAGAATGTGCGAATTCCATCTGGTGTGCGCAAGATCAAATCATGCAGAGTGTTTTTCCCTTGTTGATATTGGCGGATCAGACCGTATTGACCATGCCAATTGATGTTTATGCTGTCAATATGAGGAATGATCTCGTTGTATCTGGTAATCGCATAATGCCAAAGCCTGCGCGCTGATGCTTGAGTTACATTCTTCACGAGATTGCCATTGCGCAGATCCCTCATTGTATAAAAATTTTTGCCTCCGCGCATGACTGGTGCAATGACCTCGACACCGGTGCGAGGAGTTTCTGGATCTGGCAAATTTTCTATTGATATTGGAGCAGATGGTTGCTGCGGTGTTGATTCTGTTTTCACTGAAGGATTTGTCGCGGCAATCAATGCTTTTCCGCGCAAAACAAGAGTAACAATCTCATCTCTTACAGCGATATTGGTTTCGTCCTCATCGCGTATGTAGATCTTGTTCTCATCGAGTGCGTATGGAGCGTCTTCTCCGCGGGGGATTAATATCCTGATGATCGACTGGTTCTTATGCTTTTGGATATCGAGAGTCAGATGTACTGGCGGGCTGATACGATTTTGAACTTCCTTTTCGAGGAGTTTTATGGCTTGTTCAGGGTTGCTGATGCCAACTGGCGGTTTCTGCGGATCGCTGGATAAACCAACGTACAGGGTTCCACCATTTGTGTTGGAGAACGCGCAAATATCTGCCATCACACCAAATAAATTACCACCTCGTATGGACAAACTTTCATGAAAATCCTGAATAATGTTTGGGCCTTCATCACGGGCTGTCTGAACAAAATCATTTTCAGATTCTGCTGTTTGTAAATGCGATCTTGTCTTCGAAAAATCGTTGGAATTGAACAAGGCGTATAAAGATTCAAATGAAAGATCATCCATGAGAACTTCAGTGATACGGTCGCCAATACCGGGGTTTTTCTTCCTGATTGGATCTGTTGCCAAACGGTGGCTATCAGATCCCTGGATGCAGTGCATCCTCCTGGGATATTCCGGTTTGGTTCCATTGAAGAACGCAGCGGTCGTGCGATTACCTTTCTGCTCGAGATCTGTGACCTCAAGCGCGTGCAAATTCTTGTCTTGTGTGTAGGCAATGCGTGTTTGTCCGCCGAAATTCATGCCGCGCATTGCGACCCCATTAGTGGAGTTCGCATGAGCGGCAATAACAAGGCCACCAGCTTCGTTAATGATGCGGTACGCAGTGAGCACATCTACTGAGGCACCAATGGCCGGATTGCCATCATCCAGGCTTCCGCTTGGTATGCCGAGATCTATAAGAACGTGTTCAATTTCCCGTAAGCTTTTATCTGGCGAGAATATCCCAAGGATGTGAAAACCGAATGTGGCGGTAAACTCAATTCCCGGTAGCAGGAGAATCTTTTTTAGCAACCTTCGATACTCGCCCAGACGATTTTTTTCTTCAGGGATCAATCTGCCAAGTTTCTCCAGCAATTCCAATTGTTCGATCTCTTCGCGTAGGCGACGGTATCCGGCAATTGTGTTGTGATCTGTAAAGGAGAGGATATCAAGTCCCCGGGATTCAGCTTTTCTAAGAATATCGAGATAAGTAACATCGGATTGTTGGAAATCCATTGAAGCAGGTGTGTGGACGTGAATGTCCATAAGGTACCACTTCTGTTGATTTTTGTTAGTGTTTTTATTTTTTTGCATATTATTTTCTTTTTAAGTGGATGAAAAATCTAATTAGCGCCCTCGGTGGGAGTCGAACCCACAACCATCGGATTAGAAGTCCGGTGCTCTGTCCATTGAGCTACGAGGGCGGATGTTTAACGGCAGGGACGTATCCCTTTATAAACGTTTGGACTCGATATTGTTTTGAGGATCGTCTCGGCTGGTTTGCCAATTTTATCAGATAATTCAATTGGACTGAGGGGAGCGTTTCCATTAGCAAGGAAGACACGGAAAATGGCATCTACAATTGCGGTCTGCTCAATATAAAAACCATCCATCTTGGCACAATGATTCATCAAGGTGGACTGTAATCCATCAACCAGGTGGATCTCAGCCGTAATCGGATCAACCCAATCGATCATGGTATTGTCGTCCATCGAGGAAAAAAGCGCCTGGTGTTCAGGGCACAAATAGTTATTAAGAAACACCCTCCAATTGGCATCGTTCTTTTTCCACCATTCAAAATCAATGTGATATGGGGTGTTTAAACCTGGTTTTACAAAGCTGAATGGTCTTCGCTCGCTCATCATTGTGTGCTCTCTTCCAATTTGAAGTAGAGGTCACCTAAATGTGTTGCCCATGGCTGAGAGTATAACGTGGATAATATCTGGCTTGGAGGTACCCGGCGCACAACATTGACGGCAGAATATAATTCCTGGGCGTGAATCTGATTTTGAGTGTTCAGTTTGCCCATTTCCCGCATAATGGTATGGATCACTTTTTCAACTGGTTGTTTGACGCGCCCGGGATTTGTCCAAATAGCGTCGATCGCTTCAACATCTGTGATCATGATTGCCATACGGTCATCATAGGTGCACTGAATGACCTGTTTGAGCAACGCAAAGACTACCACACCATCAGTTCCTACTAGAACTGTACGAATCCAATCACGGGAACTCTTGCTTTTATTGGTTGTTATGAGGACTTCCCCAAGGTTTTTACTACGTCGAATTGTAATGTAGCTACCGGGTATGATACCTTGTTGTGAATACCAATTTTTCAAGCCGAAAACATATTTATATGGGCGTACCACCCACCCTGAGAAGCTTTCCTGAGTGTGACCGTCAATAAAAGTGAATTTCACCCTTGGGGTTTCGTATGCAGTCGGGAAGAGTCCCTTTAACTGGTTGGTTAACGGCATTGTACCAGCCCTCCAGTGCGGGTAAGAAAGGCTGATTGTGATTTCATCAGGGCTAACAGACTCCGTCTCTGCTTCAAGTTCATCAAATACAAGTCGATTCAGTTCTTCAAGTCCAACAAGTGGCTCTTGAGATTCAGTAGTAGAGTGTGAGTACTGTAATGTGAAAGGTGGTTTTTGTACTTCTTGAGGTTCCATGCGTTTTAGAAACCAAAGGGTAACACCTGCAGGGCCTACCTCGTCAAAACGACTGTCATTTTCCAAAGCGTAATTTAAGGAAAATTCTGTCAGCAGTTTATTGTTGCCAATTGGTAATTCAATTTGCTCAATTAGCTGAATGGTCGACAACGGTCCACCATTGGCCATTTCAAGTACTGCTTCACATAAATTAAGATGACCTATACTGATGTCAAAAAGAAGAGCGCGCGGAAAATAGTGCCTCGCAATGCAAACCAAGTCACTACTCTGTTCACATGAATTGACAATTTTTTCAGTCAATGTTGTACCAAACTCATCAAAAACAAATTGCGGATCAAGTAAGCGGTTTTTTTCCTTGGGAAGGGGGTTATTTAAGACATGATCGGTAAGATTTGCCGCATAAGAGCATTTATTACCCGTAGAAAATTCAACGTCGATAACCTGGAGGTCGGGATAATCAGGGTTATTTCCTTTCCTCGTTGAAACGACCTTTCCTTTCATATCGTTAAGTTGAGAAAAAACGAGCACATCTCCAATATTAAAGGTATTTTCAGGCAGATAGATATCCCCCAGTGAAGAAAGCTGTTCCTGTTGGAGGTTTTCCTGGTCTTGAATCACCTGGGTGATTACATACTTCGTGATTTCAAATTTATTCAGGGGAGTTTCGGTTTCGAGGAGGTAGTTATAAATATCTTCCAGCACATTATCAGTGACTTGATAATTCTTCCAAAATTCTTCATTTATCGTCATGCTTTTTTACCATTTGTTCTTAAGATTAACAAATTCATTATACCTTAGGTTTTTGAGATTTAAGGATAATCTCGATATAGCCAATCAAGTGGATCAACCTGAATACCGTTGACCCAGATCTCCCAATGCAAATGAGCACCGGCCCCATAATAATCACCAGCGCCATTTACTCTACCTGTGTTCCCCACAGTGCCAATTTGCTGGCCGACATCAACAACGTCGCCGACTTTTACTTTTAGAGTATCCTGATGGAAGAACCCGCTGAAGACTCCCCATCCGTGATCGATGAATATTGCATTTCCTCTAACAGTCAATGGACCAGCAAATACAACCTGACCGGGGGCCGGGGCTGTGATGGGAAGGGTAAGCCCACCGGCGAAATCGACCCCTGTGTGAAAGTAGATCTTGGGATCATCGTTGTATCTTCGCCGGGTACCGAAAAGCGAGTTATATTCCTGGTAATACGCAGGGCTGGTAAAAACGCCAGACCAGTACCTGGTAGGAGTTTTCTGACTGATCAATTCAGAAACCAATTCGTTTTCAGGCTCTGTAATAGATGGATCAATTGTGGCTGGGTCTACGATTAAGGCCGGATCTTCGTCGAAAACACCAGGCGTGATCAATACCTGTTGTGAATAAGTATTGATTTCACCATTCTCGCTGGTCACGCTTAACGAAAAATTTACTAGTCCAGGCTCAGCAAGAGCATGAATTCCTTGCAGGGCGTAATATTGACCTGCAGATGGACTAAAAAAGGTGAGGGGATACTCACCAATGCTCCCAGTCAGTTTTACTGCCTGGCTGGAATTGATGGCAACTACAGCAGTACCACCCTGAACTAAAGGTAAAGGATACAACTGGACATCCTGCAAAACGGGAGCATAAAGGTCAATTTCAGTCTTATCTGCGGCAATAGGTGCAAAAAGGACATCATCTGGCAGGATCAAGTTCATATTTGATTGTCTATTGATCAAGGATAATGTGTGTTGATTAAGGTTATTTCCTATTGCTGTTTCGAGCAGACTAACAGTGCTCTTCATTTTTGCAACAGGATTGATAATTGAAGACTCCTCCGGTCGCAGAATGATCAACCTTGAGCCAACATAGATTTGTGTTGGAACGAGAATGTTGTTAATCTTGATCAATGTTTGTTCATCTGTTCGGTACTTGATCGGTAGTAAGGAGAATGATTCACCCAGATCTGAAGTTATGAGCTCCAGTGTCCCTTCATATCCCTGATACGATGGAATTTTTATCACCTGGCCGGGGGAGACAAGATCCGGATCAGAAAGGTTATTGATTCTGGAAATTTCTTCCACTGTGGTACCAAAAAGTGAAGAGATATAACCTAACGAATCCCCTGGTTGAATCGTGTATTCTGGATAGACAACTGCTCCCTGACCGTTTACCTCCATATTAGGCCAGCACAACAACGCCAAAAGAATAAATATTGTAAACTTATTCATTGGTCAGAACCTGCAATTGATCTCCAATCGAATAGTCAGAAAACCGATCTGAATGTAATTCGAGTGTATACTGGGCTGGTGCTTTTGATACATATATTGGATGCCATTTTTTGGCTAATGCAACATCAACGATTCTATATTTTTTATCAAGCCACAGTACAGTTATGTCAAAATTCACAAAAAACATGTGAATCGACGTGTTAATCCGGGATTCAGTAGGCTCTGAAAAAAGGAGACCAAAAAAGGGATCGATCTTTTGTCGAAACATCAGACCGGAAAATTTTGTAAAAAAGTTGTTGCACACACCTGCAGTAATAGTAACTTGGGGTGAAGCATATTTGATAATTTTGACTGTTTTCATAGGATATATTATCATTATAAATTATTGCATTAGTTTACCATAAGGGATATATTGAATGAAAATTACCACATGGAATGTCAACGGCTTTAGAGCAGTCTTAAAAAAAGGATTTAAAGAAATTGTTCTGAAACTCGACCCTGATATTCTATGTTTACAGGAAACTAAAGCTAAAGTTGAACAACTATCCCCGGAAGATTTTAATATACCAGGGTATACAATGCTATGGAATTCAGCGGATCGACCGGGATATAGTGGCGTTGCCACCTATTATAAAGATGAGATTAACATTGAAAAAACTGGGCTGGGGCTGGGGCAGGAGGAGTTTGATTCAGAAGGCAGAACAATTTTTATTGAATCAGATCAATTTTTTCTCTACAATAACTATTTTCCTAATGGACAAAGGGGACAGGATCGGGTAGATTTCAAATTGCGTTTTTACGCTCTGTTACTCAACAACTGCAAAGAACTTCATAAGCAGGGGAAAAATATAATTATTACAGGGGATTTCAATACCGCGCATAACGAGATAGACCTGGCAAACCCAAAAGAGAACAGCAAAACTTCAGGGTTCTTGCCGGAAGAACGCGAATGGATCGATATTTTTCTCAATAATGGTTTTAAGGACGCATTCCGCGAACTTTACCCAGAAAAAGTTCAATATACGTGGTGGACTTATCGGTTCACTGCGCGTGAGAGAAATATAGGTTGGCGTCTGGATTACTTCCTGGTTTCAGATCATTTTCTAAATAACGTAAAAGATGTCATCATTCATGAAGAAATTCAAGGGTCTGACCATTGTCCAGTATCACTTATAATATAAAGAAAGTGACATCAGTTGATGAGGAAAGCATGTTAAAACAAAGAATACTGATCGTGGACGACCATGAAGTTGTTAGACTCGGTTTGAAGGCGTTATTAGACCAACACCCATATTTTGAAGTGGTCGCAGAAGCGGGCAACGCAAAAGAAGCGATTGAAAAGGTAGACAAGTATTCACCTGATGTTGTGTTGATGGACATTCGTTTACCGGGGGCATCTGGCATAGAGGCATGTGAAGAGATCACCAAAAATTTTCCGGATACGAGGGTGATTATGTTGACTTCTTATGCTGAAGACGAAATGCTATTTTCCGCAATACGATCAGGGGCATCTGGGTATGTGCTCAAACAAATCGGCGCGGAAGATCTTATTAAAGCAATTGAAGCGGTTGGCAGGGGTGAAGGTCTATTAGATCCGGCTGTAACACAACGGGTTTTCCAGGAAGTAAGGCGTGCGGTAAGAGAGGAAGAGGCATCTGCATTTGCCAATCTATCACAACAGGAAAAGCATGTGCTGGCACTCGTCTCTGAAGGCAGAACAAATCGCGAAATTGCCAAAGCATTATTTCTGGGCGAAGGAACGGTTAGAAATTATGTAAGCAGCATTCTTTCAAAATTGGGAGTGAGCAACCGGGCTGAGGCAGCCGCTTATGCGGTGGAGCATAGCTTGAAAGATTACTTGTAATATCACATTTACGGGATTAATTTAAAGGCTTTCAGTAAGGCTGGACCCAGTATTAGCAAACCAACAATAACACTTAAGACGGCTGCCAGCAACACGGCAGCCGCTGACATGTCTTTACCAATTTTGACTCTCGGGTCAATCTTGGGGTTGACCAGATCGTACAAATTTTCAAATATCGTATTGATCAGCTCTGCAATCCATACTAAAAAGATAACACCCAATAAAAGTATCCATTCTAATGTTGACAGGTGTAAAAAAGCTGCCGCAACTATGACCAGGATTGTCGCAGCAAGATGATACCTGGCATTTATTTCATGTTTAAGCAAAGAGCGTAGGCCATTTATCGCATTTTTTAAAGACGATAAAAAAGAAAGATTCTTATGCATCGTTACCATCACCTGTGATTATTTTGATTTCAATTCCTAGTTCTAGCAGGCACTTCCTTTGCATCGACCACATCACTTTTTTCTCAACATCTGTCGAATGATCATAACCGAGTAAGTGGAGAACACCATGAATAGCTAGCAGGCTGATTTCTGACTCAACACTATGCCCGGCAGCAAGTGCCTGCCTGACAGCTGTTGGATAAGATATGGCAATGTCACCCAGGTGGGAAATTTTCGAACCAGGAATATCGAAGCTATTCTCAAAAGACAAAACATCTGTTGGTGTGCTAACACCCCTGTAGGTGCGGTTCAACTCACAAATATGATCATCATCACACACCAGGATGGTAAGCTCAAATTGCCGAGCGGGTTCTGTTAATAACAATGTAGTAGTACAGGCATTTCTGATAACAGTGGGCAAATCAGGAATGCTAATTTGTGGATCAAACTCAATTTGAATCAAACTTTTTTTCATAATAATTTCTGTTTGTGCATCGCAGATGCACGATCTTCGGGATACTGAATTCGCGGGTGATAGGTATTCTTCAGTGTTTTATGAAACGACTCCTGGATCATGGATAGATCCTTGAGTGTGAGGTTAGTATCAGCCAGACTGCCTTCTTTGTGGATGAAGTCAAAGATACTTTTAAGCAGGTCGCGTAATTCCTCATCATTTTTGGGCGGTGCGGACCTCGCCCTGGCTTCGCTTATATCGGCGAGCATTAAGATACCCGTTTCCTTGGATCTGGGTTGCGGGCCTGGATATCTAAATAATTCTGCATCTACTTTACTCGGATCATCTTTTTGCTGTTCTATAGCTCGGCTATATTGATAACGAGTAAGCTGGGTGCCATGATGTTCTCTAATAAAGTCCTGCAGTCGAGGAGGAAGGTGATATTTTTCCGCCAGTTTAACACCGTCGTTCACATGAGAAATTATGGTTTGGGCCGCAATCACAGGATCCATATCATCGTGTGAATCAAGGCTGCCGGGGGGCTGGTTTTCAATGAAAAATGCGGGGTTAGCAGATTTTCCGGCATCGTGATAATAAGCTCCAACCCTGGTTAACAAAGCATCAGCGCTGATCGCAGCGGCAGCCTGTTCAGCCAGGTTAGCGACCTGGAGAGAATGCTGATACGTACCTGGTGCATTTTGGAGCATATATTTTAGCAAAGGATGATCTGAACGTGATAGCTCGGTGAGATAAAGTGGGGTGGGCAGGCCTAACAATTGGGAGAGGACAAGATGCAACAATAGAGCCACGCTGGCGGATGCAAAACCATTTAATAAGACGGTGCCTGAAAGTGTAATTAGTCCCATCAAGTCTGTGAGGGGGTTGTTTAATCTGTAAGCTACTATAACAAGTATGCCGGCAATCGCTATTGACAATGCAGCCCAAATAAAACTAACGAAATTCTTTCCTTTACCAAGAACAATTGCACCAATAAGGCTTGTGACGATGTAAAAGATGGGCAACTCAGCAGTATTTGTCACACCAAAGGTGACAAGTATGCTTAAAACAAGAGGAAAGATAATACTCAACTCAAGGTTGAAAAGGGAAACAAGGATCAACGCGAAAGCAGGTAACGGAAAGAAAAAAGGAACAATCGTACGATTCGGAATGATAACCTTGGCTGTAACGAGGAAAAGAATAAAACAGATTGTGATCACAGAAATTGAGCGCAATTCGTTAAGCGTGGTCGATTTGCGGCGCCAAAAATACAGAATGATGAAAAGAGTTAATACAAATATTATAGAGACTGCGGATATATAATCCTCGGTCACCTGTTCCGGTTTGATCAAATTCAATTGCTCGAGAGCCTCATACTGCTCTGCAGTTATGACCTGACCTCTGAGAACGATTGCCTGTCCTTCTGCATACGTTTTTACAACAGGTTCAACGAGATCCGCTGCGTTTTGTCTGGCTTTATCCGTTTCGACTGCAGAAAAAAGGGAGTTGGCAATCACAAAAGGTGACACAATTGTTTGAATTAGCCGGTTTTCTTCTGCGTCAAGAGTGTAATTTACTAAACCCGGTATACGATTAATTTCTTCCTGGATTTGGTAATCGCGTATGTTGTCTCGCATTACCAGCTCCAAAACACGGTGGGTTTCCTCTTTTACTATCACCCAACGATCTTCTGTTAGATCAAGGATATTTTGTGCCTTGTCGGGATCAATGGCAAGGTTTTTTATGGACTGAAGATCTTCAAGTTTTTGTTCTTTCGATGCATATTGATCACCCCGCACAGCAGAGATGAAGTCCAGGGCTCTATCCAGATTTTCAAGTTGCGCGCGATTAATCGTAGGATCTGAAGGCAGGTAGATCGGGGTAATAGCATTTGCAGCATCCTGCTTAGCCTTATTCGTCAGTACATCACTGGCAAATGACTCATTTCGAGGGGATGTTATATCTGATGTGGATACGTCACCAATCTGTAAGGGAAGCGCATCCTGCCGGGACGCAATTGGCAATACCAGCACAAAGAAACTCAAGGCTGCAGAAAGCAGGAGCAGACTTAAGCGGATTAACTGGCGCTTCTTGTGTCCTTTTATTGCTGCCATATTGAGGTTAGTTAGACAGAAGCTGTTTAACGATCAGGCTGACACGTTCCAAAGGAGCCCGTCCTTTAACTAACGGGAGAAGTAATTTCATCACTTTCCCCATGTCAGCCAGATTTGTGGCACCGATTTCTTGTATGACTTGATTAACTAAAGTTGTTATTTCCTCATCAGACAATTGCACAGGTAAGAACTTATCAAGAATGGCAATTTCTGATTCAGCTTTCTGGATTAGATCAGGACGGTTAGATTCACTGAGCTCAGAGATGGTTTCTTTTCGAATCTTTACTTCCTTTTGAAGGATTGAAAGAATATCCTGATCTTGAAGGGTTTTCCTCGTTTCCACTTCTGCCTGTTTGATGGATGAAAAGACCAAGCGGATTGTATCGCGAGTTAGGTCATCTTTTGTCCGCATCGCTTCATGGAGGGTTTGTTCCAGGTCGTTTCTAAGACTCATAGGTTTATCCTTAGTCGATAATAATCAGATCTTCAATTTCAACGAGCAATGATTTACCAATACCTGAGACATACAAAAGTTCATCAACACTCTCGAAATCGCCGTACTTTTCTCGAAACTCAACAATCGCCTGGGCTTTAACCGATCCAATCCCTGGTAACAGAGACAATTCATCAGCTGAAGCCGAATTTAGATTTATTTTACCCTCATTCCCTGTGATTGATTTAACTGGAAGACGATCGTCTGCAGGGGGAAACGGAGATGGTGAAATGAATATTGTTTGTTTAACGGGAAATCTGTAAATGAGAAGCGATAGCGATCCCGCAAGAATAAATCCAACTAAAAAACCAATCAAGAGATAACGCCATTTTGGTGTCATTTACTATCATCTTGTTCAAGCGCATACATCCTATTAAACGCTACTGCAGCCACTTCCAGCATTTCATCAGTTGGCTCATTCGTGGTTAATCGTTGCATGGCCATATTTATAACCGAAAGATATTTGAAGACCGGATGATCGATATGGTTGGCAGAAAACTTCATGTATTCATAAGCAAGCATCACAAGTACTGGTAATAAAACAATCCTCGTAGCAAATTTTATAAAAATATTGGATATTGGACCCAATAAGGCGAAAAGAATGATCGAAAAAACCACAAGAATCACAACAAAACCCGTTCCACAACGTGGGTGATATAGTGAAAAGGGCTTTATAGACGCAACATTAACCTGACATGAAGATTCAAAGGTATTAATAGTTTTATGTTCTGCACCGTGATATGAAAAGACCCTGTGAATATCCGGCATTTTGCCTACGGCCCAAATGTAGCCAATGATCAGAATCAGCCGGATCATACCTTCGATCATATTCGCAGTGAACGGAGTGAGCTCAAGCCATTTTTCGATAAGGGTGGCAATTCCGGCAGGCGCAAGGAAAAATAAAGCTATCGCCACTACAAAGGAAAAGGCGATTGTAAGTGTCATGGCAGGACCTTCGATCTTTTCGTCCTCACCGGTTTGGATGTTGGCAGACACAGTTAAGTATTTGGTCCCTAGTCCGATCGCATCCCACAATATGACCAGCCCTCGTAGAAATGGGATTTTAGTCAGTTTTGAAGTGTAGAGGGCGCCAAGTTTTTCTGTTTGTACAATAATTTCGCCGGATGGAGCTCTAAATGCTGCAGCGAGATAACGCGATCCACGCATCAGAACTCCTTCGATCAAAGCCTGCCCTCCATAGGAGGGCAGTTTTAGTTCGTTATCCTTAAGGTGTGTCATTACGCTGTTACCTTGACATGATCAAAGAATCGGATCAGGGCGTGAATCCCTTTATGCCAGGTAGGCAGGTCAAGCTTTTCGTTAGGGGAATGAATCCGGTCATCTGGCAAACCAAAACCAGTCAATACTGAATCGATACCAAGAATTTGTTGCATGTCAGCTACCACCGGTACACTGCCGCCTTCGCGCTTATAAGCTGGTTCAATCCCCCAGGTTTCAACAAATGCCTTATGAAGGGCTTTAGATGCCGGCATGTTTATGTCCGAAATACTTGGCGAGCCCGTGCTCAATTGATCCACTTCCCATCGAACTGTACCAGGCGCGTTCATACGCATGAAACTGACAAGTTGTTCATAAACAAGTTCTGGTTTTTGATTGGGAACCAGGCGAGTGGAAATTTTCGCCATCGCTTTTGCTGGAATAATGGTCTTGGAGCCACTGCCTGTGAAGCCGGAGAGGAACCCATTTACCTCAAGTGTAGGGCGGTTGCCAATGCGTTCCATAGGTAAGAATCCCTTTTCCCCCCAGAGTGCTGGTGCACCTGTCTGGTGGCAATACTCTTCATCGTTGACCATGTACCTGGAAAGAGCAACTTTCTCTTCCTCAGACAAAGGTAAAACATTGTCATAGAATCCGGGTAGGGTAACTTTCCCATCAGCATCATGCATTTTGCTGATCAATTCAGCTAATACCTGGGCTGGATTATGTACTACTCCACCATAACTACCTGAATGTAGATCGTGATCAGGACCAAATACGCGTACCTCAAAATATGCCAATCCGCGAAGTCCGTAGGTGATGGATGGAAGGTCCTTTCGCGGCATCCCCGCATCTGTGTTTAACGCGAAATCCGATCGCAGTAGATCTTTGTGCTCATTCAGGAAACCAACCAGGTTGGGGGAACCAATTTCCTCTTCTCCCTCGAGTATGAATTTAATGTTGATCGGGATCTCACCAGTTTCTTTAATGGATTGAATAGCAGATGTACAGGCAAAAATCTGCCCTTTCATATCGGATGCGCCACGAGCGATTAGATTATCACCAAGGATGGTCGGTTTAAATGGCGGTGTATTCCATAATTCAATAGGATCTTCGGGTTGCACATCGTAATGTCCGTAAATTAGAACAGTAGGTTGAGTGGGACCAGCGTGCAAATGATCCGCGTAAACGATAGGGTGTCTGAGGGTCGGAAAAATTTGTACATTTTCCATTCCAATGCTTATAAGTTTGTTAGAGATGAATTTCGCTGCTTTCAGAACATCATCCTTACGATCAGGATCCGTAGAAACGGATGGAATGGCAATGAAATCGATCATCTCGGAAAGTATCTTTTCATAATTATTATCGAAATATTTTATTGCTTCGGCTGTCATTTTTTAGTGTCTCCAGTACAAAATTTTGACAATTGTATCACTATAAGGCTCTTCCAAATTCGAACTTACATCAACAGGTCTCGCAAACACCTTTATGCTACAATTATTTTCTGACCACGTGAGGAAAAAATGATAATTTACAACTGCAAGATCATTACATGGGGCAACCCAAACCAGATTTTGGATAATCACGCCATCTGGATAGACAAGGATCGCATCCAGGAGATAGCGATGCAAGATGATCTGCTGTTGCGATTCCCTGATGATGACAAATTAGATGCCAATGGACAGATACTAATGCCCGGTTTGATCTGTGCGCACACTCATTTTTATGGTGTCTTTTCCCGCGGTATGGCGATCCCGGGAGAGCCTCCGGCAGATTTTGTAGATATATTGAAAAAACTATGGTGGCCGCTGGATCAATCACTTACACAGGAGGATATTTATTATTCTGCTCTTGTATGTATTATTGACGCGATCAGGCACGGAACGACCACTGTTTTCGATCATCATGCCTCACCTTGTTTCATCAATGGTTCATTGGATATCATAGAAAAGGCCATTAAAGAGACAGGCATTCGAGGAAGTTTGTGTTATGAGGTGACCGATCGAGGTGGGCTGGAAAAGATGAGAGCAGGGATTGAAGAGAATGTTCGAATGATCGAAAAATTGAAGGATCAGCCAGCCGGGGCGCAGACCACGGCAATGTTCGGTTTGCACGCTGGGTTGACATTGTCAGATCAAACATTGAAAGATTCACGGCGGATGATTCCGGAAGGCTTTGGTTTTCACATTCATGTTGCAGAGCATCAATCCGATGAATATAAAAGTATCCATCAACATGGTATGCGAGTGATTGACAGGTTGGAATCGTTTGGAATTACCGGGCGTGATTCAATATTTGTACATGGGGTTCATCTTGACGGGAAGGAAATACAAAAGATCTATGACAGCGGGACATGGTTAACTCATCAGCCACGTTCGAATATGAACAATGGTGTAGGGATGGCGGATATTGAAAGCGCACTCAGATTAGGTATTCCTGTTAGCATAGGTAATGACGGATTTTCATTTGCTATGTGGGACGAATGGCGCACCTGTTACCTTGCGCATAAATTATGGAAACGTGACCCACGGGCGATGAATGGATCTTTGGTGACCCAAATGGGTGCAGAAAACAACGCGCGTCTGGCTTCTCATTTTTTCAAGGATAAGATTGGCAGGATAGAGATAGGTGCAAAAGCCGACTTGATACTAGTCGATTATCGGCCAATAACCGAATTAACTACCGGAAATTTGCCTTGGCACATTCTCTTTGGATTTCGAGATTCAATGGTCACGCTTACTATGGTAGATGGGAAAATCTTAATGAAAGACGGTGTGATCTCAGGTATTGATGTGCCAACAATAAGCAGACAAGCCCAGGACATCTCCCGGGAGGTATGGAAGCGCTATGAGCGACATTTCTAATAAAAAACAGAGCAAAAGATATCGGATAGCCATCATTGGTGGTACAGGAAAAGAGGGCAGAGGGTTAGCCTATCGCTGGGCTTTAGCCGGGCATGAACTGACCATTGGTTCTCGTGCGATTGAAAAAGCACAGATCGCAGCTGATGAGATAAACAGCCTGTTGCCAGAGGGAGTTGGAAGGGTAGTGGGGTTGGAGAATATCCAAGCCGGTGACTGGGCAGAAATCGTGGTGTTTACAGTACCATTTTCCGCGCATATCAGTATGCTTGAATACCTGAAGGACGTAATAAAAGGCAAAGTGGTCATAGACGTTTCTGTACCTCTGGTGCCTCCGAAAGTTACCATCGCACAAATGCCTGCAGTTGGAAGCGCCGGTAAAGAAGCGCAAAAGGTCCTGGGAGAGGAAACACCGGTTGTGATCGCTTTTCAAAACATATCATATGAACGATTGATGAATAACAAAGATATCGATTGTGATGTGCTGGTATGCGGTACTTCAAAAGAAGCCAGGGATACCGTGATTGGCCTGGTAGAAGATGCGGGGATGATTGCATGGGATGCTGGACCGATGGCAAACGCTTTTGTTATTGAAGGATTAACATCGGTGTTGTTGTACATCAATAAGAGGTATGACAGTAAAGAGACTGGAATCAAAATCACGGGTGTTACAAAGGAAGATCGTGGGAACTGACAGGACTTTAAATATCTTCCCGGTAATTGGGATTCCCGACATACATGAAGGTGAAGATCTTGTAGAAGCAATAATTAATAATGCGTGTAGTCATTCTCTTAATATTTTTGATAATGATATATTTATTTTTACTCAGAAAATAGTATCTAAGTCAGAAGGTCGGCTCGTCGATCTGCGCACCATAAAACCCTCTATCAGAGCTAAACATATCTCGAAGTTAACTCAAAAGGATCCTGGTCTGATCCAGCTAATCCTGGAGGAAAGTAAAGCGATATTACGGATCCGCAAAGGGTTGATCATTGTGCGCCACAAACTTGGATTTGTCTGCGCGAATGCCGGTATCGATCATTCCAACACGATCTCTGGTGCAGAGGCAAATCATCACGTTCTGCTATTACCAGAAAATCCCGATAGATCGGCAAAACTTATTCAAACCGGAATTGAGGAGCGCACAGGTTGTAAGGTGGGTGTCCTGATAATTGATTCACACGGTAGAGCCTGGAGAAACGGTACTGTTGGGGTGACGATTGGCATTGCTGGAGTTCCTGGCATTGTGGATATGCGCGGAAAAATGGACCTGTACGGGTATAAGCTGCGCGCTACCCTTATTGCAGCGGCGGATGAATTAGCCGCCGCGGCTTCACTGGTGATGGGACAGGCGGATGAATCGATTCCTTGCGTAATCGCCAGGGGCTTCCCATATCCACTAAGAGAATCAAATCTACATGAATTAATCCGTTCGGAAAAGAATGATCTATTCAAATAGTCATTCATCTCAAGGATCACTCCCATGAAGGTCACAGCTTTGGCAGGTGGAGTAGGAGGCGCAAAACTCGCCAACGGTCTTGCCAACTTATTGCCAACAGAATGTTTTTCGGTGGTTGTCAACACTGGTGATGACTTTTATTATTCACAATTACTGGTCTGCCCAGACATTGATACAGTTACTTATACCCTTGCAGGTATAAATGACCCGGTTAATGGCTGGGGAATAAAGAATGACACCCGTCAAGTACTTACAGCTTTGGAAAAGCTTGGGCATCCTGTGTGGTTCTCACTGGGTGATCGCGATATCGCTACCCATATTGAAAGAACCAGATTGATCTCACAGGGATACTCGCTTACTGAGGCGACCGCGGTCCTTGCCAGGAAATTGAAAGTTGATCACACAATACTTCCAATGTCAGATTCTACTGTGCGAACATTGGTCGACACTCAAGAATTCGGTGTGATCAGTTTTCAGGAATATTTTGTCAGGTATCACTTTCAACCGAAAGTAAATAGGGTCATTTTTGAAGGTGCTGAGAAAGCGATACTGGGACACAAACTCCAAAACGCTATTCTCTCGTCGGACCTGATCATCATTTGTCCATCCAACCCGTTTGTGAGCATCGATCCAATCCTATCCATCCCCGGCTTGAAGGATTTATTGAGAGAAAAAGTACTAATCGGAGTAAGTCCTTTAATAGGTGGAAACACTGTAAAAGGGCCGGCTGCTAAAATGATGGTAGAAATGGAATTACAGCCGAATTCATATAACATTGCAAAGCATTATGGTGATTTGCTTACAGGGTTTGTTTTAGACTCTGTCGACCACCATGATGCTGAGCAAATTGGTCGATGCGGTATAATTCCTTTAGAAACTGAAATTCTCATGCCGAACAAGACAGCGCAAGTCAGATTAGCGAAAGAAGTGTTGGATTTTGGACACAATTTACTGAGCAAGGATCATTAATATGCCATTATGGGCGATTGTGCCAGTCAAACCACTCCGTAGAGGGAAATCGAGACTTTCACCTTTATTGACTGAAGCTGAAAGAACTTCTTTAAATCATAACTTACTTTCCAACACACTCCGCACACTTTCAACAGTTAATCAGATTGACACCATCATGGTTGTCAGTCGTGACCCACAGGCTTTGGCCCTGGCACGTGAGTATGGTGCACGGACTGTTCTTGAAAACGGTAACCCTGAATTAAACACCGCGCTTAAAAGGGCAGCAGTGGTCGCGAAAACATACCTGGCGAATGAAATTCTCATCATTCCTGCCGATCTACCACTCCTCACAGACCAGGAAGTGGTCACTTTTCTCAATCATTGTGGTAATCCACCTGAAGTGGTAATCAGTCCAGACCGCAGGCGGGATGGCACAAACATGCTTTACATTAATCCGGCTGGACTCATTCCATTTAATTATGGAATCGGTTCATTTGCCAAACACATCGCTGAAGCAGAGAGAATAGGCGCGCGTGTAGAAATAGTTGAAACTCCATCTTTGGGGTTGGATCTTGATCTCCCTGAAGACCTAGAATTATTGCGCATTTTTCAAGAGAAAAAATAGTGTTGATCTTTTTATGGAGACAAAAATGAGACAACGAATGGCTTTGTACCTGCAGGATGCACATGATCTTCGCGACGGTCTTGAATATGTTCGCTATGCAGAATCCCGTGGATTTGAAGCGGTTTGGCAGGCAGAAAGTCGCCTGGTACGGGATGCCATTGTTCCTATGGCAGCTTATGCCGCTGTTACAGATCATTTAAAAATCGGATCGGGCGTGATCAACAATTGGACCCGGAATATCGGATTGCTTGCTTCAACCTTCCTGACTCTTGATGACCTGGCACCTGACCGGATCATTTGTGGTATCGGCGCGTGGTGGGATCCCCTGGCAAAGAATGTCGGAATAGACCGGACCAAACCATTAAAAGCCATGCGTGAAACAGTCACCATTCTAAAACGACTACTAAAAATGGAACGGGTCTCCTTTGATGGCGAATTTATTCATGTAAATGGAATTGAACTTGATGTTGTACATGGTCGAAAAGAACCCCGGAATGTCCCGGTTTACATCGGAGCGACAGGTGATAATATGATGGAGTTGACCGGGGAAATTGCCGACGGCGCTGTATTGAATTACTGTGTTCCCCCGGAATACAACACCAGAGCACTTGAACTACTGGAAGCCGGTGCAAAGAAAAGTGGCAGATTACTGGATGAGATTGACCGGCCGCAACTCATAGTATGTTCGGTTGACCATGACCACGATAAAGCGATCGATACAACCCGAGAATTGCTTACCCAATACCTGGCACAACAACCGCATATCGCAAAAGCTTCCGGCGTTTCTCAAGATGTGGTTGCCAGGATACAATCCATTCTGGGATGGCCTGCCACCCATGAGCAAATATCCAAGGCCAAACACCTTGTTCCAGAAGATTTGATCTTGCGAATTACCGCTTCAGGCACACCTGACGAAGCCCGCAAGAAAGTGAATGAATATGTGCAAAACGGATGCACCTGTCCAATCCTTTACCCGGTTGGTGGAGATGTTCACCTGCTAATTGATACCTTTGCACAGCTTTAATCCTGCCACATAAATGAGCTACCTTTAGACAATCAGTTGAGAAATACGGAGAAATAAATGAGCAGTACACCCATACATGTCATCGGTCACGTCAATCCTGATACAGATTCTATCGCTGCTGCTGTCGGTTACGCCTGGTTGATCCGCGAACGTGACGGCGTGGATGCAATTGCCGGTCGTGCAGGGGCTGTAAACTCTCAAACAGCCTGGATCTTAAAAACATTAGGTATGGAAGCCCCGCTCCTGATCACTGATGCATCACCACGTTTTTCCTCCGTTGTACGCAGACTTGATACCAGCACACCTGATGTTCCATTGAGGATAGCCTGGACATTGGCTAACCGTACCGGTGGAATAGCTCCTGTTCTAAACCCTGATGGAACTCCATATGGATTGATCACGGGAAGAAGTCTGTTTAATTACCTCGGTAAACTGGTCGGTAGCAACCTAAAGAAAACAGTCGCTATAGAAAAGATCCTTGAGCTCCCTTGCCGTGAGGCATGTGACACCCAGGTATCGAAATACCAGGTGAATGCGAAAATTCGCGACGTTCTTAACAGGATCCTGCGTGAAGAAGGTGATGAAGTGTGGGTGGTTGATGAACACGACCGCTATGTGGGTATCTGCCGTCAAAAAGACCTCTTAAATCCCCCAAGATTGAAAGTGATCCTGGTAGACCACAATGAGCCCTCCCAAAGCGTGGCTTCGCTGGAAGAAGCAGAACTTTTAGAAATCCTTGATCATCACCGCCTGGGTAATCCATCCACGCATTACCCGATCAAGATGACGGTAGATATCGTGGGCAGCACCAGTACACTGGTATCTGAAAGGATCGAAGAATCCGGATTGAGCGCTCCGCCTACTATAGCCGGATTGATGTTGGCAGGATTGTTGTCTGATACATTGATCCTCACTTCTCCTACTACAACAGATCGGGACAAGGAAGCGGCTCAACGATTATCCAGATGGGCGTTCCTGCCCGGAAGCGTTTTGGCGGGAGAAACGATACAGACGTATGGTGAGAAAATTCTCACCGCCAGCGCTGGATTGGGCAACAGGTTACCGGATGAGATCGTTTCATCTGATATGAAACTCTATACTGCTGGTGGTTTTGATTTTGCTATTGCTCAGGCAGAAGTGAGTGATCTGAATGAGGTCACCAAACAACTTGAACCTTTAACTCTCGCGCTAGATGGTCTGCGTGTTAAAAAGAATGTCAATTTTGCCATGCTCATGGTTACAGATGTTGTAAGAGGCTCCAGCCGGATCATCGTGTCCAATCCTCCGCCAGCTCTTGATGAATTACCCTACAAACCATTGCCTGATAACACTCTTCTTGCCGAAGGAGTCGTTTCCAGAAAAAAGCAATTGCTTCCTGTAGTTTTAGGTTTGCTTGAAGAATAGATCCGATAACACTAGGGTTTAGATTAACAAATTACCAATTAATCCTGATCACTTATTGGAGCAGAAAAATGTGGAATAAGTATTACATCCCAGCTAACCTAGATGAAGCGTTGGATTTACTGGCATCTTCTCCGGAAGAAAGCCGCATAGTGGCGGGCGCCACTGACCTGATACTAGAATTGAAACGTGGATTACACCAAAATGTTTCCACGCTTATCGACATTTCTTCCATTAATGGGCTTGATTCGATCATTACAGACGATCTGGGAAATCTTCACATTGGTCCTTTAGTGACCCACAACCAGATTGCCGCTTCGAGGGTCGTTCGAGAGAGGGCAACGTGCCTGGCAGAAGCTTCTTACCAGGTAGGTTCTCCCCAAATTCGTAATCGCGGCACAGTAGTCGGAAATATTATTACTGCTTCACCAGCCAATGATACGATTCCTCCATTAATTTCTCTTGGAGCCGAGGTCATTTTAATCTCCAAGGGTGGGGAGAGAACCCTTAAGGTCGAAAACATGTTCCGGGGAGTGCGGAAAACAGTTCTCGAGAAGAATGAGATATTGAAGGAGATTGTCATCCCATCTTCTTCAGCACAATATCAAACCGCCTTTTATAAGTTTGCCTTACGAAATGCTCAAGCCATTTCACTAGTAAACGCAGCGGTTGCCTTAAAATTTATTGATGATCGAGTTGAAGATGCCAACATCGCGGTTGGGGCTGTTGCACCTACAGTGATCAGATTGCACCGATTGGAATCAGCCCTGATAGGCAAAACAATGCAGGATTTGGAAAATTTTGATTATTCAATTGTTGAAAATGAGGTACATCCCATCTCTGATATCCGTTCCTCTGACCAGTTTAGAAGTGAAATGACCAGAGTAGTCTTAAAACGCTGCGTTCAAGCGATCAATGATCCAGCTAAACGACATTCTCAGATACCGGAGTCTCCCATCACATTGGCAGTACAACAAAACATACCGAACCTTATGGTCAAAGAAGATCAATTGATCGATGAGAAGAACCCGATCAGGACTTCAATTAATGGGAAGGATTACGTTTTTTATAATTCCCATCAAAAGTCTCTGCTAGACCTGATCCGTGAGGATGCGGGTCTCATCGGTAGCAAGGAAGGTTGCGCAGAAGGAGAATGTGGCGCTTGCACGGTACATATGGATGGAAAAGCTGTCATGTCCTGTCTGATTCCAGCACCTCGCGCCCACCATTCGCACATCACCACTATTGAAGGGATCTCAAACGGAGAGGTTTTGCATCCTGTACAGGAAGCATTCGTAACTGAGGGCGCTGTCCAATGTGGATACTGTACTCCTGGTTTCATCATGTCAGCAGTTCAGTTACTTCAAGAACGAGGCAATCCGGACGTAAACGCGATCAAAGAAGCAATCACCGGAAATCTATGCCGTTGTACAGGGTATTACAAGATTATTCGGGCGATTGAAAAGGCGGTTGTAAGCGGAGGACAGAATGACAAAACATAGTATGTTTCGCACAGAGTTACCGCCAAAACCATCCAAACTTCCGCCGCATCCTATATGGCGCGGGATAGGTCTGCTGATGCTTGTTGTATTACCAGCGGGTTCATACCTGCTTGCCAACATGCTGATCGAGAA
Organism: Anaerolineaceae bacterium; assembly: GCA_040765685.1. Taxonomy (GTDB): domain Bacteria; phylum Chloroflexota; class Anaerolineae; order Anaerolineales; family Anaerolineaceae; genus UBA6107. The sequence goes on along the minus strand of JAXGRS010000005.1, from coordinate 97,744 downwards.
TAAGCTCAAATACAGTTGGTTGATCATACCGGAGGATATTATTTTACGCCGGTATCCCCAGGACCCATATTTACTGGTGCGAATCCTATACGCGGTGATCATTCTATTTGCAGTGGCAGTGATCCTGGCACTATTCACTTTTTTTGCAGCCCGGTTTTTTGGTCCATCCAGGTATGATCCCTATGATCTGCCGCCGGAAAAGGTAATCAAGCACTGAATTTGTTTTCATGGAGCTCAATGAAATGACAGCGATAGGAATAAACCAGACCAGGATTGATGCGCGCGCGAAGGTTAAAGGGGAGGCTTTATATCCAGGAGATTTCGACCTTCCAAACTCTCTTCACATGAAAGTGAAGTTTTCTGATCGCGTTCATGCAATTGTAAAAAGAATAGATATAGCTGAGGCGTCACAAATCCCCGGTGTTGTAATGATCCTCACTGCTAATGATGTCCCCAATAATGAATATGGCCTTTCTTTTTACGATCAACCAGTTCTTTGTGGACCAGGTTCAAACAAACCTTTCGCGGATAGGGTCAGGTTTATTGGCGACCAGGTTGCTGTGGTGATTGCTGAAAGTGTGCAAGCGGCTGAAAAAGCGCGTGATTTGATCAGAATCGATTATGAGGATTTACCTGTCATATCTGATGTTCACACCGCAATGCTGCCCGAGACAGAATTAATTCATCCCGAACGTAACTCTAATGTTTTCGCGCACAACAAGATAAGAAAAGGGGATACAGACAAAGCTTTTAAAGCAGCAGATGTAATCGTGGAAGCGGTTTATCACACACCAGTCCAGGAGCATGCCTATTTACAGCCTGAAGCGGGTGTGGCTTATCTGGATAATGAAGATCGAATTACTGTCGTTGTAGCGGGGCAGTGGACGCACAAGGACCAGGATCAAATCGCTCACGCCTTAAATTTGGATCTTGATAAGATTCGGGTTATCTACCCGGCGATAGGGGGCGCATTTGGTGGCCGCGAAGACATGTCAGTGCAGATCATACTCGCACTGGGCATTTTACGATTAAAAGAAAAGGGAATTTATCGACCGATAAAAATCACCTGGTCGAGAGAAGAATCCATTATTGGACACCACAAACGGCATGCTTACGAGATCAAAACACGATGGGCTGCCGCCTCAGATGGTACTTTACTGGGCGCGGAGGTAGATATTCTTGCTGATGGTGGAGCGTATTGCTACACCTCGACAAAAGTATTGGGTAACGCAACCCTTATGGCTGTCGGCCCTTATAATATTCCTGCTGTCCGCCTGGATAGCCGGGCGGTATACACCAATAATCTACCCGGCGGAGCTTTCAGGGGGTTTGGCGGTCCGCAAGGGGCATTTGTGGCCGAATCTCAGATGAACAAATTAGCAGAAAAATTGAAAATGGACCCAGTAGAACTGCGTTTGAAAAATCTGCTGAGGGATGGTGATTTACTTTCAGTGGACAGTCCATTACCTCCAGGTGTCAGTCTGGACAAGGTAGTAGAGGAATGTGCTACAAGAGCAGGTTGGACGAAAGACAAAGACTCTGGATTTTCGCGGTCTTTGGGTTGGAGAAAAAATGGAAAGAAATACGGTATCGGTTTCTCATGTGCATTTAAGAATATCGGATTTTCCTTTGGAGCAAAAGAAAATTGCTGGGCTGGTGTGGAATTAATTGGTCATGGTGAAATTGAGAAAGTTATCCTTAGGCACGCAGGTGCAGAGGTTGGACAAGGTGCTCACACTGTTTTTGTTCAGATGGCTGCCCACGCGTTAGGTGTTACCCCGGAAATTGTCGAGCTGATACCCTCTGATACTGCCTATACCGGCAATTCGGGCAGCGTGAGCGCGTCAAGAATGACATTTATGGCCGGAAATGCAATAAAAGGTGCCGCGGAACAAGCCCTGCAAAAATGGAAAGCCGAAGAAAGACCAGCCGTAGCGGAATACCGCTATTTTGCCCCTGAAACTACTCCTTTTGACGTTGAAACCGGGAAATGTACACCCAATTTCGCTTACGGGTATGTGGCGGAGGCGATCGAATGTGAAGTAGATGATGAAACTGGCAAAATAAAGATTACTAAAGTCACATGTGTGGATGATGTTGGTAAAGCGATTAATCCGATGCTCATAGAGGGTCAGATCGAAGGATGCATTGTTCAGGCAGCAGGGTACTCCATTCTGGAAAACTTCATACAAAAAGACGGAAAAGTGCTCACTGATAAGTTATCGACTTATCTGATTCCGACCGTTCTTGATATCCCATTAGATGTGGAATCGATCATTTTCGAATACGCTGATAGCGTGGGTCCCTGGGGAGTAAGAGGTATGGGAGAAATGCCATACCTGCCATTCGCACCTGCTGTGATCCATGCTGTACACTCAGCTACAGGGGTGTGGTTTGACGATTTCCCCCTGACACCGGAAAAGGTCTATTTTGGTTTGAAAACCGCTAAGCAGAAAACTCATTGATCCGGATCTGATCCTGTATCCTCAAGATTTCCCGCTTTCATCTCTTCGATGATGCGTTTTGCGTCAGCGATATGTTGTTTTGGTACGATGATCTCTACTTCTCCCATCGGACCGACACCGAAACCATAAACGGTCCCCGCTGACTCTTGGTTTGTAAACGCTGGAATATTGAAAGACTCGAGAAGGATCTTGACTGACTCAGCTTCCAACATTCCATTAGCCACATACACCACTTCTTCTCTAGTCCGTTTCTTGAACATTCTTACTCTCTTTCTTTTTTAATCGGATTTTTCTTTTGACCAGATCTTCTTTATAACGTCTAGAGTTCAGGTCGTTTGTATGAGACGTTATATATGATAAACCTAGCTCGGACCAATACAGCGCTGAAGCCAGATCGCGTTTTTTATGTTCATGATACATCGCCAACTCAATACAGGCAGCCAAATCACCACTTTTTGCAGCGATCTCCCAGTGTTCAGCAGCCTTGAAGTAATCTTGACACAATTTGTGATATTGCCCTAGCAGATAATTTACTGATATTTTCTGAGTGTTACTTAGTTTTCTATTACGGCATGCCTGTAGAATGGTCACTGCCGTTTCGTAATCACGCATATCCCAATAAATTCGTCCAATTGCGATCAAATCATCGGATGAGAAATCTCTCGACATCAGATCAGCCTGAAGTAGTTCAGAAATATGAATGAACAGAGCTGCGAGGGATACGATATCCTGCGCATTGTGATAGATCACATCCGCAATCTGTTTTGGATCACCGGTGCGTAAGTATTCAAAATAAATATCTGGGATCATCCAACCTGGGACGTCTTCAGATGTGCGCGAAAAATGCAGTATCGCATTCTCCAGATCTTTTAATGTGCACGAAGGCAGTTGCCGCCGCCATAACCTGCGCGACAGATGCAGGATGTCGAGATGTGGCAATTCACGTATCCGATCTGGAAAATGATTAAGTATAAACCGGTATTGGATCAACGGGATATCGAATGATTTTCCATTAAATGTTACAAATATTGTGTTGTCATTTATAACGTTAGATAAATGCAGCAACATGGGCAGTTCTTCTGTCGGATCACGTATGATGAATTGCTGCAGTAGAAAACCATCTGCCACAAATCGACCTACGCCGATCAGAAAGGCAAAAGTACCCGCTCCTCCGGATAATCCTGAGGTTTCGGTGTCGATAAAAAGCATCCGCTCCAAAGAATTGCTGGCTGGTTCGATCCTGGCAGTTTTACCGATTGAACTTGTTGAAATTTTACCGGAAAAGATCACATCACCATGTTTATGCTCAAAAGGAAAAAGCTGCTCCTTGATCACGAACGATCCGACCGAGTTCTCCTTAACCACCCCTTGGATGGCGGCTTCAAGTGAAACGCTGCCCGGCTTTTCGGTCGTTTTAACCGTCGAAGCTGGTTTAAATCCCAATCCTTTTAAGCGGTCAGCCAATGAATCCATGTACGATCATTCCTGAAGGTATTTTATCAGTTGTTGGGTTTCCATTTTGCCACCGCTGGAACTATCCAATGCAGGACCAACACAAGAAGGACAACCATCGCTGCATTCACAATGACTTGCCACCTCCGCTACATTGGACAATAATTCTTGAAAACATTCGTATAGATGATACGCCAGTCCGATACCTCCCGGCACGTGATCATAGAAAATGATGGCAGGCTGATTGTCTGCAAATTTGGCCACTGGATCAAAGAAATTGCCCAGGTCTCCAGCGTCGCTCATCACCATTAGTGGAGCTAGCGATCCCAATAGGTTATTCAAACCTGACAAGGCACTGCGAACCCTGACCTGACTTTCAACAAGGCTATGACACTCCTTACAAAGGGTGACGAGGTTGTTCAGCATGTTAGCCTTTTCCGGGGAGATAAAGGATTTAAAAGGGATTTTATGATGAACATGATGTTCTTCCAGTGTTTCGTTTTTTCCGCACACCTGGCAGGTGAATCGGTCTCTCTGGCGTACACGTTTTCGTAACTTTTCCCAATCCGGCCCATAGTTGTTTCGGTCACTACGCCACATACCAGATTCACGCATTAATTCGATGCATTCCTTTTTTAGAACAATCCAAAAACCCACAGTACGCAATTCAGTCTGGGGGAGATCAAGATCAACGAAATCAATTACTTCCCTTGTACTCCACTTTACACGTTTGTAACCTGTTACTCTGCTTTTTACGAGCACATCTCCATGATTTAGGGTGTAATTGTTAAATTCTGCTGATCGGGCCAGGTTTAGTACTTCGACATCGGCAGTGACAACCGGTTCTGTTAAATAATCGCCATCGAATGTAATAAGCGAGGCAACATTTTTTTCCAGATCAAGTTCTTCCACCCGGTAAGTTTCGCCATCATGGATGTATATGGCACCCGGGTGCACCATCCAAAGACCGCTGTTGTAATCCACTTCACCGATCACCTTTGCTTCACCCTCAATCGTGGTCTTTAAAAGGATGGAGGTGGATGCTGTGGAACGTAATGACACGTGTTGGGTGGGATAATCATCCGAAATCCAGAAAAACTGACCATTTTTTTTGTACAATGTACCCGAATCAACAAGGTAATCCAGGTATTCCTGAACCTTATTGTTTTTCAGACTGCCAAATTGATCCTCTTTTTGAATGGGCAGTTCTGCTGCAGCGCATTGGAGATGTTCGATCAAGATCAGGGGATTATCAGGATTGATCAAAGCTTCCTCAGGATTCCGTGAAAGTAAGTACTGTGGATTCCTTGCAAGGAATTGATCCAACGGGTTCATGGAGGCGATAAATACTGCCAGCGAAGGGTTGAATTTCCGTCCTGCCCGTCCTGCCCGCTGCGTCAGCGCTGAAATTGTCCCGGGATAACCGGGTAGCAATACTGCGTCCACTCCACCAATATCCACCCCTAATTCAAGCGCATTGGTTGCAACACCAATCCTGATCAACCCATTTTTGAGCCCGTTTTCAATTTCGCGCCGTTCAGATTTCAGATATCCGCTGCGGTAACCACGAATCCGCTCCTGGGGAATTTGCATGATCTTCCTCACCTCTCGCAACAAAAGTTCAACAAAACGCCTCGTTCGACAGAAGACCAGCATTTGAATGTTCTTTTGATACAAAATCGATATCAACTTTCCGGAAGTGCTAAGTAAACCTTCTCTTACACCCAATTCCTCATTGATCAAAGGAGGGTTGTAGATCATGAAATACTTTTGGCCTTGTGGTGAACCATCCTCATCAATGATGGCGACATCCTGTTCGATCAATTTACTCGCCAATTGAGCAGGATTATGAATCGTAGCCGAGGTCAATACGAATACCGGATCAGAATTATAGAAGCGCGCTATTCTTTGCAATCTCCGCATCAGGTTTGCAACATGTGAGCCAAAAATCCCTCTATAAATATGTATCTCATCGATTACCACGATCTTCAAATTCTCAAAGAATCTTGCCCACGAAGGATGATGGGGAAGAATTCCGATATGAAGCATATCCGGATTGGTAAGGAGGACATTTGCAGTGTTGCGAATGGCTGCCCGATCTTTTTGCGGTGTGTCCCCATCATAGATCGCTGCACGGACCAATCCAGACATCTCAGATGGGATCAGGCTGTGCAAGCCATTCAACTGGTCATTAGTTAAGGCTTTAGTGGGGAAGAGCAGTAATGCGGTGCTCCCTGTCTCACTGCACAACGAATTTAAAATAGGCAACTGGTAGCACAAGCTTTTTCCGCTTGAGGTACCAGTGGAGATGACAAAGTTTTTGTGATGTTTATACAGACTAAATGCCTGTGCCTGATGAGAATAGAGGAAGTGAATACCGGTTTGACGTAAATGGTTCGCAAGGGCGGGATGAATATCATCCGGCAGGTTCACCAGATGAGATGGCCGGGGTTCGGTCTGCCGTAAATATACGATATTCGCGTTGAATAAAGGATCAACAGATAAAGCTTGAATTACAGAATTGAGAGGACTGGATTCCTGATGAGTCATATTATTCGTATGCATTATACTATTTCAAAACAAAGCACCATCGAATAACCGATGTAAGAGGGAAGTATGTCATTGATTACTAATGTAATAATCGGTGCACTGGCTGGAATTCTCATCAATTACCTGGCAGACGTTTTACCGATCAGCCGGAGGTTCACCCAACCACTCTGTTTAAATTGCGGAAAACTTTTTTCGTTAAGGGAATACCTTTTCTCATTCCGATGTTCAAAATGCGGCAACAGAACACCGGCAAGGGTGATCATTGTTTTGCTTCTATCCATTACTGTAAGTGTCTTATTAAAGTTCTATCCCTTTGGCAACCTTGGTTTTTGGGCAACTTTACCTGTCCTGATCTTCCTTGGAGTGGTTCTGGTGATCGATATAGAATACAAGGTAGTATTGAAAGAAACCAGTTATCTCGGACTGGTTCTCCTTTTTATATATGGTTTCATCATGCACGGCTTTTTAGCCACTCTTGCCGGTGGCATAGCAGGATTCTTACTCATGCTGCTGCTTTACTACCTCGGTGTGCTATTTAACAAGATCATGGGTAAGATCCGCGGGCAGGAGATCGAAGAAGTAGCCCTCGGTTTTGGTGATGTCTACGTCAGCGCTTTCCTGGGATTACTGACAGGGTGGCCTGCCATAATTGTTGTTTTACTGATGGCAATCCTGGCAGGTGGTGTTTTTTCGCTCTTTTATATCTTGATAATGAGTATACGGCGCAAATATCGGTCTTTCTCAGCGATACCTTACGCCCCTTTTCTGATCATTGCAGCTGTAGTGGTGTTTTACTTGAGCTGGTAATAAGACGCATTAGTGTAGCGTTGTAAATGCGGCAGGTTATTGCGCGACCGGTCCTGCGTTGAGTATCGCCGGATCTAACACATTTTGAAATCGCTGCATCCTGAGTCTCATTTTCTCGATCAAATCCGCAGCCGTTCTACGATAGGCTTCCTTATCCTGCCAGGTTTTGAACGGATGCAGGATTTCATCCGGAACCCCTTCCACAGAATTTGGAATCCTTAGTCCAAAGAATTCTTCCATACTAAAATCCGAATCCGGGATGCCTTTTTCGAGCGCCATCCTGATCATGGCGCGAGAGTAGGGCAGGCGGATCCGTTTTCCAATTCCAAAAGGCCCACCACTCCAACCAGTATTGATCAACCATACTCTGGGAGCGTGCTTTTCGATCCGTTTGAGAAGCATATTGGCATACACAACTGGTGATAACGGAAGGAAAGGTTCACCGAAGCATGTGGAAAACGTAGCTTCAGGTTCAGCTCCCAAGCCTTTTTCGGTGCCGGCTAGTTTGGCGGTATAACCAAGAAGAAAATAGTAGACAGCCTGTTCCCTGGTCAGGCAGGAGATAGGGGGAAGCACTCCAAAAGCATCTGCACTCAGGAAGAACACATTCGTGGGGTGACCTCCTATGCCAGTTTCCACGTGACCGTCTATGTAGGCCAATGGATAGGCTGCCCTCGTATTTTCAGTTTTGGAATTATCGTTGAAATCGATCTCTCGTGTAACCGGATTGAACCCCACATTCTCGAGAACGGATCCAAAACGTTGTGACGCCTTCCATATCATCGGTTCAAATTCCCGGCTTAGGTTGATCGTTTTGGCGTAACAACCATTTTCAAAATTGAATATCCCATCTTTACTCCAGCCATGTTCATCATCTCCAATAAGATGGCGATCTGGACTGGAGGAAAGAGTGGTCTTGCCCGTACCTGATAATCCGAAAAAGAGAGCTACATCACCCTTCTTCCCGATATTTGCAGAGCAATGCATCGGAAAAACGTTTTGATCAGGTAAAACGCGGTTCATCACAGTGAAAACAGATTTCTTAATTTCTCCAGCGTAAGAAGTTCCACCGATCAACACGATACGCTCCTGGAAATTAATAATAATAAATGTCCCGGATACCGTTTTATCAGTTGCAGGATCGGCGAAAAAGAGCGGGACATGGATCAAAGTAAAATCAGGATCAATGCCCATTTCCAAATTGGTCGGCTTTAACAGATCACGTGAAAACAACATAGCCCAGGCAAACTCAGAAACAACGCGAAAGGTTTTTGCATACGCAGGATCTCTACCCGCAATCACATCCTGAACATACACAGTCCTGTCTTGCAGGTATTTCCTTACTTTCCTAAAAATTCTATTGAAATCATCCGAACTGATGGCTTTATTGACCTTTCCCCATTCAATTTGATCATCCTGCGGGGTGAGATTATTAACAATATATTTGTCATTAGGTGAACGTCCGGTGTGAATACCAGTCTCGACAATGATCGCACCACTTTGCGCTAAAATTCCTTCCTCATTACGAATGATATCTTCAATCAATCTGGAACTTGGAAGGTTATAGCCAGCCGGGTTCTTCAATTCCACGTTCAAATGTGCAAGATATTGTTGGTTAACCGCTTCTTGTGTCAAATGAATCTCCAGTGATGATTATGGTGTTTTGTTCAACAAGTAATGAAACCAGAACCACAAAATTTCCGAAGAGGGTTTGCGATAAACGGATGAACTGTCATCCTGTAATTCTGCATAAGGGAAAAATCCCCGTGCAATAAAACCGTTGATCCAATCTCTGGTCATAGTGCTTAAGACGGCCGCATTATAAATTTTTGCCTGCAACTCCAATGTTGTCTTCTCGTTTTCAGCATCTTCAGGTAACACGACCTGGTATGGTCTAGTGATCTGTAGCCCTAACGCAGCTTGAATCGATGAAGGGTAAGAAAGACCGATCAACACTGGTTTATTAAATTCCATTAATTGCGGGTATACCTGCTCATCCAATACCTGGTTAAATTGTCGAGTGATCTCCTCCACGGATCCTTCCCGAATTTCTAACGCAGGAGAGAGAAGGGCATAAACCATATCCACCTGGTTGAGCCAGGACGGGATGTAAGTATTGTCTGCGCTATAAGTGGCTGCACCGATCAACTTTCCGTGATATCGATTACGAAGTTCTGAGATTATTGCGTCCCACTGGTCAGTAGAAATCAGTCTGGAAGTTTCGCTGGTATCAATTGAGTTTTGAGCGTAAGGCAAGTAGGCGAGCGAGGGTTCTTCAATGATCAGTCCTTCCACTCCCATTATTTGAGCCATATCGGCATTATTAAATAAGAACCTTTTGTATTGCTCAACCCAAGCGTTTTGCCATTCTGCCGACCAGGCATCAGAAGCCCAGAATTTTTCCGCATCTTGCGCGTAGTTAATTTGCGGAAAAAGAATTGTTTTTTGACCGCTCATGGTGACATGGTTGATCTGGGTCATTAACTCAGTCCACAACAGATCTCTGCCAGGTTCATTGTTTAACTCAGGTTTCCTGGTTAACCGCGCAGTCCAGGTAGGGGTGAGAATAACAAAATCCCCACCAACTGTGCCGGCAAAATTTAATCCATCATCGATCGTCGCCCGCCAACCGGCTGTATACCCGGGTATCATTTCAACCCCGGTGATCAGGTTGGTACGGGGTGTCAACGATTCATGAACCAGCAATTTGGAGCTATCGATGTTTTCATCTGATAGACCTTGCCAGGCTACAACCACAGAGGTAAGATCTTGCGGCGTAGCGAGAGGAGTGAAGGATTCTTCTACCGGCTGTATATTTGCCGCCACATCACATTCACCATTTCTACAGAACCGATACGCGACTTCGTTGATAAAGTGAAGCGGCGAATAAAGTATGTATTCCCAGATACCTGATCCTCTTGATACCATTGGTATCGGTTCCATCCAGCCAAAGGGTTTTAATTGCAGAAAAACAACTTCCTGTTGGGGAGTTGTACCCGGGACCTTTACAATTACCTTGACTGCGGCTTTGTCTGGTGAAGAGAACCTGTTTACCCTGTTTTTTACGATTGAATTATCAGTGACGACCAGGTCACGGGTCACAAAATTACCCGCTTCAGAAAGTTCAGCATTCCAGAATCCATCACCATAAGAGTACTTATAGCGCAGGTGAGTGCCAACCGGAAGCTCCAGCTCAAGCCTGTACCGATTGTTTGAGACCCTGGTCATAACGGGGTAATTTATTGCGGCACCAGGTGATCCAGATGAAAGGTCCGCGTACGAATTCCCCAAAGTAAGGATGTTGCTGACAAAACGCAACGGCATACCATCGCCAACACCTGGCGGCACTACAACCTCAAAAGTAACCCTGGTTGTGGGTCTTTTTTCCAGCAATACCTTGACAGGGGTATTAGCTCCATCTGCGACCAAAGCCCCCTGTTGAAAAGTAACGTACGCGCCATCCATACTGTAAATAACGAGGTTATGAACACCAGGTACCAGATTATTCAGCAAAAATGATCCATCTGATGAACTGATCGCCTGGTAACCACCCGCAGTGATCAGCAAATTGGGGATGGGCGCATTATTCGTTCGGTCGATGATCTGCCCGGTAATTTGACCAACCGGACCTTCATATTCGTTCGTCGACCAACCTGCGATGATGTCCTCAACGATATTTGGCCCGTTAATACGCAGAATTCTGAACCTAACTTGTTGATGTTCAGCATCATGTTCATATTCTGAAGTTGTGGATTCCAGAACATAACGGTATTTCACTTCGGTGGCAACTTTTAGAGGGATTCGAATATTAAAAGTTGAATTATCTCCCCGGGTCATTTCAAATCGGGAAGAATTGAAATACAAACCTGTAACATCGTCCAGGATTTCCAACATTATTTTTGCATCTGCTGGTATCTCTTCAACTGGTTTTGCCCTGAAGAGTACCTCCGCTAACGGAAATTCATTATTCGAATTAGTCGTGTTGAACGCGGGTAAAATTGAACACGCTGAAAGAGGTGAAATTAATAAGATCAGGATCAGTGACAATACAAAAAAACGTGTAAGCCGTTTATAAAACGAAGTCATCCAAAGAACTCATTATGAATTTAGTATGTTTTGGATCTCACCAGAATGATCAACCAGGCTTCCCAAAACTCCATTGACAAACCGGGATGAACTGTCAGAACCATAGATCTTGGCCAGTTCGATTGCCTCGTTGATCGCCACCTTGATAGGTGTACACTTGGCCACCGCAAACTCCCAAAGAGCAATCCGAAGAATATTTCTGTCAATGATCGCCACCTGATCTAAAGGCCATTCAGGTGCGTGTTCTGTGATCACAGAATCCAATTTTTCAATAATTGGGGTAACCCCATACACGATCTGCCGGACAAAATCTTCGAGATTCAGCTCAAGTTTTTCATCCTCCAGCCTGGCTGCAATTATTTCGCCTAACGGATGACCTGCCAGATCGTATTCATATAGAACCTGCAGGGCTATCCCTCTAGCCCGTGTACGGGATTTCATAGATTTCTCATGCTTCCTTGAAGTCGATATCCTCAACGTGGATGTTGATCTTACCAATTTCCATACCCACCATTTCGGAAATTGCTCTGGCTACCTGATGTTGGATGGTGTGGCTGACATCACGAACATTAACATCCCTTTTTAATACTACATACAAATCCACATAGACCATGTCATCAGCAATCGAAATATTGACTCCCTCTGTAATTCCTCTTTTAAACAGAGTATTTACTTCTCTGGGACCTGGTGTCAGGCGGCTGACGCCTTCTACTCCAAGTGTTGCCAGTTGAGCGATCGAGATGAGCACTTCAGGTGCGATCGTTGTTTTACCATAGGTTTTCGGTTTCTTGGCCATTTTTCTCCACTTTGATTGACTTGGTGATCGTTAATTGATGCAAGTAATTATAACCTTATTCACTCACATTCGATTTTACACACCGTTGTATGAACTCCAGGCAAATTTCCTGAACCGTCGGAAGTTGTTGGTCCAGCAATATTATGTGGTTAGAGTCTTCCAGCACCACAAAATCCTTGTCTGAAGAGCCCAGATTTTCATAAGCATAGACTGCACCCAAGGGATCTACTGTATCATCTAATTTTCCCTGGAAAATGATCGCAGGTACAGTAATCAGATTAAGCTCTTTCCGAACTATTTTCTGGAAATCATAGAGACTCGCCGCGGCTTTTAATGGGAAAACGGTGTAACTTTGTTGCGGGATGGAATCTTTGGGTTTTCCTTTTTGCATGAAGGATTTAAAGGGCCAAATGAATTTCGATATCCACAATTTGTGGATTTTAACCGCCGGTGCAAATACCATGATGCCAAGCAGGGAAGGGTATTTTGCGGCAAGATGCAACGTGAGCAGCCCCCCCATGGATTCTCCGAGCACAAATATCTTCTTGTAATTCTGCATCAATTCCAATAAAGCTTTTTCCGCTGCACCCAACCAATCTTCCCAGCGTGTATTGTTCATTTCATAAGGGTTTGTCCCATGCCCCGGGAGTAAGGGCCCTTTGGTGGTAATCCCTTGATTCTTGAGATAAGATGCAATTTTTCTCACTTCAACGGTGGTAGCGGTAAAACCATGCAAACATAATACGGCTACATCACCCTCCGGCCAGAAAAACGGACTCCCATCCAGTTGCGGGTTGCGTAAATATTTCGGATCTTTGGTCATTTTGCTTCTCCTACGAACGCTGGAATACAGGCTGTCGCGTGAGGAATTACAGCAATTCTTCCCTGATCTGGAATATTTTCCTGCAGGAATGACGATAATATTCCAGGGTTAAATGGATGTATCAACAATTTCGATACTTGCGCATGAGAAATTGAAGAGTAAAGAAAAACCTTGTGGTTTTCCAGAATACGGGCAATCTGGAAGGCTTTGTGTGGACCGACTGAAAATCCCTGACGCGAAAACTTAGAGACGACCTCGTCAGTGGTGGTCACATCCTTCATGAATTCCAGGTAGGCATCAGAACCGACCCCCTCACTGCATTCCGCAATCAGTAATATTGTCCCATTTTGTTTACAAAAGTAGGATGCATGTGTCATCGCTTTTTGTGATTGATATAAGTTAATATCCTTTGGATATCCTCCTGCAGAAGCGATGACTAGATCATATTTCTCATCAATCTCTACGCGGCTTAACCCATTTACGACTTCGATCCCTTTCCGCATCACCTGGACTGGATCTCCGAAGAATACTGCGAGAATTTCCTTATTTTCATTCAACACAGCATTTAGAGCGCAATGGATACCGATCTTCCTGCCGATCTCCTCAATATCTTGTCTCAACGGATTATGATCATATTCTCCCATTCTTGATTGGGTATCCATTAACCATCGATGATTGGTGTTAATAGTAGTGCGTCCACACATGCCGATTGCTCCGGACTTTACACCGCCGGAATATCCAGCGAAGTGGTGTAGCTCAATATCACCTACCACGATCCTAAGATCGTGATCATAAAAGTTTCTATTTACAGATACTGGTGTACCGCGAGTTGTAGTGCCTATTTCGTATAGATTGCTGTAATTGTCGCAATCGTGAGGAATCACGGTAAACCTGGTGATCAACTCAAGCGGCAAGATCAATTTATATTCTTTGGGAGTCATTGGTAAATGAGTTCCCGAAGCAATGAAAAGGGTAATGTTCGTATCAGGCACACCAATCTGATTCAGTCTACTGATCAGCGGATTCAGCAGCAGAGCGTTCGGAACGGGGCGGGTTTTATCATTGACCGTAATGGCAACTCGTGTATTGCGTGTAACCGTTCCGAATGGGTTGAGACCACCAACAGGGGAGGAGAGCGCTTCCTCTACAAGTATTTCCGGTTTATGACTTGATAGCTGGGTATGGCGAGGTACTAATGTATCAATTTTATATCCAGTGTCTGGTAAATCTATTTGAAAATCACTGCGACCATAAGGCAAGAGAATCTTCATTGAACCTTCCTTGAATCCTAAGTTTACCTTTTTATTATATTCAATCCTTAAGAACAGCTGTGAGAATGATAAATTCCTTATCAAATAAAGAAGATGGTCATCATTGAAATATTCTTCGTAATATTATTCACAATTTTATTGCCGAGTTTTATCAAAAGGGGTGTATAATAAAGTCATGGTTTCGATAAGTATTATTATCATAAGCATATCTGGCTTGAATACACGAGGGTAATAATGACGATGTCCATCTATCAATCAATAAAGAAATATCAGAATTCTGTTGAGCTTGCGCGCAGCCCACATACCGCATCAACATATAAAAATGCTCTAAACTTCTACATAGATGTCTTACAATCACGACACCTGGATCTTGAAAACACCGAGGTTCAAACCCTTTCTGAAGACACTATCGTATGGCTTACCAACGCACTAAAAGACCACGCTGCGACAACAGAACGACTATATTTGACAGCCGTGACCGGATTCTTCGAATTTCTGGTGGCAGAACGATTGGCAGACATAAATTTACCCAGGGTGCGTTTATTGATCCAGCAGCGGGCGCGCAAACCCGGTCAGCGTCTGCCACAATTCCCGGCCTCCCAGATCGATCTTATTCTTGAAAAAGCGGAACAATTGTTGATAAAACCCTTCGAAGATGCATCTGATCGTTTGGTTAATCTACGCGACAGAGCTTTTCTGTACACGTTGGCTGATACTGGTTTACGTGTTCACGAAGCCTGCAATCTTCGCCGGGGTGACATCGATTGGAACGAAGGTCGATCGATGATCATTGGCAAAGGCAACCGTCAGGATATCGTTCGTTTCTCCACTCGGTCCACAACTGCGTTAATGGATTATCTGAAAGCCAGAGCTGAGATGGATGGCAATACCGGAAAATCTCTGGCGTCGCTTCCATTGTTCGCGAGGCATGATCGTGGAACCGGAAAGAAGACCAAACCCATCACCACAACTACTGGTAGAAATATTATCTCTGCAAGAGTCAGTGAATTTCTCGGTGCAGATGCTGTAGGAACGATCACACCCCATTCATTCAGACATTACTTCGTTACCCGCGTCTTGAAGTCATCTGGAAACCTGAAACTGGCACAGGAATTAGCCCGTCACAGGAACATCTCCGTTACACAAAGGTACGCCCATTTATCAGATGATGAACTCGATCAGGGTTACTGGACCGCGATCGAGGAAAAGTAAAAAAAATCCCGCCATCACGGCGGGATTTGAATGTGCATACGGGTGTAACTAGCTGACTACGACCACGTTGCTGGCCTGAAGGCCTTTAGGTCCTTTTTCGATTGCGAATTCGACCTTCTGTCCTTCTTCAAGGTTGCGATAACCATCACCCTGAATAGCTGAGAAGTGGACGAAAACGTCCTCTCCGCCCTCACGGGAGATGAAACCATAACCTTTGGTTCCGTTGAACCATTTGACTGTACCGACGATACGTTCTGACATTTCTTTTGCCTCCTATAGCAAATCTTACAATATTTCGGATTGGTTCGTTCTGTCGGAACAGTCAAATAAAAACAGCCATGGCGATTTCGCTTCAGGCTGTGCTTATTACGTCCAGCTAGAACTACTTTTCATCCTACGTATACAAATTTAACACAGCAGGTCAATCTTGTCAAGAGTAAATTGCATGAATAATCGGAAATTCAGAATATTTTTTCAAAAGAAACGTGTTTTGAAACCATTTTAGGCCTCAGTAAGTAATTCTTTTGATTTTTTCGTCTGCTTGCCGCGTTCTTCAGTGTTCAAAATTTTTTTTCTGATCCTGAAATTCAAGGGTGTTACTTCTAACAGCTCATCTTCAGCCAGGTATTCGATCGCTTGATCAAGGCTCATTTGTTGCGGTGGAGTAAGACGGATCTCTATGTCCTTATTAGATGAACGCATATTGGTCAGATGTTTTTTCTTACACACATTTACGGAAAGGTCATCGGGACGTTGAGTTTCACCAATAACCATACCCTCATATACATCTACACCAGCTCCTATGAATAACACTCCTCTTTCTTCCGCGTTTTTCAAACCGAAAGTTGAAGAAAGTCCGGTCTCCCATGCAACTATAGAACTTGAAGATCGTGACGTGATCGGCCCCATGTATGGAAAATATCCGTGAAACAGCGAATTGAGCACGCCTGTACCCCTGGTAATAGTGAGAAACTGGTATCTAAAGCCCAGCAACCCCCTGGTCGGTACCAGGTATTGCAGATGCACCGTGTTATCCGGATTGTTTTGCATGTTGAGCATCTTTCCTTTACGGTTGCCCAACATTTCCACAACAGCTCCCACCGATTCCGGGCTTGTGTCTATATGCAGATCTTCAAAAGGTTCCAGCAAATTACCATTGTCGTCCTGCTTTAAAATGGCTTCGGGTTTTGAAACCTGAAATTCATACCCTTCCCGGCGCATGGTTTCAATTAGAATCGCCAGGTGCAGCTCTCCCCTGCCCGAAACTAGAAAAGCGTCCGGAGTATCGGTATCATCTACGCGCAATGCTACGTTATTTTTCAATTCATCGTAAAGTCGCTCGCGCAGCTTTCTCGATGTACTCCACTTGCCTTCCCTACCAGTAAATGGTGATGTGTTCACACTGAACGTCATGCGGACTGTCGGTTCTTCAACGTGAATGACCGGCAGCGCGATTGGCTCGTTAATATCTGCCAGCGTTTCACCGATCTCGATACCTTCCAAACCACCAATAGCAACGATATCCCCAGCTTCGACCCGATCGACCTCTACTTTATCAAGTCCCTGGTAAGTATATAAATAGCGGGCTTTTTCATTCAAAACTGCGCCTGTCTTCAGTATTCGGGCTATGGGTTGACCCGCATTGATTACGCCTGCGTGAACACGCCCCACAGCGGTAACGCCTCGATAATCATCATATCCAAGGTTGGTCACCAGTATTTGTAAGGGTGCGTCTTTATCCACAACAGGTGCAGGGATCGTGTCGAGGATGGCTTTGAAAAGGGGCTGCAGATCGTCTTCTAATTGCGCAGTAAAACCGGATTGTTGAGTAATGGCATTAGCATAAATAATTGGAAAGTCAGCTTGCGCGTCATTAGCGCCCAATTCGATGAACAGATCAAAGGTCAGGTTCACTGCGCGCTCAGCATCAGCGTCCTTTCGATCCATCTTGTTGATCACTACGATCGCCCGATGACCCATTTCAAGAGCTTTCTTCAGAACAAAACGGGTTTGCGGCATTGGTCCCTCGGCTGCATCCACCAGCAGCAGCACGCCATCCACCATATTCATGACGCGTTCAACTTCACCACCGAAGTCAGCGTGTCCGGGAGTGTCAACGATGTTGATCTTCACCATTTCCCCGTTACGCGGATTCGGAATAAGGATGGCTGTGTTTTTTGCCAGGATCGTAATGCCCCTCTCCCTCTCCAGGTCATTTGAATCCATCACCCGTTCCACAACCTGCTGATTATCCCGAAAAACCCGCGCCTGTTTTAGCAAACCATCCACCAGGGTTGTCTTTCCATGGTCGACATGCGCGATGATCGCAATATTCCGAATATCATTTCTTTCTGTTTTCATACCTGCCACCTGATCCTGTTCAAAGAAAAAATGAACAAGGTTAGATATTATCAGACAGAAAGCTTATTGAACAGGGCTGAATAGAACTCAGGTAAAATAATCCTATGACCATAACAAAAAAAGTTCAGCAACAAAAAAAGTTAGGGATTGTTTTAGGCGGCGGTGGTGCCAGAGGCCTGGCGCACATCGGTGTACTAAAGGTACTGATCAATAACGGAATCGAGATTTCATGTTTGGCAGGGTGCAGTATGGGTGGAATTATCGCTTCTTCCCTGGCAATTGGATTGCCGATTGATGAGATCGAAAAGATCGCGAAACGCTTAAATAGCAAACGGGAGATCCTGAAACTGTTAGATCGGACACCAAACCGCAGAGGTTTGCTGGCTGGAAAAAATATCCGAAGGTACTTATCTTACTACATTCCTCCTTCAGCAAAGATCGAAGATGCGTTGATCCCGCTTTGTATGAACGCGGTCGACCTGATTTCTGGAAAAGAGATCTTACTTGACAGAGGCAACCTGCTGGACAGTATTATGGCTACCACTGCAGTGCCGGGTTTTTTTCCACCGGTTGAAATTGGACCTTATCGACTTGTTGATGGAGGTGTCCTGGATGATGTTCCGGTGAAGATTTTGAAGGGCTCAAACGCAGATGTGATCATGGCGGTTGATGTACATCTCATGAATCAAGTGACTACATCTACAGAGGATTCACATCGTCACGAACATATCCCCTTGCCTTTACCGGGCATCCTGCAGGATTTTTATCGGGTAGAAATGATCATGACAAGCACCCTGGTCGAAAAGAACATAAAGGAATTTCCACCTGACCTTTTAATAGCCCCCGCTGTCCCTGCCGACATTACATCTCTCTTTGGTTTTAGTCGGGTGAACGAGATCATACGCGCAGGCGAACAAGCCATGGAAGCCAGGCTCACTGATTTACTCGTCCTCTTGAACTAATAAGCTAACGTTTCATTCCAAATTTTAGAAAAATCAGGTAAGCACCAACCAGGATAAGGCCGATCGAACCAGTATTCCCCAGAAAACCGAGCGCGTTTTCCGGATTGCCTCCAATATATAAACCTGACCCAACCATTAATAGGATCCCACCCGGGATCAATGGCCACCAGACAAAGCGTTTATTCATGATCCTCGAAAACACGATGATCAATCCCCACCCCAAAGCAAACCACACCAGCATGATTCCGGTTTTTTGCAGTCCACCAGGCGTTTCAGGATTGCTCCACCCGAAGTAGACCCCCGCCCCTGTAGCGATCAGTAGAGCCCCCGGAATGATCAGCGCCATGCGGCCAGAGAACCCTCCCCATAATAAAAAAACCAGTCCAATAGCTATGGATAGGTAAAAAACAAAAACGAGCAGGGAAAAGCGTTGCCACAAGAATATTACTGCAAGCGCTGCCAAAATAAACGCTACAAACAGCGCCCACCAAGCCTTCTGTCTTGCTTTAATCCAGATGACCACAAACATGAGTGTCCATGCAATTGAATTGGCCATAAAGCTGAAACCCAACCTTGGGGTCATCTCAATAGTCAATTTTGGGCTCAATAATGTGATGAGTGCTGAGCCCAATCCCATGAGAATAAGTCCGGGGACTGCCCAACGAATTTTTCGCTTGTAAACCCCATAAGCGAAAATCGCTAATCCGATAAATGCAGGGATAGACAGAGTAATCCAGCCGGTGTTTAGGCGTTGATCCAGCAGCAATAGCAAACCTGAGATGACGAGGATCACTCCAGCTAAAGGAGCATATTGCAGGAGCGAGTCTTTTTTTGAAATATTTGCGGTTTTTACCATGGATGTATTCCAATTCTAAATGTCGATAATTCCCAATTCTTTGGCTTTCAGGATAGCCTGCATACGATCGCGCACACCGAGCTTGCTTAATATACTTGACAAATGATTCTTGACAGTACCTTCGGAAATGAACAATTGGTCAGCAATCTCTTTATTGCTTGCTCCGGTAGCCACCACGCGAAGTATCTCAACCTCCCTTGGAGATAACGGATCCGCGATCATTTCATCGTTTTGTTTCCGGATCGGTTTTGAGATTTTCGAAAATTCTGATACAACTTTGGCAGTTATGGAAGGGAGTAAAAAATAATCTCCCCTATTAGCGGCATTAATGGCTTCTACCAGCTTATCAGAAGATACATCTTTCAACAAATAACCCACTGCTCCCGCCCGTAATCCGTCAAAAACCGTCTCGTCATCATCGAAAGTTGTCAGAACAATCACCTTGATCCCTTTGCCAAGTTGAGTGATTCGACGAGTCGCTTCTACGCCATCCATGATCGGCATTCTCAGGTCCATCAACACAACATCCGGAGATAGTGAAACGGCGTACCTGATGGCTTCTTCTCCATTTGCTGCTTCACCGATGACATCAAGATCAGCAAAAGAGCTCAATAATGTTCGCAGCGCTTCACGGAAAAGAGACTGATCATCGCATATAAGAATTTTTATCATCGGTCATCCACTGGTAATTCAATTCGTACCAGAAACCCTTTACCGGGATTATTTTCTATGGCAATACTGCCATTCAGCAAACGAACCCGCTCCTGTAAACCCAGGATACCATAACCAGATTTCAAGTCTTCTGCTCCAGATCCGTTGTCGCTTGCTGTAAACACTAGTTGATCTTTCCTGGAGTAATCCAAATTGAGTTGCATCTTTTTAGCGTTAGAGTGTTTCTGCGCGTTGTTCAAGGTTTCCTGTGCGGCTCTATAAATCGTCAAATGTACTGGTGGTGATACAGAATATGGATCTCCTGTCACGATCAGGCTCACTTCCCATCTTGGTGATCTGGCACCTTCGACAAGGTGCGAAATCCTTTCCGGAAGATCCTCCATATCCACGTTTTCTTCTCGCAAGGCAGATACCGATTCCCGGACATCGTCGAGTGCCTCGATGATCAGTTTTTTTGCCTTAACGAGCATCGATTCTGCTTTTATCGAATCTGTACGAATCAAAACGGCCGCAGCGTTAAGTTGCATATTTATCGTTGTCAGGTAATGACCCAGTCCGTCGTGTATTTCCCTGGCAAAGCGGTTCCTTTCCTGTGTTACCGCCAGCTCGTGCACTTGCTGAGCATATTCACTGAGATGTCGGTTGGCTTCCGAAAGTTCTTCCGCCAGGATCTCCAATTTCCTCCTGGCCTTTTGTTCATTAACCGCCATTTGCGTGAAGATCAGTATGATCACTTGTCCGGCAAAAAAGACAGGGAATCCCGTCCATACCTGGAACAGGTCCTGGGAATAGGACCAAACTGCTGCGATGTACGTCAGGAGCACCCCAAAGTTTGCTATCATCGTCCAGTTTTCATCCAAAGAAACCACGCTGTGTGCGACTATCGGGAGAAGGATCAAGGTTGAAAACCCTGCGCCTTTTCCATAATAAATGATCAAGCCACCGATGATCAACTGGCTAATAAAATACAGGCTCTTGATCTCTCTTGTATTTCTCTTTTTTACATAAGAAAATCCGTAGATCCCATTAGTAATATAAGCTATTCCCAACAAGATGATGATCGTGATTAAAAAAATTGAAGTTACCGGAGCGGAACTAAAAGCTGAGAAGTAGGCAATAAATACTAACAAGGCAAACGCCAGGTCTGTTCCGGTGCTCAAATTAAAAGATGAATGGTCTTTGTTTTCCATTGATTTTTATTATAGCATTCTGATCAGTCGTAGTTATCCCCATAAAGTCACACTCATCCATGCCTCGGTTCATAAATAGATATTTTTTTGTCCCATTAGGCACATCCCAATCTGGACGCGCGACCCTACACTTTTTGAAAAGTAAAGGAATGTATATATGCGCATACTAATGGTTTATCCTGAATTCCCAGACACTTTTTGGAGCTTCAAGCATGCATTGAAGTTTATCAATCGAAAGATCAACAATCCACCCTTGGGATTAATGACCATTTCCTCATTATTACCGGTTAGCTGGGAAAAACGGCTTGTTGACATGAATATTAATCCCCTTACCGATCGTGACATAGATTGGTGTGATATGGTGTTCATCAGCGCAATGGATGTTCAAAGGAAATCGGTCCATAAGGTAATAACAAAAGTAAAAGAACATGACAAACCGATCGTGGCTGGGGGGCCAATGTTCTCCGGTCCAATCGATGATTTTCCACAAATCGATACGTTCATTAAAAATGAAGGTGAAATCACACTGCCCCTTTTTCTGGCAGATATTGAATCAGGAGTGGAAGTCAAAAAGGTTTATACGTCCAACGAATTTGCTGATATCCGCAACTCCCCACTGCCCGATCTTTCCATCATCAACCTGGATGACTATGACACGATGAGCGTTCAACTGTCGCGCGGTTGTCCATTTCATTGTGATTTCTGCAACGTGACAGCACTACTGGGACATATTCCTCGCCTGAAGTCTGTAGATCAGATCATCGCTGAGCTTGAGCAGCTCTATTCTGCCGGCTGGCGTCGCAACGTCTTTTTTGTCGACGATAATTTCATTGGGAACAAGAAATATATAAAAGAGGAGATACTTCCTGCGCTGATTGAATGGCACAAAGAAAAACCAGGGTTCCGTTATTCCACCGAGGCGTCTATAAATATGGCGGATGACCCTGAATTACTCGATCTCATGGCAAATGCAGGATTTTTGGACGTGTTCATCGGGATCGAAACTCCCAATCGCGCGAGCCTTATGGAGTGCAATAAGAAACAGAATTCACAACGGGATTTGATTAAGAATATTAATGTCATTCAGAATCACGGTATGCATGTAATGGCCGGGTTCATAGTAGGATTTGATAGTGACACCTCCGATATTTTTGATCAGATGATCACATTTATCCAGGATTCCGGCATTGTAACGGCCATGGTTGGATTGTTACAAGCGCCTTTCGGTACCACTTTATATGACAGGTTGAAAAGCGAAGGTCGGATTCTGCGGGAGATGTCTGGCGATAATGCTGATGGAACAACCAATATCGTTACGAAACTTCATCCTGACGCTTTGAAAAAAGGCTACTTCAAGATTATGGAATCCATTTATTCCCCTGAACTCCTCTACCCCAGGATAAAAACCTTTCTCCTTCAATTTCGACCCACTCAACAGAAATTGACACTCAGATACAACGAATTCCTGGCGTTCTTCAAGACGATCATCCGCATGGGTTTGAATTTCAAAGAGGCGCATTATTATTGGGACCTGTTTTTCTGGACTCTCAGCCATGACGTCAAAAAGATCCCCATGGCAATCACCCTGGTTATTTATGGATATCACTTCCGCACTGTGACTCACCAGAACAAGAAATTATTGTCCGTTGTGTAAGAGAATCTATGGAAAATTGATTTCACTGATCACCGCATCATGATCACTGACCTGTTCTGTGTGGTCTAAACTGGTATTTAAATGCATTATCTGGAAAGTATTCTTCCAATTGAGATCATCAGAAATAAGAATGTAATCCAATTGGATCGCGTTGCCGTCCAGGATGTACGAATATCTCTCATTTTCAGGGACCAATTCATTCATATTGATAAGCAGGTCGCGACTAAGTATTGATAGAGTATTCGACCACGGGTCATCGTTCAGATCCCCAGCCACGATGATGGGCACACCGGGTAGCCGCCGGTGAAACTCGGATAAATATCGATTGATGTAATGTGCCTGTTGGTTTCGTTTTTCCTCTTCCGGTTTCGCTGGTGGTTGTATACTACCGAAAAGAGGAGAATCAGCCCCGCGGGAAGTCAAGTGCACACCGGTAACCAGGAAATTTTCACCGTTAAATTCGAACAAAACGACCAAGGGTTTTCTTGTGACAGAGAAAGGCCAATCATCCGGTCCGATCCTGGTCGGATTCTCCATAAGGATCGAATTTTGCGGTAGATCAGCTATGCGAATCCCTGTGTCTTCACGAAAGAGTATGCATGTACGAATATTTCCCCCATTGATCCCTCCGTCACGATTATTGATAGGCGGGTTATCGATAATGGAATAATGAACCCCGCTCATTAATTCAATTTGCTCCACCAATCTCGCCAGTGTCGTTTGCGCTGTTACGACACCATCATCTTCTGTACCGGAATCATCCATTACTTCGTGCAGGATTACGATATCCGGATTATCCATGTCGTTGGCAATTTGTGCTGCAACTTTACTAAATTTTGATCTGTCATCATAAATAGAAAGATTTTCAACGTTATAAGAGACGATCGTCAAGGATTGCGAGTTGTTATCTAATTGTTCAATAACCGGGTTAACATCCGAAAAATCAGCCAGGCCAAAAACATTGATCTTGTAATTTCCATACGCATAATCTACGATTCCGGTAACACTTTTAGTCAATCTGGAGCCAAGATTAACCTTATGACGATTCTCATTATTCAGATTAAAAATGATGCGTTCTGGATTGGAATCATCGTCTCGTTGAACCAATGCCCCTTCTGACGAAAACAGGTTCGAACCACGAGATTTATCAGGAATAATGACCACTTCGTTGAATTGATTTCGTGGGCCAATCACCATCCCAGGGGTTACAGTCACCATCATGGATTCAAGGCTCTCAAAAAAATCGATGCCATCCTCAGCAGGTTGAAATTCTCGAAATCCATCATTTTCTATGTGCTGGTCAGGCACCAAGTATCCATTCTCACCTATCATAATCGCATCAGGTAGCTTATTGCCACGAGATACAATTTGAAATTCTGCGTCTGTTATTTGAGTTAGTGTGAGGTTCCGGTCTTCTATTCCACCTGGTAGAAATTCATCCACCTCACCGGAGACAGTAATTTTATCTCCCGGTCGCACGTCCGGGTAAGTTATAGTAAAAACAAATATCCCTTCTGAGGAACAGACCTGTTCATCGGGTTGATCATCCTGCAAGTAAAACCCATTACTACTTTTTTTGGTAACGATTCCGGTTACCCCTTCGACCTGGCGCCCCAGGTAGGGTGACTGGTGTGAACAACCCTGGATATCATGTATCCTGGCAGTGCCAATCTCTGGAGCCGGCCCGATCACCTTCACACAGGCTGCTAGTAAAAAAGCCAACAACATTAGCAGGAGGATGGTTGCAATCGTTCTAGGTAAATGTTGATTAAACATGGCTTATTGTATAATTTTTTTTACAGTCAATACAACGGAGGGAATTATGGGAGATTTTGTAGCTGCCATCGATCAGGGCACAACCAGCACCCGTTTCATCGTGTTTGATCACAAAGGTGAAATTGTGGCTGTTGATCAAAAAGAACACAAACAATATTACCCTGCTCCAGGTTTGGTCGAACACGATGCCATGGAGATATGGCATAACACCCGTGAAGTAATATTGAACTCACTGCGAATATCCGGTCTGACGGGAGAAGAAATATCCGCTCTGGGAATCACCAATCAACGAGAGACCACGGTCTTATGGAACCGTGTTACCGGAGTCCCGTGCGGTAAAGCGATCGTCTGGCAGGATACAAGAACCGCGGAAATCTGCAACACATTGGAGAAAAGCGGGGTGAAAGAGATCTTTCAAAAAAAGGCTGGTTTACCTCTGGCTACCTACTTCTCAGGCCCAAAAATTAAATGGCTGCTGGAGAATGAGCCCGGTTTGAGGGAGCAGGCTGAAAAAGGTGATATCCTGTTTGGTAACATCGATACCTGGTTGATCTGGAACCTCACCGGTGGAACTCAGGGTGGAGTCCACGTTACGGATGTGACCAACGCCTCGCGAACGATGTTGATGAACCTTGAAACCCTTCAATGGGATGCGGAATTACTTGAACTGCTTAACATACCAGCCAAATTATTACCCAGGATCTGCTCCAGCTCTGAAGTTTACGGCCATACCTCAGTATTACTGCCCAGGGTACCGATAGCCGGTGACCTGGGAGACCAGCAGGCTGCATTATTTGGACAATGCTGCTTCCAGCCTGGAGAAGCAAAAAATACCTACGGCACCGGTTGTTTTATGCTTTTGAATACCGGATCTTCACCAGTGCTTAGCCAGAACGGTCTTCTCACTACAGTAGGTTACAAACTAAATTGCGCACCTGCTGTCTATTGCCTTGAGGGGTCAATTGCAATCGCTGGTGCATTGGTGCAATGGTTACGGGATAACCTGCAAATCATCGATAAATCCAGTGATATTGAACCTCTTGCGCGCACCGTGAAGGATAACGGCGATGTTTATTTTGTACCTGCTTTCTCTGGGCTATTCGCTCCTCATTGGAGATCTGATGCGCGGGGCATCATCGCGGGATTGACCCGTTTTGCCACAAAAGGGCATTTAGCTCGTGCTGCACTTGAAGCGACAGCCTTTCAAACCCGCGAAGTATTGGACGCTATGCAGCTTGATTCAAAAACCAGGCTGACCTCTTTAAAAGTGGATGGCGGCATGGTTGTTAATGATCTATTGATGCAGTTCCAATCAGACATACTGGGGGTCCCGGTTGTGAGACCCAGCATCTCAGAAACCACTGCACTTGGTGCCGCATACGCAGCCGGCTTAGCTGTCGGCTTTTGGAAGAACACCGAGGATCTGATTCAGAACTGGAAAAAGGATAAGGAATGGATCCCGCAAATGGAGGAAAGACTGGGAAACCAGTACTATATCAAATGGAAAAAAGCGGTTGAAAAGACCCTAAATTGGGTGAATTAATATTGATAACAAGTCTTAAAACACGCCTTGACCTAATCCCTTTAGCAACCTATAATAAGACCCGCCCTTAAGGGCAAAACAATTTAAATAGAGCGATGGTAACCGGGATAATCCCAGGTGAGAGGCGCTCGAAGGATAAAACAAATGGAAAAACTGGTAATTGCTGCAGAAAAAAGATCGACAATTGGGAAACAGGTTGGAGTATTGCGGCGTGAAGGCAAACTTCCTGGTGTGATCTACGGGCACAAATTCGAACCTACCGCCATCCTTATGGATCTCAAAGAAGCAACCCGTGTGCTCAACCAGGCGACCTCTTCCAGTATCGTTACAGTAGTATTGGAAGGAAAAGAGATTGCATCACTGGTACGCGAACGTCAGCGTGATTATCTTAAAAACCGGTTCATTCATATTGATTTTCAGGCTGTTTCTCTGACCGAGAAGATCCGCGCCGCTGTGAATATCGAATTTACTGGTATCGCACCAGCCGTGAAAGATTTCAACGGTGTTGTGGTAGATGGATTGAATTCTGTTGAAGTTGAAGCCCTTCCCTCAGATCTACCTGAAAGATTCGTCCTCGACATTTCGGTATTAAAGGAAATCGGTGATTCCATCCTGGTGAAGGACCTGGTAGTCCCTGCTAACGTGGAATTGCTTACACCAGAAGATGAAATGCTGATCCTGATCACCTCACCTGCAGGAGAAGAAGAGGAAGTCACAGCTGCCGAAGGTCTTGAACCAGAAGTGATCGAAAAGGGAAAGAAAGAAACTGAAGAAGAAGATTAATTATCCCTTGTATGAAGAAGAACGAGCGGATACTCTCCGCTCGTTTTTATATTAGAGATGTGATCTTTTGCGCCAATCCGGCAGTTATCCCCCATAGATGCTCTCCTTCGTAATCACGGTAATGGAGCACCGTTTTGTATTGATCGGGGGCAAAATAATAATCCTGAACGTACCAGTTCTCATCCTGCTTCAGCCAATTGACTGGAATTAAGAGAATATTCTCCACTTCTGAAGGATTCAATCGTAGTTCCTGAGGCCATTTTACTGTAGATATTACAGGCAGAACACAGTAATTGGAGACTGTAGGAACGGGCTTCATTACTCCAATGACGTGAATGCTTTCGTCGCACAACCCGATCTCTTCACAAGCTTCCCGGATGGCCGTCTGGATCAGATCCTTGTCTTCATCTTCAGCTGCTCCTCCCGGAAATGAGATCTCCCCCCGGTGGGTCGCAACACCATTGGTTCTTTTTGTAAAAAGCAGATACCATTCATCCTTTATAAAGACAAATGGGATCAGCACAGCAGCCGGTACGCGTGGACTGATATCTTCCGATAACCCTGGTTCATTCATACCCAGAGCTGCTTTGATCTTTTCTTCCAGTAACCGTTGTTCATTGTTCATTCCATATCCCCGACCAAATCGACCTGCTCAGTATCCAATTTGCTGATCAAGCCAATCTCCTTTAATAATTTTGGATCAACCTGTTCTCGCTCTATCGTTACCGGTCGGGCAAATATCAGGTATCCGGTATGCGCGATCATACGATCTGCAGGTCTAAAGCGTGTCGGCTCTGTTTTATAGAATCGTACCGATACATCACACACTTCTACAAATGCAAAATCGTTACGGCGCAAAGCCACCAGCACCTGCATCACTTGATTGGTCGTGGGTACGATGCAGCCAAAATGGCCGCCGGGTTTTAAAGCGTCACGCACCTGTTTCAAGTAATCGTACGGGTTCGAAAGGTCTAAAAACACCCCATCTACGTTTTTTTCATCAAAACCTGTGAAAATGTCACGAATTTTGAAATCAACCCTGCTTGAATAATTCAATCTCTGAAGTGTTTTCTTCGCAGCAGCCTGGTTGGCTTCTTTTACCTCGTAAGAATAAATCCGGCCTTGGTCACCTACCGCGTGCGCCATGGCAGTGGTAAAGGATCCACTGCCTGTCCCCGCCTCTATGATCTGTGAACCTGGTCCGATTCCCATATATAAAAGAATATATCCGATCTCTTTGGGATACATGATCTGCGTGGTTCGTTTAGTATTGCGTAGAATATCGGTTAATGAGGGTTGAAGTATAAAAAATGGACTACCGTTGTGGCTCAATACCTCGGTACCCCATACTTTTCCAATGAGATCATCATGATTTAATGTTCCACGGTGTGAGTGAAAAACCGCTCCAGGCTGTAATGTAATAATAAACGACTTATGACTGAGCCCTACCAGTTGTACAAGATCGCCTTCTTTTGTAAGGATCGTAGTGTCCGTCTGCGTGTTTTCCATAATTAAAGCCTATGGCTTTTTCATCTCCTGCTTGAACATACTCAACCAAAATCCCAGGAACAGGACGACTATTGCGCCTACCATGGCAGGACCAAAATTGATTGGTCCGAGAGGCAGGAAGTGTATACCGGTCAGGTTCCCGATAAAATGACCCAGCCAAAAACCGATCCAGGCAATGACATTAAAGAAAATCAACCATTTGAATCCACCACCGTGCCAAAAATGAAACCCGCAACCGATAATGGATGCAAGGATAAATCCAAGAAAATATGAAGCTGGCGTCATATATTTTCTCCAGAAGTTGTGTCGCTTATGAAAGCGCTACCGATTACCTGGTCATTTTTGTAGAAAACAGCGATCTGGCCTGGTGTGGGGTCCCGTATCGGCTCAGCAAAAATAATATCATAACCTGCTCGATTATTCTTATTTAGTGTGCCTCTTTTCGGGGTGGATCGATAACGAATTTTTATATCAAATTCGTCAGGTAATGGTGGTTCATCACCACTGATCCAATTTACATCCGTTACACTTATATCTTTTCTTCCCAATTGTGATCCCGGTCCGACAATCAACACGTTTTGAATTATGTCTTTTCTTAACACATAAATCGGTTCTTTATTTCCAGCGCCAAGACCTTTTCGTTGACCGATCGTATAATTGGCCAATCCATTGTGCATACCCACAAGGCGACCATCTTGTGTTTTGATCTCACCGGGAATAAACAATTCCTTGGCATATCTATTAAGAAATTCCTCCTGCCCTAACCCATCGAAAAAGCATAAGTCCTGTGAGTCATCAACACTTTTAAAATCTAAGTTATATCTACGCGCAATTTCCCTTATTTGGTTCTTTGAATATGCGGCTAATGGCAGCACCATATGAGAGAGGGTATTCTGGTCGAGACCGGACAGAACATATGATTGGTCCTTCCCAGGGTCCATTCCCTTGTACAATTCCATCTTATTCTGGTTGTTTTTCACAATCCTGGCGTAATGGCCGGATGCCAGCCAGTTAACCCCGCGCGCTAGCACATTTCCAAGCAATAATCCCCATTTGATCTTAACATTACAAATAAAACAAGGATTTGGAGTTATACCTTTCTGTTGAGAAAGTAAGAAATAACCGATCACCCTTTTCCGGAATTCTTCTCTGTAATCAATTATTTCCAAGGGAATGTTTAACCTGGCACTGACTTCCTGTGCTTTATCTAATGAACGCTGGAATTTATTATCATTGCTTATTGTTTCGTACAAACGCATTAAGATTCCGGAGACCTGGTAACCCTGTTCAATGAGAAGAGCTGCTGCGACTGAACTATCTACTCCTCCACTCATTGCCACCATGATAGGTTGTGGAGTAGAAGGAAGTTTGTCATATCCGATAATGGCCATATTCAGGATGATACCACAGCCATTTATTCTATGGTTGCCATTGTAGCAGTCCTGGATGCATAATTTATCATTCAAAGGCTGATATAATTTAATCATTCCATTTCTCAGGAGTTGATATGACTCACACAATCGTATTCGGAACAGATGGCTGGCGCGGATCAATCGCTGAGGATTACACTTTTGCCAATGTGCGCAGGTGCGCTCAGGGATTTGCTGATTATCTGCTTAACC
This sequence comes from Anaerolineaceae bacterium, assembly GCA_040765685.1. Classification (GTDB taxonomy): domain Bacteria; phylum Chloroflexota; class Anaerolineae; order Anaerolineales; family Anaerolineaceae; genus UBA6107. The sequence continues at coordinate 67,354 of JAXGRS010000005.1, read as the reverse complement.
TGGGAAAAAAGGGGGAATGGGTCATTATCGGACACGACAAGCGCTTCCTGTCGGAGCATTTTGCACGGGCTGCTGCTGAGGTGCTGGCGGGCAATGGATTAAAGGTTTACCTCACCATGGAAGCTACTCCGACACCAGTGATCGCCTTTGCCGTGGTGGATAAAAAAGCCGTTGGCGCGATCAACATCACCGCGTCGCACAATCCTCCTGTAGACAATGGTTTCAAAGTCCGCAACGAATTCGGCGGAGCGATCGCTCCACAAGGGTTGAAAGAGATCGAAAGACTGATCCCTGCGACCGAAGAAGAGACCAAAAGGATCCCTTTTATTGTTGCACAGGAACAGGGACTGATCGAGATCTTTGACGCTGCCATCAACTACATTACCCACATCCAAAAATTGATCGATCTCGAACCTATCAAGGATGCTGGTTTGAAGATCGTTGTTGATGCCATGTGGGGTAATGGAGCCGGTTGGTTTACCCGTTTGCTTACCGGTGGTAAAACACAGGTTTATGAAATCCACGATCAACGCAATCCCATCTTCCCTGATATGAAGCGGCCTGAACCGATCCAGCCGAATATTGACGTGGGTCTGAAAACCGTGGTTGATCTGAAAGGCGATATCCTGCTGATCACTGATGGCGATGCTGACCGTGTCGGTGTCGGTGACGAAAATGGTGTATTTGTTAATCAATTGCAGGTTTATGCCCTGCTTGCTTATTACCTTCTGGAAGTCCGCAAGGAGCGAGGTCCGATCGTTAAAACCCTTTCCACTACCAGCATGCTTGAAAAACTGGGTAAGATCTATAACGTCCCGGTATACGAGACTGGAGTGGGTTTCAAGTATGTTGCACCAAAAATGCTGGAAACCGATGCCATGATCGGCGGCGAAGAATCAGGTGGATACGCCTTTAGAGGTAATGTTCCTGAACGGGATGGTATTCTTGCCGGCCTGTACATGCTCGATTTTATGGTTAAACTCGACAAAAAACCTTCAGAGTTGTTGAAACTGCTCTTTGAAAAGGTTGGTGCGCACTATTACGACCGGGTTGACACACCCTTTTCCGGTGATCGCAAAGATAGAGAAGCCATGATCCTCGAAGCGCACCCCAATAAGATAGGCGGATTGAACGTTACTGGACTTGATACAACTGATGGATTTAAATTCTGTCTTGAGGATGGCGGTTGGTTGCTGATCCGGTTTTCAGGAACTGAACCGATCATGCGGGTGTATTGTGAAACCACCCACAGAGAAAATGTGGCCTCCATACTTAAGGACGGGTTATATATCGCTGGTCTGGCCTGAAGTGCAATTTGTAGACTCCCACTGCCACCTGGATTTTCCTTCCTACCAGGACGATCTTGTTGAAGTTATTCAGCGAGCAGTAAATGCCGGTGTTCAAAAGATCATCGTACCTGGTTTAGACCTTGAATCCAGCCAACAAGTTGTAAAATTGGCGCATCAGTTTTCTGAAGTTTTCGCTGCGATCGGCGTACATCCTAGTGACGTTGAACAATTCTCCTTTGATCAATTACCGCTCTTCGAGAGAATGGCGCTGGATCCAAAGGTAGTAGCAATCGGAGAAATCGGTCTGGATCTTTACCATCGGCAGGACAATCTCAATTTACAGATCGATGTTCTGTCCCAATTTCTTAGAATGGCATCTGTACATCAAAAACCCGTGATCCTCCATAGCCGTAATAGTCTGGGATTTTTATTCGATATCGTCTCAAAACACGCTTCAACCGAGCTTTACCAACCTCTAAAAGGTATAATGCATGCGTTTGAGGGCAATCTGGACGAAGCCCGGTATGCCACGGAATTGGGATACTTGCTTGGGGCAGGCGGACCTGTGACCTTTAAAAACGCCACTACTAAACACGAAGTTTTTAGTAAAATAGAAATGTCATCTATTGTTTTGGAAACGGATGGACCGTTCCTCTCCCCCCAGGCTTATCGGGGAAAACGGAACGAACCCTCCTATATCCCATTGATCGCGCAAAAAATCGCCGATTTGCAACATTGTGATATAACAGAAGTGGCAATTTGGACTACAAGGAACGTTTATACTCTCTTCAATTGGACTTTGTGAATTGGATTCATCCGTAGATACACTTCAGAATATCCAAATCGGACTCGATCGAGTCGAAGAATTAATGATGGCTCAGGCGATCGAGTATCATCCTGACCTGATCAAAGCTGTATCGTTGATCCTCTCCTCCGGTGGTAAACGCATACGCCCGCGCATCATCCTCCTCATCGGCAGCATGCTGAAAGCTGACCAGCACCTGCAGGAAAAACTGGCAACTTCAATTGAAATGCTGCACACAGCGAGCCTTGTACACGATGACCTGATCGATGGTTCTCTCTTGCGTCGCGGTATCCCAACTCTCAATTCCAAATGGTCACCCGCCGCCACAGTTCTTACTGGTGATTTTCTATTTGCCAGTGCTTCTGACATGGCATCCAAGACCAATTCAGTTGAGGTTATGCGGCTGATTGCGCGTTGTTTAATGACAATCGTGAATGGGGAAATCGACCAGTTATTTTCCAGTCGCTGCGTCGCTAACGTTGATGATTACTATAAACGCATTTACGCCAAAACTGCCTCCTTATTCGAAACCTCCACGCATTGTGCTGCGGTTCTCAGTAACGTGAATGACACACAATTGGAATTATTGCGTAATTTCGGTTACGAACTGGGCATGGCATTTCAGATCGTTGATGATATTCTCGATTACACTGGTGCAGAAAGCACCGTAGGGAAGCCTGTTGGCGGAGATTTGCGTCAGGGACTGATCACTCTCCCCATGCTATATTACATGGAATCCAACCCCCAGGATCCGGCCATCGCTAACTTAAAAGCAGGTAATTGCATCCAGGGAGAAGATGAAATTCAACGCTTGGTATCCCAAACGGCTAATAGTGATGCCATTACACGTGCTTACGGTGTGGCAGCTGATTTTGCTGAGAGAGCCGAGGCGAACATGGCGCAATTTCATGAATGCCCGGAGCGGGACGCATTGATCAAAATCACCAGGTTTATCATTGAACGCAAGAATTAGTCAAAATTGGAAAATAAAAAGCCGCGAATCGCGGCTTACTTTGTGCGCTGGGTGGGAGTTGAACCCACACGCCTTGCGGCACATGGCCCTCAACCATGCCTGTCTGCCAATTCCAGCACCAGCGCAAAATGCTCGGTTATTATAATCGCGTATCCTTTATTGTCAAGCAGAACAGATTCGTAAATCTTCAAGAGGAGAAAACAAATGTCGATCGTACTGGACGCCATGGGAAGTGATGATTACCCAATCCCTGAAATTCAGGCCGCTGCGCAACTTGCACTTCAAGGTGAAAAAGTCCTTCTGGTAGGGAAAAGAGACCTCATTCTCGCAAATGCGGCAAAGATTTCCATTGATATGTCTCAAATCGAGATTATTGATGCGCCAGATATCGTTGAAATGACGGACAAACCTGTAGAATCATTCAAAAAAAAGCCTAACAACTCGATGGCTGTTGGTTTAAACCTGGTTAAAGACGAAAAAGCCGAAGCGTTTGTCACAGCAGGCAATACCGGAGCAGCTTATTTCAACTCGGTGATGATTCTGAGGAAAATTCCCGGTATTTCCCGACCTGCCCTTGCCGCCTTAATACCAGTAAGAAACGGTAAGTGCGTTTTTATGGACACCGGCGCTAATGCCGATTGCCGCCCAGATTTTCTGTTGGAATTTGCCGTGATGGGTAGCGCGTACGCAAGTAAAATATTCGATCTGGAATCACCAAAAGTAGCTCTGTTATCCAATGGCGAGGAAGCAAACAAAGGGAATCAGCTGGTAAAGGATGCCTTCCCATTGCTGCAGAATAGTGGCCTCAATTTTGCTGGTAACGTCGAACCAAAAGAAATTTACGCAGGAAAGATAAATTGTGTTGTCACCGACGGGTTTTCCGGCAATGTTTTTCTCAAATCGAGTGAGTCTGTTGCAAGGCTGATCACAGATACCTTGAAGGAAAGCATCCAATCCAGCTTTCGCAACAAAGTCGGTTACCTTTTCATTAAACCAGCCTTCACATCTTTAAAAAAGCTGATGGATCCCTCTGAAGCCGGCGCAGCAATTCTCCTCGGCGTGAACGGACTTGTTTTCATCGGGCATGGCAGATCAGATGCGCGTGCGCTCGTGTCAGCGGTAAAACTGGCCAGAAAGACCGTTGATGCAAATCTAATGGAATCAATGACTAAAGAAATTCAGACTAGAATAAATTTGACCTCAATTTCAATGAATTAAAAGGATGTTCGCATGAAGATCTATTCAAATGATAAATTGATCAAACGAAACCGCAAGATTGGTAATATCACCTCGCTGCTCAGTATCGTCATCCTTGGCGTTGGAATGTTTTTTTCTTTCAGGGATAAGGATGGTTCCTATCTCGCATATACCTTCGGGGCACTGATCCTGGGTTTTCTGTTATTCCAGATCGGTAATTTTTACATGTCCAAATGGGGTAAATCGCCTCGTCCTGATGAAAGACTCAACGCAGTTCTAAAAGGATTAGATGATAAGTATTCTTTGTACCACTACATCACACCCATCTCTCACCTGTTGGTAGGACCTGCCGGTGTGGTGTGCTTATTACCCTATCACCAGGCAGGCACGATCCGCTTTGATGCCAATAAAAATCGCTGGCGACAGACAGGTGGAAATTTCTTCTTGAAAACTTTTGGCGGAGAAGGTTTGGGCAACCCGGAAAGAGAAGCAAAATACGTGCTTGAAGATGCCGAGAAATACTTTACAAAAGCCGGGATCGATCTCGGATCCTTCAAACCAGAGGCCTTAATGGTATTTACTAATAGCAACCTCAATCTCATTGCGGATGAGTCTGAAACTTCAGCGGTTCTTGGAAGCAAGATCAAGGATTTCATCCGGAAGAAGGCTAAACCGACCAATTTTCCGGAAGATCTTTCCAGGTTAATTGAACAAAAGTTGTCTCAATAAACAAATAGGTATTAATAAAAACTGGTGCACTTTTAACGTGTACCAGTTTTTAATTTACGGGGAGCGACACTTACCTGTTCTTTGAGTTGTGTCACTTCGTCAGGAGTAAGGTTACGAAATTCCCCCGGCTTTAATGTACCCAGGCGCAGCGGACCAATGCGCACACGCATTAACTTGACGATAAATAATCCTGTCGTTTTTGCCATTTCACGTATTTGACGTTTATGGCCTTCTTTTAGGATGATGTTAATCCAGCTACCCTTTCCTGCGTTTGCATCTATTTTTACCTTTGCCAGCCGAGTACGGTGACCATCTTCAAGGACTACCCCTCTGCGCCATATCTCCAGTTGTTTTTCGTCAGGATGAGTGGAAACCAGCACCCGGTACTCTTTTTCATGTTGATATCGTGGATGTGTTAACCGGTTGACCATAAAGCCATCATTAGTCAGTAAGACCAGACCTTCACTTTCGTAATCCAGGCGCCCTACAACGGCAAGTTCTTCACCGTTTTCAACCATATCGAATACGGTTCGGCGCGGATCTTCAGCGGTCTTATCGCATAAAACAAAACGCGGCTTGTGTAACGCGATGTACCTGAGAGCTTTCGGTTTTGGGATAGCTTTTCCGTCAACAAGGATCTGATCACTTGTCACATCAGCCTTTTGCCCGAGGATGACTTTGACACCATTTACAACAACGCGCCCTTGTTCGATCAGTTCTTCACAAGACCGCCTGGAACCAAAACCAGCCTGTGCCAGTATCTTCTGAACACGTTCTTCACTCATTGATTAATCCTTTAATAATCCGTTCTTCGGTTTTTCATTCTCTTGATCATCTTCATAGGGTGGTAATTGATCAAGAGAGTTCAGACCAAAATGCTGCAGAAAATCCACTGTGGTAGAAAACAGGATAGGTCTTCCCGGTCCATCAGCACGACCAACTTCCTGGATCAGCCCGCGCGAGAGCAGGCTTCTGATCACGCCATCACTGCTGACACCGCGAACAGCTTCGACCGCGGGCCTAGTAATGGGTTGGCGGTAAGCGATGATTGCCATAGTTTCTATCGCTGCCCGGCTTAATCGAGTTGTGGATTCCAGACCAAGAAATTTTTCCACGTCTTCAGCAGCTTCTGCAGAAGTGGTAAATTGATACTTCCCACCGTAATGTTGTATTGATATCCCGCGTCCTTCATACTGGCTGCTCAAAATCTTTAATTGATTCTCAACATCCGCCAGCCCGATACCAAGACAATCCGATATTTGGGCGGGTGTAACCGGGCTTGTAGCAACAAATAATAAAGCTTCAATTCTCGCTGAAGCCTCAAGTGGTTTCTTTTCAGGTGACTCTTCTGTCATGCTATAATTACCAAGTTAATAAGATGTTCATTATTATAATCGATGAAACTACGACGGTCATAAGTCCTTGAAGAAGAGCCTCCCTTTTCTCATCATTTTTGTTGTGTTGCTTACCGCATGCTCTCTGCTTAATACTGAAGAGCAGATCTCGGTCACCCTTACTGATGCAGGTAAATCCATCTCGGTCAGCTCAATTCCAGGTGTCACGGTAGATCAGCTTTTGGATGAGCAAAAGATCCAGTTATCACCACTTGATAAGGTCACCCCTCCTCTGACCACATTTCTCAACGGCGGTGAATTGATCGTAATTACGCGCGTCAGCGAAGAATTCTCCATTGTTGAAAGTGTGCTTCCGTTTGAACAACAGACGATCAAGAATGAATCACTTTCTGAGGGTCAGAGTGTGTTAATCCAACCTGGTGTCAACGGTAGGCTGCAATCAACCTACCGAATCCTCTACGAGGATGGAAAAGAAGTTGCACGTACCATCATAAAGGAAGAGATCATTCAACCCCCAAAACCTGAGATACTAATGATCGGGGTTCAATCACCATTTTCTCCGGTTGATATTAATGGTGTGATTGCCTACATATCTTCCTCCAATGCCTGGGTAATGGATGAAAACACCGGAAATCGAAAGATCGTGGTCTCAACTGGAGACCTTGATGGACGAATTTTCTCCATTTCATTCGACCGTAAATGGCTTCTATTCTCCCGTTCCGCTGATGACACTTCAGGTGAAAAGATAAACAGTCTCTGGTTAGTCGACATCACAAAAGACGAACCCAGATTGATCGATACAGGAATTCGGGATGTTGTACATTATGCTGATTGGGTTCCCGGAAAAAACCGGACATTCTCCTATTCAACAGTTGAACCCCGGGCAACAGCTCCAGGCTGGCAGGCGAACAATGACCTGCATATTTATCGATTTGATGTTGACGGTGAAAAGGCTGATGACACTGTTCTGGTCGATTCCAATTCCGGAGGGATTTACGGGTGGTGGGGTTCCACCTATCAATGGTCACCAGACGGGACTAAGCTGGCTTATGCCAGACCTGATTCGATCGGGATCGTGGACCTAAAAAGTGGTGAGTTGGAGAGCTTGATCGATTTTGTTCCATATCAACCGAAAACAGATTGGGCGTGGGTTCCAGGCATTCAATGGTCTGCCCAGGGTTCAATTTTATTCACAGTAATCAACAATGTGGAAGATGGTGCCCCAACTTCAAATAGCTACGACCTCGCGGCGATCTTGATTGATACTAAAAAGGTGATTCCCCTGGTATCACGGTGCGGGTTGTTCTGTTATCCCACCCCTTCCAATATTGCCGTTGAGGAGGATTATTATATTGGTTTTCTTTCCTCCATACTGCCAGATCAGAGCGAGAACAGCCGGTACGCGCTGAGTATAATGGACCGAGATGGGTCAAACCGTAAGAAGTTGTATCCTGGCGAAGGTGCGCGAGGATTGGACCCGCAACAAATAAGTTGGTCACCCGCAGGTGAATCAAGTACACCTCAATGGCTTGTTTTTATATCCCAGGGTAATATGATGCTGGTCGAAGTTCCATCCGGAACTATCAAACAGGTTACCGGGGATGGTTCAATATCCAAAATAATCTGGAGATAAAATGAAAGTTCTCATTACTGGCGCTGCAGGTTTTCTTGGTTCACATTTATGTGAGTATTTGATCGCGCAGGGTCATTCTGTAATCGGCATGGACAATTTTATTACTGGCAGCCCTGAAAACATCGCCCACCTGGCTGGCAGCGACAAATTCTCTTTCATCAAGCATGATGTATCTGAATATATTTTTATCCCTTCAAAAGTCGATGCGGTGTTGCACTTTGCGTCACCAGCCAGTCCCAACCCTGCATCGCCTTATAGCTATCCAAGCCTTCCCATTCAAACCATGAAAGCCGGTGCACTTGGCACCCACAACACATTGGGTGTAGCAAAAGCGAATAATGCCCGTTTCCTACTTGCATCAACGAGCGAAATCTATGGTGATCCGCTCGAACATCCCCAAAAAGAATCTTATTGGGGTCATGCTGACCCGATCGGTTTCAGATCAGTTTACGATGAAGCCAAACGCTTTGCTGAGGCGCTCACGATGGCTTATCATCGTTTTCATGGTTTAGATACACGTATTGTTCGAATTTTTAACACTTACGGCCCACGTATGAGGATTGATGATGGACGAGTTGTACCGAATTTTATTGAACAAGCCCTTAATAAAGAGCCATTGACTATCTATGGTGATGGATCACAAACACGCAGCTTCTGTTATGTGGATGACCTGATCGAAGGTATTTATAAATTGCTCATGTCTGATGAGCATTTTCCGGTAAACATTGGTAACCCGGCTGAGATTTCCATTCTGGAATTTGCCCGGGTGATCAATGAGTTCACGGGCAACCCCGCCGGTATCGAGTTCAAACTTGACAAACGATTAGGAGATGATCCCCAGCGCCGTCAGCCTGACATCACACGCGCAAAAACCATACTTGGCTGGTCACCCCGCACGACCCTCCAGGATGGACTGGCATCCACAATAGATTTTTTCAAATCAAAAAAATCGTAAAATGAAGCTCATCAACGACCCCCATGAACGCGGAAAATTTATCCGGTTTGCTATCGTCGGCACACTTGGGTCGGTTGTAGATTTTGGTGTATTTAATTTATTAGCTACACTTCTCAAAGTTCCCGCAATAGGCGCAAGTGTTGTCTCGTTCTCGCTGGCAGTCGTAAACAATTTTATCTGGAACCGGTATTGGACGTATCCCGAAACCAGGTCGGTTCCTTTGATCAAGCAACTGACTCAATTCGCCGTTGTGAGTGTGGCAGGTTTATTGATCCGTACCCCACTTTTTGCGCTCATCGAAAAACCCCTGATCAATTTGGCAGACCAATGGATACCCCACGTATTAACTCCCACTATTGTTGGTCATAACGTGGCTCTCGCTTTTGTCATCTTCGTTGTGTTGCTTTGGAATTTCTTTGTAAATCGCAAATGGACATTCCGCCCACCTGTTACCGTTCCAGAGGAGAATAATGAATCATCGGCAAAGGCTTGAAGCGGTTCTTGCGGGGACAGAGATCGATCGCCCTCCTGTTGCACTGTGGCGTCACTTTCCTGTTGATGACCAGCATCCCGAAACGCTCGCAAAATCTATTCTCTTGTTCCAGAACACTTATGATTTTGACTTTGTTAAGATCACACCTGCCTCATCTTTCTGCGTAGTGGATCACGGAGTAAGGGACGAATGGAAGGGAAATCCAGAAGGAACGCGTTGCTACACGCAATACCCGGTAAATTCTCCAGAGGATTGGGAAAAGTTAAGACATCTTTCTCCAGTTGAAGGTCACCTGGGGCGGCAGCTGGAATGCATCAGGCATATCAAAAATGGATTGCCCTCCGATACACCCTTCATTCAAACGATCTTTGATCCAATGGCGCAAGCTAAGAACCTTGCTGGCAGGGAAAACCTGCTTGTGCACATGCGGCAGCATTCAGAAAAATTGTTAGGTGGTCTAGAGATTCTCATGCGGTCAACCATCGAGTTTATTCAAGAATGTATCAAATTAGGTGTTGACGGGATCTTTTTTGCCATTCAACACGCCCAGGCATCGCTCTTAACTAAGGATGAAGTTAGCCGCTTTATCACTCCCTTTGATGAGCAAATTTTACGGGCATCTGCGTCCTTATGGCTAAATGTTGAACATCTTCACGGGAAGGATCTTTATTTTGATGCAGTACCAAAACTAGGAGTATCTGTATTAAATTGGCATGACCAGGAAACCTACCCTTCACTTGCTTCAGCCGCAAGTTCATTCAGTGGGGCAGTGTGTGGAGGTTTGCGTCAATGGGAAACCTTGGTGTACGGGAACCCCAAAAAAGTAAGCGAGGAAGCTGAAAACGCCATAGCAAGTTCGGGAACTACCCGTTTCATCCTGGGAACCGGATGTGTACTTCCGATAATTGCACCGCATTCAAATATAATGTCTGCCAGGCAAGCCGTGGAAAACATTGTATTATGAGCAATCCCCGCATTATTAGTGGTTCTGCGCGTGGAATCCGGCTGGATCCGGTTCCAGGTGATTCAACCCGGCCGATCACTGATCGGGTGAAGGAAGCGTTGTTTAACATTCTTTCGACCGACATCATAGATGCGACATTTCTTGATCTATTTGGTGGTACCGGCAGTGTCGGCATCGAGGCCTTAAGCCGAGGTGCCAGATCTTGCTTATTTTTGGAACTCAACCCAAAGGCTATATTGACTTTGAAAAGTAACTTACAAAAAACCCGCACCTTAGATAAAGCACGGGTTCTACATACTGACGCCTTGAAATATATTTCATTACCTTCGCAGGACCGGTTCGATTATGTATTCATCGCTCCACCGCAATACAAGGATATCTGGTCTGAGGCCTTGCAGCGTATTGATACGAATACTACATTGCTTTCTGACGATGCCTGGGTGATCGTGCAAATTCATCCAATCGAGTATAAAGCATTGGAGCTGGATTCACTGGTTGAATTTGACCAGCGTAAATACGGGTCTACTTTACTGATTTTTTATGAAAAACGCTCTGGACTATGAAAAAGCCCAACTGCTGATCCGTTTTCCCTCATCGTCGTAGGTGTATTTTCCAAAGAAAAGCTGTCCATTTGTGGTAAAGTCCAGTACTCTTGTGACCAGTTCAGGAATATCTTCTACGACCTTCAAATGACTTAATAGTTCGATATTTACCCAATGTAAAGTGCCTTCATCAGAAGGTGCTAATTCTCCCGTGAACCTGCTACCTGTAAACACAAATAATAGAATTCCTGCATCTTCCTCCACGTCGATCATGATGGATCCCGCCAGGCGAAGATCCTTGCAGGTAATCCCGGCTTCCTCTTTTAGCTCTCTACTGGCAGCAGCAAGCACATCTTCGTATCTTTCAATGTGCCCACCGATACCATTGTAGTAACCGGGAAAGATCTTTTTGTCTTCAGCAGCCTTTTGTAAGAGTACCCGATTTTCATTAATTAATAAAATGATTGATCGGGGAACCACCTGGTAGCGTCCCTTAAGGATTTTTTGTGGATTTTTATCCATTTATCGCAATCGATCAGTACGTTAAATTAGCTCAGGAACATCGGTATTCCCATGAAATCGCGGATCTTGGGAATGTAGAAATCAATATCATAAAAACTGGGAACATCCACGCGCTTCTTACCGGCCAATACCATATTGATCGGCACCGTGGTGTATTTACCACCGTGTAGCGCCACGAGTTTTCCTGTTTCGTTGCGTTTGATCAACTGAACAGCCAGATTGCCAAATGACATCGCCACCATGCGATCAAGCGAATCAGGTGCCCCTGAGCGCATCAGGTAACCCAGTTGTTGGTACATCACGTTTTGACCGGTGATCTGTTTGATCATCGATGCGGTCTGTTCGCCAATTCCGCCCAGTTTCCGGTGCCCGTATGCATCAGCTTCTCCCGTTTCGACGATGTCGCCGCCCTCCATGATAGCCCCTTCAGATATGGTCATCATGCAGTAGTTTGAAGGATTATTACGTTTATCTTCCATTAGAAAATGGGCAAGCTTATTGATATCAAAAGGTACTTCTGAAATAATGGCGCGATCGACATAGCTTAGATACGCAGAGATCAGGCTGGTTTCTCCAGAATTGCGGCCGAAAAGTTCAACAATACCGATGCGTTCGTGGGAACCTACGCTTGTGCGCATGTTTGTTATGAAATCAACACTGCGAGTTACCGCTGTAGAAAAACCAATACAATAATCGGTTCCAAAAACGTCATTATCCATTGTCTTTGGAATGCCTACAACTGGAAAACCCTCTTTATTCAACCGTACAGCAAAACTGAGCGTGTCATCACCCCCAATGGGTACGAGAACATCGATCCCCAGGTGTTCCAGGACCCGTAATACATGATCGGTGTAATCAGTGGTGCCTTCTGCATCAAGTTTCTTACCCATTTTGGTGTTTTTTAAAAAGTCAGGTATGTCATTCGACTTTACCCGTTGAGGATTGGTACGTGATGTGTGCAAAAAAGTTCCACCCGAACGGTCTACAGTTCGAACATCATCCTTGGTCAGTTGTCTGGCATAATAATCGTGTGTGGAGGGCTCGTCCAGGTTGTAATGTAACAACCCGCTCCAACCCCTGCGAATTCCGATCATTTTATAACCGGCATCAAATGCGCTCATCGCAACTGACTTGATCGCCGGGTTCAAACCCGGAACATCACCGCCACCGGTTAAAATGCCTATCGTTTTAGTCATAGTGATCTCCTGCAATAATTAGAATTATTCAACCGGGGCTTGTAACACCGGGATTGTTAATAAGACCTCAACACTTGCTGTATCAGTGGTCTGGATATCGAAAGTCCCGCCCAGTAGTTTGACCCTCTCTTCGATCAGTTGGATTCCCAAACCGTCTTCGGCCATCAACTCATCGGCGGAGTACTCTTTGCCATTATCTTTAACTGATAGGAGAATTCTTGAATTATCAAGAGCTAGAACAGTGTCGATTTGTAAATCAGAATGATCCTGGTTGCGTTTGATCGCATTATCAATCAATTCCTGAACAGTGCGGAAGAGGAATACTTCAAGGTACGGCTCCAGTTTTTTTTCTCCACCATTCACAGAGAAAGTCAAACCAACTCCTGAATCCTCTTTCAACGTTGAAATATGTTTGCGCAAAGTGGGGATCAAACCAAGATCATCCAGCATCATGGGTCTGATTTCAGTCACAAAATTTCGGATCTTTTGAAATGCGCTCATTGCTGATGATTTCAACTTTTCGAGCTCATCGCGCGCTTTTCCCGGATCGATCTCAAATAATTTGCCTGCAATTTCAGCCTGCACGATAAAATTGGAAAGTGCTTGCGCCGGCCCATCATGCATCTGCCTGGAAAGTCGCTGCCGTTCCGCTTCCTGTGCAGTGATGAGCATCTCAAGTGTTTCGATGTTGCGTGTTTTGGATAATCTGGAGGCGCTTTTCCGACTGTCAGATGCGTAAGATTCCTTCAAGTCCTCCAAATAATCGATCATTCCAGTCAATTGATTCTTCTGCTCAATCAGCTTTTCCAGTTGACCGCGCATTAAAAGCAAGCGTTGTTGAGAATCCATGGCTTCACTGAATGTGTCACGAACTTCAGTTGCGCCATAAGTCACCTGGTCTCCCTGGAATTTTTGGAGCTGCGCGGACATGGTTGACGCCCGTTGTGTTAACCTGGCTATTTCACTCTGACTCTGGTCTATCGTTTGTCTGACCTGACGGAGTTGTTCATTCGTACTGGCGATCTTCTTGCTCAGCAAGTCATAAAAGTCATCCACAACCGCAGCTGAACCGATTTGATTATCCATTTTTTCTCCACGCTTCACACAGAGAGATAAAACTTAATTTATTAAGTATAGCATATTGAATTTCGTCAGCCGGATATTATAACCGTTTTCTACTCCCCGTATCCTGAAAAAAACCACAACGTAGTATGTTTTATGATCACAAAAAACCCGAATTTATTTCGTGATTTCTTCTAACGAAAATTTTTCCTGCCTGATCACCCACCATCGAGACCAATAGATAACCAGCAAAGCAATAATGGGGATAACCGTATTGGTAAAAAGGCTATTCCACGCTGGAGAAATTCCGGAATAAATTCTACCTGAAAAAACCCATGAAAGGATCACAATCATCCCGGGTACGGTAAACGCCAGCCATTTCCCTTTTCCAAACCAAAAATCTAAAATAAAACCCAAGCCAACAAACACAGCAGGCATGATCAATATTAGGTGCTCAATTCTTACTGTAACGCCTGATACAGGAACCACGATCAATAGAAATCCTGCAAACCACAAAAACCTTTTTGTTCCTCTGATTCTCACTGCGATCAATTCATAGATGACCAATACCAACAATGCGAGGTTCTTCGCCAGCATTAACCTGATTTCCAGAGCGGATGGCACAAATTCGGTTACACGAACAGGATTGTTCGCGGAATAATTGACAATGCTTGTGATGTACGAAACAGGCCATTCGGGGATCAAAACCATGCTGAAACCGGTCAAAAGCAAGGCTGAGCCTAATAACCACCAGACCATTTGAGTCCGTTTGTTGGTTATCGCCCACACCAGGATGACGATCAAAAATGGATACACCATGTCTGGCTTGATGAGGGTCAGTGCCAATACCATTCCGGCTGCTTCGTCTACACGGTTGATCAGTAATTGAATAGCCAGTAACATCAAAAAACAACAAACAATCGCAAGACTTCCATCCATTACCCCTTTAACCGTTGGATAGAAGCTGAATGTAGAAACGAAAATGATCATCAATTTATAAGCTGAAGGCAGGCATCGCAACCATTTTGCAACCAACCAGACCGATGTCAACAGGATCACCTCCAGAAAGGTCATCCAAACGGCACGTGCAATTGCGAAGTCTTTTATCAAGCTGAATGGTACCAACACCACGAATGAGATCAAAGAGGACACAAAACGATACTCGCCGGTTTCTTCCACCCCCATTTCGCTGATTTGTGATTTTATGTTTGCGGCAGTCTGTTCAGAATACGGATTTATGCCGTTTTTGAGAAATGACCGGGTGCCTTGCCAGTGAGCGAGAAAGTCCAATCCGCCGGGGGTTGCTTTTATGTAGCTTAAATTACCCCACACAAGTAGGGCGATAATACCTGCCACGAGAAGGATAATGCCAATGATACGGAAAGTAAGATTGTTTTTGGACATCACATTCAAACCATCTCCAATGAAGAGTATTATAACTTTAGAAAAAGACCTCGTTGGAGGTCTTTTCTCAATCCAGGCAAATACTTACCTTACAGTTGTTTTCTATATACCCGGTGCGTCTTGTAAAAATCCCCACCGGCTGTGGTCAGGTCTTTACGCATTTGAACAGCCGTCTCAGCTACCTGGGTTAATTCCCAGTAAGTAAAGCCAACATCTTTGAGAGTCTTCTCCATTTCGTAATACAGCAGGGCATTGCCGCCCCTGCCATGGTATTCAGGCAGAACTCCTGCACCATTCAGAGAAACCCAGTCTGTATTTTTGAGAGAAAAAAGGATATCGACCAAAGCGAACGGTGTGATCCTGCCGTTGTGCCGTTGCAATGCCTTTGTAATATCCGGAAAAGCGACCAGGAATCCGACAATCTTTGTATCATAGGTGATGATCTTGATCAGCCTTGGGTTGATCACATCCATCAGGTTTGACACTAAGAGGTTGATCTCTCCTTTGGTCATTGGATAGTATTCCCAATTGTTGATAAATGTATTGTTATAGGCAGCACCGATCTCATCTGCCATGGCACGAATTTCCGCTTTATTTTTAAACTCAAGTATTTTAAACTTGCCACGTTCGATCACCCGCCGAGCGACCTCACGGATCTTTTCAGGCAGCACAAAGTTATCCTTGGTCAAATAACAGGAAGCAAAATCCACTTCTTTCTCAAACCCGATGTTTTCCAACAATTTCGGGTAATAAGGAAAGTTGTAATTCATCATCGTCATCATCTGATGATGTTCAAAACCCTTGTATAGGATGCCATATCCGTCAAACGCAGACAATCCCTTTGGCCCAACCAGCTGCTCAATTCCGTGTTGACGACAATAATTGAAAGCGGTAGAAAACAATTCATTCGCCACTTCCTGATCATCTATACTATCAAAAAAGTAAAATTGACCTTTTTTTACATTGTGGTACTCATTGAAAAGTGTATTGATGAAAACAGCTATTCTTCCGACGATCCTGCCGTCTCTTTCGGCGATAAAAAACTCTCCATCAGAATGCTCGTAAAAAGGATGCTTCTTTTTGTTCATCATCAAAGTGATATCCGCCCTGAAAGGCGGGCAAAATTGCGGACAGTCCTTGTACAGGTCATATTGAAACTGAACAAATCGCTTAACTTCTGATCTTGAATCTAGGTTGATCTTTTTTACATTAATCATGGTTAACCTCGTAAACGACAGAATCGTTGATTATGTGAATGAGTATACAACGCCCTGAGTGAAATTCGTCGACCGAATTCTACCGGATTCTAAATGAGTGGTTGGCATTATTCAACACTATCGTATATCATTGTAAACAACACCACAATTGACCTGGAGGAAATAATGGACAAATTTATTATTACTGGTGGTATCCCGCTGCATGGGGAGATCACTCCAGGGGGCAACAAAAACGCAGCTTTACCACTGATCGCAGCCTGCCTTCTCACCGAAGAACCGGTCATTCTACATAACGTACCTGACATTCGCGATGTGCAGACGATGATACAACTGATCAAAAGCCTGGGAGTAGATATTACCAGACTTGCACCCAATACGGTTCAAATACGTGCCAAAGAAATCAGGCCAACTGACCTTGACCCGGATCTATGCCGTAAGATCAGAGCGTCCATCCTGCTTGCCGGACCGATGGTGGCGAAAACCGGAGAATTACAGTTACCCCCTCCCGGAGGCGATGTCATCGGCAGGCGCAGAGTAGATACTCACCTGCTCGCATTAGAAAAACTTGGAGCGAGGATAGAATATGATCGAGCCTTTAAATTTAGTGCCAAAGGATTAATTGGTGCAGATATTTTGCTTGATGAAACCAGCGTGACTGCCACAGAAAACGCGATTATGGCCAGTGTGCTGGCACGGGGTAAATCCACCATCCGTAATGCTGCAAGTGAACCACATGTACAGGAGCTATGCCATCTCCTCAACACCCTGGGGGCGAGAATCGAAAATATCGGGTCCAACACACTCAATATTCAAGGGGTTAGTTCTTTGCATGGTGGTGAATTCGAGATCGGTCCGGATTATCTGGAAGTGATCAGTTTTGTAGGCGCTGCAGCTGTAACTCACGGCTCGATCACGGTCAAGAATGCCGGTATACAGTATCTGGATATGATCAAACTGGTGTTCGCCAGGTTGGGCGTTACCTGGGAGGAACGCGGGAAGGATATATTCGTCCCCGAGGATCAAAAACTGGTCATAGAACCCGACTTGGGAGGAGCTATTCCAACCGTCAACGTAATGCCTTGGCCTGCATTTCCAACCGATCTGATGAGTATTGCAATTGTCCTCGCCACACAATCAAAGGGTACCGTGCTGTTTCATGATTGGATGTATCCATCGCGTATGTTCTTTACAGATAAATTGGTAGGAATGGGGGCACAGATCGTTCTATGTGATCCGCATCGCTGCATTGTACAGGGGCCAACCCCGCTCACGGGTGAAAAAATGGAAAGTCCTGACATCCGGGCGGGTATGTCACTGGTGCTCGCATCGTTATCCGCACAGGGTAGATCCGTGATCCGTAATGTTAATCAGATCGATCGGGGGTATGAAAAAGTGGACGAGAAATTACGTCAGCTTGGTGCAAATGTTGAAAGATTAACAGAAGATTAGAAGCAAAAGGCGCTCGTTGAGCGCCTTTTGTTAATTTATTTTTGTGTAACAACTTCCAGGAATTGATCCACCGCTTCCCTAATACTCGATTCGGGTAACGCACCCACCTGCCTGTGAACAACTTTCCCGTCTGCGATAAAGAGCATGGTAGGAATTCCTTGTACTCCATATTTCAAGGCATATTCAGAATCTTCATCCGTGTTCACTTTCGCTACGATCAGTTTTCCGGCATAATCCCTGGCAACCTTATCCAGTATCGGTGCAACCATTCGGCAAGGCCCACACCACGGAGCCCAGAAATCCACTATCACTGGTAATGGTGATTTCAGAATGGTTTTCTCGAAAGCCTGGTCAGTTACATGTATGGGTTCAGCGATCATGAAATTGTCTCCATTTTTATATAGAATTAATTATTCTCACTATATTTCGGTATTGTGTCATTTCCGTTTGTAATCTACAAAACGATATCCAACGCCTCTTTCAGTGAGGATGTAGATCGGATTTGCGGGATCTTTTTCCAGTTTTTGACGCAGGTAATTTACATATAACCTGACGTAATGAGGCTCATCCCTGTATTCATATCCCCACACCTTTGAGAGGATCTGGTCGTAAGTCATCACCCAACCGGCATTTTGCACCAGGTGATACAACAAGCGATACTCAGTTGGACGTAATTTTACC
Organism: Anaerolineaceae bacterium; assembly: GCA_040765685.1. Lineage (GTDB taxonomy): Bacteria > Chloroflexota > Anaerolineae > Anaerolineales > Anaerolineaceae > UBA6107. The sequence continues at coordinate 48,888 of JAXGRS010000005.1, read as the reverse complement.
AGAGCATTATCCATCCAGACCTCTCGGCGCCCAAAGTCGATCTTCAGGTGTTCATCTACTTCTATAACTCCGTCTCCTGAAGTTGAACCCTGGTCATTCCTGCGCAACACAGCCCTCACTCGACTCACCAGTTCACGCGGGCTAAAGGGTTTTGTCACATAATCATCTGCGCCTAATTCCAATCCTCTTACCCGGTCATCTTCTTCCCCTTTTGCTGTAAGCATGATCACCGGAACCTGGCTTGATTCGCGCACCAGTTGCAGTACTTCAAAACCATCCAAATCCGGCATCATCACATCAAGTAAAACAAGGTCAGGCATCTGATCCCTTATTTGCTGGATCGCTTTCATGCCGCGGTTGGCTTCGATCACTTTGAAACCGTCATGTTCCAGGTTCAACCTAATGAACCGGGACATCCGTTCTTCATCATCTACGACCAGAATCAGTTTATTTTTAAATAATTCATCAGCCATTTTTTACTCTCGAACAAATCCTATGATCTCTTCATCATCACCACCGGGCAGAATCTCGATAAAAGTTAATCTGGAAACCGGCCAGGCGACACTGCTTACATTTTCTTCCAGATAGGGCAGGTCCTTCCCATCACGTCTTCTTGGGTTTTTGAGGATGATGAGTGTATCCGTTTTAACCGGAATCTCGTCCACTTCTCCTACCACTGGATCCTCATTTTGCATATGCAAGACTAAAGTAGGCATTTTACCTCCCCACCACCATTATATTATGAATTACTGCTCGCACCGGTGTTTCCAGATATCCCCACAACGATAACGCTTATGTTGTCTGGTCCACCGTTCTTATTTGCTTCCTCGACCAGTAATTTGCAGGCTGCAATAGGGGTAACCTCATTTTGCAGAATTCTCTGCAAGTTGTCTTGAGGTACAACCCCCCACAGGCCATCACTGCAAAGCAATAGTCGTGCACCACCTGGAATTTGAAGTGTCTTAATATCAGCATTAAATGGTTCGGGTTGGCCTAATGCCTTAAGGAGCACATTCCTCTGTGGATGATAGTTCGCCTCTTCTTCTGTAATTTCTTTTAGATCGACCAATCGTTGAACCAAAGAGTGATCTTTTGTTATTTGCTGCAGACTGCCATCCGGGAATACAAAATAAGCGCGGCTATCGCCGATATGTGAAATGGTCAATTGCTCACCAAGCAGAAGCGCGATCGTTAGTGTCGTCCCGCCACCTGGCGCGAATTGCATTACGGCTTTTTGCGCTTCATTGACCGCTCCGATTAAAATTTCCTGAATTCCAACTGCAGGAGTGGCGCGCTGCGGATCAAGGAGAACTTTATACAATTGATCCAGTACATATCTTACGACTACACGTACTGAAACGCTTGAAGCGATTTCTCCGTTGCGGTGTCCACCCATTCCATCGGCTATCACAAAGAGACCGAAAAGCTCTTCTGATCTTCCGTCTGACAGCAAACTTGTGAAAGAGAACAAAGTATCTTCATTGTGATCACGCAGCTTACCCACTGACTGACCACTACCAACGATATATTGCAAAGGATTAACACTCGAATCTTTTTCGTTTTCCGATTGTGGTTGCTGCGAACCGGAATCGTTCGTGGATTTATTTTTCTTTTTAATCACCTTGCGGAAAAAACTAGGCATGCCAGCTCCTGACTTTCATAAGGGTATAGCATAGATGTGATGATCATGCGAACCGAAATAAACGATTTTATCAGTAACAAATGCATTCCCGGTTATCGGTCCAAGGGTTGAAAAAGACCAGATAAGACGTCCTGTTTTTGCATCCAGGGCATAGAATTGACCATCCACTGAACCACAATATAGAATATCGTTCTTTATCACGGGAGAAGCTGTAACCTGGTAACCGGTTTTATAACGCCATACTTCCTGTGCGCGAGATTTCTCAATACAATAGATATTCCCATCCACGCTGCCAACATAAATATAGTCCCCGTTGATCGCTGGGCTGGAGATGGAGCCCTTTTCCATCCTGTAACGCCAAAACACCCATCCTGTGCGAGCGTCCAACGCATACAAAAAACCATCCAGTGATGAAAAATAGACAATTCCATCTTTAACCACACTGGATGAAGTGACGGCTTTCTTGGTGTAAATATGCCACTCTACCTTTCCGCGATAATCTACACAAAGGAATTCATTTGCTTCAGTTCCATAAAATAAGTTGGAAATTGACAGGAAGGGTGTCGATCTGACGGGTCCTTCATTCTTTACCGTCCAACTGATCGCCTGAATTCCGAGATTGTATGCATACATTTTTCGATCATCGGATCCAAAATAAACGTGCCCTTCTGCTTTACTGGGGGAACATCTGATCGGGCCTTCCGTTTTGTACTCCCAATTCTTAAAACCGGTTTTAGGCGCGACAGAATAAAGCTTCCCATCTTCGCTGCCAAAAACCAGTTGACCTTCCACCGGAAGCGGCTTTGTGACGATCCCCCCATCCGTGTGAAATCTCCACACCAAATCACCGTTGTTCGCATTAAGCGCGTGAAGATCGTGATCATAAGACCCAACGTATAACATCCCATCGACCACAGTTGGAGAACCCCTTATTTCATCCTCACACTTGTACACCCATAACGGTTCTCTTCCCTCTGATCGCCCTTCATCCTTATCGAAAAAGACAAAAGGCAATGCACCGGTCCGACGTGCGACGGAAATTAACGCTGTTTTAAATTCAGATGCGCTGCGATATCGATCAACGGTATTGTACTCAAGCGCCTTATAGATGATGGTTTCTAGTTCCATTGAAACAGCAGAATTGATCTCCCTAATCGGACGGTCTTTGAACGAAAAAGGGGGTTCCAGACGTGGGTCTCGCCTGGTCAGGAGGGTATGCATGGTCGCCCCGAGGGCATAAATGTCAGTTTGAGGGGTTGCCTCTCCACGATATTGCTCCGGTGGCGAGAAACCCTCTGTACCGATCATTGTGCCTTTCTGTCCGAGGACAATATTCTTAGCAATGCCAAAATCCACCAGTACAACGTGGTTTTGCACATTGATCATTATGTTCGATGGTTTGATATCGCGAAAGATCACCGGGTCTGGTTTATGATGATGCAAATAATCCAAAACATCACAGATCTCAATTGCCCAGGTGATCACCTGTTCTTCTTTGAATGGAGTGGATGACCGGCGCATGATCTCATCGAGATCCTGTCCATTGATGTACTCTTCCACCAGGTAAGATTTTTCATCCAAGATAAAAAAATCATAGATGGTCGGAATGGCATGGTGATTCAGGCTAACCAGAATGTTGGCTTCACGTTCAAAATTCTTATTGATCTGCTCGCGGGTTTGTTGATCTGCTGTTGAGTTAACCATTTCTTTTACAGCCACAATTTTTAGTGCGTTTGGAAAATGGAGATCTCGCGCTCGGTATACTGCCCCCATACCGCCAATACCCACCGTATCAATGATCTTATAACGATTAACCAGAATTTTTCCAGAGGTTAATTGGTTATTAGTCCAAACACCGGTTTTTATTACTCTGTCGTTTTCCAGATTCCCTCCAGATTGGTTCAACCCCAGAACACTGAATATGATTATAGTACAGCAGAAAAACCAATAATCGGATTTTCGAATTACAGGGGACAGGATCAACCAGTTGTGAAGCTGGTTTGTGGGCTCACATGTTATTCTCCGGTAACCGCTACCAGGTAATCTGCAGAAGCCCAACCGCTTCGGGAATCATCATAAGGGGTGGTCAATTGCCACCAAAAGATGCCATCTTTCTCTTCAGGACCGCCAATTACGATAAAAACTTCGGATTCGTTGGCAAGGAATACGATTTCAGCATCCACCCCGGGGCTTCTCCTGATTCGTAAACCCACTCCCCCGGTGCCTTCGATTTTTACAAATTTTTGAAGTGTCACGCCATTGACCTCTGCCTGGGCAGGTAGTGTACTGGTAGGCGTGATAATTAACAAGCTTGCATCAGCCGTGGGAATTTGCCCGGCAGGAATGATCTCCAGGCTGGCTTTCTTCGTGGCGGTGACTTGCTGTCGATATGTGATCCCGTTCAATAACAGAAACAAGTAAAGCAATATCATTATTGCGATAAGGAAAGCACCAATTAACACTTTTTTATTGAACATCTCACACCAGCTTTGGGCTGATCATGAAGGAAAAATGAAAAACGCCAGGCCAAAGATGACGTATACGACAAGCAATGCCGCTCCTTCCAGCCAGTTCGACTCGCCATCAGCAGCCACAAAGTAACTGACGATCACTGCAGCAACAAGCGCAGCCAGTTCAAATGTGTTAAAAACCAGGTTCAAGGGATTACCCATGAGCAGGCTTACAAATACCAGCACCGGTGCAACGAAAAGGGCGATCTGAAGGCTTGAAGAGACAGCAATCTCCATGCTGAGTTCCATTTTGTTTTTAACAGCAACCGTGATCGCAACCAGGTGTTCAGCCACATTACCAATAATGGGAACGAGGATGATGCCGAGGAAGAACTCAGAGATCCCTGACCCGGCCACCACATGTTCCACGCTTCCCACCAGTATTTCACTCATCCACACAATACCTGCTGTAGCCATCGCTAAAACAATCAATGATTTCTTAATGCTCCAGGTTTGATGCAATTCCATATGCTCGGTGGGCGCAACAGATGGATTTCTACGATCTTTCAATGAAAAAATGATCCCAAGGGCATAAAGACCGATCATCACACCTGCCACACATAAACTCAGGATCTCAACTTTCTGATTCACCCCTGAAGCGGTTGAATGGCTGAAAAGTGAAGGAATCACCAATCCGAGGATGGCGATACTCAAGAGGATGGTATTGTTCGTAGTGTGGCGGCGGTCAAACTTCTGAATACCGTTTTTAACCCCTCCAGCAAGGATGGACAACCCAAGAACGAAAAGGAGATTACCGATGATGGATCCGGTGATGGAAGCCTTAACCAACTCAAGCAAACCTTTGTTGATAGCAAAGAGTGTAATGATCAATTCAGCCGCGTTCCCCAATGTGGCATTGATCAAACCGCCCATTTTTGGTCCGGTATGCGAGGCAAGACCTTCTGTGCCATCACCAATTAGCCCTGCCAGTGGTATTACGCTGATTGCGGAAAGGATGAATAGCAGGATGGCATTCCATTCCTGCAATGATCCGATGATTGCCAAGGGTAAGGCAATCAACAACAAGGAAAGTGGTTTCGATTTTAAATAAGAAATTAAGGATTTCATAATCATCGATTATATCGAATGATATGAAAAATTGACATGTTATAATGCGTTTAATGGTTGATCAAGATTTCCAGAATCTGGTCTTGGGTTCGCGGTACCGTTTGATTCGTCAGGTGGGAAAAGGCGGTATGGCTTACGTATTCAAGGGCTATGATCAGATGCTTGAAAGACCTGTGGCAGTAAAATTGCTCAAGCAGGATTTTTCTGGGGACCAGGAGTTTCGTGAACGGTTCAAACAGGAAGCCAAAGCAGCTGCCAACCTCTCTCACCCAAATATCGTCACCGTACATGATTTTGGAATAGATCCTTCCGGTGTTTACATCGTAATGGAATACATTTCTGGAACCGATCTAAAATCGAGGATCAAAGAAGCCGGACATTTTTCCGTTGTGGAAGGGATCGAGCTAATGGTTCAGGCTTGCGCAGGGCTGGGCTACGCGCACCGCGCGGGGATCATTCATTGTGATGTAAAACCTCAAAATATGCTCGTCACCCCAGATCAACGCCTAAAAATTACTGATTTTGGTATTGCCAGGGCGTTGTCGACCCTGGAAACTGAAACTGTCCAAGACATGGTATGGGGGTCTCCACAATACTTTGCCCCCGAACAAGCCCTTGGCGAACTTCCCACTCCCTCCACCGATGTATATTCGCTTGGTGTAGTCATGTATGAGGTATTCACTGGCAGGCTTCCTTTTGAAGCAGGCTCTGTCGAGGAATTAATAAAAATGCACCGGGAACAACCTCCGCTTGACCCGCGCTACTATATTCCCGAACTTCCTGAAGAGCTTGCATTGATCATGTTAAAAATCCTCTCAAAGGAACCTTCTGCGCGCTACCGCACGGCTGATCAGTTGGGTCATATTTTGTCAAATCTTCTGCTAAAATCGCGGGAAAATGAAATCGCTAACGTGGCTCTTGAGGAGCCTGTACCTGCCGGGCAGGAAGAATTCCTTCCGTCTATGCCGACTCCACCATTGATGCCCCGAGAAGATTACCCTCCTAGCACGCGTCGCGTGGATTGGAATCTGATCTGGCTGGAATTGATCACCCTCCTACTGGCTGGTGGTTTGATCCCGTTCTGGTTGTTTATCTGGTTTAAATTAAGTACCACGATCCGGTGAAACCATGAAAAATCTGATCGCTGCCTCAATCCTTTCCGCTGATCTTGCCAACCTGGCACAAGACATCCATACCTGTGAACAGGCTGGCATTGATTGGATCCATGTTGATGCGATGGATGGTCATTTTGTGCCCAACCTGACCATGGGCGCAGTGATCGTTAAGGCTTGCCGGCAATCCACGTCTCTCCCAATCGACTGCCATCTGATGGTTGAAAAACCTGAAACACTGGTTCAGGATTTCGCCATGGCTGGGGCATCCTCGATCACAATCCACCCTGAAAACAATCCCAATATTCACCGCACATTACAACTAATAAAGGATCTTGGGTGCCTGGCGGGGGTTGCGCTGAACCCTGGTACTCATAGTACTGTAATTGAACCCTTATTGCCATTTATTGACATGGTTCTGGTAATGACAGTTAACCCCGGGTTTTCCGGTCAGTCATTCATTCCTCAAATGATCACAAAAGTCAAAAAGGTTTCAGAGCTCATCCATCACATGGAGCGGCCAGTTCGTTTGGAAGTTGATGGCGGGATCAACGCAGGCAACATTAGCTCTGTTCGCGCAGCGGGTGCTGATACTTTTGTCAGCGCCTCATCTATTTTTAGCTATCCTTCAGGGATCAACGAAGGAATTGCCGCTCTTAAGTTGGCGTTGGGTTAAAAAAAATTACGGCCGAAGCCGTAATTGATCAAGTCAAAATGCTGATCAGGCTGTTTTTACCATCGTTCGAATGCATTTGGTACAGAGGATCTTTGAAACTTTTTTACCATTTTCGATTACAGACACTGTTTGAAGGTTCGGTTTGAAAGTCCGATTAGTTGCCCGCAGAGAAAAACTCCGATTATGTCCAAACGCTGTTGTTTTTCCACACATTTCACACTTAGCCATGACTGATTCCTTTCACTACTACCCTGCATTAATTTAGTAAAATATAGTTCTATTACTTGAACACAGCGGTAGATTCTATCACATAGCGTATCTTTTTACAAGAAAGAATGTTATAAAACAAGGATATAAATATGACCTCTTCTGACAATCCCTTAGGCAGCATCTTTATCTCTCACAGGGCACTTGCATCCATCGCCAGCCAATCCGCGCTCGAATCTTACGGTATTGTAGGGCTTGCGGTCAAGAACCTTGCGGAAGGTATCAGCCAAACACTGGTTAAAGACCCTGTTCTTGGTGTCGATATATCTATGGAAGACTCGGCTGTTATAATCGACCTTTATATCATCATCGAATATGGTACACGAATTAAATCAGTGGCGGATAACGTAGCCGAATTGATCAAATATCAGATCCAGAACATGACCGGGCTTACTGTTAAAAGCGTCAATGTGCATGTGCGCGGTTTACGGATCAGCAATACAGACTAAATGTGGACATTATGAATGGCAAATAACAGGATAACCGTGGACGAAAAGAAACCTAATATCAACACCAAAGCAACAGCCTGCCAAACGATTAATGGTAAACAATTTAAACAATTTATTGAGGCTGCGCTGCGCTGGCTGCGATCCAACCAGCAACTGGTCAATTCTCTCAACGTTTTTCCCGTCCCTGACGGTGATACCGGTACTAACATGCTTTTAACAATGCAGGCAGCCTACAACGAAATTAGCGGTATGGAAGATGAAAATATCGGCAGAATCGCTAAAAACGTCGCACAGGGTGCACTGATGGGTGCCAGAGGCAATTCTGGTGTGATCCTCTCACAGATCCTGCGTGGATTTGCCCGCGTTCTCGATAATTATCCCGAAATGGATGCCTTGCTGCTCTCGCACGCTCTCTCCGAAAGTCGCAACACGGCTTACAAAGGCGTCGTTCGACCGGTTGAAGGTACTATACTAACCGTTATTAAAGATATATCGATAGCAGTCGAGAATTCTGTCACAAGATCAAGTGACCTGGTCACGATCCTTGAAGACGCGGTAAAAGCCGCTGATGAATCCGTGAAATTCACACCTGAATTGCTTCCCATCCTCAAGACGGCTGGTGTCGTTGATTCAGGAGGCAAAGGCTTGTACATCCTATTGGAAGGCATCTTGAGGTCCATCAAGGGTCAACCTCTCGACGAATCAGCTGTGATCGTAAGAGATTTATCCTCGATCAAGTTCGCTGAAACCCTTGAAAGTGTCGAAGACGGTCAGGATGTGGAAGTGGTCATAGACTTTGCCCCGTACCAAACCCTTGATCTGGAGAATTTTTACGAAGATCTGTCAAAAATTGGCACATCCATACAGGTAGGTGAAGGTGATGGCCTATACCGTATGCACATCCACACAGAAACCGCCAGGCAGGATGAGCCTGAAGCACTGATCAAAAAAATGGGCGAGATCTACAAGGTCTATAAAGAGGACCTGGTAGAGCAGATGAAGCGCATTGAAGCCAAAAAGAGTGAACTCGTCTTTAACGATTTTGTTCCTGGTACTATTGCGGTAGTTTCGGTATCTCCCGGTATCGGTTTATCTCAAATATTTGCCAGTCAAGGCGCTACCGCGATTGTAGCCGGCGGGCAGACGATGAATCCAAGCATCCAGGAGATTCTCAAGTCGTTTGAAGACCTGCCAACCGATAAGGTGATCATTCTGCCTAACAATAAGAACATTATCCTGGCAGCCAACTCAGCCAAAGCTTTGAGTGTCAAACAGGTTGAGGTCATTCCAACACGTAACATAGCTCAGGGCATTTCGGCGATTCTACGCTGGAATCCGGAAGGTGATTTTCAGGAAGTTGTTGATGACATGAAGGATTCGCTCTCTGAAGCTGACTGTCTGGAAATAACCACCTCCACACGCACTGTGGAATTGAATGGCGTAAAAGTGGATAAAGGTGAGATCATTGGATTATTGAACGGAACCCTTCTCGTCACCGGTGAGACAGTAGCCGAAGCATGCATCAACCTGCTTGAAAAAACAGATCTGGATGTTCGTGAACGGATCACCCTCTTTTATGGATCAGATCTGACCGAGGAAGAAGCCAAAAAGATCGCTGACGAGATTGCCGAAAGATTCCCCGAGCATGAGATCGAATTGCATTATGGTGGACAACCGCATTACCAGATCATTATGTCCTTAGAGTAATCAATGGGTCACAATTTAATCCTGACCGATAATGCCGCCCAATTTACACGGCCGAATTTTCCTGGGTACAAATGTATCAGAATCCTGGATGAAGAGATCGAATATCTCTCAAATGGTTTTAACAACATCAGAAACGTCCGCGTTGCTGACTTTCCGAAACATATCAACAAAACAAATCCAATGCGGCTGGTGTTGCCATCTGCGGAGTATATTACAAATCAGATTCTGTCGACATACCAGAATTTCGACGATATTTTCATCATACTAGCTTCTCGTAATCTGCACCCTACTTACGATCTGTTTGAAGAAATCATAAAAAAATTTCATGGGAAAGCCGAAATCCACCTGTTGGATTCCCAGTCGATCGCGATTGGTGAAGGTCAGATCGTGCAGATCGCGGCTGAATTGATCGAAAAGAGATCGAATGGGGCGTACATTGAAGAGAGATTAAGGGAAGCCATTCCTCATGTGTATACCCTTATGTGTACGCCTAATTTTTCTTATCTCAACAAATCCGGATTCATCGATCTCGGTCAGGCGGTCAGCGGTGAAGTGCTTGGATTCCTTCCCATCTTCACGCTTGAAGACGGAAAATTAAATCCGGTCGAAAAAGTAAAGAACGTTCGAAGTTCCTTCGATTATTTCATTGAGTTCATTGAAGAATTTGAAGACATCAGTAATATTTCTTTCATTCAACCTTCTTCACCAACACACAATGAATCAAAACTCATCCGCCAGCATGTTGAGGAATTCTTCCCAAAAACCCAATATTCGGAACACACAATCAACCCGTTTCTCGCTTCTTTGATTGGCCCGCAAGGAATGGGAATTGTGATCACAGAATCCTTCTAATCCTGACAAACGAATGACCAAATCAACAAGTCGGCAATCATCACTCTTTGCTGTAAAATAGAACCATGCTCAAGTCACTCGAAAAACTAACCAAGATACTTCTTTTAGAAAAGCAAGCCAAATTTGCGGATAAAGCGATCATTGGCGGATTACACAAGTTCTATCCCAACTGGATCATTGAAGCGAGATCTGAACCAATACCCGCCGACTTGCTGCGGCAGATTGAGGATCTTTTTACAAATTACGCGATGTTAGACATGACAAGTCGTGAAGTTGGGATCACATCAATATTGTCAGCGATCAAACAACAGGATCAGGAACAAAGTGTGAATTCCGATCTATATGTTAAAACAACACCTGTTCCTTATCGCAACGAAAAAATCGAAACCCCACTAAAGCCAAAAGAGAATAAAAATTCCTTCAGGCAGATCAATCAATCCAAACAGGCTACAGGGCTGCAATCTTCCTTGACCATTCTTCATGGAATTGGTGATATCAAAAAGGAGTTGTACGAGTCACTGGGTGTGCATAAGATCGAGGATCTTTTATATTACTTTCCCCGCCGATATGTTGATTATTCCACGCTGAAGACCATAAACCGCATCGAATATGATGAAGAACTGACCATTATTGCCACAGTACAAAGCTTATTGACCACACCGATACATCGCAAGAACCAGGCCAGGGTTGAAGTGGTGGTTAGTGATGGCACAGGTTTTTTAAGACTGGTCTTTTTCCGGTCACTCAAATATGTTCAGAGTTTTGAAAAGCATTTTCTCAGAGGTACGCAACTGGTAATTTCCGGTAAAGTATCCATGTACCTTGGAAGAAAACAAATGAACGATCCGGCGTTCGAACCACTGGACGCTGCACACTTAAATACCAATAGAATCACGCCTGTTTACCCATTAACCGCAGGTTTATCACAAAAAGACGTGCGTACCGCGGTAAATTCAGCTTTGCGTTTTTATTTAACCCGCATACAAGACCACCTTCCTCATGAACTAAAACGTACAACAGGTTTGATCGATCTTCCGGTTGCATTGCACCAGGTACACTACCCGGATAGCTTTGATTTGTTGAGATCAGCCCAGGATAGGCTGGCATTTGATGAGATCTTCTTTCTTCAATTAGGTGTTCAACAGCAAAAACAAGCCTGGCAGGCCATTCCTGCGGAAAAATTCGAGATCTCCGATACCAGGGTTGAATCAATTACAACCGCGCTCCCGTTCTCGCTCACAGCAGCACAGCAGAAAGTGATCAAAGAGATCAGATCGGACCTGTCATCAGGACGGCCGATGAACCGACTGATCCAGGGAGACGTGGGCTCTGGAAAGACGATCGTTGCAGCCATCGCTTGTGCCGCTGTCTGTATAAATGGAGGACAGGCGGCATTTATGGCACCTACCGGCATCCTCGCCGAGCAGCATTATAAATCTTTGCTCAGGACCCTTGCGCGAGATGGCAGAGAAGGTCTGCCGCTTCTTCAAAAAGAGATCCGATTACTCACCGGTGATTCTTCAACTCAAGAACGTGAAGAAATTGCTCGAGGCTGCCAGGATGGAACCATTAAATTACTTATCGGGACCCACGCACTCATCGAAGATCCGGTGACATTCAAAAACCTGCAATTGGCGATCATTGATGAACAACATCGCTTCGGTATTGCGCAAAGGGCGGCGTTACGTTCAAAGGGAGAGAACCCGCATCTTCTGGTCATGAGCGCTACACCAATTCCACGCTCACTAGCATTGACCTTGTTTGGGGATCTTGATATCTCAATAATCGATGAAATGCCTGTCGGCAGAAAACCAGTTGACACCCGCATCATCCATCCTTTTGCGCGCGAAAAAGCCTACCAGTTGATCAACAAAGAGCTCAGCAATGGACACCAGGCATTCATTATTTATCCTTTGATCGATAAAGGGGATGATGAGGATCAAAAAGCTGCGGTAAACGAGCATGCTTATTTACAGAAAGAAGTCTTTACAAATTACAATTTAGGCCTCTTACACGGCCGTATGCCACCAGATGAAAAAGAACGTATTATGCGCGATTTTCGCGAAGGCAAACATGAGATACTGGTATCTACAACTGTGATCGAAGTAGGTGTGGATATACCTAACGCGACTGTCATGCTGATCGAAGGTGCAAATCGCTTTGGCCTGGCCCAATTACACCAGTTGCGCGGTAGGGTTGGGCGCGGAGGAGATGACGCTTACTGCCTGCTCATACCGGAAAATGAGGATTCCCTTGAGAATGAACGCCTGGCCGTGATGACCGAAACAACCGATGGATTTATTTTAGCTGAGAAGGACCTGGAACAACGTGGTCCTGGTGATTTTATCGGTTACCGTCAGTCAGGTTATGCGGATCTTCGCATGGCGAGTTTGACTGACATTCACCTGATCGAAAAAGCCCGCACTTCTGCACAGGATATCTTGCGAGACGATCCTGCATTGGACAAACCTGAACATCAATTAATCGCTGCCAAGCTTACGGAATTATGGAATATCGAAGCTGGAGATATCAGTTAGGAGGGTAAGATGATCAAAGCCGTTTTCCCGGGTTCTTTTGACCCGATCCACAATGGACATATCGATATTGCCAGGCGAGCCTCAAGACTTGTGGATGAACTTGTCATTGCGGTTTACGATAAGCCGCTCAAGAACTTTCTTTTTAGTCCTGAGGAAAGGTTGGATATGGTGCGCAAGGTTTTCGTGGATGATCCGAACATCACGATCACGGGGTACAGCGGCATCACAGTACATTTCTGCCGCGAGATCAACGCCCAGTTGATGATCCGCGGCTTACGGGTCTTCTCTGATTTCGAATATGAGTTCCGTATGGCATTGGCAAATCACCGTCTTGAGCCTGAAATTGAGGTGATGGCGTTAATCACCTCCGAAGAGCACACCTTTTTATCATCCTCCACGGTTCGTGAGATCGCCTCGTTGGGTGGGAACGTCACCACAATGGTGCCAGAACACGTCAAGAATGCTCTTGATGCCAAGTTTTTACACCCAGGCAGCGACCAACAGGTCATCCCTGCCCAAACGATCCGTGATTAATAGTTGAATTGCGTATACATAATTAGTTTTTTTCGCTATAATCATAATTAGTTATCAGGAGAATGGGCATGGATATATTACATTTGGTTGACCGTTTGGAAGAGTTATTTAACGAAAGCAAACCGATCTGGTTTACACATAGCGTGATCGTAGATGAGGACCGCATGCTTGACCTGATCGATCAAATGCGTGTCACCATTCCGGAAGAGATCAAGAAATCGCAACAATTGTTGGCGCAGCGGGATCGCATTCTCGCCCAGGCGCAGGAGGAAGCGAGCAGGACGATCGCTCTAGCACGTGAGAAAGCCGAAAAAATTGTCGATGATGAGCCCATTACTGCTGCGGCAAAAACCCGTGCAGAAGAAATCATCGCCCAGGCGCAATTTGAAAGCGAAAAAACTAAAAAAGAGGCTGATGAATATGTGCTTCAGACTCTCGCAGCCCTCGATGAAGAACTTAGCAAAGTGACCACGCAGGTAAAAAACGGTATTCTGGCTTTGAAAGCAACCAGACCCGCCGATGACCCTTCACAGGAAAAAGCCTGAGCATATTTTCAAACAAAAAGAGCGGTGAGATCTATTGATTCACCGCTCTTTTTTATTTTGAACCTTATTTGCTTGAACTTTTCTTTTTTCGACTGTTACGACGCAGTGACAAATTGGTTTTTTCCGGTTCGCCGTACAAAGCGATCTTGATCACTTCATCCATGTGTTTAACAAATCTGATCTTGAGATCATCGCGTACTTTTTTGGGTACTTCCACCAGGTCTTTCTCATTCTTTTCCGGTAATAAGATCGTTTTGAGACCACTGCGATGAGCTGCGAGGATCTTCTCTCGTACTCCCCCAACCGGTAAAATGTTTCCGCGCAATGTGATCTCACCGGTCATACCTATTTCTTTGTAAACTCGGCGTTCAGTGAAAGCCGAAAATAAAGCAGTCGCCATGGTAATCCCTGCGCTGGGGCCGTCCTTTGGAATAGCTCCTTCAGGGATATGCAAATGTACGTCCACTTCCTCAAAGATCTCAGGGTCGATTTTTAAGGTGGATGATTTTGATTTCAAATATGAAAGCGCAGCCTGCGCAGATTCCTGCATTACATCCCCAATCTGACCGGTGATCTGCAGATTACCTTTGCCTTCCATGATCAACACTTCCACTGGCATGATCTCGCCGCCGTTTTCGGTCCATGCGATGGCTGTCGCCACACCTACTTCATCTTTTCGTTCCGCTTCTGTCATAAAGAACTGCGGTGGTCCCAGGAATTTTTCTACGGATTTGGCAGTGATCACCTGAGTGACCTTCTTTTTTTCCGACTTAAGCCGAGCTTCCTTGCGGCATAATCTACCGATCTCGCGCTCCAGGTTCCTGACTCCGGCTTCGTAGGTGTATTCTCTGATCACTTTTTTTAGTGTCTCGTCGGCAAACTCGATCTCACCGGGCTCAAAACCGCTTTCTTCCATCTGGCGTGGAATGAGAAAACGCTTAGCAATTTCCACTTTCTCCTCTTCAATATAACCAGGGAACTCAAGGATCTCCATGCGGTCAAGCAAAGCCGGCGGAATACTATTGAGGCTGTTGGCAGTGGTGATAAACATAACTTTGGAAAGATCATAAGCCAGTTCAAGGTAATGATCTGAAAATGAGTTGTTCTGTTCCGGGTCCAGTACTTCTAACAGAGCTGATGAAGGATCACCGCGAAAATCTGCGCCGAGTTTATCGATCTCATCCAGCATGAACAACGGGTTGATGGTGCCTGCGCGGCGCATCGTTTGAATGATGCGACCAGGAAGTGCACCGATGTAAGTCCGCCTGTGACCACGGATCTCGGCCTCATCCCGCACCCCACCGAGTGAAAGCCGTACAAATTTTCGTCCCAACGCGTTAGCGATCGAGTTCCCGAGCGATGTTTTGCCAGTCCCGGGAGGACCCACAAAACACATGATCGGCTGTCTTTCTTTTTTGGGTTTAAGGCTTTTCACTGCGATGTATTCGAGGATACGGTCCTTAGCTTTTCCAAGTCCATAATGGTTCTTTTCAAGTACCCTGGCGGCATGTCGTACATCCAGGTTGTCTTCTGTTTTTTCAACCCATGGCAGATCTATGATCCAATCCAGGTAGGTACGGATAATGCCCACTTCAGGGGCCATGGAGGGCATTTGGGTCAATCGTTCGATCTCCTTCAGGGCTTGTTTACGGGCCTCTTCAGGCATTTTCTTCTGAGCAACTTTCTCTTTTAACTCTGTGATTTCGCGTGACCAGACGTCCCCTTCCCCGAGCTCGGTTTGGATCGCCCGCAACTGTTCACGTAGATAGAATTCCCGTTGAGACCGGTCAACCTCGCTTTGCACGCGGTTTTGAATTTCATCTTCCAGCTGAAGCACATCCAATTCCTGAGCCAACAGCCAGTTCACACGCTTTAATCTGTCTTTGGGTTCAGTAATGGTGACCAGTTTCATGCGCTCATCGAAAGGAAGTGAAATGGCAGTAGCCACCATATCGGCCAGCCAACCAGGTTCTGTGATGTTGACAGAAAACAGATGAGCTTCATCCGGCAGGCTGCGATCCAGTTGAATACAACGCTCAAAGAGGTCACGGGCTGTGCGCATCAACGCCTCGGTCTGCCTGTCCACTGTGAGTTTTTCGGTTACAACAGCGCCTCTAGCCCACATAAAATTGCCATCATTTTTTATTTCACTAATTTTGATGCGCCTGCGACCCTGAACTAAAGCAGATGCGTTTCCGTCCTGGAGGCTCAAGAGCCGGCCAACAGCGATTTCAATACCTATCTCCAAAAAGTCCCCTGGAGCTGGTTTTTCGATCTCACTGTCTTTCAGGATTAAAGCGATCATCGTTCCACCGGTTTTCTGAACATGATTGATCGCTTCCATATTCGGGCCCGGAGTAATAAAAATTGGCGATACCATGCGCGGATAAACAACAATATCCCGCATAATGAGAACCGGGCAGTAGATCTCTCCCTTCTCATCAGGCTCGGCATCGTTTACCTGGTACAGCTCATCGGTACGCTGATAAAGTGAAGCGTTAAACTCCTCTGGGTTATCCTGTCTTTTCTTCCAATCTTCTCTCATGGCATCCTTTGTAGAATCACTGATTATTATTGTGATTAATTATTTCTCTAACGGCAGCGGCTACAAAAATACTTCCGGCGACCATCACAACAGCATCTTTTCCCGCCTGCCTTAACGCCTCTGCCAATCCTTCTTCGATTGACTGTGTCTTAATCGCGTGCTTGCCAAATTGACTGGCTAATTCTACCAGTATATCCGGTTCCATCGCGCGGGGATGCTCGCTCCGGGTTGCGATCAACAATCGCACTCTTGGCAGTAGATGTGAGAACATCCCCCTTACGTCTTTATCTTCTGATGAACCAAACAATAGGATGATCGGCCTTCCATTCAAATAATCATCCATGGCCAGCCTTAAACGCAAGGCGGAATCCTGGTTATGAGCAGAATCAATAATGATCAAAGGGTCTCTGCTCAGAATCTCAAAGCGACCCGGCCATTTAACATTTCTGAACCCAGCTGAGACAGCCGCTTGCGGAATGTGATATCCGGATTCGCGAATGATCTGTATCGTCGCGAAAGCCGTGGCTGCATTTTCCACCTGATGAAAACCCAATAATGGGGTTGTGTAATGCTCTGGTTCCCAGTCACTGCGACCACCGGAAGAGATATACTCATTGATCATCTCCTGCTCATCTTTAGACCACAGGTGAAAAGTCTGCCCATTCAATGAACGGGAATGTTCTCCGTAGAAATAATCCCGCCCGATTATTGTCAATACTGATTCTCTGTCCTGGCAGATTTTTTCGATCACTTCTCTGGCTTCTTTCCATTGTGGTGCCAAAACGACCGGTTTTCCCGCTTTGATAATACCGCCCTTTTCAGCAGCGATCTGAGTGATCGAGTTTCCCAAAACGTTCATATGATCAAATGACAGAGAGGTGATCACTGATACCAGCGGATCAATTACATTTGTGGCGTCCAGTCTGCCTCCAAGACCGACTTCTACCACTGCAATATCTACATTTTCTTTTTTAAAGACATTAAAAGCGATCGCAGTGGTGATCTCGAAGGTGGTGATCTCAGGAATTTGTCGTAGCAGGGGTTTGATCTCTTCCACTTCGCTGACTAGTGTTTGGTGTGAAATTGGATTGAAGTCAATTTGGATGCGTTCAGTGAAATCCTGCAAGTGGGGAGAGGTGTAAAAGCCGGTGCGATACCCTGCTTCGCGCAGCACACTGACGATCATGGCAGCTGTAGATCCTTTTCCCTTGGTTCCAGCCACGTGGACGATCGGATAACTGTTTTGCGGGTCTCCCATTAAACGCATTAACGCCCGCATCCGCTCGAGATCAAATTTGTCAGGCGCATATCGCAGTTGTCTCGTCAGGCTGTAATCGACAAATGAATACAGGAAATCCAATGCCGATTGATAGTATTGATCGATTTCAGACATTTGTTTTTTTACCAATCTATATTATAGTTACGAAGGCATTGTAATCTTACGGATATGTTATGACAAGAGCTTTAGCGCACCATAAACCACAACATACGGTTGTTACACTTTTATCGATCAAAATGCTTTTGCGCGGTTGTTCCTCTTTGAAAGAAAAACGCGGTCATTTACAGCCGTTGATGGTCAGACTCAGGAAGCAGTTTAATATAACTGTGGCAGAAACAGGTCTGCAGGATTATTGGCAGTCAGCGATCATATCCTGCGCCATTGTTTCAAACGATGCCCAACTCAATACCCGTGCATGTAATGAGATCATCGAATTCATAACCATGAATTATCCTGATTTTGAAATAGAAGAGCATCATACTGATCATCGCTAACGATTCTATATTTATTGGAGATTACCACATTGAAGTCAAGTATCCAGATTGAAAAACAGCTGAATAAGATCCTTCCTTTTGTTCAAAAACCAGGGCGTTACGTTGGCGGAGAATATAACCATGTTAAAAAAGAATGGGACAGTGTTGAGACTCGTGTAGCGCTGGTCTTTCCAGATATCTACGATATCGGTCTTCCGAACCTGGGAATTATGATCCTGTACGAACAGCTCAATAACCGTGCAGACACCCTGTGTGAGCGCGCCTACCTCCCATGGCTGGATATGGAAAAAGCCATGCGGGA
This sequence comes from Anaerolineaceae bacterium, assembly GCA_040765685.1. Classification (GTDB taxonomy): domain Bacteria; phylum Chloroflexota; class Anaerolineae; order Anaerolineales; family Anaerolineaceae; genus UBA6107. The sequence goes on along the minus strand of JAXGRS010000005.1, from coordinate 30,370 downwards.
ATACGATATCCCATTGTATTCCCTGGAATCAAAGACACCACTGACCAACTTTGATCTGATCGGCTTCACACTGCCGTATGAAACCCTTTTTACCAATGTGCTAAACGCACTCGACCTAGCCGGCATTCCGCTACACGCAAGTGACCGAAATGAGGATCACCCCGTGATCATCGCAGGAGGTCACGCCTGCTACAATCCAGAGCCTATGGCTCCATTCATCGACGTTTTCGTGATCGGTGAAGGTGAAGAAGTGATCCATGAGATCGTTGAAAGCCTGCAGGCCTCGAGGAAGCAAGGTTATAACCGGTCTACAACAATCCGTGAATTGCGGAAAATTCCCGGCCTCTACTTGCCTGCTTATTACAAACCTGTTTACAAAGATGATCTCACTCTAGCCTCTCTAAAACCAGTTGAACCGGATTTTCCTGAAATCATAAACAAACGCCTTTGTGGAACCTTGCCTCTCCCTCCGACACGGTTCCTGGTGCCATCCATAGATGTGGTTCACAATCGGGTCGCCATGGAGATCATGCGGGGTTGTACCCGCGGCTGCCGCTTCTGCCATGCTGGTATGGTTAACCGTCCTGTTCGAGAAAGACCCGCCACTGCCATCGTCAACGCAATCGAAGAGGCGTTGAAAAACACAGGATATGAAGAGATCGCTTTGTTATCCCTTTCCTCCAGCGACTATACGCAAATAGGCAGATTAGTAGATGAGATCACAAATCGTTTTTCCGGTAAAAATCTCACGATCTCGCTTCCTTCTCTGCGGATAGAGTCATTTTCAGTCGATCTGATGGAGAAGCTAAAAGGAGTCAGGCAGGGAGGTTTCACCCTGGCACCAGAAGCCGCTACAGACCGGATGCGCAACATGATCAACAAACCTATCCAGGCAGACCAACTGCTTGCCACGGCGCGTGAGATTTACTCTCGCGGGTGGAATACATTGAAGCTTTACTTCATGATCGGACAGCCCGGGGAAACCATCGAAGATGTTCAGGCGATTGCGGATCTCAGTAAAAAGGTCATTGTGGAAGGGCGTAAAGTGATCGGCAAACGCGCCAATCTTCACGTTGGCGTCAGCACATTCGTTCCCAAGCCACACACGCCCTTCCAATGGGCATCACTGGATCCTTTGCTCACTGTTCTTGAGAAGCAAAACCTTTTAAAAGACCAGCTGCGTGGTCCGGGAATGAAAATGACCTGGTCCAATCCTCGAGAGACCATTCTCGAAGCAACACTTTCACGCGGCGACCGTAACCTGGCCGAAGTGATCGAAAAAGCCTGGCGCAACGGCGCAAAATTTGACGCATGGCAGGATCAATTCAACTACAACATTTGGATGGATGCCTTTGACGCGCATGGGATTAAACCGGAATTTTATACAAGTAGAAAACGCGACATCAACGAAGTCTTTCCTTGGGACCACATTCACACCGGGGTTAACCGTAAGTATTTGCAGCGTGAATATGAAAGGTCTCAAACAGGTGAACTGACCGAAGATTGTCGCAGTGGCTGCCATGCCTGCGGAATTCTGACAGAGTTCTCAGATCTTCGCCAGCAACACCCTGGTTCCCTCTGGCTTTGCCCGGAGGTGAATTAATGCAGAGGATAAGGCTGGTTTACTCCAAGGGGGATGATCTGAAATATACCGGCAATCTTGATATGCATAAGGTATGGGAACGCGTATTCAGGCGTGCCGGGTTACCCCTGGCATACTCCCAGGGTTTTCACCCTCAACCGAAAATTCACCAGGCATGCCCGTTGCCGTTGGGGTTTACGAGCCAGGAGGAATTACTTGATCTCTGGCTGGTCACTGATCACAAGCTGCATGAACTAGGCAATAAACTTGAAAAAGCCTTGCAGCCAGGCATTACTATCAAGGAAATCCTATCAGTCCCGATCGAAGAAAAACCACTTCAAACACAGGTTATATCAGCCGTTTACGAAGTGATCATCGATACTGAGCGTCAACCTGTGGATCTTAATAAACGGATAAACACGCTCATCAACCAAAATAAATGCCTGAGGCAACGTCGGGGAAAGGAATATGACCTGCTTCCCTTGATCGAATCATTGAAAATTGATCCAAAGAATTCCAACATACTGGAGATGACACTGGCCGCAAGGCCATCCGCCACAGGTCGACCCGAAGAGGTTCTGGATGCCCTCGAAATCCCGCTCCAGGACGTGACGATCAGTCGTAAAAAGCTGCTCCTGGCGTAATAGTTCTCATGACCGAACCTTTATTTCAAATGTTCGAATGCGAAAACCCATCCTGCCGTCTGCGGTTTCCATCTGATCTGTCCACTTCTCGTATGGAGCATTGTCCGGTGTGCGGATCACCTATGAGGACCACCGGTAAAGCTTATAGAAATTTTCATCGTCCATCAACGGGATTTTTGTTGCCAGACATTACCCTCTCGCTGCTGCTTGATAACCTGCGCAGTGCTGAAAACGTGGGATCGATCTTCCGCACTGCGAATGGAGCAGGCGTCGCGCACATTTTTTGTTGCGGAACAACCCCCACTCCACAACACGCGCGGGTAAGAAAATCCAGCCTGGGTGCGGAAACCGAGGTTGATTGGAGTTATCATCCTAATTCTCATGACCTGGCTAAAAAATTACTGCAGGAAAATCACCACCTGGTGGCGCTGGAATCAACAATAGACTCCACCTCATTGCTTGATGATATTCACCTGGATAGACAATACAAGCATATTATTATGATCCTGGGTAACGAGATCTCGGGCATCGATCCGGAGGTGCTGCTTCTGGCAAACGAGGTGGTTCATATTCCCATGGCTGGCACAAAAACATCCCTCAATGTGGCGGTCGCCGCTGGTATTGCGTTGTATCAATTGATCAAAACTCTTGGACCACCTCCACACCATGGCGAGAATTCGATTACAATCGCAGCAATATCAAGTGAGGATGAATAATGCCTATATATGAATACAAATGTCAGGATTGCGGTAACAGGTTTGAAAAGCTTCGCTCGATGAAGGATTCAGATACTGCCATCCAATGCGCCAGATGCTCCTCCCTGAACACCAAACGCGCATTATCAACCTGTAATTTCAAGCATGAGGGTGCTGCGTCCCACAGTGGATCTACTGGATGCGCAGGTTGTGCCGGTGGATCATGCAGTTCCTGCGGACATTGAAACTAATGAATAAGTCAATACAGAAATTTTACCCGAATAAATCGGTGCTTATCACCGGAGGAACCAGCGGGATCGGATTAGCGCTGGCAAAAAAGCTCATCCTTGAAGGTTGCAAGGTCGCTGTCCTTTCTCGGCAACAAGTGCTGCTAGAAAACTCCGTGAAAGAAATTTCCATGATCGCTCCGGGTAGCGCCTCTTCATTGGTGACCATTCAGGCTGATGTAACAAAGCGCAAAGAATTGAACCAGATTTTGGATGACCATACTTCCATCCATGGGCTGCCTGATATTGTGATCAATTGCGCGGGTGTTGCCCATCCAGGCACTTTTACATCACTTAAACCTGAGATCTTTGAATGGTTGATGAATGTCAACTATTTCGGTACGGTTAATGTGCTGAAAAGCATTGTTCCTGGAATGAAAACGCGCCGCTCCGGCGTTATCGTGAATATCTCATCCGTTGCTGGTTTCTTAGGAATCTACGGCTACACCGCTTATAGTGCATCGAAGTTTGCAGTTACCGGTTTCACTGATGCTCTTCGCTCTGAACTAATTCCCTTCGGAATCCAGGTTTCGATCGTCTTTCCGCCAGATACTCAAACGCCTCAGCTCGATTATGAGCAGAAATTTAAACCCTATATTACCAAACAGGTAGCCGGCTCGGCCAAGTTGATGAGCGCTGAGGTCGTTGCCGATGAAATTGTTAAAAAAGTTGCCCGCAAGAAATATGTGATCCTACCGGGTAATGAAGGAAAACTCATTTACATCCTGAATAATTTGATGGGCCGGCGATCGCACGATGTGATCGATCTCCTGGTAAAAAACGCCATCAGCAAATTGAAGTTTGGTTAATCTCCAAATCGATTATGTTATACTCGAAAAAAATACATCCCTTGAGAGGAATCCAATGAAAAAAGATTTTCTTGCAGTATCTGATTATTCAGCAAGTGAACTCCAGGAGATGCTTGACCTGGCTGTGGAATTAAAAAAAGAGCATTTTGCCGGAGGCAATAAACCATTATTTAAAGGCAAAACACTGGCAATGATCTTTCAAAAACCCAGCCTGCGCACACGGGTGAGCTTTGATATGGCCATGCGCCATATGGAAGGAGATGCTTTATACCTGTCACCCAGTGAGATCGGATTGGGAAAACGAGAAGCGATCTCCGACATCGCCAGGGTTATTTCTGGTTATGTGGATGCCATCATGGCCCGTGTATTTGACCACAACCACGTTTTGGAACTCGCCAAATGGTCTTCGATACCGGTCATTAACGGCTTGAGTGATTACAACCATCCCTGCCAGGCAATGGCAGATGCACTAACCATTATCGAAAAATTTGGCAGCTTAAAAGGTTTGAATGTCTCTTTCATTGGAGATGGCAACAACGTTGCCGTTTCGTTGTTGCACGTCTGTGCCAAACTGGGTGCCAACTTCACTCTGGCCAGCCCTGAAGGTTATGATATGACCCCCGCCGCGATCGAGATCGGTAAACAAATCTGTGCTGAATCCGGTTCCAGGATGAGATTCCTGCGCGATCCACACGAGGCGGTGAAAAATGCGCATGTGATCTACACTGATACCTGGACCAGTATGGGGCAGGAAGAAGAAGCTGAAAAACGCATGGCGGTTTTCCCGCCCTATCAGGTTAACCAGAAACTGGTCAGTGAAGCCGACAAAGACGTGATTGTGATGCATTGCCTGCCAGCCCACCGTGGGCAGGAATTAACAGACGAAGTGGCGGATGGCAGTCATTCAGTGATCTTCCCGCAGGCTCACAATCGGTTGCACGCCCAAAAAGCCATTCTGGCAAAGTTGCTCTTGAATTAGGTTCAAAGCTCCTAGAGAAACCGCGTGAGTTTTCACCCGGTTTCTCTTTTTAATTTGAAAATTATGAATATATAATGAGATTCAAAGGTCGATATTCCTCATCCATCAGGTAGGTAAAAATGCCACATTTTGCGAAAATCGTTTGTACACTGGGACCAAGTTCTAGTACAAAACCGATGATCCGGAAGTTGATCAGTGCCGGAATGAACGTGGCCAGGTTGAATTTTTCTCACGGAGATCATGAATCTCATCTGGCGATGATCAACTTGATCCGCGAGTGTTCAAGAGATTTGGGAAAACCTGTGGCAATCCTCCAGGATCTACAGGGTCCTAAATTACGTGTTGGTAAATTACCCAACGAGGGAGTTGAGTTACGCGCCAATGCAACGGTGAGGTTATTCCAGATAGGCGAGTCTGTCGAGAGGTTTGATGGCCATGAGATCGCGCTGCCCCTGGATGTACCAAACCTGACCAAAGCCGTCAAACCCGGTAATCGCATCCTGCTTGATGACGGAAAACTGGAACTACAGGTGACAAAAGTTGATGGGAATCAAGTGGAAACACGTGTCATACTGGGCGGGCTTTTAAAATCGCATAAAGGGGTAAATTTACCCGGTGCCGATCTTGGCATCGCCCGGTTTACTGAAAAGGACCGGGCTGATCTGGTGTTTGGTCTTGCCAACGCAGTGGATTACGTAGCAATTTCATTTGTGGACACTGCTGAGGATATTCGCGAGGTCAAACGGATCATCACAGAATTGGATCCGGCTCGCGCAAAAACACCGATCATTGCCAAGCTGGAAAGACCTTTGGCGATCAAGAACCTGCACGAGATCGTGCATGTTGCTGAAGGGGTCATGGTGGCGCGCGGTGACCTTGGCGTCGAGACATCCCCTGCTCTTGTTCCGATCGTTCAAAAAGAGATCATTCAAATGGCCAATCGGCATGCCAAACTGGTGATTACTGCCACTCAAATGCTCGAGTCTATGATTGACAATCCACGCCCCACCAGAGCCGAAGCCTCTGATGTGGCAAATGCTGTTTTTGATGGCACCGATGCCTTGATGCTGTCAGCTGAGACCGCATCCGGCAAGTACCCCATTGAAAGCGTTAAGATGATGGTGTCTATTATCCAGGAAGCCGAAAAACACAAAACTGAATGGGGTCACACGGATGGTTTTCCGGAGGCAGCCTTGCAGGATGACGCGCTGGCCATTTCAAACGCAGCGAAATCATTAGCACATGATCGCGATGTTTCAACAATTGCCGTGTTCACCCAAAGTGGCAAGACCGCCCTTTTAATGTCCAAAACTAGGCCTCGTGTACCCATTATCGCCTTTACCCCTGAACCGGGAACGCTTTCAGCGATGAGTCTTTTCTGGGGTGTTCACCCGGTGCTTGTACCCTTCGCTGATAGTCTTGAGGAAATGGTTCGTAGTGTGGACACCTATTTGATCAAGCGTAAGCAGCTAAAAATTGGTGAACAAGTCGTTTTGATCTCAGGTTTTCCGGTTGGCGCGATGCGCCTGCCTAACCTGGCCTTGTTACATTCGGTCGGTGAAGAAGTTTAGATCGGAGTCAATCGGCATGCAGGTTCGTAAACTCGAAAAGAACAGTAAAGCTGACACCAATACTTTCGAATCCCTGCCTTTTCTTCTATACGAAGGTGATCTTTTTTGGGTTCCACCCTTTCCGGGGGAGATCGAAAAGGTCATGCAGCCTGATAAACACCCGTTTTACACGCATTCTGAGGCAGATTTCTTTGTTGTTGAAGACAAGGCCAGGGTATTAGGACGTATCGCCGTCTTGCATAACCACATGTTTTGTGAATTTCACAATGTCAAAACCGGTTTCTTTTATTATTTTGACGCAGTAAATGATCCCGAGGTCGCGAGAATGCTATTTCTGACCGCGGAGGACTGGTGCAGAGAACGTAACCTGGATACGTTGATCGGTCCAAAAGGCTTTTCTCGATCCAGTGGCAATGGGCTCCTGGTGGAAGGCTTTGACCAGTTGCCTGCTGTGGGTATTCCTTATAACGCACCCTATTATCAAACATTGATCGAAGCGAATGGTTTCGAGAAAAGTCACGATCACCTATCAGGATATCTGGAGAGACATCCCAATCCAAAGATCCATTTAATTGCCGAAAAAGTGCTCGCTCGAGGTAATTTCCGGATAAAACACTTTTACGATACAGATGAGATCATAAGATGGATTCCCAGGATAGATGAGGTCCAACAAAAGGCTTTTGCCAGTAATCCGAATTATTACCCCACCACTTCAGCTGAATTTGAGCAGTTGGCCAGGAATATCCTGGCGATTGCTGACCCGAAATACTTAAAAGCGATCATGCGCGAAGATGATGTTGCTGGATTCCTAATCGCGTACCCCAATATAAACCATGCCCTTCAGAAAGCCAAAGGAAAATTGTTTCCACTAGGATGGTTATACCTTCTACAGGAAAAAAACAACCCGGTAATCCTGGATATTAACGGGGTTGGGTTATTGCCTGAGTATCAGGGTTTGGGAGGTAATGCCTTGCTTTATTCTGAACTGGATAATGTCATCCATTCCACCCGTATAAAAAAAGCGGAGATCGTCCAGGTGGATGAACGAAATCTCCGCAGTAAATCAGATATGGAGAGTATGGGGGTCAAATTCTCAAAAATTCACCGTACTTATTTCAAGAAGCTGAATCCATAAACGCATTTCTAGAACATTGCATCGTTTATTGATTCCAGAGTCTCGCGCGGCGGGCGTAGTTTTTCGATCGGTATACGGTTCATTGGCGATTCAGGAATGTTATATTTATCAAACAGCGTCGGAACATCAGGGTCAACGTAGATCAACCCGGTAAGTAACCAGTTGTTTTCCTCAGCCTCCTCCAGTTTTTTCAGCGCCTGCATTTTATCTGTAGGATCATATTCGTTTTCAAGTTTTTTCAACACAACGGTACTTCCATCAAACATCGTCACTTCTTTTGTGGTACCGCGTTCAAAATCCTCCACAGTGATCTCTTCCCTGGCGAGTACCAATGAGATCTCATGCAGTTGTTCTTCATGCGTTTTACCAAATGAGTAAGAGTGAAACGAATTCTCGTGATTGTGGAAGGTAACACAAGGGCTGATGATATCGATGACAGCAATCCCCTGGTGGGCAATGGCAGCTTTGATCAGCTCTTTCACTTGTTTGGGATCTCCGGCGAAGGAACGGGCAACAAAAGTAGCGTTGGAGATCAAAGCCTCCATCGCCAGGTCGACCGGCAGGAACGGATTAGTGCCCTGTCTCTTCAGCTGTAGACCCTTCTCGGCAGTGGCAGAAAATTGTCCTTTTGTGAGTCCATACACCCCATTATTCTCGATGATGTAGACGAGGGGCAAGTTACGTCGCACCAGGTGTTTGAACTGACCGAAACCAATACTTGCTGTATCACCATCCCCACTGACGGCAATCGCTTCCAGTGTGCGGTCGGCGAACTGAGCACCTAGCGCTAGTGAAGGCATTCTGCCATGCAAGCCATTAAACGAAAAGGATCTGCCCAGAAAGTAGGTCGGACTTTTACTTGAACAGCCGATTCCGCTGAATTTAATTACTTTTTCCGGAATAAGGTTCATTTCGAAGCAGGCGGAAGTAATTTGGGCTGCAATACTGTTGTGACCGCAACCCTGGCATAAGGTCGACGGTGCTCCCCGGTAATCTGCCCTGGTAAGGCCTACCAGGTTGGTGGTCTGACTGGTTGAGGCTACCATGATAAGTTTTCCTCGCTTTCCTGAATTTGTTTTTTGATCCATTTAGCCGGCAAAGGTAGACCGTCCATGTACGCGACTTTACGCAGTTTGTAAGCCACGTCCGGAAAATCCATTGTTAATAACTGGGACAACTGACCATCGCGGTTCATTTCCACAACATAGGTCAAACGATGATCGTAGATAAAATCCCACACTTCTTTGGCGAAAGGTATTCCTCTAATACGCAGGTAATCAGTGTTGATGCCGTCCTCTGCCAATAGATCACAGGCTTCCAGCACAGCTGAATCTACTGACCCCGAAGCGATGATACCAATATCAGCTCCCTCTCTCATCACCCTCACTGGTTCAGGTAATGACTCTCTCGCCAGTTCGATCTTTTTCTTGATCCGATCAAAATTTCGCACCCACACGTCACCATCTTCTGAATAATTCGCAAATTCATCATGACTGGTCCCGCGCACAAAATGCCCGCTGCGAGGGTGCTGGTTACCCGGGAGCGTGCGATAGGGTATGCCATCCCCGTCTACATCCAGGTAACGCCCCCATATCCCATTGTTGCTTTCGAGCATTTTTTCCAGGTCATCTTCCCATAAGACCTTGCCCCGGTCCATGGGTTGATCTGGGTATTCAAATTTCTTGGTCATCCACTGATTCATGCCAAAATCAAGGTCAGATAGTACGATCACCGGTGTTTGGAAACGTTCTGCAATATCAAAAGCTTTCCAGCCAAACTCAAAACATTCCTGGATCGTTCCAGGTATTATGATCAGCATTTGCGAGTCACCGTGGCTCATAAAACTCACCATGGTCAGGTCCCCTTGCGATGTCCGGGTTGGCATACCTGTGCTCGGACCCACCCGTTGAACATCCCAAATCACCACCGGAACCTCAGCGTAGTATGCCAGTCCGATATATTCCGTCATCAAAGACAAACCCGGGCCTGAGGTTGAGGTCATGGCCCGCAGGCCACCCCAACCGGCTCCGATCACCATGCCGATTGCTGCCAGTTCGTCTTCTGCTTGAACTATGGCGAAGGTATCCTTTCCAGTCTCTGGATCTTTCCTCAGAACTGGCAGGTATTCATGCAGCGTCTCTGCCAGGCTGGTGGCCGGGGTGATCGGGTACCATGAGATGAATTGCACCCCCCCATAAATGGCACCTAACGCTGCTGCAGTATTTCCGTCGGTCATGATGTATCCTTCAGTACCATTCATCCTTGAGGTGATATAACGATCCTTTTTCTCCAGGTTCTTCTCTGCCCAATCGAATGCCAATTTAACCGTTTCATAATTGCTATCAACCGCTTTCTGGCTTCCTTTGAAGTGATACTCGAGTGCGCCTTTGATGAGGTCGATATCGATCTTTAGCAAACTGGCCAAAACGCCAACATAAACCATATTCGCAAGGTAATCTCTAAAAGCAGGCGTAACATTTGCCTCTTTTAGTATCTTTCGCACCGGCATTTGATAAATAATGATGTCATCACGAACATCCGGGCAGGTGAGATCATCCGGGATCAACATCACGCCACCGGGAACCAGTGCGTTAATGTCTTTCACAAGCGTTACCGGGTTCATGGCCACCACAATGTCATCATCCTTGACCCTGCCAAGGTACCCCTTCCTGCTCAATCTCAAAGTGAACCAGGTAGGCTGCCCTTGAATGTTCGAAGGGAAAATGTTCTTCCCGGAAACAGGTATCCCCATGCGGAACAACGACCGCATCAAAGTGATATTTGCGGTTGCACTACCTGAACCATTTACCGTGCTGAATGTGATGCAAAAATCATTTACGATCATTGCCTCTTTTTGCATATATCTGTGTCTCCAATATGAGAAATGTTATTCAAATGCTGACCTGGGTATGGTTTTTTCCCTCTGATTAGCGAGGTCCATATGTTCCGTAAGCAGGGATAAACCGAGTGAATAATTTTTGCTGCGAATCTCATCAACAATCCGTTCATGGTATTGCCATACCCGATCTATGTAGGTTACATCAGGGTAGATCTCCATGCCACTCAGGTGATATACCTCCCAGAAAGCATCCAAAACTCCGTTCAGGTATTCATTCTTCAAATTTTTATATATGGTGAGATGAAAATCACGGTGCTCTTGTGATGGTACTCTGCCGGGAGTAGTTTTGAAACCAGCCCGTGCACAGGTGATGAGCTCAGTTAATCGCTCGATGTCAAGTGGTGTTAGAGTTTGAGCAGCCTCTATAAAGTAAGCGCATTCGAGGTGCCTGCGTAAATCAGCAAACTGATGGTAAGACAGGCTGCCTGCCCTCACTGCGTAGATCAATCCGGGCTTGATGGCAGTAGAAAAGTCGTAGGGGAGTTTTTTAATTCCAGACTTCGGGCGTACCTCCACCAGGCCCAAGGAGCGCGCCTCTTCAAGTTGCTCCCTGAGAGTGGCAACGCTAATTCCCAATTGCTTGCTCAATTGAATTAAGGACGGTATCTTATGGTTAGTATCTTCTGGCAACGAGGCCAGGTAAATAAGAAATTCTGAAAGAAGTGGATATTGTACAGTCATCTCAGGTCATTTCATCAGATTATTCTGACCATCAGCATTATATCAAAACGATTCTGATCACGCAACTGCAATATCCATCGCAAGTTATACGATATTTAATTGATTAATCTGATTATTTCACTGTCAATCGAATACGCTTGAATTTTTCAAAGAATGCCTTTTCACCCGTTAATGGATCCACTTCCATGTGTGATGAATAACGCGCAAACATTTCTTCCGGACTAAGGCTGATCTGTGAGCGGTGGCATAAGATCGCGTTGATCTTCCTATCTAGATATTCATCTAAATTGACATTGAAATCCGGTTGATGCGTAAGGCTCAACCACACCTCCTCCACATGGTGAGCAGGGAGTGAAACATTCTTCTCCATTATCATGTATCCAGGGTTTCCAGCCGCCGGAAACACGGCATCAACAACTGCTTGACCTGCCGCACGATGATCAGGATGGTTGATACGGTCAGGTGCCGGGAAAAGGTTGGTGGGGTCACAACTGATAACAATCTGGGGTTTCATTTTCCGGATCAATTTAATTATTGAGTTACGTAATTCAAGATCAGCGACCAGCTCGCCATCCATGTAGTCCATCCAATGAATTTGTGATACGCCTAACACTGCCGCCGCTTCCGTTTGCTCTCGCATACGGATAGCACTGGTCACTTCTGGATCCATCTGCGGGTCTTGCGTTCCGCGCTGACCTTTGGTAAGCAGGCAATAAGACACCTGGTGGCCCTGTTCACGCCACCGTGCGATCATCGCTCCGCAAAAAAAATCCGGATCATCGGGATGCGCCAGGATGACCAGGATATTTTTTTTTGTGGTCCAACCTTCGTTTAATGTGTCAATCATGATTCGGTCTAATGGCGCTGACCCGGTTTGTTACCTCCCGTGTGCCTGGAGACAAAGGAGTTGGCAGCTTTGTTGAGGATCTCTGTTTCTTCGAGAAGCTGGATATCGTTGTGGTCGTATTCCCGTTTACCGCGTTCCGGTAATTCAACAACAACCACACCTCGTAAAGTCTGAACATCGATGACCTTGCCTTCTCCATCCGGGGTCATCACCCGTTTATTCTTTTTGGGTAATAATTTGCGGGCTTCAACATAATTATCATACTCGTAGATCAGGCAGCAGCGTAATCTGCCACACATGCCTGTGATCTCAGCGGGTGTTAGCGAGATTCCCTGTTCTTTAGCCATCTTAATGGATATCGAACTGAATTCCGTGATAAAACGCGTGCAACAACGGCATTCCAGCCCGCATGCACCCATTCCTCCCATTGTTTTCGCCACATCGCGTGGTCCAATCTGCTTTAATTCCACCTGAGCGGGGGCAAAAAGCCTCTGCATATCTGAACGAAGGGATTTCAATTCCACTTTTTCTTCAGTGTCGCTACAGAATAATATGGTTAATTTACTACCGTCAAAACTATATTCGCTGGACACGACCTTAATATGACTAAGGTGTAGTTCTTTCGCACGCGCCACACACTTCTCGACCACTTCCGTCTCCTGGTTTTGCCAGGATTGTCTTTGCATGAGGTCCTTTGGTGTGGCTAATCTGTCTAACGGTTTCCAGGAGGTATCCGGAGGCTGGTTGGCTGGATCTATAAATGAAACCACCTCCCCTAACTGCCAGCCGCGACTGGTTTCCACCACCACCACATCCCCCTTTTGAATGTTCTCGATATTTGTCGCGTCAAAGTTATAAATCTTACCTACTTTTGAAAATCGCACCCCTACGATTTTCTGATTAACGGTGTTTTCCGTCATGAATTTTCCTTTAACTAAGAATTGGATCGACTGGTAACCCATTTGATGAAATGTGGATTGAGTCGGAATCCAGGTTGGTTTTCAATTGTATTTGTCCAGGTAGTCTCTCACTTCTTCCCTGGTGGAATTGATCAAATCAATCAAATCCTGGTCTGAGCTCTTAAAACGGCGTACTGTCAACCTGGCGCAATGGGTACAACCACGCATCGCTCGAAATGAATCTGCATTACAGGCATTGCACCCGCCAAGCCTTACCATCATCAAGCTGAATGCCACAACCTCAGCATCATCCGCTGGTAAATGGGTGATCCGGTCGATCAATTCCATCCATTGGGCTCCGCGTAAATCACGCAAGGAGGGAATCACTCTGATCGGGAAGAGAATCTCAGTATCAGAATTCAGAATATTCATCTTACTGCCTGGGTTGTGCTTTCGCCGCCCGTTCTGCCTCCTCGACCGTATAATTCATTGGTCGAATTTTAGCATAGTATTCCAGAGGTTTACCCAACTGATGTTTTGGATAAATGTGCGTTTCGCCGCGAGTATATGTAGCGATACGATAATCATGGTCCATCTTGATCGCGTCGAACGGACAAAACTCCGCACAGGTACCACAATTCATGCATTTATCAACATCAATATAGAATTCCTGTGAGCCAGTTATCGGTCGACTAGTCTCAGGATCTTTCATCCGAGTGATCCAGATACATTGAGTCGGACACACTTTTGAGCAGATACCACACGCTGTACAGCGGTAGTTTCGCTGCCCGTTCTCACCGAGCGTGTAAACAAGAAAAGGGATCACCCTGAATTCTTCTGGTATCACCACAGATTCTTCAGGGTATTGGATGGTAAATAAACCATCCGCGTCGATCGTGCCACGCCGCCCTTTTGAACCTTTTCCACCAAAAATATCCGCCACGTAAGTGGAGAAAAAATGTTTGAAAGTCAGCGCCAGGCCTTTTACCAATCCAAGTCCGTTCATTTTCTCTCCTTCCGCCTATCGATCAACTTCACCCAGAACAACATCAACGGCGCCTAGAATGGTGACCGCGTCTGCGATCTTGCCACCCACGCACATCTTCTCGAGACTTGTCGTGTTGATCATTGACGGTGCGCGTACATGGTAGCGTTTTGGATTCGGCTTGCCATCTGAGACAACATAGAAGCCTAGTTCACCACGTGGACCTTCCACCCTTCCATAAGCTTCTCCGGCAGGCACCTTCACCAGGTATTGAGATTTACCGGTCATGATCGGACCTTCCGGAATCTGATCGATGGTCTGTTTCAGGATGCGTAAACTTTGCCTGATCTCATCCAGCCGCACCAGGTAGCGGTCATACACATCTCCATGAGTTCGGTAGCAAACATCGAAATCCAGTCTGTCGTAAATACTGTATGGATCTACCTTGCGGATATCATATGGAACTCCTGAAGCACGCAGGATCGGCCCACTGGATGAATAAGCGATGGCTTCCTCAGCGGTCAAAACACCGATCCCTTCGCAGCGTACGCGGACGATCTCGTTATCTGTCAGGTAGTGATCAAGGTCGTCAATTTTCTTTGGTAGACGATCCTCCACCAGTTTCTTAATGCGTTTTAATGTATCTTCTGATATATCACGCACCACTCCGCCAAAACGAAAGTAATTGCACATCATGCGTGAGCCTGCAACAGATTCAAATATGTCCAGGATAAGCTCTCGTTCTTCCAGCGCGTAGAGCGAAGGGGTGAAAAACGCGCCTAGATCATTGAGCAAAAAGCCAATCGACATGGTATGACTGGCGATTCTGGTCAGCTCAGCCATCATCACCCGCAAATATTCAGCCCTTTCAGGCGGTTTGATACCTAACAACTTTTCAACCGTTATGGCATACCCGAAGTTGTTGCTCATTGAGGATAAGTAATCCATGCGATCCGTGAAGGGCATGTTCTGGACGAAAGTATTGCGTTCGCCGATCTTTTCATGATTCCGATGCAGATAACCGATCACCGGTTTCAATGCCAGAACCTTTTCGCCTTCCAGCAGAGCCGCCATGCGAAAAACTCCATGTGTGGATGGGTGCTGCGGTCCAATATTCACTACCAGGTGATCCACCTTAAAATCTCCGGTATCCGCCGGGATTTTTGATTCCAGAAGTTTGTAAACGCTCCTGTCAGCGTCAGGTTCGTATGAATTGGGATCAAAATTGCGTGGATACTGGACGTTATCATGATACGGGTTTAAATTCTCAATGCGAACACCCTTGCCTTCCGGCCAGCGGCTTTTATAAGGTTTTACATCTTCCTCGAAAAATGGTTCTTTCCAATCCTTGCGCAATGGATGACCATCAAATCCCTCCCAAAGGAGCAAGCGCCTAAGGTCCGGGTGGCCGGCAAACTTGACCCCATAAAGGTCCCAGATTTCACGCTCCTGGAATTCCGCTCCCGGATAAAGTGGCGTTACGCTGGGGATGACTGGCTCATCACGTTGGGTGAATACCTTCAATTCGATGATCCCGCCGCCGGTGGTCTTGAAAAGGTGGTAAACGATCTCCAGTTTATCCTCGGGGAAATCATCAACCGCAGTAACGGAGGAAAGGTAATCATAACCCTTTTTGTCTCGAAGGTAAGACATCACATCAATGAGGGTTGAGGAAAGTACAACCATGCCAACAAATCCGGGTCGTGTCTCCAATTCCAAGCTTTGAGGAAACTCGGTCAGAAGATCAGCAAAAGTTGGATCGAGATTAGGTTGCTCTGTCATTGTGGTTCTCCTTCCGCACTAGATTCCACGTTCGGGAGTTCTTCCGGTTTGTGAGTTTCAGCGTAGATCAATTCATTTTTGCGAGGATCATACACATCAGGTCCAAGCACGGGAATTGGTACCTCCACTACTGGATCCTTGGAATACCAGCCGGCTTCCTTCATTTGCTCGTTTTTGATCTTCTTTTGTAAGGTAAGCAAACCGTTCAGCAATCCCTGAGGTGTGGGGGGACAACCTGTTATGTAAACATCAACCGGTATGTAAGTGTCTATTCCTGGCACGACGTTGTATCCCTCTTTGAAAGGTCCTCCGCCACTGGCACAGGCACCCATAGCTACCACATACTTGGGTACCGACATTTGGTTGTATAAACGAACGATCTGCGGCAACATTTTTTTGGTCACTGTGCCCGCCACGATCATCACATCAGCCTGCCGCGGGCTGGGTCGCATTACCTCCATGCCAAATCGGGAAAAATCGTACCGGCTGGCTGCTGTGCAGATCATTTCGATCGCGCAACATGCCAGACCAAACATCATCGGCCACATGGAATTGCTGCGCCCCCAGTTGTAAATCCGCTCCAATGTGGTAATGGTTACCTGCTGGCGTAGCTCTTCAGGTATTTCGTAACCCGGATTGACAATATCCTGGTGGGTTTCCATATTCACCTCACTTGTTGGGATAGATTAAATTTTATACTTGCTTTTCCCCATGTCAAGCCTATAATTAGTATAAATTTCTTTTTATTAATTCCGAAGATATGAACACTTCAGCCCAAATCAAGCAGTTTTTACAGCAGCATCAACCCACTGGGGTGGATCAAATCAGCCGTGGGCTTGATCTGACCAAGGCAGATATCCACTATCACATCAGGCAATTACTGGATCGGGGTGAGATTGCTATAGAAACTCAAAAGAGACGCTCCAATTCTCCAGGGCGTCCCGCGAGGTTATACCATTTGGTTGAGTCTGTTCCTATTACGACGACACGCTTGATCTTATCTGTTTTACTATTAGAAACATTGGGCAACCCTCCCGCTGTAGATCGCACACAAGCCGTTGCCAATGGGATTGCGTCAGCGATCCTGTCCAGCTGTCAATCCTACAGCGATGTGATCATCTCACCATCTATCCGATTGAATAGGATCATCAACGAACTTACGCCCTTTGGACTCCATTTAAGCTGGGAGGCCGGGAAAAGAGGTCCCGACATTCGCATTAACAAAGAACCTTTTTCGGCACTGTTTAATGACAGTGTTTTTGTAAACAGTATCCTGGAGTCATTGATCTTTTTATTACTAAATGAAATCGCCTGATCTCTCAGGCGATTTTCCATTATTCCACGGTCACTGATTTGGCAAGATTTCTGGGTTGGTCCACATCGAGGCCACGCATGGAGGCGATGTGATATGCCAGAATCTGCAGTGGGATCGCGGTGATCACCGGGCTGAGCATCCAGGGTGTTTCGGGCACCCAAAGTACCCGATCAACCAGCTCTTTCACCCGTTCATCCCCTTCAGTAGCCACTGCGATCACAATACCGCCTCTGGCTTTGGCCTGCTCGATCTGTGAGATCATTTTCTCATACCACGGATCTCGCGTCGCGATGGCCAGCACCGGCATATCTTTGTCGATCAAGGCGATCGGACCATGTTTCATTTCTCCTGCCGGGTACGCCTCAGCATGAATATAGGAAATTTCCTTTAATTTCAGAGCTCCTTCGTACGCGATAGGCATATTGATCCCGCGGCCAAGGTACAACATGTCCCGACTATCTTTCAGCAAGTCTGCTGTCTCCTCTACCTCGCTTTCACGGTCCAAGCAGCGGCCAGCCAATTCTGGAATCAAACTAAGGTCTTTCACAAGTTTGCGTCGATCTTTTCCAGGCAGTGACCCTCTCAGATCAGCCAACAGAACAGCCAGCATGTAAAGGTCAACCAGGGGCGCTGTAAACGCTTTGGTTGAAGCCACGCCGATCTCGGGTCCGGTTTGCATGGAGATGTAGCCATTTGCCACACGCATTGCCTGAGATCCAATCGCGTTGACGATCGACCAAATGGACGCTCCCTTTTTCCTGGCCTCTTCCATGGCGGCCAGCGTATCCGCTGTTTCTCCAGACTGGCTGATGGCGATGACAGTAGTGTGTTCATCTACGATCGGATCTGAATATCGAAACTCTGATGCGATCTCCATCACTGCAGGAATCCGTGCGATACGTTCGATCAGGATACGCCCCACCATACCGGCATGAGAAGCGGTTCCACACGCGGTCAGCACGATCTTTTGGATTTGTTTTGCTTTTTCCGCATCCAGGTTCAATTCCGGTAATCGGATGGTCCCATCTACGAAGTTTACCCTTCCAGCCAGTGTATCGGTTAGTGAACGCACCTGTTCGTGGATCTCTTTTTGCATAAAGTGCCGATATTCGCCTTTTTCCGCTGAAACGGGATCCCACGCGACGGTAGAAAGTTGTATGTTGACAGGGATTCCTTCGATCGTTGAGATCCTTACCCCATCCTGCGTAACCACTGCCATCTGCCTGGATTCCAGAAAGATCAACTGCCGGGTGTGCTCAAGAATCGCGGGAATGTCTGACGCAATATAGTTCTCATTCTCACCAATTCCGATCACTACACCACCGGCATTACCAATGCGGGCTGCGATGATCTTGTCCGGTTCGCGGGAGGAGAAAACCACAATTCCATGCGCACCTTTTAGAAGTTCAAGCGCCCGTCGTACGGCTGACTCAAGATCATTAGTAACCGAGTAGTATTTGTCCACCAGGTGAACAATTGTCTCAGTATCTGTATCGGATTGAAACACGACGCCTTCTGCGATTAATTCTTCTTTTAGTTCTATGAAATTTTCAACGATCCCGTTGTGTACAACAACCACCTCCCCGGAGCTGGAGAGATGCGGGTGAGCATTTCGAGCGGTGGGTTCACCATGGGTAGCCCAACGCGTATGACCGATTCCGATCGTTCCGGCGATCGGATCTGATTGAATGTTGTTGGCAAGATTAGCCAGTTTTCCTGCATTTCTACGTACTTCTATCTTCCCGTTGGTTAAAACAGCCAGACCAGCAGAATCGTATCCGCGATATTCCAGCTTCTTTAATCCATTAAGAATGATCGGTGTTGCGTTTTTGCTGCCAATATAGCCGACAATTCCGCACATCTATTCCTCCTGTGAAGAAATAAGGATTATGGAGAAAAATAATCTCCGCTGGAAAGGATTTAATTAGGATTTATGGAAAGTGCAGGTCTTATTGACCCGGAGGGCATCCGCTGATCTTTCGATTTTCCCGGTGCTACCGGTAAGCTTTACCTTGCGGTAAAGAACCCTCATCCTCGTCAACCGGTAAACGTACCGGTCCATGCGCTTTGCTTTCCAGAAATATTTCCTTTCCGTGAAAAAATTATACCTCAAACGATCCTCCATTCGATCGGATCATTTAACAATCGTTTAACCGATTGGCGTTGGTATAATCCATTTTATTCTATCCGGTCGGTGTTACAGCTTTTGAAGAACAAGACTACGAATCCACAATCGATATTTTCAACCAAACAGGATAAACGGAATTTCCGCAACGTCCAGGTGGATGCAGTTGGCGTCGGTATCGCCAATGCAGCCAGCCCATTTCTTCCAGTGTTCCTTACTTACTTGAATGCAAGTACATTCCAGGTGGGATTGCTTTCTTCAATGCCCGCGTTAACAGGGCTGCTGCTCGCCATTCCTCTTGGCCGTTTTTTGCAACGTCAGGAAAACATTGTTAAATGGTTCAGCATTGCCCGTTTACTGGTGATCACCAGTTATGCGTTAACCGGAGTGGTTTCTTTTTTCATCCCAAAAGAGATCCTGGTAAATTCGATTCTTCTCATCTGGGCGCTGGCAACAATTCCGCAAACACTTGTATCGATCACCTTTTCAGTGGTCATGAACGCCGTAGCCGGTCCTGACCGCCGCTTTGATCTAATGTCGCGGCGCTGGTCCACGATGGGTCTCACCACAACCCTTGCGGTACTTGGGATCGGTCAGATGCTGGATCGTGTCCTCTTTCCGCTCAATTACCAGCTGATGTTTATTGGTCTGTCGATCGGTGGTCTGATCAGTTATTACTATTCATCGCACATCGTTCTTCCCCCCAAAATCCCCGCTCCATTAGCCTTCAAACGCGGACTGGTTGCTCAGATAAAAGAAATGAAGGAACTGGTCTGGAACGAAAAACCTTTCATGAACTTTATGGTGAAACGGCTGCTGGTGATGAGCGGCATCCAACTTTCCGCCCCATTGATCCCGATCTATCTTGTCCGCGTCGTTCATGCGTCAGATAGTTGGATCTCATTTATCACCATGGCGCAGACCGCCATTCTGATAATCGGTTATTTTTTCTGGACCCGTTTATCCAGAAAGCGCGGCTCGTTGGCTGTGCTGACCTGGACAACGCTCGGCATATCTCTTTATCCATTAATGTTGTCTTTATCCGTGGTCCCCTGGCAGATCGCAATATTTGCCAGTGTTGCCGGGATCTTTCAAGCCGGGCTGGATCTGGTCTTTTTTGATGAACTAATGAAAACAGTGCCAGTTGAATACAGCGCATTATTCGTTTCAATGGCGCAAATGATGCAGTACATGGCGGCAATCTTTGCTCCGATGATCGGTACCCTCCTGGCGGATGTGATCTCTATCCAGGCTGGGTTGATCGGGGCAGCGGTGCTGAGATTTATTGGTTTTCTGGCTTTTTTCTCAGGTAGTGTGAATTTTTCTAAACCTCACAATCCACCAGCCGCCTGATTTTCTTGACTTTTTTACCAGTGATTCGTAGAATGAAGTACAAAACGTGAATGTGCATCCGTTGGATAGTTTTACAATCGTTCAAAACAACATCGAATTGATCAAATATAACTGAAGATGGAGGATAAAACATGAATACACCCGAGGGATTGAAATATGCAAGCACGGATGAATGGTTGAAGGTTGATGGAAATGTAGCCACGCTGGGAGTCTCGGATTACGCGCAAGACCAACTCTCTGATGTGGTCTTTTTTGAGGCCACTGTTGCCGTAGGTGATGAGGTAAAAAAAGGCAGCATTGTCGGTACGATTGAATCCGTAAAAGCAGCTGCGGATGTCACTATCCCGGTTTCTGGTAAGATCATTGAGATCAACGAGGAACTGGCTAATTCTCCAGAACTCATCAACTCAGATCCATTTGGCGCTGCCTGGATGCTTAAAGTTGAATTGAAGGATTCATCTGAAGCTGATACCCTCATGGACGCCGCTGCCTACGCCGCTTTCTGTGAAACCCGAGGTCATTAATGTTTATCCCACATACCGATGCTGAGAAAGAAGCCATGCTGGCGAGCATCGGTGTGAAGGATATTAAAGACCTTTTCACCGATGTACCGCAAAAACACCGCTTTCCAAAACTCGATTTGCCAAAAGGCATTACCGAGATGGAAGCTCTGGCAGAACTTCGGGAGTTTTCCACCGCTAATGAAACAGCCGCCGACCTGGTCAGCTTCCTTGGAGCTGGAGCGTATCAGCATTACATCCCCACTGCTGTTGATGCCTTGATCAGTAGGGGAGATTTTTTCTCTGCCTATACACCTTATCAACCAGAAATATCACAGGGCACACTTCAGGCGATATTTGAGTTTCAATCCCTCATTTCCAACCTGACGGGAATGGAAGTAAGCAACGCTTCACATTATGATGGCGCAACCGCCGCTGCAGAAGCTGGATTAATGGCGTATTATCACTTTCGCGGTAAACGCCCGAAGATCCTGCTTTCTTCATCGGTCAATCCTGAGTACCGTGAGGTCATGTGCACCTATCTTTGTGGTTATGAGAACATGGAACTGGTGACCGTAGGTGGTATTGCATATTTGGATGAATCACCAGATCAATTGTGTGACCGCCTGGATGACCAGACAGCACTTGTAGTGGTTCAGTACCCTGACTTTTTCGGCCGCATCCACGATTATCAAGAACTGGTCAAAAGAACTCACGAACTGGGTGCGTTGATCGCATTTATTGTGAATCCGACCGCCCTGGGAATATTAAAGACTCCGGGTGAATTGGGGGCTGATATTGTGGTAGGAGAAGGACAACCCCTCGGCATTCCGCTTTCATTCGGTGGTCCTTACCTGGGTTTCCTGGCAACCAGGAAGGAATTTTTAAGGAAGATCTCCGGCCGCCTGGTAGGTGAGACGGTTGATGCCGAAGGCAGGCGCGGTTATGTGCTCACTCTGACTGCCCGCGAACAGCATATCCGGCGGGAAAAAGCCACTTCAAACATATGCACAAACCAGGGCTTGATGGCGCTGGCAGCTACGATCTACATGAGTTTATTAGGAAAACAGGGCATGCGGCAAGTAGCTGATCTGTGTTATCAGAAGGCTCATTACGCGGCTGAATTGATCAACAAACTCCCAGGATTTGAAGTGTTGACTGAAAAACCTTTCTTCCACGAGTTTGTCGTGAAATGCCCGGTAGACGTTGACCACATCAATCAACATCTCCTGGAAGACGGCTTTCTCGGAGGATTGAACCTGGGACGGGTAGACCCCAAGCTTGCCAAACACATGCTGGTCGCTGTGACCGAAGTGATCTCGAGAGAGGATATCGAGGCGTTTGCAGAAGCCCTTAAGGAGGCCAGCCATGACTGAGCCCACCCTATACGAATTATCATCATCCGGTAGGCCAGGTGTACGTTTCCCAGAGTCTGACGTGCCCCGGTACGATTTGCCGGCTGGTCATACGCGAGCCGAACTTCCATTTCCCGAATTGGCTGAAATCGATGTGGTCAGGCACTTCACTCATCTTTCAGCGATGAATTACAGTATCGACAAAGGTTTCTATCCGCTGGGCTCTTGCACCATGAAATATAACCCCAAGATCAACGAGGTCACAGCCAGGTTGCCGGGGTTTGCGTTCACTCACCCGTTGCAACCCCTGGAAACCATACAGGGTAACCTATTCTTAATGTATCAACTGCAAGAATTCTTGAAGGAGATTAGCGGATTCTCTGCTATCACTTTACAACCCGCTGCTGGCGCACAGGGCGAATTCACCGGTGTAAAGATCATCAAGGCTTATCACGAATCGCGCGGAGATCTCAAACGCACCCGAATGTTGATCCCGGATTCAGCGCACGGCACCAATCCAGCCACCTGCACGATGGTCGGTCTGGAAGTCGTCCACCTGCCTTCGGACAAACGCGGCAATGTCGACCTGGTTGCCTTAAGAGAGATTTGTGATGACACGGTAGCTGGACTAATGTTAACCAATCCGAACACGCTCGGTTTATTCGATGAAAACGTTTGCGAGGTGGTAGACATTGTGCACGCTGCTGGTGGTCTGGTATATGGAGACGGGGCAAATCTCAACGCGTTATTGGGGATCGCCCGTCCGGGTGACCTGGGTTTTGATGTGATGCACTTCAATCTTCACAAAACCTTTTCCACTCCGCACGGTGGTGGTGGACCCGGATCCGGTCCGGTAGCCGTGACTGCTAAACTGGCTGAATTTCTTCCCTCACCTATTGTGGGTATTGTTGAACCAGGAACTGATGAACTCCCTCCTTTGTATGGTTTCATCAACCCCGCCAGGTCGATCGGCCGTGTCAAGACCTTCTATGGCCAGTTCGGCATGCTCGTGCGCGCTTACACCTACATCAGAATGCATGGACCAGATGGACTGCGACGCATATCTGAATACGCTGTGCTGAATGCCAATTACCTGCTTTCGAAGGTAAGGGGTAAATACACACTCCCTTATGATCGAACGTGCATGCACGAGTTCGTGGTGGAAGGTGTGTGGCCGGATGTACCAGATATTCACGCGCTGGACGTCGCTAAACGCCTGATGGATTATGACTTCCATCCACCCACTAACTACTTCCCATTGATCGTGCACGAAGCGCTTATGATCGAGCCGACCGAAACAGAAAACAAACAGACACTCGACGCATTCGCTGACGCGTTACTAAAGATCGCAGATGAAGCCCGCGCAGAACCGGAGCTGCTGAAAAATGCCCCGCACAATACACCCGTCAGCCGGCTGGATGAAGTAAAAGCCGCCAAAGAACTGGTGCTGTGCTGTTGGCTGCCTGACAACGAATAATCTGTTGGCGCATCAAACAAAAGCGGCTGTCTGATGATTCAGGCCAGCCGCTTTATTTTTAATTCAGTTTTTGTCGGATTAATTCGACAATACTTGCCATGGCTTCTGGTAGTCTCGCGGGGTCCTTGCCTCCGGCCTGAGCCAACACAGGTCTTCCACCACCACTGCCGCCCACGATAGCAGCAGCCTGGCGCACAAATTCACCAGCGTTAAGTCCGCGTTTGACCAGGTCTTCGGTGACGGCCACAATGAGCATCGGTTTGTCGTTGACCACGGAGCCAATCGCGACCACCCCGGATGAATGTTTTTGACGGAAGATGTCGGTCATCTGTCGCATGCTATCGATATCGGCTCCTTTTAGCACAACGGATAGAACAGGGATGCCTGATACAAGCGTAACGTCCTTGAGTTTCTCTTCAAATTCCGCTTTAACCCACTCCTGCCGGGAGCGCGCCAGTTGAACCCGCAGTGACTCCACCTCATCCTGAATGCTGCTGATCTTGGCAACTATTTCTTCGATAGAGGAATTGGTGAGGCGAGCTGCCCGACGTAGAACCCGGTTACGTGAACGGATCACTTCGTACGCACCGCGCCCGGTCACGGCTTCTATTCGACGGATACCCGCGGCAGCGCTACCTTCGTTGAGAATGATAAATGTTCCGATATCACCGGTGTTTTCTACATGCGTACCACCACATAATTCATAAGAAATGGGATGTTCCTGATCGATAGTTACGGTGCGTACTTTTTCACCATATTTTTCACCAAAAAGCGCCATTGCCCCTTCCGCCATGGCCGTCTGCAACGATTTTTCCATAATCGCCAGGGGATGCGAAGCCAGGATTTCTTGATTCACACCGCTTTCTATTGCATCCAGCTGCTCCTGGGTAATAGCATCAGGGTGTGTGAAGTCAAACCTTAGTCTGTCGGGTGCTACCAGTGAACCGGATTGCCGGGCGTGTTCACCGAGCACCTTGTGCAGCTGCGCATGAAGCAAGTGAGTGGCGGTATGGTTGCGCATAATGTCCATACGGCGTTCTCGATCTACTCGCAGTTTTACCTGATCATTTAATCTTGCGTTTCCACGTGTGACAGATCCAATATGGATGATAATACCCGCAGCTGGGCGCTGAACATCATTTACTTGAATTTCCCAACTACCGTTCCGAGCGGTGATCGTACCAGTATCGCTCACCTGTCCACCGGATTCGATGTAAAAACCTGTTTGAGGGACGATCACTTCTACATCTGTACCCTGGGCAGCTTCTTCCAGCTCCTCGCCTTCAGAGAACAATCCGATCACTGTCGAATCCAATTCCAACCTGCTGTATGGATCGTATTGCACACCTGAGGGTGTTAATTGCTTGCTCTCGACCAGTTTCTTAAATGCATTTCGATAGACTTCAACCTGGTCGCCTCCCATGGTACCAAAAGCCTTACCAGCCCCGGATTGCAGCTTGTGTTCTTCCATTGAAGCCTTGAATCCGATCTCATCCACATCCAGGTTTACCTCTCGAGCTACGTCTCGAGTGATCTCAAGCGGTAAGCCGTATGTGGCATAAAGTTCAAAAGCCTTCGCACCGTTGAGCGATTTCCCACCACTTTTGGTTAATTCGTCCAGCAGATCCCCCAGGTGCGCCATCCCTGACTCAACGGTTCGCTGAAACCGTTTCTCTTCCCGGGTTAGATTATCCAGAATACTTTTTCGATTTTTGACTAATTCTGGATATGCCTTTCCGTATTGATCAATCACAACATTGGCGATTTGTGCCATGAAGGGTTCGTTCAGTCCGATCTTTGTTGCAAACCTGGCTGCCCGGCGGATGATCATACGGCAGACATAATTTCTGCCCACATTCCCTGGCACGACTCCATCAGCAATGAGAAAAGTCGCGGCGCGCGTGTGGTCTGCTACCACCCGATAAGGTGTAAAATTTTCATCCATTTCTTCAGAAGTTTTGCCAGAAAGTTCCCTCAATTTATCCATCATAGGTATAAAAAGGTCAGTCCGGTAATTTGAGTTCACATCCTGTATGATCGACACAATTCGGTCAAATCCCATGCCCGTATCAACGTGTTTGGCAGGCAATGGTTCAAATCGATCTGCGCTGACACGATTGTATTGAATAAAAACCAGGTTCCAAACTTCAAGAAATCGGGCGCAATCCCCATTTACCCGGCAAACATGACCCGGTACATGCTTACGGTCACAGTAATTCTCCCCCCGGTCCATGTGGATCTCGCTACACGGTCCACAAGGACCGGTATCTGCCATTTCCCAGAAGTTTTCCTTACGTCCGAAGTAAAGGATATGGCTACTATCCATTCCTTTCTGTGCTTTCCACACCTCAGCCGCTTCGTCATCGGTTGGTATATCGCCTTTATCATCTTTGAAGACGGTAGCGTACAGGCGTGATCTATCCAATCCCCACACGTCAGTCAGCAATTCCCATGCCCACTCGATGGCTTCTTTCTTATAATAATCGCCAAAAGACCAGTTTCCCAGCATCTCGAAAAAAGTGTGATGAGTATCATCCCGACCCACATCATCCAGGTCGTTATGTTTACCGGCTACGCGCATGCATTTTTGAGAATCCACTGCCCTTGTGTAATCCCGCTTATCAATTCCCAAAAAAACATCCTTGAATTGAACCATACCTGCGTTGGTAAACAACAACGTCTGATCACCACCAGGAACGAGTGATGAAGAGGCGACTACAGTGTGTCCCCGCTCCTTAAAATAATCAAGGAATGATTGCCTGATCTCTGCGCCGGTCATTTTTGTGGTCATTAAATCACCTATCTTATTTGAGCTAATATCTGCTGAATTATAATCAATATTCACCCTGAAAAGAAAAGACCGCGGTGGAGGTTACCGCGGTCCTTCTTATGGAGAATGGTTTACCTGGAGACCGCCAGTTTTACCATTTTGCCTTCTTTATCCAGGGTTACCCGCGCGTATTGCTTATGCACCTGTTCTGATAGGGTAACCTGTTTACTGAAACTGACCACCACCTGCCCTGCCGGATCGTTACGCGTTTTGCCGTGTCGTTTTCCGGCGTTATTCGTTGCCCAGCCGCTTACGTGCTGATTGCGCATACGTACTTCTGCGTACTCGATCCCTGGCAGGTAGCTTTTAACCATGTTTTTTGCCTGCGCGATCATCCTGGGATCAAGTTTTTCTTCTTTCTTATCCACCATACTTATGTCGGATATGGTCTTTATTACCGGGTGATTAAGATCGCGTGGGGAACCTTTTTGGTTTGCCTTGTTTGGATCATACGCAACCAGAGGATCACCATACAAAACAAAAGATATCAAAGTCTTCTGGTCTTCCCCATCCAGGTATCCCTGCCGCCGGTTCATTTCCCTAACAAATTCCACTTTGGCTTTAGACATTGCTGTGCCAACTGATAATCCATCGCGTAGATTTTTAAGCGTCAGATACCCGAAAAGGTCCGCTCCAATCAATGGTGTGGTGACCGAACCATAAGAAATGGTCGTAGAACTGATCATCGCCATAACGCCTTTTGAAAGCATGGTTAGCGCGATGGATTCAGACTCATTTTTGCCAAAAATGTGACCGCCATAACAAGCTTCGCAATACACAATTCGAGGTGCTGAGGTCAATTTAGCAATATCAGAAGGCCGCAACGCGATGGGGTAATCCGGACCACTTTCGTTTTCAGCTGGATCCTTCTGTCCATACCATTCACTTCCATCTTCGATCCCATGGACATTGAAGTAACCAACCTGGGCTTGTCCTAATTTGCGTACATCAAAGCTGGCAGTTTTTCCGTTAGGGGATAGAAATAGATTGCGCCCTTCGCCTACCGGACGGAAGGTAACCAGTGAAGATCTACGCCAGACAGAAGCTGTGTAGCCTATATTGGTAAAATACTTCGCCCAGGGTTGTTCCCAGAATAATATAGCCCGCAAGACCGAGGTTATGGTGGATTGTTTTTTTAGTTCGGCGCTGTGATAATCGACCACGCTGTGCAATTGTTCCATGATTAATCCAGCGTCTGTACCATGCTCACCTGGCAGACGGCCTACTGGCCAGTCGGAAACAAAATAGTTTGTATCCAAAGCCCCATACGGGCTATCTGAAGGAACACTTTCATCTGCATCGTCAGTCGGGTTTGGCAAGCGGTGGAAAGGAACCACCTCATCTCCACCTACGATGAGCACAGCTCCAATGCGCTCTCCGCTTTTTTCCAATGCCTTATCCAGATCGACAAGTGCCAGTTTGATCTTCCACGGATCGATCGTATCCACAGGGGTAATATTGTATTTACCGCAGATGGTCAGGTCATCAGGCATGAACATCACAGAGCTCCAACCTGCTTTTTGCTCAACAACCTTGGCCAGATTGCGCAATTCATCAATGATCAGGTTCGTGCTTTGACCGCCGTATTGCTGCTTCAGACCCGACCGCATGGTGAGGATAACGTACGCCGGGTAGCGGTCGTCATTATGGGTCAACTTGGGTTGTCCAATGTCATTGGCAACCTTCTTATAGGTCTCTTCAATTTCTGTAATAAACGGAGATTTGACTTTCTTGGTTACATTCTCAGTCTTTGGGTGGCCTGTAAAAGTGTCCTCTTCTGTGGGAAGCACCCGGTAGCCATCAAAAGCCGTGGCTTCAGTTTTTCCGGTAGATCCTGTTCCCGGACCTCCCATAGCCGGGGCAAGCACGTTCAGCCCGAGCCTACCGGCAACCTCTGCGGGAATCGGTAGATCGAGTTCGATTACCATTTCCTGCGGGTAGAGGGGTTTATAAGCGAATTGCTTTCCCCACATCCGGGTGGCTACCTGGGCGGAAGGATCGCTTGCAGCGCAGAAATGCAGCAGCCTCACCGCTTCATCTGAATCACCATTTCCCATCAGGGCATCGGCCAATATCAAGGCGATCGGAACACAATCCGGCCAGCGTGCTTGGTATAGCCTGGCCAATGTGATTAGCGTATCCCGATCACCGAATTTTTGTGTCAGAAGTAAGTGGTAGTAACTAACCAATTCCACTTTTTCGGATTCAGCGATAATTTCCATCAAAGCGTCTTGAGCTTTATCGAGTTCGTTGTGATTGAGAAGTTTTCTGATCTGGTTGAGTTGAGCCGCCCAATCTGGAACGGCTTCGTTATGAACCGGGTACCCCCCCAGCGCGCGAATTGTTCCAGCAGCTTTTGGCAATAAGTTAGGCTCACAATTAGCGAATACTTGCTCACCTAAAATGGCCGCTTCAGCATATTCCGGATCAGCACGTAAAACCTTCATGACGACAGGTGCTGCATGACTAAAACGCTTTTCCTGTACAAGCGCCCTGGCATATGCCAGGTTTACCTCGAGATCACCCGGAAAAGAAGTTAACCAGGAGAGTGCGGCCTGCCTGGTGAACCGGCTGGAATTACCGGACAATCCGGCATCCAGGTATTTAAGCATTTTTTGGCGATCTAGCGATGTTGTGGTGTGCGCTCTGGATGTCGGTTGGAGGATCATATCTGGGTGCTCACTTCCTGAGATTGATGCACCATGTTTAGTGCAAGAATCGCGCCAAGCTGGCGGTGGATTAACACATTGCGGGGTTCGATTGACGATGCCTTCCTTAGCATTGTTTCCGCTCCGCGATAATCTTTGACCTCTTTTAAGAGTGAAGCACAAGACAGGTAAAGGCTTATGTCCGTCGGGGAGTTTACAATTCCCTGTTCGAGGACCCTTCTTGCTTTGCTATATTCGCGTTGTCTGATATGAAGCTGGCTTAATTTTAAATACCCGTCGATATAAGTCGGCTCGATCACAACCGCCTGGCCGAAGTAAAAAGCAGCCTGATCCAGGTTGCCGTTCTTCTCCAGTATCCTTCCTAAAAGCATGTGAACATCCTTATCATTTGGTTGAATATTCAACACTTTTTTGGCTACCGCTTCAGCTTTATCAGTTTCACCGCAGCTCGCTTCGGCTTCTGCCAGAAGCATTAATAACTCCGGATTTTCCGGGTATTTCTGACTGAAGGAAGCGATCAGGTCACGCGCCGCGATCGAGCCGTTGAGTTCATTGAGCAGGTTGGCATGTTCAATGACAGTTTGAACCGTTGCATTATCACAATCGGAGGCTTTCTCCAGTAATTCAAGCGCTTTCTCTTTATTACTTTTTTCAGCGTAGAGCCTGGCCAAAAAGACGTAATTGTCCGGGTTTTCAGGGTCAAGTGAGATCGCCAGTTGCACCTGGTCCAGAGCTTTTTCAAGTTCGCCTTTTGCCCAGTTCACTTTGCCTGCCTGTAAATACGCTGAAACTGCTGATGGATCGATCTCAATCGCCTTTTGTATCGATTCTTCTGCCAATACCAGGTCACCCGTTTTCAGGTAAACCTCTGATAATGCTGTCCACGATTCAGTATCTGTTGGATTCTTTTGCACCACATTCAACAAGTACGGTAATGCTTCTGCGGTTTTT
>JAXGRS010000004.1:0-235438 GCA_040765685.1 Anaerolineaceae bacterium | reverse complement strand
TTACGCCCAGACCGGCTGTACCAACTGCAGCACCCTTCAAGAAGTTCCTTCGACTTAGTTTGTTGTGTTCGTTCAACGTATCCATTATGACTTCTCCTTTTCATTTTTGACTTTGACAAACGATTATTCCTGGTCAATGATCAGACGGCAACATACTTCCAGGTAAAGCCTTTGGATCACATTTACTAATAACATTGTCTGGCAAAAAACATTTCTAAAGTACATTGATTGGGGGAAACAAAAGTCAAAGCTTTTGTAACAGAATACACCCTACAGTTACTGTAGAGTCAAGAAGGTATTTGACAGGAATGTGAGGGGTCAATAAATATGAGATTCTTTCGAGGTCACATCAGGGTGTAATTCGTAAATGCTCTCTTGAAAATCGTCTAATTGGACTGAACGACGATATCCCTAAGTTTCTAATTGCCGTTGCGCCTATCATTGGCCACGTTTACAGCCTGTTCTTGGGCTTTAAAGGGGGAAAAGGGATCGCGCCTGCTCCTGGCGTGTGGATTGGATCAACGATCCGGAAAATTACACTGGCGGGATTGGCTGGAATTTTGCTTGGGATCGCATTTACATCGATACCTGGTTGGTCACTCGTGCCTGGTCATATCACCACCCTGGCAACGCTGCTGATTTAAACCGATCCGCCCCGATAAAGAAACCAAAATCAGCTCACCATCCAAAACTTTAAATCAATAAAAGCACGGTTAATCCAAAACTCGGCTAAAATAGATCATCAACACGATTAACTTATTGGTAAGGGTGAAATATTTTGATTCCAACCGAAAACCTCGTAACCGGTGCAGTTCTCGAACCACTCACAGTCGATCGGATCCGTTCCCTCTGGTCTAAAACCTACAACCCATACGGTAAACCAGACTGGTCGCATATTTTCCCGTATTATCACGAGAACATCGTTTTTGAAGACAGCATCCAACGCATTGAGGGGATTGAAGAATTCACCCGCATGTGCAACCGGTTGACCGAACGCTGTGAACAATTGAATATGGAAATCCAATCCATCGTGATGGAATCCAATGTGGTGTTCTTCCAGTGGAAAATGGAAATGAGCTTTAAAAAGTACCCGGTCACGCCCATTTTTGGCTGCTCGAAACTAACCCTGGGTGAAGACAACCGCATCATTCACCAACGGGATTATTTCGATATGTGGGGAGATATCTTCAACGCGATCCCCTGGTTCCACCGCATGTACAGAAACTTCCTGCACAAAAAATTTGGATGATCGTTTACTTTTTCAAAGGAACTCTCTATTGAAATTACCTGAAGAGCTGCAATTCATCGAAAACGCGCGCCTGCCGCAAAAAACCACCACCGCCCGCATGGACGGCAAGGTGTGCGTCATCACCGGAGCGACTTCGGGTGTGGGCTACCAGGCCGCGAAACGGCTGGCGCAGGGCGGAGCGGATATCGTGATGGTATGCCGGAACGCGCAAAAAGCCGCTACGGTTCGCGAAGAACTGACGCGGCAGTACAGAGCCAACATCAATATCATTCAGGCGGATTTTTCCAGGTTAACCGATGTTCGCGCAGCGTCTGAAACCATAATCAATCAATACCCAAAAATTGACGTGCTCATCAACAACGCCGGCGTTCATTACACCCACCGGACTCTTAATGAGGAAGGTATTGAAATGGTTTTTGCGGTCAATCACCTGGCGTCATTCCTTTTTACCCGCCTCCTGCTCGAAAAAATGATCAACAATGCTCCCGCGCGCATCATCCAGGTGAGTTCGCAGGGGCACCGCTTTGGCGGGCTGGATATCGATGATCTCAACTGGGAGCGCAGGCGTTACAAGGGGCTAAAGAGTTATGGCGCGTCAAAAACCGCGCAGTTGCTCACCGTTTGGGAATTCGCGGACAGACTACAAGGTTCCGGCGTCACGATCAACGCGGTGCACCCCGGGGAAGTGAAAACCAATATCGGCATGAACAACGAGCTAGCCTACCGTTTGTACAAGCGGGTGTTCATTTCCTGGATGCTGAAGGATTCCGCGATTTCGGGTGAAGCCCTCTATTATCACGCCGCGGCACCTGAGATGGCTGAAGTAAGCGGCAGATTTTTTAACCTGACCATTGATGAAAAACCCGCGGCGCACGCTCTGGATAGAGAATTAGGGAAAAAGGTGTGGGCAATGAGTGAAACCTTATCTGGATTAACAAAACAAAAAGTGAGCGACCACTCCATTGATGATTCGGAAAATCAAACTCAGCCCCTCAGGAAGCAACTTGTATCGATACTCGACGATGGGGAGACATTATGAAATTTGATGCGATCGTGGTCGGTGGCGGAATTTCCGGTTTGACGGCTGCCGCTTATCTTTCAAAAGCAGAAAAATCCGTTTTGCTTTGTGAAAAAGAAGAAAAATGCGGAGGTCTTGTCAACTCGTTTGAACGCGACGGGTTTATCTACGATGGCGGGATTCGCGCGATGGAGAATTCCGGCGTGCTGTTCCCGATGCTTAAATCCCTGGGGTTAAACATCGAGTTTGTAAAAAACAAAATATCGATCGGGATCGAAAATAAGGTTATCAAGGTCAATTCAGACGAGGATGTAAACGCCTATCAATCCCTCCTGAATGAACTCTACCCGGAAAGCATACAAGAGATCGAATCTATCATCCGTGAAATCCGAAAAATTATGCATTACATGGATGTGCAATACGGTATCGACAACCCGATGTTTCTCGATTTCAAGAAAGACATGGCCTACATGGGCAAGGTCATTCTGCCCTGGGTGGTCAAATACGCTTTTACTGCGCCAAAGATATCCGCGTTGAACGAACCTGTGGTTGATTTTCTGAGAAGATTTACCCGCAACCAGTCTTTGCTGGATATCATCAGCCAGCATTTTTTCCAATTTACACCGGCATTTTTTGCACTGAGCTACTTGAAGTTATACATTGATTACCACTATCCATTGGGTGGAACTGGAGAATTCCCTCAACAACTTGTTGATTTCATTAAAAATCACAACGGCGAAATCAAAACAAATTCATTGATTAGTGGCGTGGATCCCCATCACAAGTCGGTCACAGATTCACATGGGAATGTTTATGAGTATGGAAGATTGATCTGGGCGGCAGACTTAAATACCCTTTATCGCATCACCGACCTTGAACATGTCACTGATCACCGGGTGAAGCAGGCCATTGTCAACAGGCAGCAGGAACTTCATGGCAAGACCGGCAACGATTCAGTCTTAACGTTATTCCTGGGTTTGGATATGCCCAAGGAGATTTTCTCAGGTATCGCCACCGAACACTTCTTCTATACTCCCAGCCGGGTCGGTCAAAGTCAAGCGGGTGAAATTCCGCTTAATGCAGACCGGAAAACAGTCGAGAATTGGCTGGATAAGTTTTTCGCTTGCACCACTTATGAAATTGCCTGCCCGGTTTTAAGGGACCCTACCCTCGCACCTCACAACCAGACAGGTTTAATTATCAGCGTTTTGTTCGACTACAGCCTTACCAAATCCATTGAACAGTCAGGTTGGTATGAAGACTTCAAGACCTACTGTGAAAACCGAATGATTGAGACTCTAAACAATTCCATTTATCCGGGGATCAAGGAGTCGATTCTGCACCAGTTTTCCTCAACGCCGCTCACCCTCGAGAAATACTCCGGTAACTTCGAAGGAGCAATAACCGGGTGGGGACTGGCTAACAAACCCATCCCGGCGGAAAGCCGCATCCCGAAGATCATGAACGCGGTGAAAACACCCATTCCGGGAGTATTCCAGGCCGGCCAGTGGACCTACAGCCCATCCGGTTTACCAATCTCACTTTTGACCGGCAAGATTGCAGCGGACCAGGTGATCAGAGCGCTTGGCAAACATTAGACACAACTATAGCGGTTAAAACACAGGAGCAAAATGGCCAGCCTTCAGGCAAAGCTAATCCTCAAGGCGTTATCGCTTCGACCCTTCGGCTGGGCTAAGGGGTCGCTGGAAGATCAACGCGCTTGGATGGAAAAAATGACCAGGGCATTAAAAATTTCAGCTGACATCATCCTTTCCAGACTGGATGCGGACGGCGTGCCAGCTGAATTGATCGATG
The DNA here is from genome assembly GCA_040765685.1 of Anaerolineaceae bacterium. GTDB lineage: Bacteria > Chloroflexota > Anaerolineae > Anaerolineales > Anaerolineaceae > UBA6107. Next base: position 231,356 of record JAXGRS010000004.1, on the reverse strand, counting down.
TTGAAAATTCGGGGAACGGGGTCATCCTTTACCTGCACGGGGGTGCTTACGAGGTCGGATCGGTCAAAGGTCACCGGGAGTACCTCTCAAGGCTGGCCAAGGCCTGCCGGGTAAAGGTTGTGGCGATCGATTACCGCCTAGCGCCTGAACACCCTTTTCCGGCAGCGCTTGAAGATACGAAAACCGCGTATCGCTGGCTGGTTTCAAGGGGTCATGACCCATCCACTATTGTGATCGCCGGCGACTCCGCCGGGGGCGGACTGGCGATCGCCACACTTGTTTCGCTGCGGGATGAGGGGAATCCCCTGCCCGCGTGCGCCGTGTGCCTCTCCCCGTGGGTAAACCTGGCGAGCGCTAATGAGACACTCGATCAGCATCATGACCCGATCCTTAACGCCGAGATTCTCGCCCATTTCGCGCATGCTTACGCGGGACAAATCGATACCCACTATCCGCTCATCTCACCCATTTTCGCGGATTTGAAAGGGCTGCCGCCCATGTTGATCCACGCTGGAACAAATGAGATCTTACGCGACCAGATCACTCAATTCTTTGAAAAAGCGCGCCTGTCAGGGGTCGAGGTAGAGCTTGAACTATGGGAGGATCTGTTCCATGTGTTCCAGATGGTCCCGATCCTTCCTGAGACAAAACAAAGCCTGAAAAGAGTAGCTGAATTTATCACCAGGAAATTTTCTGAATCTGACAATCCAGCTGCCGCCATATAGCCCCTGTTATATTTTCCGTCAAAGAAATCAATGCCGGTTATACCAGCTACCCGGGTTTATTCCACCGTATAAGTCATCACTAAGAGTGTATTGATTGACTCCCGATAGTACAATCTCCAAACCAGCTATCTGATCCAGATATACCACCAACTTACATGTCACTTTTACATCAAACGTGCATCTAATAAATCTGAATGGACAAAAACGATGCAAAACGAAGACGTTGACAAACCCACTACAGAATTTAAAACCACTCCAGCCGTTTATGACGTGGTCATTCTCGGAGCGGGTCCCGCTGGTGCCAGCGCAGCGATCTACACCTCACGGGCGGAACTGCGCACACTTGTGATCGACAAGGGTCTGACCGCCGGAGCGCTGGGGATCACCGGTAAGATCGCCAATTACCCCGGACTGACCGAAGAGCTCAGCGGGGCCGAGTTGCTGGAACGTATGCGCGGACAGGCGCGGTCGTTCGGCGCGGAATTCATCACTGATAAAGTGATCGGCGCTGATATCCTTTCTGAAACCAAGACCATCTATGGCAACCAGGGTGCATACGAAGGACGTACAGTGATCATCGCCACCGGTTCGATGGGGCGCGGTACGCGGGTCAAAGGTGAGGATGAACTTCTTGGTCGCGGCGTATCCTACTGCGCCACATGCGACGCGGCTTTCTTCCGCCAACAGGATGTGGTCGTGGCTGGCAACAGCGACGAAGCTATAGAAGAAGCGCTCTACCTGACGCGTTTCGTTAACCGTGTGCACTTCCTTTGCCCCACTCCGGAATTAAAGGCTCCGCAGCCCCTGGTGGATGAGATCAACGCCAACGATAAGGTAACGATCTATCATGGTGCAAGCCTCAAAGAGATCATCGGTCAAGGCAAGGTGGAAGCGGTGCGCTACACGCTGCGCGGGCAACCCGAACAGACCCTGCCAGTGACTGGTGCCTTCATATATCTGCAGGGCGGCAGGCCGATCACTGATTTCCTCAGCGGTCAGCTCGAGTTGAACGAGAACGGCTGCTTGCTGGTGGACGAGGAATACCGCACCACGATCCCCGGTGTGTACGCGGTAGGTGACCTTCTGTGCAATCATATCAAACAGGCTGTGGTCGCCGCGGCAGATGGCGCAGTGGCAGCTATGGCAGTGGAAAAAGCCCTTCGAGGACGCTTACAAGTTTCAGTGGATTGGTCCAAATAAATAGCAATAATAAATTTAATTATGGAGAAGAAAAAATGAACGAACCCGTACACGTAACTGATGCAGTATTCGAAAAAACTGTCCTGCAATCCACACTCCCTGTGATCGTAGATTTCTGGGCGCCCTGGTGCGGACCTTGCCGCATGGTGGGGCCGATCCTGGATAAGATCGCGAAAGAATATGATGGAAAACTTGTGGTCGCCAAGGTGAACACCGATGAACACAACGAATGGGCGATGAAATTCGGCGTCCAGGGCATCCCCACAATGTTGTTCGTAGCGGATGGCAAACTGGTACACAAACAGGTGGGCGCTTTACCCGAAGCGGTGCTCAAGGACGTGGTCAACCAGTTCCTGGATATTGTAGCGGAAGTGAAAAAAGAGAACGTACCCGGCTGAAACCGCTGGTGATAAAAGCAGTCACAGCACAATAGTGACGAAAAAAGACACCCCAAGGTGTCTTTTTTTCGTATGCCAATGATCCCTCAAGGCTCACTTCCATCCCCTCTACAAAAACACTGAATGCCGGTTTGGGGGACGAGTCAGCTGCCCGTTTCCATAAGATTCTCGAAAATCGATCTATATCTACAATTATCAGCAGAAGCAACCAAGAAACGAAGTGATAGAAAAACCACCATGTTGCTCACATGATGGTTTTTCAAAATTAACATTCGTCTGTGTCGTTAATCATAACTCCCCTGTAGAGATTGCAGGTAATCCTCTAATTTTTCCTTAGACTGGCCCAGCTCTTTTACATCAAAACCTAGGGTCTGTGATGCTTCTTTTGCAGTCAGTGTATAGGAATGTTCTCCATCAGTAATTTCAACATGATCGAGATTCTTGATCAGCCCTAAAAGCTCGATGGCAGTGGATGAGAAATCGATCATTTCAAAATCCTTAGGGACAGAATCAAGAACGATGCGCAAGCCATATGGTTCTTTCTCGGTCTCCAGTTCAATCGAGTACGGACCAATTCCAGAGAGCCCTGTTTCATCAATCAAGTTTGATACACCCGAGTTGTCTCCCAGGTAATCTAATCTTGCTGCGAATAAATACGCAGCGTGATTGTTAAAGCGGGCCAGGTCGTTGAATGAAATAGGTGTGTTCGTCGTTTCCAGGACATAGTTGATGATTATTCCGTTCTCCAATAATTCAAGGCGCCTATCAGATCCGAAATAATCTACTAGTAGGATATTGTAATTGGGTGCAGAGGCAGACACCAGATCGGTATTGAAATACTCGACCCTTAATGCAGACTCTTTAAACAACGTCTTGGGAGCAACATGAACTGCCGCGTCTACAAAACTGGACAACCCCTTGCGATAGATGATGTAGGATTGCATGCCATTCTCGCCACGTTCATTTTCTTGCTCATAAGCTAAAACATATGTGCCGTCTCCTTGGGCGTCACAGGTTTTCAACCACTCTGAGACTAAAATGTTGCCTGCAAAATCTTCAGCGCGCATCCCGCCAGATGAGGAAACGCTTTCTGAACCCGTACTGCGGAAATTGACCAGTCCGAATATCAACAGTACCATTACCATCAAAGGGATCAGAATTACAGCCAGAAGAATTTTGCCCAGGCCTTTGTCCTTTTGTACTGCAACCACCGGAACCGTTAAGCCCTCCGGAACCGCTTCACCGCAGTTTGGACAGTTCGCCCATGTCGCTTCAAGGGGATTATCGCATTTGGAACATTTATTCTTTAAGGATGTGCCGCAGTGAGGACATACTGTGAATTTTTCTGTCACTGGTTTCTGGCAGTTCGGACATTGTAAGGCAGTCTGATCAGCCCGGACGACCAGGTAGACGATCAAGCCAATAAAAGTCGGTGCCAGCACGGCTATGAGGGTCCAGAGGGTGGCATTCATACCCCGGCGATTGGCATCCCGGTATACATAGATTCCAATGATGACCGGGATAACGATAAATAACACGCTAATAGTGAAGACGTAGAGCGAACTTAAGATCATATTCATTTTATTTCCATCCTTTTATTGTGAGTTTAAAGTTCCAAGGCAAGCATACTGCCAGGCATTGATCTGTATTGAGAAGAGAATTTTCTTGCAAGGAGCACTGCGATAACACCGCCATTCGCGAGCGATATTCCAAGGAAAACCAGGCAAGCGATGCCTGCCTCTGGGGAGAGCGGCGAAACAACGAAAGCCAGTAATCCGAGGCAAACATAACTCAGCAACGAAGCCACGACTAACAGCACGGTTTGCCTGGCTAATTGCCTTTGCCGAAGAATTTCCCTTAGTTGCTTTTCCGTTACGTTTGGCGGTTGATAGCATTCGAAATCACAATTCAATTTCATCTTGTATCATCTCCTTCAACATTTGTTTTGCTTTGCTAAGTCGCGACTTGATCGTTCCGGATGGAACGCGCAGCGCGCTGGCGGTCTGATGGATATCCAGTCCCTGAAAGTAGTACAGGATGATGGTCATGCGCAATTTCTCAGGTAATTGCTGCACGGCACTCTGTATATTGCGCAGATCTGGTTTTATCACGCCGGCAACATTTTCCATGACAGCGTCTTTGCTTTCTTGCGAAATGAATTTATCAAAGATAGGACTTCGCTTCTTTCTGCGCAGAATATCGCGGTAAGTATTGACGCAGATTGTGGTCAACCAACCTTCAAACGCACTGGATCGATCGTAGTGCTCGAATTTGGCGCATACTTTCAACCAGGTTTCCTGATAAAGGTCATCCGCCTCAGAGGTATCGGTGTAGAGCAGCGTGCGGCATAAGCCATAAAGACGTTTGCCATGTTTTTCGATGTACTGATCGATCAAGGTCATCACCATCCTTCACTAACATATACGATGATAAGTGCGAAAAGTTCATCTATATTACCAAGTGAATTATTGCTTTAGCGAATAAGTTATTCCAATCGAAGGTCAGTATGAAATTGCAAGTGAGCGGGAGCGATTGCGAGTCGTGGAAATCCAGATCGAGCAGATTACTGTAAAAGCCTCGATCAAGTTCTTCAACGTTAAAGGGTAGCTGTTTCACTCAGCTGGCACAAATCATGTGTGTATAGTAAAAGTTCAAGCCGCAGGTAGTCTACACACTCCAATCAATCTCTCTGAAAAACTTCGTGATAAGATTAATCACTTTTGAATAAACAGGTATCTCTGTGGCGTATCCAAATCCACCTTTATTGAATGAACTACTCAACCTGCTCAGTGAAGCCGGCCGCTATCTGGCGGAGATCGGAACCTGTGAAGGCGCGGCGGGCAACCTATCGCTTTGCGCGCGCTGGCCGCTCGAACCGCGCGAGTCCTTCCCGCTGGTCGCTGAATTCGCGCTGCCCATGCCCGTACCGGAACTGGAAAACGCGACGCTGCTGGTAAGCGGATCAGGTGTGCGTTTGCGCGACATCAAGGATGATCCGTTGGCTAACCTCGCCTGCGTGCAGGTGAAGGAGGGCGGACAATCTGCAAATATATACACTGTGAAAGGATGCCACTTCAGCCGTGTGACCAGCGAATTCAATTCACACCTTGCGGTGCACAACGACCAGGTACTCGCCACTGGCACGAACTTCCACGCCATCGTACATGTTCAACCGGTTCACCTTACCTTCCTCAGCCACATCCCGCGCTACCAGGATGAGCAGTACCTCAACACGCACCTGCTGCGCTGGCAGCCTGAAACCATCCTGAACCTGCCCGAGGGGATTGGATTCATGCCCTTCCAGGTACCCGGCTCTACCGAGTTGATGACCTCCAACGTGGTATGGGCGCGCAACCACCGCCTGGTGGTATGGGCAAAACACGGTGTGATGGTTCGCTCTGACCGGTCTCTGATGCACGCGGTGGACCTGGTGGAGTACACTGAGACCGCAGCCAGGTATGAGGTCCTCAACCTGTCAGCCGGTGAGCCGGCGGGCGGGCTTTCGAGCGAAGAGATCCGCGCCATCTGCCAGGCAAATAACATCCGGCAGGATTTTTTCTAGAAAACCTCCCCCCTCAAGCATCAATTTCGATACAGATTTCAATTTCCAACCCTTGATCATATGGGGGATATGGATTAATAGTGTTTCCACTTATAATTCATGTTAACAAGCACGACTTCGGGCAGTTCGCGCCTGAATAACAACGGAGGGAAAATGCTAGACACATTTCAATTATTAAATGATCAATTATTCCAACGTCTCATCCCGGCCCGCTTCTCGAACCAGAACGAGATCGAAGCGCAGCGCCGCCGCAAGGGGTCCGGACCCCCGCAGGGCAGAGTGGACCGCCCGGTTTACCGCAAGATAGGCAGTAATACCGGCGGTGGCGGCAGCGGAAGCGGAGGTGGTGGATACGGCGGCTGGCAGCCCACGCCTGGCGGGGGCGGCGGCAGCAATAGAGGCGGCATCCCTGGCTGGATGATCATCGCAGGCATCATCCTGCTGCTGGTTTTTGGCGGCGGCGGGGCGTTGAGCTCACTATTTGGCGGCGCGCAGCAAAGTTCACCCGGCGCCGGGCAATCTGACCTGACCAACCCTTACCTTTACGGAGATGTGGCTACCCCGGTACCCGTTCAAGCCACCAGACCTTCTGTTGGTTTTACACCAGCTGTCACATCAAAAGAAGGCAGTTGGACGGTTATGCTTTACCAGGACGCGGATGACCAGGTGCTGGAACAGGATATTGTGCTTGACTTTAACGAGGTTGAACTGGTGGGATCCACTGACCAGGTGAACATCGTGGCGCAGCTCGACCGCTTCCGCGGCGGTTACACTGGAGACGGCAATTGGACCTCCACCCGGCGTTATTATGTCACAAAAGACAACAACCTTAATACAACCAGCTCGCAGCTTATCGCTGACCTGGGCGAAACCAATATGGCAGACGTCAGGACCCTGATCGACTTCGTGGTCTGGACAGCCAAGAACTTTCCGGCAGATCACTACGTGCTGATCATGTCAGATCACGGCATGGGCTGGCCTGGCGGCTGGACCGATCCTTCGCACACCAGTGAACTCACCCAAAACGCGCCCATCGCGCAGAAACTGGGTAATGTCATTTACCTCAATCATCTGGATATCGCTCTCGGTGAGATCCGTAAACAGACCGGTATAGATAAATTTGACCTCATTGGCATGGACGCCTGCCTGATGGGACAACTGGAAGTGCTAAGCGCGCTCGAACCGCACGCGCGCTACACGGTCTTCTCAGAAGAGAGCGAACCCGCTTTAGGTTGGGCTTATACTTCTTTCCTTAAGGCTCTGACCGAGAACCCCGGCATGAGCGCGGCAGATCTTTCGAAATTGATCGTTCAAAGTTACATTGTTGAAGACCAGCGCATCACCAACGAACAAGCCCGCCAGGATTACCTGGGACAGATGGGGCGCGGCTATTATAGCGCCAACCAGGTGATCAGTATGGTTGGTAAGAACGCAACGCTATCAGCTGTCGATCTATCTAAAGTGCCTGCGCTGATGGACAGCGTGGATGAGCTGGCCTACGCGTTGCAGAACACCAACCAGCAAACCGTTGCCGCCGCGCGAAATTACGCGCTATCCTTTACCAGTCTATTTGGAAGGCAGGTTCCTCCCTCCTACCTCGACCTGGGTAGTTTCGTCCAGATTCTGAAACAGGAGAGCCGGGACAGCGCGGTCAGGCAGCTGAGCGACAAGGTCCTCAGCGCGATCAACCAGGCTGTGATCGCTGAAGTGCATGGCGGCGGCAAGCAGGGTGCCTCGGGGATCGCGTTCTACTTCCCCAACTCAGCCTTGTACCAAAACGCTTTCGCCGGTCCGAAATCCTACACGGTCGTCGCTGACCGCTTCGCCAGGGAATCCTTGTGGGATGACTTCCTCGCCTTCCATTACAACAACCGGTCGTTCGAATCCAGCACTCGTGAAAGTGTGATCCCCTCCTCCGGTCTTCCCTCGCGCGCACCGGGCGCCGGGCAGGTCAGCGCTTCGAACATCAGGTTATCCTCCAACATCGCCTCGCCGGGTCAACCCGTGACGATGCGGGCGGATATCACCGGCAGCAACATCGGCAATATTTACCTGTTCGTGGGGTATTACGACCAGGCCAGCAATTCCATCTTTGTCGCGGATACGGATTTCCTGGAGAGCCCGGAGACCGTACAGGTGAATGGCGTTTACTATCCCAAGTGGGGGGATGGCTCACCCTTCACCCTGCGTTTTGATTGGGATCCCACTGTATTCACCATTTCAGATGGGACGAATACCGCGGTGGCTCTATTCACCCCGCAGCAGTATGGCGCCACAGCTGAGAACGCCATCTACACAGTGGAAGGCATATACACCTTCGCTGACAGCGGCGAGAGCCTGAACGCGTTTATCAACTTCCGCGATGGTGAAATGGTAAGCGTTTACGGCATCACCGGCACGGCGGATACCGGCGCGCCGCGCGAGATCACCTCTCAATATGGTGACACCTTCACACTGCTCGATAAATGGCTGCAACTGGACGCGAACGGCAACGTTACTGATACTGAGCTGTTGGAAAGTGAGACCGTGCTGCAATTCAGAAACCAGGCCTTTACCTGGGAAGAGTCGTACGCCGCGGCAGGGAATTACATCATCGGATTCATCGTGACCGACCTGGATGGGAACAGCCAGCAGGTGCTGACCCAGGTGGTGGTTCAGTAAATGGTCGAGTTCATACGACCGGCATGTAAAGCACACCGAAGGAGAAGTTCATGATTTTTGACGAGATTTTTACCGAGGAAATGACGGAATCAGAAATGAATTCCCTGATCGCCAATAATACTTCTTTCGCGCTGGCATTGTACCGGCAATTACAGGCTGCGGAAGGGAATCTCTTTTTCTCCCCATACAGCATCTCATCCGCGCTGGCCATGACCTACGCCGGAGCAAAAGAAGCCACCCGCGCACAGATGGCACAAGCGCTGCGGTTCAACGAGGACGACAAGCTGCTTCACGCGGGTTTCAAACAACTGCGCGAAGCGTTGGAAAAAAGCGGAAAAGAAAGCGGCAACCGGTTAATGGTCGCCAATTCACTTTGGCCCCAGGCAAATTACCGCCTGCGCAGGGTGTTTCTGAACCTGGTGAAGAGATACTACGGAGTTAAGATCAGCCGCGTGGATTATGGCGACGCGGAAAGTGCACGCCAGAAGATCAATAACTGGGTGGAAGAAAAAACGGAGCAAAAGATCAGCGAACTTATCGGCCCGGGTGTGCTGGACAGCCTGACACGCCTTGTGCTGGTGAACGCGATCTACTTCAAAGGCACCTGGGAACATACGTTCTCAGCTGACCAAACCTACGAAGAACCTTTCCATTTATCACAGGGTGAAGCGATTCAGGCACAAATCATGCATCAAAAGAATAGCTTCAGGTATTCCGAAGATGAGCAGGTACAAGTTCTTGAACTGCCATACGCGGGTAAACATCTCTCCATGCTGGTTCTGCTGCCAAAAGCAACAGATGGGCTCGCACAACTGGAGGGATCAATCACACAGGAAAACCTTAAGCTTTGGCAAGATGCGCTCGAGGAGACAGAAGTGAACGTTGCATTACCCAGGTTCGAACTCAGCTTCCCCTTCAGACTGGATGACGCGCTCCAATCCATGGGCATGACCGATGCCTTCACCGGTGCGGCTGATTTTTCGGGTATGGAACAAACCCGTGAACTGTACCTGGGAGCGGTGTTACACAAAGCCTTCATCAAGGTCAACGAAGAAGGAACCGAAGCAGCAGCTGCCACAGCCGTCATCATGCAGACCAAGAGCGTATCCTTTATGTCTGTCGATTTCATTGCCGATCACCCGTTTATCTTCCTCATCCGCGATAACCAAACCGGCAGCGTGGTCTTCCTCGGTAAGCTGGTCAAGCCAGGAGAATTACTGAACTAATTACCTGGAATAAGCTGTTACCTGTCTGCGACAGAAGCAGAATAATGGCGACGAAGAGAAATAATGGGGAATAATCTGAATTCTTTGATAGTTCACCACGCACTTAACCGGATGGGTAAGGAGAGATTATCTCAATAAAACAACAGTGGACTAAAACAATATGCAATCGGATGTAATTCCTGAATAATAAATATTACTTGAGTCGGGTCAAGGTTTGTATTTTTTGAATTGCCATTGAAAATATGAAAAAAAACGGTGTTTTTTCTGATCTTCTCAATAGAGTTCCCCTTTCCATCAGGGCAAAAATAACCGTACCTTATATCATCCTCGCAACATTGCTGGCATTTGGTGCAGCTCTGATCGTAACCCGAATCGTTTTTGATACGATAGAAGAGCGCTTCACTAACCAGCTCATAGAAGCCGGCAAACTGGCATCAGAACGAATGGTGGAAGAACAGAACCAATTACTTTCCTCGTTGCGACAACTGGCATTTAGTGAAGGGGTACCTGCGGCGATTATCGAAAATGATCCGATCAAGCTACGCAAACTGACCTTTGGTACGACTGTCAACAACCAATTGGAAGCCGTCGAGTTTCTCGATCTTTCCGGAAATCTTGTCCTTTCGATGTACCACAAGAATGGCGGCCTGGTAGAAGAATATGATTTTCTGACTGGAAGTTTTACGCCACTTAGCGAGTGCTCATCTGTTAGAAATGTTTTGGATCAACGTCGTGACATACTGGGAGATAAATTTTCAGAGGTTGTTGAAACGACAAGAGGACATTATTTCCTGGTAGCAGGACCGGTATACAGTTCCAAAAACGATTTGGCTGGTGTTATTGTAGTGGGAAAATCAGTTGACAGTATTGCCAATCAATTTAGAGAAAAAACCCTGTCCCAGATAACTATGTATAACCCGCAAGGATTGGTCATATCCAGTACATTTTTAACCCCAATCCAATTGTCACCAGAGGTTGCTGCTTCTCTACTTGAACAACAGGATAACATTAGCTTCCAAAGAAGAACCACAAGAACATTGGAACAAAGCAATCTGGGTTATCGGGAGTTGTTGGGGATCTGGGAAGGCCGGGGAGATACTGACCTTGGTATATTGGGGGTTTCGCTGGGTGAGTCTTTCCTTGTAAGCACCACTCACACGACAAGGATTCAAATCATCATCCTGGGCCTGGCGACCTTGTTGCTGGTATTGCTCTTCGGTATTGGACTCTCGATCTACCTCACAAAACCCATTATGTCATTGGTAAGCGCTGCAAAAAAAGTAGCGTCAGGAGATTACAAGGTCAAGGTTGAACCGACCAGTAGAGACGAATTAGCGTTGTTATCCAACACCTTCAACCAGATGATCGAAAGCGTAAGTGATTCAAGACTCAAGATCCTAAACTCATACGATATCACTCTTGAAGGGTGGTCGAAAGCACTTGAACTACGCGACCAGGAAACAAGTGGCCATTCTCAACGAGTGTCCAACCTTATGGCGAAAATGATGGATGCCCTTGGAATTGATGAGGAGACAAGAGTAAATTACCAGCGTGGAGTATTACTTCATGATATTGGAAAAATGGGTATCCCGGATAGAATACTGAACAAACCTGGCCCTTTGGATGAAAATGAGAAGCAGATCATGCGCCGACATCCAGTTCTAGCGTATGAGATGCTTAAAGAAATCGAGTTCCTGAAACCTGCGTTAGCAATCCCTTATTCCCACCATGAATACTGGGACGGGAATGGTTATCCACTTGGTTTAAAAGGTAAGGAAATTCCGCTTGAAGCAAGAATCTTCGCCATTGTTGATGTCTGGGATGCAATCACATCAGATAGACCATATCGCAACGCGATGTCAATTGATAAAGCGAAAGAGACAATTCGCATGGAGAGCGGAACTCACTTAGATCCTGAACTCGTTGAAATTTTCTTAGGTATCATCGACGAATGAAGATCGAATACTTCAAATGAAACCCAGGATGAAACACCAGGAAAACTCAGGTGATTTGGATAGATGGACTGGTCGACTTAGTCAGTTGATCGTTGTATTGGTTTTTATAATTGGTTGTGTATTATTGTGGATGTTCTACCCAAATAGTTATCAAGCCAAAAGACTTCAAGAATTACCAGTTAATTTCCACTCAGTAGATGAGGGTGATTACAGCGCCGACCCTACACAGTTTTGGAATCCGGCCGTGGATCTTGCCATTCTGGATGATATTATCCGGGACCTTGACCCTGATGCACAAAACATTGAACAGCGTGCTGAAGTTGTGCGACAAGTTCTTAACAACCCGGTTCCCATCATAACCCCCACCATAATCCCCACCAGCACTGCGCTGCCTGGTGAGGTTAACCCTACTACCACACCAGTTAAGACCGCAACTACGAGACCTACCCAAGCGAGATCAACCAATACTCCCAAAGCAACAAAAACTATTACCATAACTTATACTCTAGTGCCTTCCCCTACAAAGACATATGCATTGGTGACGCTTACACTCACTCCGACCTCTACCATCACGATCACTAATACACCCGACCCAACGAATACTTTAACGCGAACCCCAACCCCGACTCCGACCAAGAAGAATACGAAAACTCTTACTCCAACACCGACCATGACCGGTACTTACAACACACCCACTCACACCCCAACGTTGACGTACACTCCCACTCACACCCCAACGTTGACGGACACTCCCACTCCCACATCTACCCCAACTTTAACAGACACCCCCACACCCACATCTACCCCAACTTTGACAGACACGCCCACACCAACAAAAACAACTACTCCCTCCCCTGTGTGTATTCCTTCCGATCCTTTAACTGGTTTCGCCAGTTACTTTACGCCTAACGAAGGGACTCTCAACGTTCCCCTTAACGTTCAACCGATCATCCGGTTCAATCAAGCAATGGATGCTTCCAGCTTACAATACCGTACCGGTCCAAACGCTGAGAACTTTATTGTCCTTTGCGAACCTAAAAAACTCGACAACCAAAATTGCAAAAAGGATTCCGAAATTTCTGCCTCGATCACCATCTCCTCCAAGGTGAATTCCAATGACCAGGTATTGATCAGTCCGGCTTCTCTGTTAAAACCAAATACAGTCTATAGCGTTTTTACAGGTCCCACACTAATGAATGTCTGTGGTCAACTCCAGGGAATTAGAGTTTTTGCCACCTTTACCACTGGACAATGATCTCTAAGCTTGTGGTAATCGTGTTTTCAAAAATCCAACAGAAAATTAAATGGTCCATTTCCTCGAGAAAAAAGGGAAGCAACTCAGCCGCTACAAGCTAGTGGATACCCACGAATTGCCTGCTAACCAATTGGCATTTTTTGATTAAAAGGAAAGCAGGCAATCAACAACTAAATTAGCAGCATACACTTCATGTCTGGCAGGAGTCAAAAGATTGTCTCGACATTTGAGAGACATGCCGTTAATGAAGGATGACAATCAATCATTAATAAGAAAAACTATTGTTTTTCTGCAACGTTGATTAAATTGGTCCACCATAGCCAACAACAGGGCAATGCTTCATTCCAACTTTTGAGCCAGGTAAATACCAGGTAATTTACGTTCAATGTGTAATTCGGCATTATAAGCAACTCTGAGCAGCAGGTTCTCCTCCCAATGGCGGCCCATGGCCTGCATCGCCACCGGCATCCCGTTGCTGTCGTAACCCACCGGGAAAGTGATCGCCGGCAATCCCGTGAGATTACCGGGGTACACAAAGCGCATCATCTCGGTATCCGTGCTGAGGTCTGACCAGCCGGAGCTGAGCGCCTGCGGTGGAACCACAGGAGCAGTGAGCGCTGTGGCAGGCGTGAGGATCACATCCACCGCCTGGTAGATTTTGGCAAAGGTCTCCAGCGCGCGGGTACGCATACGTTGCGATTGGATATAATCGAAAGCGCTCACTTTCTGTCCGATGATCAGGCTCAACCGCGTGCTGGCGGCAAAATCATTCCAGTGCTCAGGGTAATTCTGCATACAGGCGGCCATCTCGCTCAGGATGGTCACGGCGTGCGCCACGCGCATGGCATCGAGCCCGGGAATGGTGATCTCCACCACGGTCGCGCCGGCTTTTTCAAATTCGGCTACCATTTTCTCGTTCAACGCGACGATCTCAGAGCTGGCATGCCTGAACCATTCCGGGTATATGCCAAAGCGCACACCCTTAAGGTCAGCGGTATTCCAGTCGTCGATAGTGACCGGTGATTGCTGCCGGGATAAAGGTTCCGCCGCATCCGGCCCGGCGATGACCTGGTATGCCAGTACAACATCCTCAACCGACGCCCCCAATGGACCCACATGCGCCACGCTCCAGCAAAGCGGTGCCGCGCCGGCTTCGCTCACCCGGCCAAAGGTCGGTTTGAGCCCCACCACACCGTTCAGGCTGGCCGGCACACGGATCGAACCACCTCCATCCGCCCCCAGCGCCAGCGGTACAATGCCCGCCGCCACCGCAGCGCCTGAACCGTTGGAGGATCCACCTGTGTCACGGTTGAGGTCATAAGGGTTGGCAACACGTCCATGGTGCACGTTCTCGCCGTTAGTGGCGATGCCGATCTCGTGCATGTTGGTCTTACCCACCAGCAGCGCACCGGCTGCGCGCAGCCGGGCTGCCACGTAGGAATCTTTTGTCACCGGCTTGTCACCCAAAAAACTGGTTCCCACGGTGGATGGGTATGGAACCAGGTCCAATTCATCCTTGATCGCCACCGGCACACCCTCAAAAACGCTGCGGGGCTGCCCCATGGCGATCAGGTCAGTGGAGATTTGAGCCTGTTTGCGGATATCATCGGCGTAACTGGCAACAAAGGCATGCATTGCGGGTGAGGTTTGATTTGAGCGTTCGATCGCGCTGATCACATTTTCGGCCACATCCCGCGGTGTGATTCTGCCGCCGCGATAGGCTTCGGCATAATCTCGTACAGTGGTGAAAGGCATCTGTTCCCGCGGGGTTCGTTCACCGCCAGGCAATTCGTCCGGCAGGGGCAGGTGACCGGCCGCGTGTTCCTGCGGAATTACGAGCGGAAAATAGGTGGGCTCTTCGCTGAACTTGATACGGCGGATCCTGGGGATGCCGCCATTTTCCAACAGGCTGCCCAGCAATAAGGGCTGTGTAAGCGGGTTGCCTGCAGCGCTAGCGAAAGTTTTCAACATTCCACCGTACAGCCTGGGCAGTTTTAAGGATCTAAGATCATATACGCTCATAAGGGTTTCACTCCTGCTTATTATTGAGATGATACCAACATCACTGTAAATATTATGGCACCAATCCAGAAATCTACTGAAGAAAAAGCAACGAAACCTGCCCGTACATCCAATGCAATTATCTGCCAACACTAATCTACATATCATTTGCCTAAGAAAGTCTCCTGACCAATGGAGAATTAAACGAAGCCATTGTTTAAATCCAGGTATATTGTTGTATAAACAAAAGGAAGAGAACAACCGCGATTAAGCGAGGGACAATATGAAAACGAGTTCCAGGTTATTCTTCCTGATCGTCGTATTATTATTATTCATCCCCGCATGTAGATTTATTGGGGGGTCAATACCAGATATTCCACAAAATCTTGAAACAAAGCCCGCTGCACCCTCCGTACCTTCTACTATTCCACAGATGGAACCTACCGTCATCGCGACACAACCATCGGGTTTTACAGCTTCTGATTGCAGCGCCAACGGTTTGACATTTACAGACATTACCGCAGGCCTTAATGATTTTGAGCCGTATGACGGACCCAGCCTTATCTGCCACTCATCGACAACGGGTAGTCACGGACTCAGCGAGGTCAACCATCTCAATATCAATAAAATGCTTTCCGACCACATCAATACCGCGTTCGATGATCAAAAAACTACCCATAAAATATTTATAGACCAGGCCATCGCCTGGAAAGAGAAAAATCCAACGGCAGGAACTGAAGTGGTGAAGATCAGGGACGATGCCACAGGGTACATCTACATCATTTTAACCGAAGCTAACGTGCAGGGGTGCCTGCTTGGAGAAGGTTACGGTGTGGAGATCTTGAATAACTACCTGATCAATTACCTATTTAGTTCATGCGAAGGAGATGCCGCCTCTTACACTAAGGCGATGGAGACTTTACAGAAAACTGCTCAACAAGCAGTCGAGCGCATAAATACCCGATAGAAAACCTCAAAAAGATTGACTGAATAAGTATCCGATCATTACAGATCAATTGACCGGATTGCCACGCGCTTTCTCTCCTTTTCGCCAGAAGAAACCCCAGTACATGCTGATGGAGACTGCGTAAAGGATGATCGTCAGGATGAACGCGGGTCCAAATCCATAACGCACCTGGATAGACCCACTGATCGTAGGGCTGAACGCCCAGCCAAACGAGTTGGCCATGCTCACCAGGCTGGCCACCGTAGCGCGGGCTGAGGGCTCAACTTTCTCCATGACAAAGGTCTGGTAAACCGGTGAACTCATGTTCATCAAAGCGACCCGGATGTAGTAGGCTGAAGCAGAAAGCCAGTACGCCGGTGAAAAGCCGAGCAGGATCAGGAAGGGGATCGACAACGCCTGGGTGACCACCACCAACTGGATCTTTCCGTAGCGTTCGGCCAGCGGAGGGGCTATCAACAAACCAATACCCATAGCGAGCGAACCAAACGCGAAAAGCGTACCGATCGCGCTGTCACTCTGGCCATGCACCTGCCGGAAGAAGATGTTCATAAACGGCATGATCAATCCCGCACCAATTGAGGTCACCAGCATGGGCAGCACCAGCTTGCCCAGGAGCACCGGATGATCTTTGAAATAACTAAAAGGTGCGAAAAGCGATCTCTCCTTTACTGTGATCCTGCGCATGCGCATCATAAAGAGCGGGATCACTGAGAGACCGGCGATTACCACCACAACAGCCAGGGCGAGCCGGTACGCTGCTGAACCGGTCGCATCACCGCCGGCCAATCCGGCCAACCAGGTGGGGAGCGACCCGCCGATCCAGTTGCCCACCGAAGACGCGGCCATCGATAAGCCGGAACTAAAACTGAACAGATAGGTGCGTTCCTTCTCCCCGCTGTTTTCCATCAGGAATGGCCCCATCGTAACTCCTGAAAGGCTTTGCCCGAGACCGAGCAGTATGTTCATCAGGATGAAGGTTAACGGAGATGGAAAGATCAGCATGCCGGCGATGGAGAGAACTGTCAGTACACCGCCGCCGATGAGGGAGACCTTGCGACCCAGCACATCTGCCAGGTAGCCCATCGGCACCGCCGCGATCAGCGCGGTAAGGCTGCTGGTGGTAACCAGGTTGCCTACCAGAGCCTGGTCATAACCCAGGCTCAAAACATAGAAATTGAAAAGCAGCCGGAAAACTCCAAAAGCGGATGAACTGATCACTGTGCTGATCAGGTACAAGGAAGCATTAGGCGAGAATGCGCGCACATTCTGTGCGTATCCGCGCAGCCCTCTGGCAATTTTGCCACTGATATTTAAACTTTTTCTCATTAAATTATGGCAATCTGTTTAGAAAGTGGTCGTTATTATAAACCCAGTTCGTTATGGATCAGTCGCCCCTTTCGGTTGTGTCAGTCATTATGCTCCTGCGGTAATCTCCGGCGCATTTTCACCGGCTGACTTATAATTTGATTCTGCTTATCCTTATGTACTTATTCTTACAGGAGACCATTGCATGCTCAACCAGATCAAACAACAAATCGAAAGACTCAGAGCCCGCGGAGCAACCTATGTGGATACCCGCTGGTACCCGTATGAGGAAACCAACTCCCTGCTGATGTGGAACGGCAACCTCAAGGACGCCTCCTTCAGCAGCGAGAGCGGAATGGGTGTACGCGTGCTCTACAAGGGTGCCTGGGGCTTCTCGGCAGCCTCCGATTTGAGCAACATCAGCGCGCTCTTCGATAAAGCATTTGACAATGCCAGGGTCGCGGCAGAACGGGTCACCTTTCCCGTACGCCTGGCAGAAAAAGAAGCCATCGAAGCCAGATTTGAAAGCCCTTCCCTCATTAATCCGTTTGATATTCCGCTCACAGAAAAGATCGCCTTTTTGCAGGAGATGGACAAGCTGCTGGATCAACCGGGAGTCACGCAGCGCGTGAGCAGCCTCAACTTTACCCGCAAACAGATCATCTTTGTGGATTCGGAAGGCAGCCAGATCGAAAAGTTCATCAGCGATGTTTTTGCCGACCTGGAAGTGAACGGCCTGGACAGCGATGGCGGTATGCACGAGCGCAAGTTCAAACCGCCCCGCCGCGGTGAATCAAGGGGCTGGGAAAGCATCGATCTACATTACTTCAAAGAAAACGCCGCGCGCATTGTGCGCGAGCTGAACGATACGCTGCAGGCTGAACCATGCCCGGTGGACGATCGTTCGGTCATTCTGCTGCCCGGCATTATGTACCTGCAGACGCACGAAACCATCGGCCACGCCCTTGAACTGGACCGCATCCTGGGATATGAACTGGCTTTCGCGGGGGGATCGTTTGTAATGCTGGATGACTTCGGCAAGTTGCGCTATGGCTCAGAGAAACTAACCGCGCGCGCCGATGCCACATTGCCCAACTCCCCCGGCAGCTTTGGATTCGATGATGACGGCATCCCTGCGCAAGACAACCTGCTGATCGACAAGGGCATCCTGGTCGGCGCGATCACCGGACGACAGATGGTGGAGGAAGCCAATGCCAAAGCCCGCCGCGTGATCTTCAACGGCAGCAGCGGTGCCAACAGGGCGACTGCGTTCTATCGTGTACCCATTGAACGCATGACCAACATCAATATCGATCCCGGCCGGGATGGGACATTGGAGGATATCATTCGTAACACGGAGCGGGGGATCGTGCTGGATGGGGACCGCAGCTGGTCGATCGGTTCCAACCGCGAGCAATTCCACTTCGGCACCGAGGCAGGCTGGCTGGTGGAAGATGGGCGCATTACCCGTCCGGTGAAAAATGCCACTTACAAGGGCTCAACTGTGCCATTCTGGAATTCATTAACCGCCGTGGGTGACCAGAGCACCTGGGAAGTGTGCTTCGTGGACAATTGCGGCAAGGGTCAACCCAACCAGATCATGCAACTGGGGCACGGTGTGCCCGTTTGCCGTTTTGACAATGTACGGATCGGAGAATGATGATGACCGAAAAAATTCTGCAAACCCTGGGCGAACTTTGCGATTACTCTCTTTCAAAGGGATACGAAATATCGCTTTATTACCATGAGGAAGACAGTTACCTGATGCGGTTTGCCAATTCCGCAATCTCATTAAACACGAACGAACATCTCATCCGGCTTGAGATCACTGCCTATGAGGGTAACAAGCGGACGAGCTACGCCATGATCACGGACCTAGCGAAACTGGAAGATATGAAAAAAGGCATCGATATCGCGGTTGAGATGGTCAAACACGCCATGCCGCTCACCTATCAGCCCACAGTCCCCACTTATGAGAGGACATTCATCGACGTAAGCGACTTTGATCCGGACCTGGCGACGATCAGCAATGAGGAAAAACTGGCCTTTTTTAACCGTGTCATCAGCGGGTTGGAGACCGAAGAGATCAAGCTCTCGGGCATATTTTCCTGCGGGGCGAACACGGTCGCGGCAGCCAGCACCCGCTCTGAACACGCGCTGCTGGTAAAGACATCTGATGCGCAGGTGAGCATTGTGCTGGCGCACAGCCGGCTCAAGTGGGAAGTACAGTCAGAACAATCCGCCCAGCAAAAAAGCGATCTGGATGCAGTCGCCCTGCGCGCTGAGCTGGCTGCCCTGGTTAATCGCTACACGCATGATGCACCCCAGCAGCTTCCGCTCGGTCGTTATAACATCGTGTTCGGTGCCGCGGCGATCGCCGACATGCTCAACTTCACCCGTTATATCGCTTTTAACGGCGGTCTGATGAAACGAGGGTATTCGTTCCTCACCGAAGAGAGACTCGGTCAGAAAGTTTTCTCCGATCAGTTCTCGCTGAGCGACGACCCAGAGCGCCGTGAAACCTACCCCTTCCGTTGCGATCTTTTCGGGATCGAACGGCATCCATTCAAATTGGTAGAAAACGGTGTTTTCAAAGCCTTCACGTGGTACCAGGACGACGCAGATGAATTCGGGCAGCAACCCACCGGGCACACTGTTCCGCATCTAAGCCTGTGCATGGCGGGCGGCTCACACAGCGTCAATTCACTGGAGGAGTTGCTTAAGCAGCCCCGGGAGACAGATATCCTGTACATACCCTTCCTGCATTACATGAATATCGTAAATCCTTCAAAGGGCATCCTCACCGGCAGTTCGCGATTCGGAGCGTTGCTGCTCAAGCAGGATGGTTCGGTGGTGGTTCCCTACAACATCAGGCTGACGCAGAGCCTGCTGGATCTCTTTGGAGACAGGCTGGCGTGGGTCTCGCGTGAAAGCGTGCCCTACAACACCTCGTTGAGCTACGGCGCGCGCAATCCAACCAGCATCATCGTGCCGCGCTTCATGCAGGTCAATGATCTGGAGATCTCCCACTCCAATTCATCCTATTGATTTGAAACAGTGAACATTCCAAATAAACAGACCCCTCTGTTATGAGGGGCCTGGCATTTCTTGAATCCAAATGAAATTACATCCAGTTCTGGCCTTTGGCGAAATCCGTGATCACAGGGATATCGACTTTCACACCCTTGTTGGCCTTGATGGCGAAGATGATATTGATGATCCAGAGCAGTGGGGTCAGGCAGCCCACCACAGGGATCAGTTGCAGAACAAGGACCACGACGGATTCAACCACACCGAGGATCAGGGTCGGCACGGTGTGATATTTAACAAAAGGCCGGTTCTTCTTATCCTCGAGAAACAGGGTGATCAACGGTACGAGTGGGGCGAAAAGAAAACATAATACCACCCACAAGCGGTCGTCACCGGTCACTTCTGGACCAGTGAATGATTCTGGCATAACTTCGGGTGCGGGTTCCTGATCGGTTGGAATAGTCATGGGGTTTCTCCTTGTTATTTGAGTAGATTACTCATAAGAGTATAGCGTATTTTTATTGAATTAATACCTGTGAAATCGCGAAATGTATTGGAAAGCTGTAGTGACGGTAGTTTTGCCTGCCTGGCTGGTGCAGCAAGTCCCGGATCAATTTGAAACTATTGCGTGCGGGGATTCAGGACATCGTTCAGGCCATCCCCCAGCAGGTTCCACCCGATCCCGAACAGGACCAACGCCAGGGTCGCAGGAATAAACACCCACCAGTAGGTAAAAATACCACCCTGAGTGATGATCCAATCGCGCCCGCTTACCAGAACCAAACCCCATGGGGAATTTCCGCCCATGCCGATGAAAGTGAAGGTCGCCTGCAACAGGACCATTCCTCCTACGTCTTTGGCAGCCAGCACGATCATAGGCGTGATCGAGTTGGGGATCAAATGGCGGAAGATCAAGCGGTTGTGCCCGGCACCCAGTGCGCGGGCGGCTTCCACATAATCCGCGTTCCGGGTGCGTCTGACCACGGTGTTCATGATGCGCGCGTAAGACATCCAGGAGAACAGGATGAGAGCGATCAGGACAGGGTCAAGATTCAGCAGCGTCTGTAAAAATGGCGGGAGTTCCTCCTCCAGGTAAAAGCTGCTGGTCGCGGTTGAAAAGATCTGCTGACCCGACACGTTCCTGAAAAAACGTAGCCCGGCTTCGTGCAGGGTGGTTGTGATCAGCTGGCTGATCAATACCACGCCGGCAATGATCGGGAAAGACAGGAAAGCATCAGTGACACGCATCAGCAGGCTGTTTACAATACCGCCGAAATACGCGCTGACCGCTCCAACAAGTGTGCCGATCAACGCTGTAAGAATCGCCACAGTCAATCCGAACAATACCGCGGAACGCGCACCCCACACCACGGCGTGATACACACTGATCTGCCCGGATAGCGTGCCCAGCGGCGGAACCTCACGCGGTGAGCGTGGCTCAAAATCGATCGCACGCCCAACTTGTTTAAGCGGACCCGGATTCTGAGGATCCTGCGGGGAAAGCCATGGCGCAGTGATGGCTACCACCACAAAGATGGTCACCAGCAACAAACCCAGCAGGTTTTGCCAGCGTGAGAAAAATCCGCGCAGAGGTGACATCAGGATCTCTCCCTCAGGCGTGGATCAAGGCTCACCTGGATAAGGTCCAGCACGGCCATGAGGATCAACACCACCACCACGCTGTAAATCGCGAAACCAAGCGCTGCCGGCGCGTCGGGGGTATCAGCCATGCTGCGTACAGCGATATCTGAAACGCCGTGGAAATTGTAAAGGATCTCAACGATGAACACCCCGGTCAGCAGCGAGGTGGCGGAAAGCAGGCTGCTGGTAAAAGCCGGCGCCAGTGCGTTGCGCAGTGTATGGCGCCAGGTGATCCTCTTTTCAGGGATTCCGCGCGCGCGGGCGGCGATCACATAATCCTGGCTGAGTTCATCGATCATTGTGGCGCGGGTGACCCGGCCCAGGGTCGCCCAATGGACGATGGCGAGCGTAAATACCGGCATGACCAGGTGGCGCAAGGCGTCTAGGGTGATATCCGGCCGGCCATTGATCAACCCGTCCACCGTCAACAAGCCGGTGACCTGGCGAAAACCATCAGAATTGATAACGCTGCCAAAGGTGGAACTCGTGCGGCCTGGAGCGAACCAGTAAAGCTCCACGTAGAAGAACGCCATCAGGATCAAAGCAAGAATGAAAGGTGGAAGTGATGTGGCCACGTAAGCGGTAAACCTGAACCCATGATCGGCAGCTTTGTTGCGGCGCGAGCCCGCGAATACGCCGCTGATCAGTCCCAATGGAATGAAAGCGAGGATGGAATACAGGGTCAGTTCGGCGGTGACCGGTGCGCGCTTGACAATCGCGCTGAGAACATCCTCCTGCAAAGTGGGGCTGTACCCCCAGGTGCCGTGCAGCAGGCTTGAGATCCAGTAATAATACTGCACCGGGTAAGGATCGTTCAGGTGGTGTTTTTCAATGATCCGATCGATCATTTTTTCCAGTTGTTCTTCCGTCATGCGGGGTGAGAAGTTGCGCGGCATGTACAGGGTGGCCCGGGTTTCCGCTGGTGTGAACATGACCGTCGCGTACAACAGGGCTGTCACGATGAACAGGGTGACCAAAATGGAGAATAATCGAAGGATCAGCGCACGTAGGATCGTTTTCATATCCATCAAACCCGGGTAATGATGCATTATACACCTCGCGGTACTCCCCGTCATCGTATGAAA
The DNA here is from genome assembly GCA_040765685.1 of Anaerolineaceae bacterium. Classification (GTDB taxonomy): domain Bacteria; phylum Chloroflexota; class Anaerolineae; order Anaerolineales; family Anaerolineaceae; genus UBA6107. Next base: position 208,345 of record JAXGRS010000004.1, on the reverse strand, counting down.
GGTCTTACGGAACGACCACGATCGCAGGCGTAAACCATAAACCGGTTGCGGTGATAAAATAAAGATGCTGCTAAATACAAACCAAGGATATGATTATGCAACCTGTAGAGATACGCCCTAATATCTATTGGGTGGGGATGAACGATCGCAAGACCGAACTATTCGAGGGTCTCTGGTCGATCAGGGGAGTTGGAGTTTCATACAACAGCTATCTGATCATAGATAAAAAGAAAGTATTGATCGATGTAACCAACAAATTGACCACGGATGAACTGATTGACCACATCCGCGCATTCATCGATCCATCTGAATTGGATTACATCGTGATCAATCACATGGAACCTGACCATTCGGGTGCCCTCAAAGCGCTCCTGCTGCTCGCTCCCCAGGCGACGATGCTCGGTTCGGCTAAAACAAAGGAAATGCTGTCCTCATTCTACGGGATCACAGAAAATGTTCAGGTCGTGGCGGACGGCGAAGAGCTCAACCTGGGTCAGCACACGTTGAAATTCTTTTCAACGCCTTTCGTGCATTGGCCTGAAACGATGATGACCTATGAGACCACTGAGAAGATCCTCTTCTCGTGTGATGGATTTGGCGGATACGGCACCTTGAACGGCAGTATTTTTGACGGAAAACTGGTGCCCATGGCCATGTACGAAGATTACGCGTTGAGCTACTTTGTCCACGTGGTGGCTACCTATTCCAAACCGGTGAAGAACGCCATCGCCAAATTAAGCAGCCATCCCATCGAGATCATCGCGCCATCGCATGGACTGATCTGGCGGGAGAACCCAGGCCGGATCATTGACCTTTATAACAAGTGGGCTGATTACGCGGGGAGATCCGGTGATCCGGGGGTGACTATTTTATACGCCTCAATGTACGGGGATACAGAAGAAATGATGGAAGTGATCGCGCAGGGGATCAGCGATGAAGGAGTTCCCCCGTTCGTATTTAACGTCATTCATACCCAGGTCAGCGAGATACTCCCCTCATTATGGCTGAACCGCGGTGTAATGATCGGATCACCGACCTATGAAGGAAAATTATTCCCGGATATGGTGCACGTGCTAGAAACTGCCGACCGAAAGCACATTTATAATAAACTCGCTGCCGGGTTTGGCAGCCAGGGTTGGTCAGGCGGCGGGCAGCGGGAGTTGAACGAACGTTTTGAAGCGATGCGCTGGAAACCACTGGGCAACTTCGAGTTTACCGGTTCAGCTTCTCCAGGCGAACTGGATAAAGGGCGTGAATACGGCCGGAATTTTGCCAGGCAGATTCTGGCGGGTTAAAAACACAACGTACATCACAACAGGTACCCAAAGGGTACCTGTTTATTTAACTATTGTGGGTTTTATCTAATTCAAATGACCTGGCTCAATGACCGGCTCCATTGCCTGATGAAGTCCCAATCCCTGTAATCACCTGGTCTGCCCTGCACAATGCCAAGAACGAATAATAACTGCCACCATTTGAGCCGCCGCAGATCCAGTTTTCCGTTGAAAAACGCTACACTCATGGGGGTAATGCCGGGAGCGCAAGTGAGCATGGGGGACAGATAATGGCCAACCGAGGTGAATCGCTCTTTTAAATTGAGAGCCTCCGGTTTTAAGGGCTGACTGACCAGGCCGGGATCGATCGTCATGGGAATGGCAGATGTTATTGCTTTGAGATCATTGGTAAGGCGAAGGGCACACGCAAAATACACTATCTTTTTTGAAACCAGAAGTTGCCTGTTGCGCCGCATAAATCGCCGCGCTTGCGCATGCCAGCCGAAGATCATGGGCGCGCCGATGACCATGCTTTCATAGCTTTCCAGCGAGCCGATCTTTGTGAGTTCGCAGACCTCCACCTGCCGGCCAGCCTGCCTCAACTCATCGGCAATCGTTTCAGCCACTTCCCCGGTCGAGCCGCCGTTGGTCGAATAAGCGATCAGAATGTGATTCATCAATCATTCCTGAAAAGCATATTTCCATAAGGCTAATTCATTTTTTACATAGTTAATAGGATCCAAACAACCTGGCAAAAAACCGGTGGAACGCGTGGATCGACTTCACCTCACCTGCGTACATCAGAATGCATTTCTTTACGATCGGGTTCACCCCCAATTCACGGGCAACCCGGGCGGTCTCATCGGATTGCGCCCCCTGCTGGATCCAGATCTTTTGCATGCCTGCCTCAACCGCTTCGCGTAAAACCTGCGCCGCTTGAGGGGGTGGAACGCAGATCACCACACCATCCACCATGCCGGAAAGTTCACCGATGGTGTGAAAGCATTTATCTCCCTGGATCAATTCAAGGGTAGGATTCACACCGTACACCTCAAATCCGCGTTCTTTCAGCTCCTTGTAGATTCCAGTACCCATCTTTTGCTCTGAATGGGATACTCCTACGACGGCCAGTCGTTTGGCGTGCATGAAATCTCTGATATTACTGTCCATTTTTCACCTCGTTCCAATAGAATCTCAGACCAATGTCTGGATATCAAGAAATGCTAAACAGGGCACATGCCCGGTTTCATCGCCGAGATCAAAAACAGTAAGGCTTTACGGATAAAAAGAGAGGATGGAATTTGCAAAAAAACGACTTGACCGATTTTCAGAAATATCATACCACTTCTTGAAGCTGTTCTTTCAGGTGATTATGCTAAAATTTTCCTGTAAGCGGTATCTCTCAGAAAAATTCCTTGAAATATTTCACAGAGGAGAAAATCAATGCGGCCTGACTGGGATTCCTATTTTATGAAGATCGCGCACGCGGTATCAGAACGCAGCACCTGCGACCGCGCCTTTGTCGGCGCGGTGCTCGTGCTGGATAAACGAATTCTGACCACCGGTTTCAATGGCTCACCCGCGGGTCAACCGCACTGCGATGAAATGGGGCACCTGCTGGTAGATGGACATTGTGTGCGCACGATCCACGCGGAGACCAACGCGATCATCCAGGCCGCGCTGCATGGCGTCTCGACTCGCGGATGCACCTGTTATGTCACCCACTTCCCGTGCATCAACTGCACCAAAGCCCTCATCAACGCCGGCGTCACGCGCCTGGTGTACAACATCGCTTACCGTATTGATGAGAACGCGTTGGAATTCCTGCGCACTGCCCAGGTGGATATCACCAACCTGGATTATGACGCGGCCTCCAATTCCTTCGTGAGCAGCCAGCCCAATCTGTTCGGGTCAGACTCACAATAAAATTTTTTTATGAAAGGTGGTAGCGATGACTGCGATCCTTTCCACCCAGTATCAGGATCTGCCAGATCTGCGCGTCGCTTATTGTGAACACGGCAGCGGCCCCACTTTGCTGTTTCTGCACGGCAACTCGGAAAGCAAAAAGATCTTCGCGGCATACCAGACCGATTCTTTCACAGATTATCACACCTACGCGCTTGACAGCCGCGGGCACGGTCAGAGCCGGTCGGTCGACTCCACGTACACCATCCCCCAGTTCAGTCAGGATGTGATCCGTTTTTGTGCCGCCCGGGGGATTGAGCGCTGCCACCTGGTGGGGTATTCTGATGGCGGCAATATCGCCCTGCTGCTGGCAAAACACGCACCGCAGCTTTTTGACCGCATTGTTGCCATTTCACCCAATTACCTGGTCAGCGGGACGGATGAGAAGACGCTCAGGTTGTTCACGCGGCTGTCAAAACTGTGGAAATTCCTGCGCAAACTGGGCTTTCCCACGCAAAAGATCATTATGCGCTTTGACCTGATGCTGAATGACATCGGCATCACAGCAGATGAGCTGCGCACCATTCAAACCGGGATGAAGATCCTCTACGCGGAGAAGGAAATGATCAAACCGGAGCATATCCACGAGATCGCTGATCTGGTTCCCAACACGGAGCTGGAGATGATCCCGGGTTGCACACATATGAATATCCTCCAGCATCCGCGCACGGTCGCAGCCATCAGGGAATACCTGGAAAAGTAATCCCAAAACACCTGTCCCGTTTGTATAATGGAATATGTAGAATACCTGCCTGCTACGAACGGGGCAGGAATTGAGTGAAAGGACCCATCATGAATGAGCAGGCTCGTTTGATCACATGGCAGCCTTTGGAACAGGTTCCTGGGTTGACCTTCAGGCATTTTAGCGGGGAAGAGGATCATAAGATTCGCTATGACCTCGCCATCGCCACCAAAGAGGTGAATGGTATCAACTGGCATATAACCCTGGAGGATATCGTCAACGATGAAAAATGGACTGCCAATTATGATATCCATGAGCAGCTGGTGTATGTGGACCTCGCCGGAAAAGCCATCGGGTATTTCGGATATTCCTGGGATACTGAACAGGACGGGACAGTGCTATTCTTCCCTTTTGGTACGCTGTTGCCGGACTTCTGGGGACGCGGGATCGCCAGTTTGATGCTGCAATATGCCGAAGAGAAATGCCGGGAGATGGCCGCCAAAATGCCCGCCGAAGTGGAAAAGCGCTACCGTGTGTGGAAAAAGAAAAAAGCCGTTGAATACATTAATTTTCTGCAGGCCAACGGCTACCAGATCGAGCGCTATTTCAATGGCATGCAACGCCCCATCGATCTGCCGCTGGATGAACACCCCTTACCGCCGGGTTTGGAGATCCGCCCTGTGGAACCTGACCATTACCGCAAGATCTGGGATGCCAACTGGGAAGCCTTCAAGGATCATTGGGGTTACACGCCGCCAACAGAGGAGATGTACCAGGTATCGCTCACAGACCGCATATTTCAACCTCACCTATGGAAGGTGGCCTGGGAAGGTGACGAGGTGTGCGGGGTGGTGCACAACTTCTACGATGAAGAAGAAAACAAAATGTACAATCGCAACATTGGGTTCACCGAGGAAATCTCCGTTAGACGGCAATGGCGCGGGAAGGGTGTCGCCAAAGCGTTAATCGCGGAAAGCATCCGCATGTTCCGCGAAATGGGGGTAGATTACACCTGGTTAACTGTTGATTCACAAAACACCAGCGGCGCGCACCGCCTGTACGAATCAATGGGTTATTCAATCATGGAGGATGAAGCCAGTTTCAACCTGGGAAAACCACTTCTCTGAGTTGGATGACCAATAGCCTTTAAAACCCACCGCCGTGCATTAAGCGGTGGGTTGTTGTTGTGCAGGTCGTTGAAATAAAGTGAACTAGCTTGATGCAGAATCAGCCGGAGTAGATGTACTATAATTAACAGGTTCACGTATAAATACGAATCCATTGGTGGATCCTTCCGCCAGACGTCTCCCATCCTTTGAAGGAGTGACTAATTCATGGAAAAATATGATGTGATCATCATTGGCGGAGGGGTGGTCGGCTGCATGACCGCCCGCTTCCTCTCCCGCTACAAACTGAGCATCCTACTGATCGACAAGGAAGCTGATGTAGGCAGTGGCACCAGCGCGGCCAACTCAGCCATCGTGCATGCTGGTTACGACCCCCTGCCGGGCACCCTCAAAGCCGAAATGAACGTTAAGGGCAACCAGATGTGGGATGTGCTTTCCGGGGAACTGGGGTTTGAATATGACCGCAGCGGTGATTACGTAGTAGCAGTGGGAAAAGAGGAACTGCTGACCCTCGAGCAGCTGCTGGAACAGGGCCGCCGCAACGGTGTGCCGGGGATGCACATTATCTCAGGGGAGGAAATGCGCGCGCGCGAGCCGGAAATCAACCCGGCGGTGAGCGGGGCGCTTTGGGCGCCCACCGGCGGCATCTGCGACCCCTTTATGGCGACAATCGCCGCGGCTGAGAACGCTGTTGAAAACGGCGTCACGGTGATGTTAAACACCAAGTTCCTGGATTTCACGATCGAGAACGACCATATTGTAGGCATTCAAACCAGCCGCGGCACTTTTGCCTGCCGCTGGGTGGTCAACTCCGCCGGCCTTTATTCCGATGAAGTGATGCACCTGGCGGGTGTGCGGCCGGATTTCCGCATCACACCCCGGCGCGGCGAGTACGTGGTGCTGGACCGCGCCAGCATCCAGGTGAACAACGTGCTCTTCCCGGTGCCCACCGCCAAAGGCAAGGGCATCCTGGTCACGGCGACCACGCACGGCAATACCATCGTGGGGCCGAATTCGGTCTGCGCGGCGCACAAAGAAGATGAAGGGGTCACCGCGGAAGGTCTGGCGGAGATCTGGGAGGGAGCGCGCAAGCTCTTTCCGCATTTGCAGCCCTCGTCAACCATAGCCATGTTTGCCGGTCTGCGCGCCACCGGCAACGCGAAAAGCCCAAATCCCGCCATCCCATATGAACACGATTTCCTGATCGAAGCGTCGGAAAAACCGCGCGGTTTGATCAACCTGGGCGGCATCGAATCACCCGGATTCACCGCCGCGCCGGCCATCGCCCAACGCGTGGTGGAGTTGATGCAGGACCGGGGTGAAAAGCTGCAGGAAAAACCCGGCTGGAACCCAATCCGCGCCCCGCGCCCGCACTTCCGAAAATTACCGCTGGATGAACAGAAGAAACTGATCAACGCGGATCCGCGTTACGGCAGGGTGGTCTGCCGCTGTGAAATGGTCACCGAAGGGGAGATCGTGGCTGAGATCCACGCCCCCATCCCGGCGCTGACGTATGACGCGATCAAACGCCGCACATGGCTGGGCACCGGGCGCTGCCTGGGCTCATTTGATATGCCGCGGGTGGTGGAGATCCTCTCCCGCGAGACAGGTCTGCCCCCCGAGCAGATCACCAAGCGAGGCACGGGTTCAGAATTCCTTTACCGGCGCACAAAGGAAATGGAGGTGCTGCATGATCAAGAATAAATATGATGTGGTGGTCATCGGCGCCGGACCCGGAGGCCTGGCAGCGGCCATCGCCGCGAAGCAGCAGGGAGCGCAGGATGTGCTGGTGATTGAGCGCGACCTGGAGCTGGGGGGAATCCTGCAGCAATGCATTCACAACGGTTTCGGGTTGGAAACCTTCAAGGAGGACCTGCCCGGTCCCTCTTATGCCCAGCATTACATCAATGACGCGCTGGCGCTGGGGGTGGAGACGCTTTTGGATACCATGGTTCTGGATATCACCCCGCAGAGGCGCATTTATGCTTCCGGCGCGGGCAGCGGTTTCATCGAGGTCGATGCCAGGGCGATCGTGCTGGCCATGGGCTGCCGCGAAAGGACGCGCGCCCAGATCCGCATCCCCGGTATGCGCCCCAGCGGCGTTTTCACCGCGGGCACCGCCCAGCGCTGGGTGAACGTGGAAGGCTACATGCCCGGCAAACGCTACGTGGTGCTGGGTTCCGGAGACATCGGCATGATCATGGCGCGCCGCCTGACGCTGGAAGGCGCGCATGTGGAGGGGGTGTTGGAGGTGATGCCCTTCCTCACCGGTCTTACGCGCAATTACGTGCAATGTCTGATGGACTTCGACATCCCGCTGCACCTGAGCCACACAGTAAAACGGGTGATCGGGCGCAACCGGGTGGAGGCGATCGAATCTGTGCAGGTGGACGAAAAGTGGAATCCCATCGCGGGGTCGGAAAAGATCATCCCCTGCGATACGCTGCTGCTTTCGGTCGGGTTGATCCCGGAAAATGAGCTCTCCAAAAAAGCCGGTGTGCTCATCGATCCCGTCACCGGTGGTCCCTTCGTGGATGACCGCTTTGAAACGAACGTGCCCGGGATCTTCGCCGCCGGAAACGTGGTGCATGTGTACGATCTTGTGGACTGGGTTTCAGAAGCCGGCAGGCAGGCAGGCGACAGCGCTGCAAGGTTCGCTTTGATCGAACGCCGTAAAGAGACCAGGCACGTACCGGTCAAACCCGGACCGAACGTGCGCTACATCGTTCCGCAAACGATCGACCGTGAAAGCCTGGCCACCGGAAATGTGCGCATGCAGCTGCGCGTGAGGCAGCCGATTGAAAGCCCGGTATGGGTGGAAGTACGCGGGAATGACAACCTGATCACGCGCAAAGGCGAGCTCTACGCCCGACCCGGTGAGATCATCACGCTGGAAATCCCGATGAAGGCTTACGATGATGTACAGCTGGTGGATGAGCTGATCATCGATGTGGTAAAACGGTAGGAGGCCCCCATGGATGAGAAAATGAAAATACTTTGCATCACCTGCCCGAAAGGGTGTTCGCTGGAGGTCACCCGTGACGGAAACACCGTTGTGGAGGTCAAAGGCGGATGCAAGCGCGGGCACGAATACGCCCAACGTGAATTGACCGATCCGCGCCGCATGGTGGCGACAACGGTCAAGGTAAAGAACGGGGTGCACCCGCTGCTGCCGGTATACACCTCACAACCCTTTCCCAAGGGCAGGATCCCGGCATTGATGGCCACCCTGCGTGAGATCAGCATTGACGCGCCGGTGGAAATGGGGTCCATCGTCGCGGAGAACATCCTCGACAGCGGCGTCAATATCATCGCCAGCCGCAATATGAAAGCTCTCTCATAACCTATTTAACCTTCGTGTTCCTGGAGAACGGGGATTGATTGTTCGTAAAACCCTGAATGATGTAAAAAACAAGCCCCACTTGTAACGGTGGGGCTTTAATGTGGATTATTGAAATCGCGCAGGATTGGGATTTACCCAAATTTATACGCAACGCCGAACCCGCCGCGCGGGTTCTTCCATTCAATGTTGTCCTTTTCGCAGCGGATGCGGCAACTGCCGCATTCGATGCAGCTCTGGTAAGAGACCTGGATCCTGCCATCAGCGGTCATCGTGTACACACCCACCGGGCAGAAGTACAGGCAGCCTTTGCCGGAGCAGGTTTTGCACACGTCGTGCGACCTGATCTTTAGGTGGGATTGTTCCTCATCCACGTAGTATTTTAGCGACATGAGCATGTCATCCACAAATACCGCCGGCAGCGCTTCGCCCACTTTTTTGGCTTCCAAAGTCTTCTGGATATCTTTTTCGCTTTTCATCGTCTCACCATCCTGTAATGGTCCGGCCGAAGGCCACGATATCGCCAACCGCCTTCAACAACGGCTTGCGCGAAGTCAGGGAACCGATAATTTCCTTGTACAAGATCTTCTTGGGCTTGCCAAAGCCGCTGAAGAACTTCCCCAGCGCTTCATTGATAAAGTTGGGGTAAACATCCATGAAGTCATGATGGGTGTTCAGGAACCTGGAGAATTTTCTGTACTGGCGCAGGTCCTTGAGGATGAAGGAATCCGCGAGTTTATCCTGGTACACCTTGAGAGAACCTGCGGTGAAATCTTTGCGCTTGTGCGCTTCAACAGCGGCTTCTCCGGCCAGTTTACCAGCGATGATGGCCATATTGGTGCCTTCCCAGTGCAGGGCGTTGACCATTGCCGCCGCGTCGCCAGCCACCAGAACGCCGTCGCCATAGAGTTTGGGCATTTGTGAATAACCACCTTCCGGGATCAGGTGACCGCCGTATTCGAGCATTTGTCCGCCCGCCACCAGTGGCGCGATCTGGGGATGCTTGAGGAAATTTTGCAGCAGGTCGTAAGGCCGCACATGGTGGTTATCCAGCACATCCAGGTCCACACCGATGCCCAACGAGAGGCTGTCTTTGCAGGTGTAAATGAATCCGAGGCCGGTCAGTCCGAGAGAGATCTCACCCATCACGGAAACTGCCAGGCCGTGTTCTGCATCCGGCAGACCAAAACGGGCGTTGATCGTTTCAGTCGGCAGTGAGATCAGTTGTTTGACCACCAGCGCGACCGTTTCAGGTTTCAGATCGTGATCGATCAACCCGGCTTTCTGGGTGAGCAGGTTATTCACGCCCTCGCAGATGATGGTTACAGGCGCGTACATATCCCCTTCAGGGCGGTCGGTCTGCACACCAATGATGCGGCCATTGCCATCCCGAATAAAATCAACCACCAATGTTTTAGGGATGAGGAAAACACCTTCAGCCTGCGCCTGGGCGATCCACCAGCTGCAGAACTTGGCCATCATGGCGATGTAGGCATCGGAGGGTTTGCGTTCCAGTTCTCCGCCGCCCACCATGATGCGGGTCAAGCCGGTCTTCGACAGGAACCAGTAACCGGCTTCGGTCGCCGGGCGCTCCAAGGGTGGTGTGCGGCTCCAGAAGTCAGGGAAGATCTCCTCCATGGCGTGCGTGTACACTGTGCCGCCAAAATAGTTTTTACCGCCCGGGGTCTGTCCTCTTTCGACAAGCGCCACGTTCAAACCAGCCCGGGCAGCCATAATAGCCGCGGTTCCGCCTGCCAAACCGGCGCCAACCACGATCACATCAAAACTAAGTTTTTCTTTGGATCTTTTCTCCATCTCAGGCATGCTGAGCCTCCTTCGATGCTTTGATCTCACTGATCATCGCGGGAATGATCTCAAACAAATCGCCAACCAGTCCCACCTTTGCCACTTCAAAGATCGGCGCTTTCGGATCCCGGTTGATCGCCACAATAAAGTCAGAGTCCTGCATGCCCACCTTGTGCTGGATCGCGCCGGAGATTCCCGCCGCGATATACAGTTTTGGTCGCACTGTCTTACCAGTCTGCCCGACCTGATGATCGTACGAGATCCAGCCGGCATCCACACATGGCCGGGTGGCAGCCACAACGCCACCGAGGGCATCGGCCAGCTCCTTGAGCAGTTTGAATCCTTCCGGTCCACCTACTCCGCGCCCGCCAGCCACCAGCACATCCGCGTATTCCACATTGGCGCTTTCAGCTTCATTGCGGATCACTTTAATGATCTTTGCACCAACCTCTTCTTCGGTAATTTGAACTTCCTCGTAAGAGATGGTTCCTTTAATCTCACTGACAACCTCCGGCATGGGGAAAACGCGCGGACGAACGGAGGCCATTTGCGGGCGATGCGTGCGGCAGACGATGGTGGCGATGATGTTGCCGCCAAAAGCCGGACGGGTCGCCAACAGCAATTTCGGACCACCTTCCTTGATCGCGCCCATTTCGATCTTGGTGCAATCCGCGGTCAGACCGGTACCCAACTTGGTGGCCACAGCCCCTGCCAGGTCACGCCCAAGGGTGGTCGCGCCAATGAAAAACACCTCGGGTTTGTATTTCTGGACGATCTCAACCAGCGCTTTTGAGTAAGATTCATTGCGGTAGTGGGAGAAAACGTCCCCTTCAATAATGTAGACGTGATCTGGACCGTACTTCAACGCTTCCTCGGCCACTGACTTGACGTCTTTACCGACCACCACGGCTTCGACAAGCACTTCCTCACCGGTCGCGGCTACTTCATCAGCGATCTCACCCGCCAGCCGGCGTGCCACTCCGATCAACTCCCAGGAAACCTGGTGGGGTTTACCATTTTCCTGTTCGATGAAAACCCAGAATCGCCTGGTCACTTGGCACCTCCTGTTACCGATTTCAAAACACCAGAAGCCTCTATCTTTTCAAACACCGACTTAACCGCTGGTCCAACCCCCATTTCCGTCACGTTGATCACTTCACCCGGCGTATGGAGATCCGGCTGAGTAGTTTTGAACACCCATGTGGGAGAACCTTTCAAACCGATCTGATCAAGCGGGAATTGGATCGGAGTTTCGGCGGTCCATACCTCGGGTTCGTATCTCAAGGAGTAAACCAGGTTGGGCAGTGACGCGTATGGGATGCGGGCGATCTCCTTCTCGCAGGTAAGCCCCGCCGGCAGCGGTGTGCGGATGATCTCATTGTAACTTTCCGTCTTGCGCTCAGCCACCAGGTAATTCTCTTCCAGGTTGATCTCGTGGATCTTGACCGCGTACGTGATCAGGGGAAAATCGAGGCGGATACTGACACCCGGCCCGACCTGCGCTGTATCGCCGTCGATCGCCTGCTTGCCGAAAAGAACGATCGATAACGGATCTTCATCATGGATGCGCTGGATGATGGAACCCAGCACATAGGAAGTGGCCAGGGTATCCGCTCCGGCGAACTGCCTGGCAGTGATCAGCACACCGCGGTCAGCGCCCATCTCGATACATTCCCGGATCGTGGTCACCGCGCTGGGCGGTCCCATTGAGATCACGGTGATCTTACCGCCCAGTTTTTCCTTCCACTCGACCGCCGCAGCCAGCGCGTGCGCATCGTATGGATTCAGGATCGTGGGCACCCCCTGGCGGATCAGGTTGCCTGTTTCCGGATCGATCCGGATATTGGTTGTATCCGGGACTTGCTTGACTGCTACCAGTGCATGAAACACTATTCACCTCCAGGATCAGGATTGCGGGAATTGTGGGTTAAACAAACGATGAACTTCATGAATTGATTCAAGTAATGAAACCACCGACCATTAAAAGAGTAGAATGGCAAGAACTGATCATAATTGGGTAGTGTCCATATTTTACGATAGAAATTATATTTCTGGTACTCAGCATTTTTGACAAACTCAGATCTTTTCACATTTACTTCTCACAATATCAACAGGAAATCGATCACATTCCTGCAGTAATGTAAGTGGTTGCCGAAAAAGTGTTATAATCATATTCGAGATTTTGAATATATGCTAATTTCATAGGACTTCATATGGACTTTTTAGATTGGGTGATCAAGTTCGTGCAAGGCGGGCTGGGAAGCCTGGCTTCGTACCTGGCGGCGCATGTTTTGTTGTGCCTGCTGCCTGCTTTCTTCATCGCCGGGGGCATGTCTGCATTGATCCCGCGCGAATCGATCATGCGTTTTCTGGGGCGCAAAGCGCCCAAGTACGTTTCTTACCCGGCGGCCGCAGCGGCGGGGTCTCTGCTGGCAGTGTGCTCGTGCACCATCGTCCCGCTCTTTGCCGGCATCTACAAGAAAGGCGCCGGCCTCGGCCCGGCTATCACTTTCCTGTTTTTCGCCCCGGCGGCAAATATCCTGGCTTTGTCCTATACCGGTGTGGCTATCGGCGCTGACCTGGCTTTTGCGCGCCTGTTCCTTTCACTGGCTTTTGGCATTGGCATCGGCATGATCATGGCGTTGATCTTCCGCAAGGATGATGAAGCGCGCTCCACCCAGGTGAATGACGCTTTCTCACAACACGCAGGAATGCGCAAAGGTCGTACCATCTTCCTGCTGGTGATGGTCGCGCTGCTTCTCTCCGGAACGCTCAAACTTGATTTCCTGACCAACTCGTACACGGAATTCACCCTGCCCTTCCGGGGAGTGGATACGCTCCAAAACAGCCTGTATCAGCTGGTGCCATTTGACCCCGCGAAAGGAGAGGAAGGCGTCAGCGCGCAGGGCTTGATCCTGATCGTGCTGCTGTTGATCATCGCTCTTCTAGCGTGGCGGGGTTTTGAAAAGATCCATGACGGCGCAAATGCCTGGACCTGGGCAGCGTTCGGTGTGATCATTTTCACACTGCTCGTCGCCTCCACGCGTATGGAACCACTCCAGGGAGGATTGAAGGTATTGCTCACCGGCAGGACCATAGCCGTAGCTATTTTTATGCTCATCCTGGGATTGATGACCGGCAGGAGTCTCTCAACCGAAGAACGCACGGATTGGATCTGGGAATCCTGGCGTTTTGTCAAGCAGATCTTCCCGCTGCTGATCGTGGGTGTTTTCGCGGTGGGCGTTATTCGACAATTGATCAAGCCGGAGTGGATCGAGTTCCTGGCCGGCGAGAACACACTGCTCGGCAACCTGGCGGGAGTGGTATTCGGTGTGTTCATGTACTTCCCCACCCTGGTGGAGGTGCCCATCGCTAAAATGTTCCTCAGTTTGGGCATGCACCGCGGTCCGCTGCTGGCGTACCTGATGGCAGACCCCGAGCTCAGTCTGCAAAGCATCCTCATCACCGCCACGATTATTGGCAAGAAGAAAACCTGGATCTACGTGTTCTGGGTGGCCTTGTTCAGCACGCTCGCCGGTCTACTCTACGGCGCCTGGACGGACGGCACCTCCATCTGGTTGATCGTGCTTTACCTGGCAGGAATGCTGGCAGTGCTTTCCGCGATCCTTTGGATGGTAAGCCGGCGAAAAACCAGGGCAGCGACTGAATAGATAAAAAAAATCAGGCTCAAGCCTGATTTTTTTTATCTACTTCGCACATCCGCAACCAACATCCCCTTTGAGGATGTCGCGCCATTCGCCGATCACATCGTGCGTCCAGCAGTCATCCGCGCCGGCGGCTTCGCGCATCACCAGCGCTAAAATATAAGTTAATTCCTCGACGGTGGCTCCGGCATCCAGCGCACCCTTGAAGTGCTTGAGCACACAGGGTTTGGAACGGGCTTTGATGGAGAGCGCGAAACAGATGAACTGGTAGGTTTTTTCATCAATGAATCGCTTTTCTTTGTACAACTCATCGATCTCATCCAGTTTTTCAGTAAATTCCGGGAAAAATTCAGCCAGCATTCTCATGAGGTTCTCCTTGATTGATCGTTTGGATCAGGAAGTCAGGAATTTCTTGATCTCTTCAACGCCCAGCACCCGCCCGGAGGATTTAACCTTCCCATCGACCACCAGCGCGGGGGTTTTCATCACACCGTAATCAATGATCTGATCGATATCCGTGACATCCTCAATGGTGGCTTCCAGATTTAATTCCTTCAGCGCCAAAACCGTGTTTTCCTCCAGCTTCTTGCAATTTGCGCAACCGCCGCCCAGGATCTTTATATTCATAATACCTCCAAATTGATATTCAGAATTCAGAATATATTATACAGCCGGCAAGTGAGATTTTCAATGCCTGCGGTAATATTGTTTTGACTATGCAGCGGGAATGGATTTACAGGAATATTCAGGCGCGAGTTCCGGGTGGCATTGCGGGCAGGGACAATTTTCGAGGGGGCGTTGCGAGATTTGCGCAATTTTGCTAAAAGAGATGCCGGCGATCTGGGCCGCAGCATCTATGAGCGGCAACAGGCGTTTCTCAGATATATGGTAGTAAATAAAGCGGCTCTTGCGCCGAGTGGTCACCCAACCGGCTTCGCGCAGCGCCATCAGGTGTTGTGAGATCGCCGCCTGGCGCAAACCCAGCGCGGCGATAAGATGACACACACAAGCCGGCTTCTCACGGATGATGAGCAGGATCTGGATGCGCGCCGGCTGACTGAGTTGAGCGAAGAGGCCAGCAATTTTTTCATCTTCTGACAAACCAATCATTGTCGTCATGCAGTTATTATATCCCATGACAAACCAGCCACATTTTTACGATAGATAGGATTCATAAAGGATAAAATTATTGCCCGGCTTTCGAGAAATTCGCACTCTAAAAGTTTGACATGACCTCACATTCACACTACAATCAATACAGGAAACACAGCGCCATCGCGCGCGAGATATTGGGGATCTATTTCCCCGGGGACATGGAACGTCGCACAGATTCAACGCGCCTGCAACCCGCTAAACCCAAAAACGTATATCCTATCAGGAGGTGATAAAAATGCCAAAATTTGAAAGAGAAATAGAAATTGACGCGCCTGTTGAAAAAGTCTGGGAAGTAATGACCAATCCCAACTTCTGGCCGCAGTGGTTTCCGGGAATAGAAAGCGTGACAAACGCCGCACAGACCGAGGAAGGCCCCAGCTTTGAATTCACCAATGAAAAGGGAACCGGCCGTGGGGTTATCGTCAAGATGGAACCCTTGCGCAAACTGGAGATCATTACCCAGATCGG
Organism: Anaerolineaceae bacterium; assembly: GCA_040765685.1. Lineage (GTDB taxonomy): Bacteria > Chloroflexota > Anaerolineae > Anaerolineales > Anaerolineaceae > UBA6107. Next base: position 192,863 of record JAXGRS010000004.1, on the reverse strand, counting down.
CAATGACAAGGACAAGCATGAGTTCGAACTCAAACCGAGCGGTGGATTTTTCGGTCTGAGCGCGGACGAGTGCAAAATAAATTATGAGCTGGATACATTGATGGGCGGCGGGATCCTGGGTAATTTTGTGGCGGGCGGCAACCCTGCTGACGCGCTAAAGGTCAAGAAGACCTTGCACACGCTGCGTAAGCTTGTTGAAAGCATGCAAACAAAATAGTCATTTTTCCACCCCTGGAGAACCCGGAGCAGGGGTAAGCGGTCGGTACGGCAACGTTCCTCCGCCAATAATCAGCGGGTAAAAAGGAGAAAATCATGGGTTTACTTGCTACAATTCTCGTAGGTTTGATCGCCGGTCTGGTCGCTTCAAGGGTCATGAAAGCCAAAACCAACATTTGGATGGACATTCTTTTGGGTATCGCCGGCGCCATCCTGGGCGGTTGGATCACCAGCCTGTTCACCGGGGTCAACCTGGTAAGCGGCTTCAACCTGACCAGCATCCTTGTGGCCATTGTTGGATCGATCGTGGTTATTTTCCTTTACAGATTGATCAAACGGAAGTAACCAAATTTTCTACACGTTCACATAATCCAACACTCAGGAGTTTAGCCTCCTGAGTGTTTTATTTGCAGCAGTCGTGATTTGATCTGTGACCGCTCCTCAAAATCGCCCGCAGGTGAATTCCCCCAGCCATCCCTGTAATTGGCAGCTAATGATTCATCCACCCAGCAACTTAAGGTCCTTTTCAAGTTCCTTGCCATTGCGCAGCAATGTCACCCTGATCGTTTGACCGACTTCGGTGTGATTAAAAATATAGGAGACCATTTCCTCATAAGATTCGACCGGTTGTCCATCCACCGCTATGATCACGTCACCATAAGTAATTGAAACCCTGCCGGGCGCGACCATACGCTGATAACTGCCATTGAGACCGGCTTTTTCCGCCGCGCCGCCGCGATAAATATCGGTGATCAGGATCCCCTTTGTGTTTCCGTCCAACCCCATTTCCTCAGCCAGTGCAAATGTCATTGTTATTCCGTTTAAACCCATACTGGGATGTTCATAACTTCTTTTCTCGATCAGCACCGGAACCACTCTGGTGACAATATGAGAAGGAATGACAAATCCGATCCCGGCGTTTGAGTCTGTAGAGGATTTAATGGCGGCGGTGACACCGATCACCTCACCTGTCACATTTACCAGTACACCCCCGGAATTACCGGGGTTGATAGCGGCGTCTGTCTGGATGATATCCGGAATGGTGTAATTGGTGCGTGAGAACATGCTGGATTCATCCACGGTCAGTGAACGCGACAGGGCGCTGACAATGCCCTGCGTCATTGTTCCGGAAAGCCCATACGGGTTCCCAATCGCGATCACCAGGTCGCCTACTGCCACCTCACGTGAATCACCTAGGATAATGGGTTCAAGAGGTAATCCTTCCGGCTCCACCTTGATGACCGCGAGATCACTTTGCGGGTCGGTCCCAACGATTGTGGCTTTGGTTGTGGTTCCGTCTGCGAAGATAACGGTGATATCAAAAGCGTTCTCAACCACATGGTTGTTGGTAACGATGTAACCGTCCTCGTTCCAGACAAAACCTGATCCCTCACCGGAAACCGCCGTCCAACCATAATCCTCGACCACCTGGATGTTGACGACCGAAGGATTTACTTTTTTGTAGATCTCTTGAAAGGTCTGCTGAACCACTGCCATAACTTCAGCATAATTGGTTGAAAGCGAGTCGGTTATGACGGGTTCTGCCGTCCGGATAGTCTCCGATCCGATCCGTTCCGGTGAATTCTTCTCTTGCTGAAGAAAATTGAAAGCAGTTTCGAAGAGATTGCATCCTGTCAAGACGAATACTGCCAGGACAGGAACAATAATTAGGGATTTTCTATACATAGCCAACCTCTTTCGAATAGATCTTATTTCAAATGTTACATCCTGTTTTTCCTGAATGGTAAATATTTTGTATATGAATCGCATTAATTAACACGACGATCATCACAAAGAATCAATAGGTATGTCAATGAATGATTGAATATTTTCATAGAGTCACTATAATATTAGGTGGATACACCAAGGGAGGTGTTTCCAGTAGTTACATCCCTAACATCAAAAAGGAGAAGAAAAGATGCATAAAAGATTTATGTTCGTCCTCGCGCTGGTACTGATCAGCTCACTGCTGCTCGCGTCTTGCGCGAAACCGACTGAAGCACCCGCTCCAGTTGAACCCGCAGCACCCGAGGCGCCGGCAGCCACAGAGGCACCCGTCGCCACCGAAGCTCCTGTTGCCACAGAAGCCCCTGTGGAAAAATCTCAACTTGAGGTTTTCTCGTGGTGGACTGGTGGTGGTGAAGCCGCCGGCCTGGACGCCATGATCGCGATCTGGAACGAGAAGTATCCGGATATCGAGTTCGTTAACGCGGCTGTGGCTGGTGGAGCCGGCTCCAACGCCAAGGCAGTGCTTGCCACCCGTCTGGCTGCTGGTGATCCACCTGATTCATGGCAGGGTCACGCTGGTCAGGAACTGATCGGTGCATATGTGACAGCCGGGCAATTGGAACCCCTGGATGATCTTTACGCCGCCAATGGCTGGTATGACATCTTCCCCGAAACCCTTATCCCGCTGATCTCGCAGGACGGCCATCCGTATTCGGTTCCTGTGAACATTCACCGCGCCAATGTGCTTTGGTACAATCCCAAAGTGCTGGCTGAATACAACGTGGCTGTTCCGACCGATTTCGCCAGCTGGATTGCAGCACTGGATGCCCTTAAAGCTGCCGGTATGGAAGCTCCTCTCGCGTTGGGTGAAGCCTGGACCGAAACCCATCTGTTCGAGACCGTATTGCTCGCCACTGTTGGCGCCGATGCGTACAACGCGCTGTGGGCAGGTACCGGTGACTGGGCTGCTCCTGAAGTAACCCAGGCGATCGAAAACGTCAAGAAATTGATGACCTACGTCAACACTGACTATGCGACCCTATCATGGCAGGATGCCTCAAAGCTTGTCGCCGACGGCGATGCCGCGTTCAACGTGATGGGCGACTGGGCGGATGGTTACTTCTATGGTGATGTCGCGGGTGGAAACCTTGGACTCACCCCCCTCACCGACTACGCCTGGATGCCGGTTCCCGGAACCCAGGGTGTCTACCAGTTCCTCTCTGATTCCTTCGTGCTGCCCGTTGGCGCAAAGAACCGCGACGCCGCCATTAAATGGCTCGAGCTGTGCGGTTCAAAAGAAGGACAGGATGCCTTTAACCCTGTAAAGGGTTCCATCGCTGCCCGCAAAGACTCCGATAAAGCCCTCTACAACGTCTACCTGCAATCAGCCATTGATGACTGGGCGAAAGATGTTGTGGTAGGTTCACTCACCCACGGTGTGGTTGCCAACCCGACCTGGCAGACCCAGATCACCACGGACTGGGGCGCTTTTGTCATCAACTTCGACACAGCCGCCTTCCAGTCTGCCCTGGTTGCCTCCTGCGCGTCTGTGGGCACCTGCAAGTAACTCAACCGCTGTTCCAACCTGATCATCGGGGAGCACTCGCTCCCCGATGACTATTGCAGGAAGCAGCTTATTCTGCAATAATAAGTTCAAATTTCATTCATTCAGGATACTTCCATGCAGGATAAAAAAGAGAAATGGCTGGCGTTCTCAATGATCTTGCCCTCCATCATCGCGGTAGGGATCTTTGTCTACGGTTTCATCGCCTGGACGACCAGGGTCTCTTTTAGCGCGTGGCGAGGAATGACTCCGGATTACACATTCGTCGGGTTTCGTAATTATGTAGATTTATTTGTCAACAACCTGCGCTTCCAGATCGATATAAAGAATACGCTCATCTTCACAACCATTTTTGTTCTGGGGTGTCTCATCCTTGGTTTACTTACCGCGCTTCTACTAGACCAGGGATTGAAAGGAGAAAGCTTTTTCCGCAGTCTGTTCATATTTCCCATGGCGATCTCCTACATCGTCACCGGCGTTGTCTGGCGCTGGCTGATGAACCCTGCGCAAGGATCACGTATTAGCGGACTTAACCTGCTTTTCGATAAGCTTGGACTTGATTTTCTGATCAGCAAATGGACTTCAACGCCAGTCTGGGGGATCGCCTTCCTCGCCATCCCGGCCATCTGGCAGCTATCGGGGTATACCATGGCCATGTACCTGGCCGGCCTGCGCGCCATACCTGATGAGCTGCGCGAAGCCGCACGGGTGGATGGAGCCTCGGAGTTTAACATCTTTCGTTACATCATCTTTCCTCTTCTGCGTCCGGTTACCCTTTCCGCCATGGTCATATTAGGGCACATGTCGCTGAAGACCTTCGACCTGGTCATTGCCACGGTAGGAAAGCAGCTCGTACTCGATATGCCATCGGTGCACATGTGGCAGATCACTTTTGACGGGCTGCAATATGGGAGCGGTGCTGCCATCAGTATCCTGTTGTTGATCTTCACTGCGGTGCTGATCATTCCTTACCTCTTCTTCTCTCTACGCAAGGAGTTGAAGCAATGAACCGCAGCCGCGCCCGTTACTGGAGTTATATTCCGCTTGTCGTGTTGTCAATCTTTTATCTGATCCCAATTTTCATCATGGTCGTAACCGGTTTCAAGGCCGGGGATGAGATCAGCCTGAAAACGATGTGGGATCTGCCCAAGACCTTGAGCCTGGATAATTACTTAAAAGCCTTCGCACAGCTATCTCCCAATCTATCGAACAGCCTCAAGGTCGTGATTCCAGCAGCCATCCTTTCCTCCATTCTGGGGTCAATGAATGGCTACGTGCTGTCAAAATGGAAATTCAGAGGCGCTGATCTCATTTTCACACTGATCCTTTTCGGTATGTTCATCCCCTACCAGTCTGTGCTCATTCCGCTTGTTCAGTTCATGGATTCGATCGGCCTCTATGGCGGTATCCCCGGGTTGATCCTGGTACATATCATCTACGGTATTCCCATTACCACGCTCACCTTCCGGAACTATTACGCCAGCATCCCCAATGAACTGGTGGAAGCCGCAAAAATCGATGGAGCCGACCTGCTGGGAATCTACCGCAAGATCCTGCTGCCCATCTCGATCCCCAGTTTCGTGGTTGTGCTGATCTGGCAGTTCACCCAGGCGTGGAATGATTTTCTATTCTCTGTTGTGCTGACCCAGCCAAAAAACTGGACCGTGACTGTAGCCTTGAACAACATCTCCGGCGGTCAAATCATTCCCTGGAACCTGCAAATGGCCGCTTCACTTCTGGCTGCCCTTCCCACCCTGCTGGTGTATATTTTCTTGGGACGCTATTTCCTGCGCGGCATGATGGCTGGGTCTTTGAAGGGATAATTGATAGACCAGTAATAACGGCTTTCCCAATGGGAAAGCCGTTTGTTTTTATATTTTGCAGTGCGTTCAAGCCTTCTTTTCGACGATCATCCAGGCGGTCCACCCGTCCACTTCTATTTGTTTCTTGGCGGCAGCGTCGTCAAAAAGCGAGAGGATCCGGCCTGGCGCAAGAAAATGGCTGCGCATCAGGGCAAGTTTTTCTGCTATTGCCAGCAACTTTACCTTGAACTGACGGACATCCGGTTCTTCGATAATCACGCGTCCGCCGGGCTTGAGCACGCGCCAAAGTTCGCGGATGGTCGCCGCCTGGTCCGCCACATGATGCAGCGCGTCGACCATGACAATGCAGCAGAAATACCCGTCCGGAAAAGGCAGCTGTTCTGTCAGCGCGCCAATTGCAGCAAGCCCATCTTTTTTGACCACTTCCTGAAGCATCTCAAAGGTCTGGTCTGCCACAACCACCCGGGCAGCCTTGCCCACAAAGTATTGGGCGACCCGCCCTGTGCCCCCGCCGGCGTCCAGCACAGCGCCTTCGGGTTGCGGCAGCCCCAGCTGCGCCAGGATGAGCTCTGGCGCCTTGGGTTGGATAAAGCGCTCATAAGCTGGAGCCAGCCACCTGAAATGACCCAAATCACGTTTCATCTGTCGCGGGCTCCAGTCCTGTTTTGATCATCAACTTTTGGCAGCGATCTCTTGATGCGCCCGGGCGATGAAATCCGCCACCGGCATCGGTCCGGGGTTCTCCCCGTTGCGCAAGCGCAGCGCGACCTGGCCGCCTTCCTGTTCCTTATCCCCAATGACCAGCATGTAAGGGATCTTCTGGTTCTGGGCGTCGCGGATCTTGGCGTTCATGCGTTCCGGCCGGTCATCCACCATCACGCGCAAACCCGCTTTCTTCAATTCAGCAGCAACCTGGCGCACGTAATCCAGGTGGCGGTCGGCGATGGGGATCAAGGCAGCCTGCACGGGTGAGAGCCAGACCGGAAAAGCCCCGGCGTAATGCTCGACCAGCACGCCAAAGAAACGTTCCAGGCTGCCCAACAGCGCGCGGTGGATCATGTACGGGCGGTGCGGCTGTCCATCCTCACCAATGTAGGTCAGGTCAAATCGTTCCGGTTCATTGAAGTCGAACTGGATGGTGGAAAGCTGCCATTCACGACCGATGGCGTCTTTCACCTTCAGGTCGATCTTAGGACCGTAGAACGCGCCACCGCCGGCATCCACATCATATTCCAGGCCAGAGCGATCCAGTGAGTCTTTAAGAGCCACCTCGGCCGCCTCCCACATAGCGGGATCCCCCACGGATTTCTCCGGACGGGTGCTGAGGTAAGCGTGAATTTCGCTGAACCCGAAACTGCGCAGGATGTTCAGGCTGAAGTTGAGCACAAAGTCGATCTCCTCCGGCATCTGATCCGGGCGGCAGAAGTGGTGCGCGTCATCCTGGGTGAACCCGCGCACGCGCATCAAACCGTGCAGCACGCCGCTGCGTTCATAACGGTAAACAGTGCCCTCTTCAGCGTAGCGAATGGGCAGGTCGCGGTAGGAGCGCATGGAACTCTTGTAGATGTGCAAATGGAACGGGCAGTTCATCGGTTTGAGGAAGTACTGCTGTCCCTCGATATCCACCGGGGAGTACATGTTATCTTTGTAGAAGCCAAGGTGACCGCTGGTCTCCCACAACTGCGCTTTGCCGATGTGCGGGGTGTACACAAAATCGTAATCGTTATTGACGTGTTCCTGCGACCAGAAGTCTTCGATCAGCTTGCGGATGCGCGCGCCCTTGGGGTGCCACAGCACCAGCCCCGCGCCAACCTCTTCATTTACGCTGAACAGGTCGAGTTCCTGCCCGATCTTGCGGTGGTCGCGCTTCTTAGCCTCTTCTAGCCGCCACAGGTAATCTTTCAGTTCCTCCGGCTTGCTCCAGGCTGTGCCGTAAATACGCTGCAGCATAGGGCGCTTCTCATCCCCGCGCCAGTACGCGCCAGCCACGTTCATCAATTTGATCGCCATGGGGTTGATCTGGCGGGCATTTTCGACGTGCGGTCCACGGCACAGGTCGGTGAACCCGCCCTGCGAGTAAATGGATATCTCCGGCTTTACATCGGTCGGGTTGCCGTCATCATCCAGTTCCCCGGATTCCAGACCCGCGATGAGCTCCAGTTTGAACGGCTGGTCGTGGAAGATCTGTTTCGCCTCATCAGCGCTGATCACCTTTTTCTCGAAGTTCACGCCGGATTGGATGATGCCGCGCATGCGTTTTTCAATGCTCTCCAAATCCTCAGGAGTGAGTGCCCTGGGGAGATCGAAATCATAGTAGAAACCGTCATCGATCGCCGGCCCGATGGCCACCTTGCCCTCGGGGAATTTTTCCAGCACGGCCTGCGCCATGATGTGCGCTGCGGAATGCCGGATGCGGTACAACAAGGATGCTTCGTATTGCTCTTTTGCTTTTGTCATTCCTGCCTCCAATTGATCAAACAGATAAATAAAAACTCCCGGCCCGGTACTGGGGCGAGAGTTTAATCCTTCGCGGTTCCACCCAGATTGATCCAATTTGGACCATCTCTTTGGACCTGTAACGGGGTCATCCGTTCGCCTTAATCGATCGCGCTTTCAGGCTCAAGCTCGCGGGGGGTTTTCGCTGCGGTCTTCCTGGAGGAACTTTCAGCCAGTGGTTCCTTCTCTCTGGTGGAGGAGTACGCAGTTACTCGTCCCGGTCAACGCCGTATCAATTGCAACCATTATACTCCAAATATGATGGGATGCAACAAAATTTTAGGTTGCTTCAACTCCCCTTGCTACGATCGAGGCGCAAAGATCGCGGTCCGACCCACCCCACAATTATTAACCGAATTTTGTTAAGAATACCCATGAAAAGGTTGTGACTAACCTTTTCATGGGTAAACACTTACCTGATCAGATCATCTACAAGTTCTACTAGTTCTATTTCAAGGCAGCTTTCACCTTGTCCGGAGTATACGGCAGGTCGCGCAGCCAAACGCCAATGGCGTTGTGGATCGCGCTGGCCATGGCCGGCGCGATACCATCAATGGCGATCTCCGCCACAGATTTGACACCGAATGGACCGCTCGGCTCGTTGGTTTCCACAAAGATCACATCCATCACCGGCATTTCGGTGGCGCGGGCGACCTTGTAACCTTTTAGGGTCGGGTTGAGCGGCTGACCTTCGGGTGAGTAAAGCATGTCCTCAGTGAGGGCAAAACCAAGCCCCTGCGCCATGCCGCCTTCCACCTGTCCCGCTGCGGTCACCGGGTTGATCACCCGCCCACAATCGACCACCATCAGCATGCGTTCCACGTTGATCTCGCCGGTTTCGGTATCCAACACGATCTCCACGAACTGGGCGGCGGTGGGCGGCGGGCTGACCGGGCTGACGTGCGATTCGGTCGCCATTATCTGATGCTGGTTCTTCTGGTGCAGGCTGGAAAGACCGATCTGCTCATAAGAAACCTCCCTGCCATCTGCTGCCACCACTTTCTTATGACCCAACGTGAGGGTAGAGTGATCGCTTACACCCAGCATGACCGCGGCTTGTTCCAGCAGCTGACGCTTGATACTTTCGGCTGTCTTGCGTACTGCTTCTCCGGTGAGGTAGGTGGTGCTGCTGGCATAAGCGCCCTTGTCGAACGGGGTGAAGTCGGTATCCGAGGAGTAAACGATCAGATCATCGACATCAATATGCAGCACTTCAGCGGCGACCTGCGCCAGGACGGTGTCTGAGCCGGTACCCAGGTCTGTGGCACCCAGCAGCAGGTTAAACGACCCATCATCATTCATCTTCAACGTCGCAGCCGCCATATCCAGGTTGGCTACGCTGCTGCCGTGCATCACCACCGCCATCCCCACACCACGGCGCAAGCGGCCGGTCTGGTTGCGGTATTTGGCCTGCTTGGCCCGAAAGTCCATGATCTTCTCGCCAATTGTCACACACTCGTCAAACGCGGCGGTGTCCAGCGCCTGCTTGACGCCGGTTCTGCCCTCGCCCAGCTGCTGGGAGAGGTACATATCGTCGCCGACCTTGATCCAATTCTTGCGTTTGAAATCGATCACATCTAACCCGAGCTGTTCCGCGATCTCGCTCATCAATACTTCAATACCATATTCGCACTGCATACTGCCATAACCACGGAAAGCACCCGCGACTGCGGTGTTGGTGTAAACCACATCACTGATAAAGCGGGAATTCGGCGCGTTGTACAGCGTCAATCCCTTAAAGCCGCCCACCATATTGACAGTCAGCCCATGCGTGGCGTACGCGCCGGTGTCACCAATCAAGTACAAGCTGGAAGCGGTCACCCGGTCGCCTTTTACACCGATCTTGTAGCGGATGGTGGTGGCGTGGCGGCTGCGCGAACTGGTGAATTCCTGCTGTCGGGTGTATTCCATGCGTACCGGCCGGCGGGTCGCCATGCTCAGGTGCGCGCATAAATCTTCGATCAACACTTCCTGCTTGTTGCCAAAACCACCGCCGATGCGCGGTTTGATCACGCGGATCTTCTTGACCGGTAATCCGATCAGCGGCGCGATGATGCGGCGGGTGTGGAACGGAACCTGAGTGCTGGTGCGCACGACCAGGCGGTCTTCTTCATCGAAATACGTGATGCAAACATGCGGCTCAATGTGCACGTGCTGCTGCTTTTGGGTGTGGTACTCACCCTCGAAAACCCGGTCGGCTTCTGAAAAGGCTTTTTCCACATCGCCGACCTGCGCCTCGATACGGTAGACAATATTGTGCTGGCGGTCATGAATGCCTTCGGTATCGGCTTCATCATGGATGACTGGAGCGCCATCACGCATGGCTTCCTCCATATCGACCACGGCGGGCAGCACTTCATACTCCACATCGATCAACCCAAGCGCCTGTTTGGCGATCTCCAGCGTTTCCGCCGCCACCACCGCCACACGATCACCTACGAAGCGCACCTTGTTATCCAGGCTGACCTGGTCAAAGGGCAGCGGCTGCGGGTAACTTTGCCCGCCGCTGGCGTATTTGACACGCGGCACATCATGGTGGGTCAACACCGCCTGCACACCCGGCAGCGCCCGGGCGCGGCTGGCGTCAATGCGTTTAATACGCGCGTGCGCGTGCGGGCTGGTCAGCATCGCGGCGTACAGCATCCCAGGCACGCGGAAATCGTCCGTGAAAACCGGTTTGCCCAGGGCGAGTTTGCGCGCGTCCACCTTGATCTCAGATTTACCCACGACCGTGGTCCTGGACATGCTTTTTGGTGTGTACACCAGTGGAGGCAGCGGGGTGACACTCCCGTCTGAACGGAAGAACTCAACTGGAATATCAATTTTGGATAGATCATCCGGTAATTCACGGGCAATGTGGTTGAATGGCGCTAGCTTTTCACCACGTAGAACAGCCGCGGCGCGCTGCACGGCGTTGACGCCGCGCACATAACCGGTACAGCGGCATAGCACAGGGTTGAGCGCTTTCCGGATCTGCTGGTCAGTGGGATCCGGATTCTTATCCAAGAGGGCTTTGGCGGAAAGGATCAACGCGGGTGAACAGTAACCGCACTGGATGGCACCAGTATCCATGAAAGCCTGCTGGATCACACCTGGCTCGCCATTCTCACTCACGCCTTCCAGCGTGGTGATCGATTTACCCTCCACGTCCAGCGCTTTTACTGAACAGCTGCGCACGGGTTTTCCATTTAGAAGCACTGTGCAGGAACCGCATTCACCGGTTCCGCAGCCATATTTGACACTGTAATAGGCAGCGTTGCGCAGCGCGTCGAGCAGGGTTTCTTCTGCACCAACTTCCAGCGTCTTGGGCTCATTATTGATCGTCAGGTTTACTTTTTGGCTCACCGCGTCCTCCGATTCATATTCAATTGTTTTAGTGTGGATAATCCGATAGCTTGAAAGGCCAAACTCATTTCAATAATTGTACGCTAAATTTAACAGGCTTGCCATAAAAAACCGTTAATCAAGCTGTTCGAAAAAACGGGTTAATCCGGCCGCAACATCGTCACGACCTGAACCCCTCTCACCTGCGGAAAGCCCGCGCCCTGTTGGATGGTGAGCCGGGCGGCTTGATCATCAACTACGCGCGAGCCGGACAGATACTTGATACCCCGTTCAAACAACTGCGTGGCTAACGGGGTTGAGGGTCCCAGGATCATCACTGTGGTCTCAGGCCGGCAATACGAAAGCAGCTGGTCAATGGTGTGATTAATGATCGTGGTGCCGGTGATCGCCACCACATCCGCTTGCGGCAGATAATCAGCGGCGGCTTCTTCCGGCAATTCATCACCATAAGGCTGCTTCTCCATCACCCACAGATTGCGGGCTATCGTCTTCATGCGGTTCAGAAAAGGGAAATGCCCCACAACAACCAGGTTCCTTCCGGGGCATTCCTGGGCGAGTAGCTCAGCCGCGTTTACCTGAATGAGACGGTCAGCATCCACGTCGAGCAGGGAATTCAGTGCGGCCATACCCACACTGGCTTCCAGCAGGTTTTCCGATGCAAGCCAGGCAGCCAATTCCTGCGCGCTTTTGTGGTGCAATTCACCCACATCCCTGATCCGTCCAGAGCCGTGCGGACCGCTGTTGACCAGCGTGGAGCCCAGCCCGCTGTGACGGCTGGTCACCATCGTCCAGTTGACGCCAATGATCACATCCCGCACGGGAATCGGAACTGTTGGAAGCGCTGCCAGGAGTTCAGAAATGATGGTCATAATTCGATTCCTTATCTCTACTTTGCGCCAAATAACCCCGAGAGAATAAAAACAAAGATCGATCCCAGGATGATACCGATGGCGGTGTAATGTTCGTGGCCATACTCACGCGCGGTCGGAATGAGCTCATCCAGGGTGATAAAGACCATCACGCCGCCTGCAAAAGCCATGGCTGCCGGGACGAGCCCCTGAAAATTGACCAGGAAGACTCCCGCCAGTAGCGCACCGACCGGTTCGGCCAGCCCGGAAAGAAAAGCGACGCGGAACGCATCGCTGCGGCACACCCCCCCTTTACACAGCGGCAGGGCTGTCGCGATCCCTTCGGGGATGTTGTGCAGCATAATGGCAATGGCGATGAAAAGACCAAATTCCGGGTTGTGCATGTAACCCGCGCCGACCGCAATGCCTTCGGGTAAATTATGCAAAGTAATACCAACAGCCAGAAGCATGCCGGTGTTGACCAGTTTGCGGTCATACCCCTTTTCACAACGGCGGAACAGCACAAATCGTGAAAGTTGCGGTTTTTCACAGGGCTCGCAATTCTCATCCGGAATATCACGCCTGACCTCCCGCTCACCGAAGCGGATGTGCGGCGCAGAAGCATCCAGTACAAACATAAAGATGGCCCCTGCCGCAAAACCAACCGTTGTCACCAGGTAGTTGGATAACCTGATCGCCTCATTCACCAGTTCCAGGAAAGCCAGGCAGATCATCACACCCGCGGTAATGCCCATCAGCAATCCGTAAGAACGCTTACCGGGCCGGCGGATGACTGCCAGCAACCCGCCCAGCCCGGTACCGAGTCCGGCCATCAGGCTGAGTAAAAGAATGTTGATCAGGGGGTTTAATTCGGCTATCAATTTGATCCTAAAAAACACTGGTTTAAATTACAGGTGGTAATTTTATTAAGTAGGGCGATTATAAGCTAAAAACGGAGAAAAACGCGTTACCTTGAAACGAAGAAGAGGTTAGAGGGAGAAAAATGGAATTTATTTCTGATTTGGATCTCTCTCCATCAATAGAGCACCTGCTGCATGCGGGTTAAAACCCTCAGGCCATTTTGTGTCCTCGTTATATACTGCCCCTTGCAGAATAGCGCTTTCCAGGTCAGCCCCACTCAGATCTGCCCCACGCAGATCAGCGCCGATCAGGTTCACGCCCTTTAAGCCGGCTCCCTTCAGGCAGGAATTGCGCAGGTTGGCCCCTTGCAGGATGGCGTGCTTAAAGGCAGCGCTCTCCATATTGGCTTCTTCCAGGTTGGCGTCCCACAAGATCGACCTTTTGAGATTGGCACCCCTCAGGTTAGCGCCTTTAAGGTTTACGCCCGCCATATCACGCCCATAAAGATCGATCTCCTCCAGATTCGCTCTGATGCCGTCCGGCTCTCCCAGTAGGAATTTTTGATGGGCAGCAATGACCTGCTGCAAATCCTCGTACACAATTTTCATGACAGTTTCCTTCCCGAGGATATTTTTCCTACACGCGCATAGAATCCTTCAGATCCTCTGCGAAGTGCAGTTCCTCGATCAAAATCAAAAAGAAAAGGCGAGTTCCGTAACTCGCCCTTTTTCGCTTAATGCAATTTTTCCGTGTGGTCGATCAATTTGTCATCCAGATAAGCCTGCACAGCAGCGTCAATCTCACTCAGGTCAGTTACGATTGGCTGGATCTTCAGTAAACGCATACTTTCGTATGCACCCATTCCCATCCCTCCACATAACAGCACCTCGCAGTCTGATATTACCTTCGCCATGCTGACATGCTTATTGTGCGAAACCGCGTCCATTCCATGCCCGGCGCCATGTGACTCCTCAGAGTGGCTTTCCACGGCGAAATGAGTGTGTCCCATCTTTTCCCGCATTTCGCGGTTCACGATCTTTCCATCCTCGATTGTCAGAACCAGGTAATAAGGGGCTCTGCCGAAATGCTGGCTGATGGTTTTTCCGTCTTCTGTAATTGCTGCTATCTTCATGGTTTTCTCCTTTGCTTTGTAGTTGAGTGAAACATGCCGGCTGGTTACCTCTTCGCGTTCATCATCAGGGCACATAATCAGCAGGAACCTTGTGATTTCATTACTGTTATTCTTCCAACAGTGAGCAAGATGCGCTTCAAAAACCAGGCTGTCACCCTCATTTAATTGATACTCATCACCCTCAATCCGGTAATGTAATGATCCCTCCAAACAATAAACAAATTCATGACCGGTGTGCACGATCATTTTGTCACCGCTGCCCATGCCAGGCTGCAAGGTAACGGCAAAAGGCTGAAAATCGTTACCGGAAAGGTCCCTGGCCAAGTTGACCATTTGTGCCTTGCCGAAACCAGCCTGGGTAACTTGAGTAGCGGGTGTGTACACCACGTGCTTTTCTACCGGGTCTTTCTCAAAAAACGCTGTGATCGGCACATGCAAAGCCTTCGCCAGGTGCTGTAAAGTGCTGACAGAAGGAGAGGATTTTCCAGTCTCAATTAACGAAAGGGTGTTGACGTTCAATCCACTATGACCCGCCAGGACGCGCAACGAAAACCCCCTTGCGTTGCGTAATTCTCTAAGGCGGCGGCCTACCAGCAGCTCGTCTGGAATCTCCCCCAATTTTCTGGTAGTGTCATCATGGTCAGTCATCTTGGTTTACTCCACAGCAAATTCAACTGGGGTGAGGTTGATGATATTATCTGAGATCGGGCAGCGGGCATCGATTTCGTGCACAAACTGCTCTTTTTCTTCCTGGGTCATATCAGCATCAAGTTTTACGGTGACGCGAATACCGGAAAATCCGGCGCGGATGTCATCGCGTTTACCCATCAACACGTCCGTATCAAGGTCACCCTCAACCTGCACTTCGATCTTGCGCACGGGGAGGCGGCGCTGTTTGACGATGATCTGCCCGATCGTACCAAAACAACCAGCCAGTGAAACAAACAGGTACTCCAACGGGGTTGGGCCGGCATCCGTACCGCCGCCAGCGGTGGGCTGGTCAACGATGGATACATGCTGGCGTGAACGAACTTCAATTTTATAACCTTCCATCAATGTTGCATCAACGCTAACGATCTTGTTTGGCATCATTTCCTCTTGTAGTCAAAATTTATTAATAAAATTATAGTACAAAACAGGTTTTCTGTAAGGATTAGTACTAAATAATTGTAATTTAGTGATTTATATCATGTTTCGGAAAGAACGACTGGAGGTTACCCTGATGCCGCAGATTTTTTCCTCTTTCCATGGTCAAATCGTCATTTGAAAAGGTGTAATTGGGTAAATCAGACCAGGGTTTTACGTAATCAAATTATGCATGTAGAATTATGGAAAGGTTTTCCAAAACAACGATGAGCTTACTGACATCCTTCCGCAAGGTCGTGAAACCGCTGACCACAGACGAACGCCAGGAAATCAAGACTGAACTGGCACTGTCTTCCATGCCGGGCTTTGATTTTTTCCTGCTCGTGATCCTGTCCTGTGCCATTGCCACCTCCGGTTTGATGACCAATTCTGCAGCCGTGATCATTGGCGCCATGCTCGTAGCGCCGCTCATGTCTCCCATCATCGGGCTTGGTCTGGCATCCGTCACTGGTGATGACAAACTGCTGCGCACTGCCGCCTGGACGCTCATCCTTGGCGCGCTCCTCGCAGTGCTGCTTTCTTTCGCGATGGCTCTGATCAATCGCTTTTTACCCTTCGTTTCCCTTCAGGAGCTTCCCGCCGAAGTGATCGCCCGTACCCGGCCTACACCGATCGACCTGATTATCGCACTATCCGGCGGGTTGGCTGCCGCTTATGCGATGACGAGAAAGAACCTCTCCGCTGCACTACCCGGTGTGGCGATTGCCACCGCGTTGATGCCCCCGCTTGCTACAATTGGCATTGGGATCGCGCTGGTGCGCTGGGACATCGCCGGCGGAGCCACGCTGTTGTTCATCACCAATGCGATCACGATCGCCTTTGCGGCAGCGCTGGTTTTCTTTGCACGAGGTTTTTCAGCCGGCAGGCGTAGAAAAGATAAATCTGTCCCGCGCAGCCTGTGGATTTCAGCCTTGCTTGTACTGGTGCTGCTCATTCCTCTGACCTACTACAGCATCCGCTTCTTTCGCGATGCCAGCAATAACCGCTTGATCAACCAGGTGGTAAACACTGAAGTAGAAAAGATGTACAACGCCGAAGTTGTTGAAATGGATGTAAATCACCTCGACAAGGGGCTGGATGTAGTGCTGACCATTCGCACCAATCACATGCTCAACTACCAGGAAACTACCGATTTGCAGAGGAATATCGTGGCAGGGCTAAACCAGCCCATCACACTGAAAGTAAACCAGATCTTCGTTGAACAGCTGGATCCGATGATCCCGCCCACACCAACCATCACACCCTCGTCGACTGCCACCAGCACACCCGGCCCAACACCCACCAGCACGCCCACCCCCACCGCCACCGCCACGGCCACACCGACCAGCACCAGCACCCCATCCGGCGCAGAAGTGTGGTTGCGAGAACCACCGGGTCTTGAGTTGTGCCAGAAGCCGGGCGGACCGGTGATCGGTGAACTGCAGGAAGGTCAGCCCATCACCGTGCTTTACGGGCGGGAGTTATTCGACGCGATGGTCTGGGTGGAGGTGATGGATGCTGACGGTCGAGTGGGCTGGATCCCTGAAGTCTACCTGGTGCGTGAAACGCCCACCCCAACTGTTATACCGTAGATAAATAATGACTCCCCTGATGAGGAGTCCTTTTCATATTCATTCATGTGAGTTTAATTTTTCTTCGGGAACCAGGGGATGAACTCGCTGGTCCGTTCTGAGTATTCCTTGTAACCGGGTCGCGTATCAAGCGTGTTTTCAAGCAATTTCACGCCGGAAACCCTGAGCAATAACGTTGTCATCACAATCGGGCTAAAGATCATCCACCAGCCGCCGGCAGAAGCTGCAATGAGATAATATGCCCACCATTGTGTTGCATCACCAAAATAATTGGGGTGGCGAGTGTAACGCCACAAACCACTGTCCATTACTTTACCCTTGTTGGCCGGGTTGGCTTTGAAACGCTTCAACTGCAGGTCACCAACAGATTCGAAGATGAAGCCGAAAATCCACAAAGGAATGGCAACAATATCCAGCACACCCAGACGGGCAGGGGTTGAGCTGTATTGCGCAGCCAGCAATGGCGCCGCGATGATGAGCAGCAGCAGACCCTGCAACAGGAAGACCTGTAACAAGCTGTACCACCACCAGTTTTGGCCATGTTGTTTGCGCCAGACCTGGTAACGAAAATCCTCAGGTTTTCCCCAGTTACGAATGAGGATGTAGATTGAGAGACGCACCCCCCAGATGGTAACCAGTGTTGCCAGCAGCAGCTTGCGGGGCAAAAATCCATCGGGTGTGAGAACGAAAGCCACCCAGGCAAAGATCACGAAGCCGCTGCCCCAGAAGATGTCCACGATGCTCGAATTCTTTAATGCCAGGCTGAGCAGCCAGAGCAGGATCATCAAACCAAAGATAACCGCGGCGAGTACGAGGTAAGTTGAAACGAATCCCATTGTTAATTCTTATCTTTTATTCATTATTATTCAGCTGCAACCACAGCAAACCCGGACGCGCCTGGACCGATGTGCGCGCCAATCACAGGAGTAATGTCCTCAGTGAGGATGTCTCCCGACGGCAACAGATGCGCAGCCATTTTCCGCAGCTCAGCGATACGCTCAGGGGCGTTGGTGTGCACCAAGGCCACCCGTTCGATCCGACCCACCGCTTCCAGCATCTCCACCACCCGTTTCAACGCTTTATCTCGTGTGCGTACTTTTTCATTCCCGGGCAGGCCATCGTGCATAGTGAGGATCGGTTTAATCTGCAGCAGTGACCCGATGTTGCTCACCCAACGGTTCATGCGTCCGCTGCGCTTCAAAAACTCCAGTGTGTCCAGTGCAGCGAAAACGTGTGTACGTTTCATCTGTGAATTGAGCGCATCCAGGATCTCTTTCAAGTGCTGGCCTTTTGTTGCCAATTCGGCGGCTTTTTCCACCAGGAACCCGGTGCCCAGGCTTAATTGGTGCCCATCGATCACGTGGATCGCAGCTGAGATCGTTTCCTGCGCGGCGGCGCGTGCCACATTTACCATGGCACTGAGCGACTCAGAGATATGGATCGAAATAATATCCGTTGCGCCTTCTTCTGCCAGCGCGTCATAGATCGCCTTGAATTTCAACGGCGAAGGAACCGCGGTGGTCGGGTGGGTTGGAAAACCAGGTAATCTGGTGTAGAACTCTTCACGGGTGATATCGATCCCGTCCAGATATTCCTCTTCTCCCACGTTGATGTACAACGGGATCACCTTGATGCCATATTTTTCGATGGTGCTCACGGGCAGGTCGCAGGTGCTGTCAGTTACAACTCGTATCGTCATTTCCCCCCTCCTAGATAACCAGAATAACCCCTAGCACGATCTCGATCACAAGACTGATGATGTTTGAACTGTCAAAGGACTTATCAAAGAACATCGAAAATAGCCTTGCGACCGCAATAGCCAGGTAAGCGATGCCAAGCATGCGAAATCCTTGCGGACGCAAAAACAGGGGCACAATGCCCATGGCGATGAACAGACCGCCGAAAATTGAGCGGATCTCTGAAATACCACGCACCCCGCTGGCAGTTAGCCCGGTAAAGCCATAAACCGCGTCAGGTTTCACCAGCGCCAGCAAACCGGTCGCCGCTGTGGCAATGGAAGCGATGATCTTCAATACCGTTAATACCATTTCAACTCCTTATCCCTGGTTGATCTGATCCAGCAAAGCGAATAGCTCGCTGTTCTCCGGGATATCTGACATGGAATGCCCATAATGGACGAACCTGGCAATCCCTGCCTTATCCACAATGACCTGAGCCGGCATGCGGCCCAGTTTGAACAGGTTTACTTCCTGTCCGTATAATTTTAACACGCTGACCTTTGGATCCGGTAACCCGATAAAGGGAAGTCCGTTGTTTTCCCAATAGGTCTTGAATGCCGCTGCATCCTCCGGTCCAATGACCAGGATCTTCGTGTCTCGTTTTTCAAACTCATTTGCGTCCAGGCGCAACTGCGCCATGTGCTTCTGACAGAATGGTCACATAAATCCGCGGTTGAAAACCAGCAGCACATTTGCGGTACCGGAAAACTCGGATAATCTAACCGTCTTTCCGGAAAAATCCTCCAACGAAAAATCAGGAGCTGGTTTATTGAGATCGACCTTTGGCATCCTACTCCTCTCTTATCACCCTTTTATTAATAGTACACAATTATTCAAAAATACTGTAGCGATATTACTAAACGTTACGTATTAATTTCAGTGAGCAGCGACATTCATTTACCCGCTTAATTAAATTGTGTTTCCCAAAAAACGCTCACTTAACCGGCTCGGTTTTTGAACAACGCGTAAACCAGGCTTACCGCCACCAGCCCGAATGCGACCCAGGCTGCCACGGCCACACCAGTCACCGACGCGTGCTTTAGAGCGATGCCGGCAACCGCCCACAGGATGACCAGTGTGTAAGCGAGGTCTCGCCGGATGAAGTTCATCGCGCCGGCGATCACCACCACCGCGGCGAGAATGATCCACATCCACAATACCTCAGAGATGCCCCATGCGTTCCATTTTAGATAATCCAGCAGCGCCGCAGCGTTAGCCACAGTAGCAACCGTGATCCAGCCCAGGTAAATACTGAACGGAACATGAACGGCAAATCTTTCACCTGTTGAAACCTTAACACGGTTGACGCCTAGGGTCACATAAGTGATGATGAGCGTCAGCAGCAGGAGAAGCATGGCAAGGATGGTTAACGGGAAGACCTCGTAATGCCACAGGAAGATCCAGGCGGTGTTGGCCAGGCTGCCGAGCACCACCCACCAACCGATCCTGCGCAGGCGTGGATTTTCACGTTGAGCGGGCAGCGCCTGGTAAATGGCGTAAGCGATGAGGCCGATGTAGATCAATCCCCAGATCGAAAACACATAGCCCGCCGGGGTGAAATACACATCGAAGCGGTCTGAGATCGCCCCGGTGTTCTGCCCGTTGAGGGGCAGCGCGTTAGCGAGCACATTCACAACGATCATCAGCAGGATGGACAAGATCACGGCTATTTGACGTACTTTGTCTTTGTTCATGGTTTACTCTGCTTTCCGGCGGTTTTTCCGCCTGAGTGTATTGGTTATTTCAAGATCAGATCTTTTAACGCATCCTCTAGCGACCAGAATTTGAATTGGTAGCCCAGATCAGTTAATTTTTTGGAGGAAGCGCGTTGCCCTTCCAGCACGACAGTGCTCATCTCACCTAAGATAAGGCGCAGCGCGAAGGCTGGCACCGGTACAAATGAAGGTCTGCGCATGATCTCTCCGGCTACCCTTGCAAATTGAGCGTTGGTCACCGGATCGGCAGCCAGGTTGTACGACCCAGAAGCACCAGATGAATCGACCAGAAAACGGATCGCGCGGACTTCATCCTCCAGGTGGATCCAGGAAAGCCATTGCCTGCCTGAACCCAGCGGCCCCCCCACGAAGAGTTTGAATGGCAACAGCATACGCGCTAGCGCCCCGCTCCGCGGGCTGAATACCACGCCGGAGCGAATGATCACCCGCCGTACGCCAAGTGCTTCAACAGGTTCAGTAGCAGCTTCCCAATCGCGGCTGACGCTGGAAAGGAAATCGTCGCCATTGGCGGCACTTTCATCCAACAGATCAGTGGACCTTACTCCGTAGTAACCCACGCCTGAAGCCTGGATCAACACACTTGGTTTAATTTGCGCAGCTTTAACGGCTTCAACTACCGCCCGTCCTGAATTGACACGGCTGTCACGGATGGCTTGCTTACGAGCTTCCGTCCAACTGCCTGCTGAGAGATTCTCGCCAGCCAGATTGATAATTGCATCGGTTTCCTCTACCAGGTGCCCCCACCCGCGGGCAGTCCGCCCATCCCACTTGTGCAATCTGACACCCGGCAGCGCGTCTTTTACCCGCTCTGGTGCGCGGGTGAGAACAGTCACCTGATGACCGTCCTTCAAATATCGGTCAGATAACGCCCGGCCGATCAACCCCGTCCCACCTGTGATCAGTACTTTCATCATTAGCTCCGCCAATTGCCTTTTAGTATTTTAAGTTAAATATTATCAATAAAACCAAAGTTTGTCAATATTTTGTATAATTATACCTTGACAAATATTAGACAATTATGTAAAATCTGTACAATAATTATGAGCAAAAACGAACCTTGCCCTCCACAGACAACTCGTTTTGATCCTTTGGTAGTGAAGAGATGATGGATTACAGCAAGACACCTACTTATAACCTGAGCGCGGTCCTGCAGGAAACCGGATTGAAAGCAGATTTGCTTCGAGCCTGGGAACGACGCTATGACCTGCCTAAACCCTGCCGCACCCAGGGCGGTCACAGGTTGTATTCTGCATATGACATTGAGGTGATCAAATGGCTCGTCGCGAGGCAGACGGAAGGGTTAAGCATCAGCCGTGCGGCAGATCATTGGCGATCACTGACCGAAAGCGGTCTGGATCCCCTGGCTCATTACGTAAAATCAAAACCCGCTCAACCGGTCACAGTTGAAACAGTCACCAGTACCAACATAAACCAATTGCGCGAAGACTGGATCAAATCCTGCCTGGACTTTAATGCTGTCAGGTCAGAAGAAGTGTTGAACCAGGCGTTTGCTCTTCACCCCGTTGAAACAGTTTGTGTCGAAATTCTCCAGCGCGGTCTGCACGAGATCGGGCAGGGTTGGTATGATTCCGGGATTTCGGCCCAGCAGGAACACTTCGCATCTTCCCTCGCCAGCCGCAGGTTGCAGACCTTGATCAGCATGACCCCTCCCCCAAACCGGTCGCAGACCATTCTGCTGGGCTGCCCGCCTGGAGAGCTGCACACGCTCCCTGTTACGCTACTGGATCTTTTCCTCCGCCGCCGTGGTATCAGGGTTATCAATCTTGGGGCTGATATCCCCACTGATCAAATGGTCGCCACAGTGCTGCAACTCCAACCAGATCTGATCATAATGGCTGCCCAGACCTTACGCACTGCAGCCAATTTACAAAATACATTTATCGCCCTACTCGCCTCCGGAAAGCGCATGGCTTACGGTGGTTTGATCTTCAACCGCATTCCTGTTCTGCGCGAGCGGATACCTGCTGTGTTCCTAGGAGAAGATATCAGCGCATCGCTCACAGCAGTTGAGGAACTACTATCCAACCATGTGACTATTCCCGCACACAACATCATTGAGAATACTCATCGCCAGCTTGCCCGGGTTTTCATGGAACATCGTACAGCGGTCGATCTGCAAGTGCTTGAAAACATGAGCGGCAGCGGATTGCCGATCGATTTTCTGAACCAGGCGAACCGCTATTTTGGCAACGAATTGTATGCGGCGCTGCAGTTGGGTGAGCCTGACCTCATGACAGCGGACCTTGAATGGGTGAGGAATCTGCTTTGCACCCGTAATATTTCCCCCGAAAGGTTGGACCCCTACCTGGCAGCTTATCGTAACGCTCTAAAATTTGTTATCGGCACACCAGGCGCATCAATCATTAGCTGGCTGGATGCCAGGTTGGTAAAACCCGGCAGCCGGGATCAGTAAACTCACAGGAGTCACATGAAAAACGAAAAACATTTGAATTTTTATCACAACGCCCCTGACCTGGAATTACAGGATACCAGCGGTGAGCCCGTGCGATTGTCCAGTCTCTGGCAGGATCGGCCGCTGCTGCTCGCCTTCACGCGCCACTTCGGCTGCACTCAGTGCAAGGAAATGCTGGATGAACTGCTTGAGGGGAAGGAAAAGATCGAAGCAGCCGGGCTTGCCCTCGCTGTGATCACCCAGGGCACACCTGAAGCCACCAGTTTATTCGCGGCAGAATTTGCCCCGGGATTATTACTGCTTTCCGACCCGGAACGCAAGGCTTACGAAGCTTACGGACTTGAGCGTGGCAATCTCTTCCAGACCTTCCTGAATCCGAAAGTCTGGAGCGCGATCTCCCGGTCGCGTAAGAAAGGCTACCAGGTAGAGCCTGCTCCAGCCGGTCAGGATGCCATGCAAATGTCCGGCACCTTCATCATCACAAAAGACGGGCGAATTGCCCTGCCTTATTACTATGATCACATCGCCGATCACCCCCCTCTGGAATTGCTGCTGAGCGGTGTATTATCCACCACCTGGGACCAGCCCTTCGATGGACCGGTGGGACCCGGCGTAGATGATTAATCATTTCAACTTTGGAGAAATAATAATGAAAAGAATTACCACCCTAACGATCCTGGCAATCACCGTGCTGCTCACCCTTACGGCCTGTGGCAGCGCTGAAACCCCTGCAACCGCCACACCCGAAACAGCTGTAATCCCCGCCGCGGTGATCGCGGAAGGTCAACTGTTGCCCATAAACTGGCTAGACCAGTCCTTCTCCCTTCCGGGCACGGTGGAATCCGTGCTTGTGAAAGATGGAGATGAAGTTAAAGCCGGGCAATCACTCGCTGCATACGCGGTCTCTTCAGACGCTTTACTGGCAGTAGCGCGCGCGGAACAGGAAGTGCTCGCGGCGCAACAGGTGCTGGATGCACTCAAGGAATCCGCCGACCTGAACCTGGCGCAGGCCCAACTGAAAGTGCTCAACGCGCAGGAAGCCCTGGATAACGCGCAAGCCGATTTTGACGCTAATGATTCCGCTGAAAACCAGGCGCTGCTGGACATCGCCTCGGCGACGCTGCAGCTGGCAGAAAACGAACTCACCCGCCTCGAAGCCGGTGACGGGGTCGATAATAATCTGTTGCAGAGCGCTGTAGCCAGGCTGAATACTGCCAACGCTACAAGGGCAGCCGCCCAGGCGCTGATAGAGTCCTATCAACTAAAATCCACCCTTTCGGGCACGGTGGTCGACATTCGCATCCAGCCCGGGCAAAATACAACGGCCGGGTTGCCAGTTATGGCAGTCACGGATACCTCCAGCTGGATCGTTAAGACGGACAACCTCAATGAGACCCAGGTCACCTCGATCGCTGTGGGTGACACGGTTACAGTTCGCCTGGATGCGCTGCCTGAGCTCGACCTCAGCGGCGTGGTCACCGCCATCAACTCCCGTTATGAAGAAAAACGTGGCGATATCACCTACACAGTCACCATTAGGGTAAATGAAGTTGATCCTGCCATGCGTTGGGGGATGACAGCCGCTCTTTACTTCCAGCCATAAACCTGAGAGGACAAGCATTATGGGAAAAATCTTTTCGTTAGCAGGTTACCTGGCGGTCAAAGAAGTGTGGCGCAACCGCGGCCGCTTCCTGCTGGTAAGCCTGGTCATCGCCCTGATCACCCTGCTGGTGCTCTTTATCGCCGCGCTGGGTGAAGGGTTGGGCAATGGCAATCGCGAGTACATCTCCAAGCTGGATGGCGAGCTGCTTGTTTACCAGGCTAAATCTGAAAATCTGATCAACGCCAGCCGGCTTGGCCGGGACCGCCTGGCTTCCATCCGCCGGGTGGAAGGCGTGGCGGATGCCGGGATGCTGGGAACCTCCAATGCCAACCTTGTATTGCCGGAAGAACCCTTAAAAGTGGCCATTCTGGGGGTAAACCCCGGGCATGTGGGGGAACCGCGCGTGGTGGAGGGACAACAGTTGAGCACCGACCTGGCGGACGAAGTGATCATTGACAGTAACACGGCTTACCGCACAAAACTGGGGGTCGGTCAGAATCTGACCATCCGTACAACCCAGGGCACAAAGGATGAGTTCTTCACTCTTCAGATCGTGGGCATCACCGATGGCCAGCAGTACTCCCTGCAGCCGTCAGTATTCCTACCCTTCAATACCTGGGACCGCGTGCGTCCGAAATCTGAAGCCGAGGTCAACCTTTCCAACCCCATCGCCAACGTGGTGATCGTCAAACTGGCAGACCCTGAACAGGTGGAGGTCGTGCAGCAGCGCATCGGCGCGCAGGTGAACAATGTGGAAGCCGCCACGCTCAAACAGGCCATCCAGGCGCTGCCGGGGTATACAGCTCAGCAGAGCACCCTCAACACCCAGGGTGGGTTTACCCTTTTCATTGGCATCCTGGTCATTGGCGGTTTCTTCCAGATCCAGATCCTTCAAAAAGTAGCCCAGATTGGTGTGCTAAAGGCGATCGGCGCCTCTAACCCGGTTGTGGCGTGGGCATCGGTCATCCAGATCATTGTGGTGACCATCATCGGCGTGGCCATCGGCGGCTTGTTGACCTTCGCTTTCTCGCTCTTCTTCCCACCCACGGTCCCCATCGTATTCAACGGCACAACCTCAGCCCTGGCGCTCATCGCCCTGCTGCTGATCGGTCCGCTGGGCGGGCTGGTCTCCATCCGTTATGCCACGCGCATCGAACCATTGAAAGCATTGGGGTTATCCTCATGACCACGAACAACCATAACGCACTCGAAACGAAACTGGTCACCAAGACCTATAAGACGGATTTCGGCACCATCCACGCCGTGGATGAGGTCAATATCAACGTGGCCGCCGGGGAGTTTGTCGCGCTGGTAGGCCCAAGCGGCTCCGGCAAGACCACCATGCTTTCCATGCTGGCCGCGCTGCTGCAGCCCACCTCCGGGCAGATCCTGTTGGATGGCGTTGACCTGGCCTCAATGGGTGAAGTGGAGCGGGTAGCCTTGCGCCGCGAAAAGATCGGTTTTACTTTTCAGGCGAACAACCTGGTGCCCTACCTCAGCGCTGTTGAGAATGTGGAATTGATGCTGCGCCTCAACAACCGGCTGGACAAGGCCGGGAAGTTGCGCTCACGCGAGCTGTTGGCGCGCCTGGGGTTGGGCGAACGCCTGCACAACCTGCCGGGTCAGATGTCCGGCGGTCAGCAGCAGCGCGTGGCGATCGCGCGCGCCCTCATTCACAACCCCAGCCTGGTGCTGGCGGATGAACCCACTGCCAGCCTGGATACGGAACGCGCCTACCAGGTGGTCGAGACTTTTGCGGGTCTCATCCATGAACAAAAACGCGCGGGCATCATGGTGACCCATGATCTGCGCATGTGTGAGTACGTTGACCGCGTGTTGATGATGCAGGACGGAAAACTGGTCAGGATCTTCTCAACACGTGAAGAGATCCTGCAATTAGCCCGCGGCGGCCGCGAACAAGCCTGAGGCGAACCCGGTGAACATCTGGTGGATCCGGCGCGACCCGCGGTTACAGGACAACTCTGCCTTGACCGGAGCTCTCGAAAATGGGCAGGGTGTAGTGCCAGTCTTTATTCTGGATGAGCAATTACTTGCCAGACCAGCGGAAAAGAGGCAGGCTTTCCTGTTCTCCGGGTTGCGCGCGCTGGAATCCGACCTGCGCAAACTGGGCTCAGGGCTGGTGTTGCGCAGCGGTGACCCGGCGGAGGTACTCCCTCAACTGGCAGCAGAGACCGGAGCGGATAAAGTATACGCTGAAGAAGATTACAGCCCTTATGCCGTCCAACGGGATCGCGCAGTGGCCGAAAAGGTTAACCTGAAGTTGATGCATGGCCTTGGTGTGCACCCGCCCGCCCTGGTCACCAAGGCGGATGGCAGCCCCTACACAGTGTTCACACCCTTCAGCAAGGCGTGGAAAGCTTTGCCATTTTTGGGCTACACGCGTCCCGCGCCATCGAGCCTGCCGCCTCTGCCTGCCATACAAAGCCAGGATATCCCCGCGAGCCAGGCACCCGGGCACTTCCCGCCTGGTGAAAAGGAAGCCTTGCGCCGGCTGGATACATTTCTGGCTGGACCGGTGCAGGATTACGCCGATGCGCGCAACCGCATGGACCTTGATGGCACTTCATCCCTATCACCGTACCTGCGCTTTGGCATGCTTTCAGCACGTACAGCGGTGAGCGCTGCCATGCTAGCCGCCGCGGAAACCGATGATCCATTGGTGCGAAAAGGCTGCGAAGTGTGGATCAATGAGCTGATCTGGCGCGAGTTCTATCAGGCGATCCTGTACCACTTCCCGTACGTTCTAAAAACCGCGTTCAACCCGGGGTTACGCAACATACCATGGCGCGACGCTCCTAACGAGCTGCAAGCCTGGCAGCAGGGTCTCACCGGTTACCCGGTGGTGGATGCCGCCATGCGCCAGCTGCGTGCCACGGGCTGGATGCATAACCGCGCGCGCATGATCACTGCCTCCTTCCTTGTTAAGGACCTGTTGATCAATTGGCAGGAGGGTGAACGCTGGTTCATGCAGCAACTGGTCGATGGCGACCCGGCTGCCAATAACGGCGGCTGGCAATGGACGGCCGGAACCGGAACCGATGCCGCGCCTTACTTCAGGATCTTCAATCCCGTATTACAGGGCAGGAAGTTTGACCCGCTGGGTGTGTACGTGCGCCGCTGGGTGCCCGAACTCGCACGTGTTTCTGACCAATATATCCATTCACCCTGGGAGATGAGCCCGTTGGAACAGACCGCTGTGAACGTTTTCATTGGTAGGGATTACCCGCAGCCGATCGTGGACCACGCCAGCGCGAGAGATCGCGCATTGAAGGCTTACAAGGGTGGATGAGCATTAATCTGTTATTCCAAAACAAATTCAAGGAATCCGGTCTATACCAAATCTACACCCCGCTGCGCGGGGTTTTTCATAGAATCTCATTACCCGCATAAATACTTGCCGGGTTAATCAATAAGTTGGAGAATCTTATGAAAAAACTGATCTTATTTTTTGGTACATTATTGATCATCATCAGCCTGGCGGCATGTTCATCACTTACCGCTGCCCCGGTTGAATCTACAACGACAACCACCGTAGAAAACGCTGAGCCGACCACAACCACCACTACCAGTGAAAACACCTTGGAGGAAGCCACACAGCCCGCCCAGGTCATCCTGGCGGATACCCACGAGCTGGCTGAGGATTACACCTGGGATACGGCTGAGGAGATAACCATCACCCTGGATGGCACCACCGTCAACTCAGATGGAAAAGGGGTGGAAGTAACCGGCAGCACGGTCACGATCAGCCGAGCCGGCACCTATCGGTTGAGCGGCAGCCTTGAAGATGGACAGGTGATCGTGGACACCCAGGAAGATGAGATCGTGAGATTGATCCTGGATGGGGTGAAGATCACCAGTGCCACCAGCGCTCCGATCTTTATCGCCAATGCAGAAAAGGTGATCATCATCCTGGCGGATAACAGTCAAAACAGCCTCACCGACGCCTCAACCTACACAAACATCGATGTTGAGGAAAATGAACCCGATGCTGCCCTGTTCAGCAAGGCGAATCTGACCATCTACGGCGGCGGGGAATTGACCGTGAACGCCAATTACAAGGATGGCATTACCAGCAAGGATGGTTTGCTCATCGCCGGGGCTACGCTCACGGTCAACGCGATAGATGACGGCATCCGTGGCAAGGATTACCTGGTCATTAAGGACGGGAACATTGTCGTTACCGCGTTCGGGGATGGGTTGAAATCCGATGAAGAGGATGATACCTCCCTCGGGTACATCCAGATCGAAGATGGGAACTTCGAGATCACCTCCGGTGGAGACGCCATCGCCGCCCAAACCAATGTAATGATCAACAATGGTGCGTTTAAACTTGCCTCAGGTGGAGGAAACAACGAGGTTGTCGATGCAACCTTATCTGCCAAGGGAATCAAGGGACTGGTCAGTGTTGTGATCAATGAGGGCATCTTCACCATCAACGCCGCAGACGATGGTGTTCATTCCAATGGCGACATCATCCTCAACGGCGGAACAATGTCCATCACGACCGGTGACGATGGTATGCACGCGGACACCAGTCTGACCATAAATGGCGGGGAGATCACGATCGAAGATAGCTACGAAGGCATCGAAAGCGCATTGATCACGGTTAACGCCGGTAACCTTCACATCAACTCCAGTGACGACGGTATAAACGTGTCGTCAGGTGTGGACGGATCTGGTATTCCCAATGGATTCTTATCACCGGGACAGGGTCAGCCGCCGCAACCCGGAGCGAGACCCGAGGGCGGGTTTGGACAGGACACGTTCACCACTACAGGAAATGACGCGCTCCACATCAACGGCGGTTACATCTATGTAAACGCCGCTGGTGACGGGATCGATGTGAATGGTGCCGTGGAGATGACCGATGGAGTCGTACTGGTGATGGGTCCTGTCGAGAATATGAACGGCGCGCTGGATTACATGAGCACCTTCAACATTTCAGGCGGAATCCTCGTTGCAGCAGGAAGCGCTGGAATGTCGATGGGATTGAGTGAAACCTCCACCCAGAATTCGCTGCTGCTCAACTTTGACCAGGTGTTTTCCGCTGTCACCTCCATCCATATTGAAGAGGTAAATGGCGACCCGATCCTGACCTTCATCCCGGAGAAGGAATATCAATCCATTGTCTTTTCATCTCCTCAACTGGAAAGCGGGGTCGAATACACCATGTCAGTGGGCGGTAAAACGACTGGCGAGATCGAGGATGGACTGGCCAATCCAACGGATTACTCCGCTGGCAGCCAGTACACCAGCTTCACCGTCAAGTCCATCCTCACCACCATAGGCGACACATATGGTCACGGTCCGGGCGGAGGCCCGCGTCCATGACTTAATGTTGGCGGGAAGTCTGAGAGCTTCCCGCCAATTTTTTAAATTATTAACTATACAAATAATAAACCACCCACCCAGGCCTTGCGGTTATTATGAGAACAACAAAGCAAGACACGCGAATGGAGTTGAAATGAGCAACCTGAACATACAATTGACTTTCAATCAATCGCAAGCAAACGGCGGAGATATGTGGGTTGATCATCACCTGAATGATGCACAACCGCCATCGTTCACAAACATTAAAGAGATTCTGAAACCATACCAGTCCATCACCCTCGCGGAGATGGATGCTGTAAAGCTGTTGAATCGGGTGGATTACAAGTACGTGATGCCGATCTACACACTGCAAAACACCCTGGCAGCCTTGTCCGGTGAGTATCGTGTCCTGGTCGTTAATGGAACACCTTTCAATCATTATCGCACCCTTTACTTTGATACCCCTGACTTTGCCTTTTTCAACATGCATGTCAATGGTCAGGCTGAGCGTTATAAGGTGCGCTCGAGGGAGTATCTCGATTCTCATCTCACTTACTTTGAGGTGAAACACCGAACACGTAAAGACCGCACAATAAAAAAACGCCTGCCCACGCAGCAGGCACTGCAGTGCGTAACAATCGCTGCCAGCGAGTGGCTTGACCAGGTCATGCCGTACGAGAACGAAGAACTGGAACCCAAGATATGGAACACCTTCACGCGCATCACACTGGTAAACGTGGAACGCTGTGAGAGATTGACCATTGACCTTGATATTGCCTTTTACAATGAAAATCGTCTCTCCTTGTTGGAGGGAATTGCGGTCGCGGAGATCAAAATGGATGACCACGATCATTTTTCACCGTTCAAACGGCTGATGCGTGATCAGCACATCCCATACACCGGTTTTAGTAAATACTGTATGGGAACTTCATTGCTATACGACCGTGTAAAAAAGAATGCATTAAAGCAGCGCACATTATTGATCAAAAAGATCTCCAAAGGAGCAAATCATGTCTGATTTTTCGAATTTATTGTTGAGTTTTTCGTTCAACCTTGTTATCGCAATCATCCTTGTACGATTTATTTACTATCCTTCCACACACAGCAAGCGTTATGTACTCACCTTTCTGGCATTCAATAGCGTGATTTTTTTTGTTTTATATTTTATGAACAGCATTGGGATCAGTCTTGGCGTGGGATTCGGCCTTTTCGCCATCTTCACCATTTTGCGCTACCGGACCGACCCGTTGCCAGTGCGGGAAATGACCTACCTGTTCATCATCGTAGCGCTACCTGTGATGAACACTGCCAGCGCGGATGGTGCCAGCTGGCCACAATTGATCACAGCCAACCTGTCGATCCTTGCACTCATGTTCATCCTGGAAAGGGGTTGGGGGTTTAAATACGACGCCACAAAACGCATTATTTACGAAAAGATTGAACTGGTTCGTCCTGACCGCATGGAAGAATTGCTGGCTGACTTAAAAGACCGCACCGGATTGGATATCAAACGGGTCAGTGTTGGAAAGATCAATTTTCTAAAAGATACCGCGGAATTGACACTCTACTACGATGGAGGTTCGACGGAAAGCTGTAATGGACACGATCAACCTGTAATAATCGCCTACAACAGCGCTGATCTGGATGACTGAACAGGAAGGGGTCAATTGTATTGGTTTCACAGGATGCTGCCATCATTTTCTCTCCTCCTTTTACACGGAAGCAGGATGGGGTGGACTCCCATCCTGCTTCAAGCGCACAGAAACCATCACGGAATGGATATAATGGGATCATGACAAGAAAAATACTTGTGGTGGATGACACCCGCAACGTGTTAACAATGATCAATGATTTTCTGATCAGCCAGGATTATGAAGTGTACACAGCGATGGATGGCAGAGAAGCTCTGGACGTCTATCGCTCTGTAAATCCGGACCTGATCCTGTTGGACATTATGATGCCCAATATGGATGGTTACCAGTTCATCACGCAGCTGCGCAAGGAATCAGACACGCCTGTCATCATGATCACGGCCAAACAACAGGAAGCGGAGATCATCAAGGGTTTTGACCTTGGGGCTGATGATTACATCACCAAACCATTCCGGTTGCGCGAACTACTTGTGAGGATGCGCGCGGTACTGCGACGAGCAGCCCCCCTTGACGAAGATCGGCCAGGTCTGACCATCGGGGATATAGAACTTGATTTCAACCGCCATTTGGTCACCAAACATGGCGTTCCCATCGAACTCACCCCCCTCGAGTTTCACGTCCTTGAAATGTTGATGCGCTCGGCCGGAAAGGTCATCAAACGGACCGACCTTTGCATTGGGTTGATGGAAAACGGCTACACAGGCTCTGAAGCCACATTAAAGATCCACATCCGAAACCTGCGTTTAAAGCTTAATGATGACCCGGAGCAACCGAAATACATTGAAACCGTTTTTGGGATCGGCTATCGTTTCATGGGGGAGGCCGCGTGAAGCGTTCTCTAAAAGCCAAGTTCATTCTCTCCTTTCTGGCGGTGGCACTGATCACGGTCACCGTGGTTTCAGTGCTGATCCGATTAACTTCGGGTCAATCGCTCATGAACCTGGTGGTGGAACAACAGACGGCAGACCTCAAGATCGCAGCCCAGGGGTACTACAGCGCTTATTCCACGATGGATGGTTTTTTTGAGTACTACCTCATCAATGACGCTGTTTTTAACCGGCCAATGATGGGTGACATGCATGACATGCGCGGATTGAATGGCATGGTCGATGGAGATCTAAAAGCGCTAATCCCCTTCGCCGGGTACAACATCGGTGATGATGTTCCGCGTGACCTGCTGAAACAGGCGGTTGAGGTAGAGGTAGACGGAAAAACCGTCGCCTGGATCCTGCCGGATAACAAGTATCAATTTGCGTTGAACGCAGAAGAGCAGTTATTCCTGCGGCGCACCAACCTGGCCATCGGGCTGGCTGCCCTTGCTGGTGTGGTGGCCGCGGTGATCATGGGGTATTTACTCGCCGGCAGGCTGATCAGGCCGATCCGTCTCCTTTCAACCGCTTCCAAACGGCTGGCCGCGGGAGATCTGCAACAACAAGTGCCAGTGACCTCGCATGACGAACTGGGTCAATTGACTGAAACCTTTAATATGATGAGCGCTGAGCTTTTCGAAGCAGACCAGAAGCGAAAACGCCTCACCGCGGATATCACGCACGACCTGAGCACTCCGCTGCAGATCATTTCCGGTTATATCGAGATGCTGGAAAGCGGCGATGTATCACTCACCCCGGAACGGATCGAGGTGATCAAAGCAGAGATCGAGCATTTACGCCGCCTGGTGGGTGACATGACCACACTTACGCAGGCAGAATCAGGCGCACTGGAATTACTACTCCAGCCCACTGACCCCTCCTCAATTCTGGAACATGTGGCGCGAATTTATCAACCGATCGTTGAACAAAAAGGGATCAACCTGAAGCTGGATATAAAACAAGGACTCCCATTCATTAAAGTGGATGAAGGACGCCTCATCCAGGTACTGAAGAACCTGGTGGACAACGCTCTCCGTTACACGTCAGCGGGTGGGACGATCCGCTTGAGTGCAGCAACCGGTGAGGTGGTAAGCCTCATCGTACAGGATAGCGGTGAGGGAATTGACCACCAGGATCTGCCGTACGTGTTTGACCGCTTCTATCGCGCTGATAAGAACCGTTCCGGTGCCAGCGGCAAGATGGGTCTCGGGCTGGCCATTTGCAAGGCGCTGGTGTATGCCCAGGGTGGATCGATCGCGGTGGATTCAGCCGGAAAAGGTCAGGGAACCACATTTGTGATCAATTTTCCTCCCGTATAACGACTTTTTCCTGTATCATACAAGGTGAGAAGCACGCGACTGGAAGAATTCTTAATCCGGATTTGCGAATCTTTGCAGATAGAGGTTTCCATATGAAGATCGAACGCATCCATTTTGCCGGTTGGGAGGATTGTGTCCAACTCACCCACGGGGACATGAACCTTATCGTAACCACCGCTGTCGGCCCGCGCATCATCTACTGCGCATTGAAAGACAAAGGGAATCTGTTTTACGTGAATTATGACCAGGCAGGTTCCAGCGGAGGGGAGGAATGGAAGACCTACGGCGGTCACCGCTTTTGGTGCGCGCCGGAAGACCTGGATTTCACTTACGCTCCTGACAATGCCCCAGTTCAAGTGATCGAAAGCGGCCACGGCGTGCGTTTAACCGCGCCGGTTGAAAAAAGCGGCGTCATGAAAACGATCGAGATCTCACCTGTAGCAGGGCAGAACCGGGTCAGGCTGGAGCACATAGTGCAGAATATGGGCCGCCAGACGCTGCGCCTGGCACCCTGGGCGTTGAGCGTGATGTGTACGGGTGGAGTTGCCGTTATTCCGCACAACCTGGAGCGGCCGCATGATTTGCTGCCCACGCATTCACTAAGCCTGTGGGGGTACACCGATCCGGGCGATCCGCGCTGGCAGTGGGGCAAACGTTACATTTTACTCCGCCAGGATCCCGCTGCCACTAACGCCCAAAAAACCGGTTTACAGAACCCTTATGGCTGGGCAGGATACGCTGTTCGGGATCAGTTCTTCATGAAGCGCTTCGCGTGGGATCCAACTGTGCTTTACCCTGATTTCAACTGCAATTTTGAAGTCTACACCAATCCGGATATCCTGGAACTGGAAAGCCTGGCTCCCCTGGTGGAGTTGCCGCCCGGAAAAACGGCGACGCATTGGGAGGAGTGGACCGTTTATGATGGGATCCCGGCACCACAGTCCGAGGAGGACGTGGATCGGACGATCCTTCCCCTGGTATAAAAATCCGATAGAAAAAGACACCCGATCAGGGTGTCTTTTGATTTCAGTACTTGACCTCGATCACCTTTTGCAGGTCAACACCGAGGCGGCCTGTCTTAATAAGCAACAGACCGCTGTCAGTGTAAAACCAGCCGCTCTCTTGTGTTTCCCAGTCTGCCTGGCTGGCTGCCCGCTGCAGGGTTTCGCCATTGAGAGTGATCTTTTCCGGTTGGGCGGGTTTTTCCACCAGGAGCTGTAAGTGAGTATCGCGCTCCGTTAACGCACCTTCATAGTCGCCGGCAGCGGCTTCCACCGTCACAATAACCTTTTTCCCGTCCTGCTGTTGAGAGATCTTGGTCGTGCGCACCGCGCCGCCCTGGTAGGCGATGCTTGTTCCATCATCTTCATATAACGTGAAGGTCGATGGCTCCTGGCTGGCCACGATCCTCAATACGAGCTCATCCCGGGGCGTCCCATCTTTGCGTAATCCCATGATGTTCATCGTTTGATCATCCACATGCATCAAAGGTATGATCGACCCGGCGCGCTGGAATAGAGGCGACTGATAAAGGTCTTCTCGAATCAGCGGGTATTTCTTGAACCATTCGCCTTTGCTGCTGTACCACTCGAAGGTGTGGAAATCCACCCATTCCCCGGCGGGCAGGTAAACATCCATGAATTCCTGGAATAATGTGGCTGAAAAACCTGCCAGCAGATCAGGCCCGATCATCTTTTGCGCGCCGAGCTCCCTTACGTTCTCATCCTGCTGGTAGTAATACACCAATGGGGCAAATAATGGCTCTCCGTACAGGTAAGCGCGGTGTGCCAACGAGTAATAGTACGGGCTCAAGGCGTAGCGCAAACGCACATTAGCCAGGTTGCTGTCCATGTCCCCGATGCGATCGGGGGCGGTTTCCTGGCAGTTGCACAGGTTGTTGGTGTGCGGCCGCATGGGTACATCCAGCAGGGAGCCTGCCGCCAGCCACGGTGTATAAATGTTGTCGAGCCCGCCCACCACGTTGCCGCGGTAAAATCCGCCAATATCTGAACCAAAGTAATCCATGCCCGAAAGTGACATCTGCCCCTGTACCTGTAAGTGCGCTGCCACGCTTTCCAGGTTGGAGCCGATATCCCCGGACCACATGCTCACCCCAAACCGCTGGCTGCCGGGTGAACCGGAGCGCGAAAGGATGAACGGCCGCTGCGTGACGCCATTGCGCTGATAACCGTCAAAAATACTTTTACTCCAGAAAAAGTTGTACAGGTTATGTATGTCAAACTGGTTGTGTTGCGTGGTGTACGCGTCCGGGATCCCGTGATACCAGGAGACCGCGTCGAACAATTCCGGCTCGCCCAGGTCGGTCCAGTGAGCGATCACCCCCATATCCACTAGGGGCTGCCTCTTCTCATCGTGCCAGTACACAGCGGCGTCCGGGTTGGTCCAATCCAGCATGCCGCCGATCCCCCACCAGGGGTTTGATTCCAGGTACACCGGATCACCACCCTCTTTATCTGTCACGAGGTAGCCCTTTTCAGCCAGCGCGGCGTGTTCAGGCAATCCAGCGCTGATGTAAGGCTCTTCAATGGTCATGATCCCCACACCCTCCGAGGCATACCTGGCGATGCGCCCGGCTGGATCCGGGAAGTTATCCGTGTCCCAGTTCAATCCGCCCATGGCGCTGTCCTCCGAATCCGAGGTAATGCCGCCAAACCAGAGCAGATCCAGCACCATGCCATCCACGGGGAAGTTGTTCGCGCGCAGGCTTGCCAGTTTATCCTCCAGTTCCGCCCAGTTGTCGTAACCATATTCAGACACCCATAATCCGAACATCTTTTTGGGTGGCACCGGCGGAGTACCGGTCAATGCCATGTAACTTTGGCGTAGTTCCGGCAGATCAGCGCCGGTGATCAGGTAGAAACGCACCGCGTCGCCCGCCACATTGATATCCCACGGTTCTTTGCGGAAGTTCCAGGTCTGCGTGGCCTGATTATCGAGGAAGAGCGCGTAGTTGCGGGCTCCAGCGCCCAGGAAGTAGGCGATCGAGAACTGCGCGTTGCCTACCATGCCGCCGCTGAACGGCACCATGGCGTTGCCCTGATCCACACCTGGCACGCGCACCCTGCCAAACCAATTGCCGTCGGTCTTTCCCGGTTCGATGAACTGCTCTCCCAAACCGTAAATATCCGTGATATCCGGAGACGTGATCGCGAGGTGTTTACGGTAGCCCTCCATATCCGCGGGGCAGATGGAGGCAAATTGCCACTCCGGTTCCTGCCTTGTATCCACCCCGAACAAGCACAGGTTGGCATCCACGGTCACCCGTAATGCCTCGGTCACCAGGCTGCCATCCGGCTCGATAGTAAAGAGCTGGGGACCAGAGTACGTGGTCTTGAACACCATGGGGGAGGTCCAAAGCGGCTGACTGAGATCGTGCTCCGATCCCTTTACGGCGAATTCTCCATGCAGCATTCCGTCCTCAAGAAATTCCAGGATCAGGCAGAAGTCCTGACGGCAGTAGCGCGCCCGCGCGCCGTCGGTGTAGACCTCCGGCTGCGGCCCAGATGGCGCGTTGATCGGCTGCAGAGAATTGGGGAGCGGCGTATTCTTCGCTTCAACTGGAACCTGCGGTTCAGCAGTTTGTCGGCAACCTACTAATGACAGGGCGATGAATACCGCTAATAACACAAATCGGGTGAATCTTTTCATGGCACCCTCATTTCCTTTTTTGATAATCAAATTCCGGAGATCACCCCGGGATGATCCTCCTGCTTTCAACAAGTAAACGAATCATCCGATCTGCCCGCCGGCAGGATGGATATAGGCTTCATCCACCTCGGCGTCCCTTGCTTTTTGCGGTTTAGCTGCTAACAGATCATCGAACAAGGGCAATCCTCCGTTCGAAACAGCATTCTCCGCGTAAAGGAACATGGCCGCGGACCAGGCCTGGTGAGCGTATCCCATCGGATGCCCGGTCTCGCCGTGCATCCACTCGTTAAATTCCCATGGTTCACGCGAGCCCTGGTTATTGGCTTCCGCCAGCCTTGCCAGCAGGTGTTCCGCCTCCACCTGCCAGCCGCGCCGCACAAGAGCAGCGATGTGAAAACCACCCACCATCGGCCAGATACCGCCGTTGTGATATTGGTGAGGCAGGTTCAGGTTGCGGCTTCGATAATATTCACGCCACGAGGGTTCACCAGGGTAAATGGGCGGATGGATCGCCTTGGTGGGGTATGGCTCGGCCATCCCTACCTGCTTCATGTATTGCAAAATATGCTCCGAGCGGTGCCCGTCCGCTACTCCGCTTAGGATGCTCAACATGTTCCCCAGACTGTCGCACCAGTCGCCATATTCACGGAACGCCACCCAGGGCAGGTAGTATGGCCGGCTGGAGATCGTGCCAATATTGTAGTAAAGCATGAACCATTCCAGGCGGATGGCTTTAAGCTTTTCAAGGTGTTCGGCAAAATGCGCGGCTACCCAGCAGCGGTCGATCCAAAAGAGCAGGTTCAAGCGTTCATGAATCGACTCCGCGCTGGCATGACAGGGCAAGTCAGTAACCAGGTCTGCCATCTCCTGCTTGAGTTCCTCGTAAGCCAGTGTTGCCGCGTAAAAAAGAACATTGTCATAAAGCGTGTTATAACGTACCGCGATCAGGTCCATCCAATTGCCGGCTTCAGGAATCTCCAGCAGCCCGCACTCGTTCATGTCCTGGTATTGAAGCCAGTTGAGCGCGCTGGTAATGTGGTGCCAATTGTGTATCAGCGCCTGTTTATTCCCCGTATGGCGATACAGAGCATATTGACCCAGGATATACCAGAGGTTGACGTCACTGGCCCCGGCGTTTTCTGTGCTGATCATACCGGACTCCGGATTCAGGTTGAGGGGCAGCAAACCCCAGCAGGATTGCGCCTCGCCGATCGTATCGAGCGAGGTTCTGCCGGCGTTGATCAGGTCAGGGTCACCGCTTGCGATAGCACCTAATAATGTAATAGCGCTGTCGCGCCCCCAGATCTGCGGGTAACCCGCCGGGTCTGCAGAAGCCCTAAAACCAAAGGGGGTTACGCAATGATGCAGGATATCCATGGCACGTTTACGTGCTTCGGTAATCCGATTTTTCTCATTTTGGTTCATGCGTATCTCCTCATTCGATCATCCCTTTACCGCGCCACCCAGCATACCGCGGATGAAGTAACGCTGGAAAAGAATGTATACCAGCAGGATCGGACCGGCCACGATCAACGAACCGGCGGCCATCAGGGGGATGTTGGCGGAATAGCGCCCCTGGAAGAACGCCAGCCCTACCGGCAGGGTGCGCATGGTCTCTTTTTGCACCATCACCAGTGCCAGCAGGAATTCATTCCACGTCCACATAAAAATGAGCACCACCAGCGTGAGCACCGCCGGGCGCGCCAACGGCCACAGTATGCGCCATAACAACTGCCAGCGGTTGCATCCATCGATCGCCGCGGCGTCCACCAGTTCGCGCGGGGCGGCGCTGAAGAAACTGGTCATCCACAATGTGCCGAAAGAAACGCTCAACCCCACCTGCGGCAGGATCAGCGCCCAGTATGTATCGGTCAGGTCCATCTGATTCATCATGTGATAAAGCGGAATTATGACCGCCTCAAATGGCACCATGTAACCCAGCAGCAGCAGCGGGTAAAGCAGTTTGCGCCCGGGCAATGGCAGCAAGGCAAAGGCGTAGCCGGTGAGGGTAGAGAGCAGCACACTGACGATCACCACGACCACGGTAACGATCACGCTATTGCGGAAGAAAAAGTTGAACCGCCCGGTCGTCCAGGCCTCTTTGAAGGCATCCAGCCGGATCTCTGAAGGAAGCGCCAGCGGACCTTTTGTCACCTCCGCGTCCGTTTTGAACGCGCTGAAAACCAACCCCACGATCGGGATCAGGATGATCAAAAGGAAGAGGGTCAGAATGACATAATTAGGCAGTTGACGTGACCAGGTTCTGCTGCGCATGGGCTACTCCTCCTGCCTGGATTGGAAGCGCAGGATCACCAATGAAATGACGAAAATGAGGATCGTCATCACGGTGGCAACAGCAGAGGCGTACCCCAGCTGGTTTTGCTGGAAAGCGGAGCGGTAAACCAGGAAACCGGTGACCAGGGTGGAATCTCCCGGACCGCCGCGGGTGGTGACATATACCAGGTCAAAAACGCGCAGCGCGGCGATGACGGTGGTGACCAGCGCCACCCCCAACTCAGCCCGCAAATTGGGCAGCGTCACGTTCAGGAATTGCTGAAACGCGCCCGCGCCATCCAACTGGGCGGCTTCATACTGGTCTTCGGGAATGCGCTGCATTCCCGCCAGAAAGAGCACCATACAGAAGCCGTACATCACCCACGTGCCGATCGCTCCCACCGAGGGCAACGCCATTTGAAAATCCCCCAGCCATGGGCGGGTGAGGCTATCCAGCCCCACCGCGCGCAGCCCCGTGTTCAGCAAACCGAAGGTGGGGTTGAAGATCCAGCGCCAGGTAACGCCCACCACCACCATGCTGAGGATCTGCGGCAGGAACAGCCCGGTGCGGAAAAATGTCAAACCGCGGATCGGTTTGCGCCCCAGCAGCGAGGCGAGCATTAGACCAATGAGGATGGGGATGATGCTGTAGAAAATGATAAAGATGAAATTATTGCTGAGCGCTTTAAGAAACTGACTATCTCCAGCAAGCCTGGCGTAATTATCCAGCTGGATGAACTCACGCGTACCGCTGAAGCCGTTCCATTTATAAAAGCTGTTGCGAATGGTGGATAAAATGGGATAGAAAATGAAAACCAGGTAGACCGCCAGCCCGGGCAGCAGGTAGAACCAGCCCTTAAAACGTGATTCACCAGGCCAGCGCTGTTGAGTTTTCATCCAACCTCATTTAGAGAGAAAAATGCCCGCCTCTTTCAACTGCGGAGAGACGGGCATTATTTACCTGGTTACTGATTTCCAGCCAGGAAAGCCGCGTAATCCACCTGGACTGCCGCCGTGAAGGCCGCCGGATCGGTCATCTTGCCGAACAGTTTTTGCAGCTCGGCTACGATCGTGTCATAAAAGGTGGGGGTGGCCCAATCAATGTAATGCCCCACCGCGTTTTCGCTGTTGATCGTGTTCCAGGCAACCATAGTGTCAGTGAACAACGGATCCACTTCCACTGTTGCACCTTCCGCCATAGGCATGGCCGGGAGCATCCCCACACCCGCCCACAGTTCAGCCGCGCGGGGGCTGATCATCCAATCCAGGTACTCCGCCGCCAGGTCAGCCTTGGCGGTACCGTTGCGGATCGAGAAAGGAACACCCACGCCGCCGATGGCCAGGCGGGTCTGATCGGGATTAGCTGGCAGCAGGAAGAAACCAAATTTTTGATCGGTATCAGTGAGCAGTTCACCGGTCAGCCATGAACCTGTGATGGTCATTGCGCCTTCGCCGGTTTTGAAGGTCTTATTACTGTCGTCGTAACCGATGCCGGGGAAACCATCGGTAAAGTAGCCTTTGTCCACCCAATCCTGCATCACACGGGCAGCTTCCTGGTTCTCGGGCGTATCAAAGGACACATTATTAACACCATAAACGAAGTTGTTGATGTAATCCAGCGAGACCAGCAGGTGCTGCACGGCGCTGAACTCGTGAATGGCGTTCCAGCCGTCCAGTGAGCCAAAGGAGATCGGCGTCACACCGGCAGCTTTAATCGTCGCCAGCAGGGCTTCGAATTCGTCAAAGGTGGCGGGAACAGCCCAGCCGTTGGCATCAAAGAGCGTCTTGTTGTAGTACACGCCAACCACCTCAGCGGTGGGGCTGACGCCGTAAAGGTTGCCTGAGCCGAAGGTCTTGCCATCCTCGGTAAAGCTATTGCGGCTAGCCACGGAGGCCGAGAAGCGTTCGCCCCAGTTATAAGTTGTCATGTAATCATTCAACGGCAGCAGCAGACCGGCTTCGACCATCGCGCCCATGTCGCTGCGTCCCTGGTTCACCTGTGCCACATCCGGACCATCTTCCTCGGTCAGGGCGAGCTTGAGGGTGACCTTGAGATCATCCAGTGTTTTCACCACGCGTTCGATCTTCACACCGGGATGGGCAGCCTCGAACTCGGCGTTCAGTGTTTCAATCACCTGGCTTTCC
Source organism: Anaerolineaceae bacterium (assembly GCA_040765685.1). Taxonomy (GTDB): domain Bacteria; phylum Chloroflexota; class Anaerolineae; order Anaerolineales; family Anaerolineaceae; genus UBA6107. The sequence continues at coordinate 151,362 of JAXGRS010000004.1, read as the reverse complement.
ACATCGCGGTAGAACTGGTCCCAGACCACCAAGGTGATCTCTTCGACCGGGGCTTCGGTGGCGGCGGGTGCTTCAGTGGCGGCGGGTGCTTCCGTTGCCGGGGCTTCCGGAGCAGCAGGTGCTGCTGGCGCTTCCGTTGGCACTGGCGCAGCGCAAGCGGAAAGGATCAGGGCAAGGATAAGCCCAACTGACAACAATAAAACGGATCTTTTCATCTTCTTCTCCTATTCGAATGGTTCGATGGCGGGATATTTGACCGATATTCTGAGCATGATTTATTGTAATTTGAGGTGAGAGTAAAGTCAACTTGGCAGACATGGCAGAGATTGAAAAAATGGGTGCGTTAACTACATTAACGAACGCGAAACGAATCACGTTGTATAAGGTGCCAGGTTGATCTTGAAGAAAATGAGGGTGCAATAATTGAACATTTGTTCTTACATTAAGTATAACATGACTGTCAAGGGGATACAGGCGGGTAACCTAAAAGTAGAGGCTCAATATATCGTGCCCTACTAAAGTAATCGGGGTGTTCGACCCGGACCCATGGCACACAGATCGCTCCAGGGCAAGGTTGCGCCTGATCTGGCAATGACAACCGATTTGTTAGGAGTGCCAGGCACACGAAGGACGATACGGGTTATGGTAGTATTAACCGCAGCGAGGATCGAACATGGCAGCGAAATGGGACATACTTGGCATCGGCACGGCAGCAGTTGACGATCTCCTCCTGGTGGAGGAGTACCCCAGACCGGATAGTAAAGTAGATATTCTTGAATCCACCCGCCAGGGCGGAGGGCAGACTGCCACCGCCATGGTCGCCGCGGCGCGGCAGGGAATAAGAGCCGCTTTCTGCTGTCACCTGGGTTTTGATGACCTTTCCCTGTTTACCATGCGGGAACTGGAAAAGGAAGGTGTGGATTGCTCACCCTGTGTGCAAACCACGCAGGGCAATCCTTATCACTCCATCATTATCGTGGACCGGACCCATCAGACACGCACGATCCTGCACTCAGGCGGAAACGTCTGCCCGCCCGCTGATGTGATCACCCCGGAATTGATCTCACGCACGCGTTACCTTTTCATTGACGATAATTCACGCGGCAGCGGGATCAAAGCCGCCCGCATCGCGCGTTCCCTGGGCATCCCGGTCATCGCGGATGTTGAACCTGACCCGCCTCCGGAATACCTGGAAATGCTGCCGTTGATCGATCACCTGGTGATCGGCCGTGAACTGGCCGCCCAGTTAAGTGGAAAGAACAACCTGCCTGATATGGCAACAAGCCTGTGCGGCAAGAACAGAACCTGCTGCATCGTGACCGCCGGTGAAGAGGGTTGCTGGTACTCGATCCACGGGGAGCCAGCCTTGCACGCGCCGGGATTTAAGGTGAGTGTAGTCGATACCACCGGTTGCGGTGATGTCTTCCACGGTGCTTACGCGGCTGCCCTCGCGCGCGATGAGCCGATCGCGCAAGCCGTAAGATTGGCGAACGCCTCAGCCGCACAGAAAGCGACACAAATCGGGGGCAGGCTGGGTATTCCTGATCTGGTCGCCTTGCAGCGTTTCCTCTGCGAGCGTTGAACCGGGCATAGAACACTGGAAATGTCCGGTAATTTGGATTAGAATTATCTTATTATTGATTACTGTACACTCATCAGGAGTAAGATTATGCGTGAAATCTGGTCTGATCTCAAAAAATGGCAGGGAGAGGGTAAAAAGATCGCCGCTGCCACTGTTGTGAAAGCAACCGGGTCATCTCTGCGCCCGGAGGGCTCAAAAATGCTACTGGGCAGCGACGGATCCATCTCTGGTTCTGTCACCGGCGGCTGCGTGGAGAGCGCGGTGTTTGAAGAGACGAGGGCGGTGCTGGAATCAGGAGTGCCAAAGTTGCTCTCCTATGGTGTGACCAATGAACAAGCCTGGGAAGTCGGCTTATCCTGTGGTGGTTCGGTGGACATACTTGTCGAGTCTGTGGATTCGCCGGATTGGAAGGTTGTTGAAGGATGCATTAGCGATGCGCTCGAGAACAACCGCCTGGCGGCTGTCGCCACCACGATCAAAGGCGCAGAACCCGGCAGGAAATTGTTCCTGTTCAAAGACGGCAGTCGTGCCGGAAGCCTGGGAAGTGAGTCACTGGATCAGGAATTGATAAAAGCCATCCCTGAGAACTGGGCGACTCACCCGCCACTGCCGGTCACCCTCCCCACTGGCGAGATGGTCTTTGTCGATTTCATCGTTCCTCCGCCCCGCCTGGTGATCATCGGCGCGTCGCATATCGCCATACCCCTCGTCGGGCTGGCCAACACACTGGAGTACCGCACCATTGTAGTGGACGCGCGCTCCGCCTTTGCCACGCGTGAACGCTTTCCGCACGCGAACGAATTGATCGTGGGCTGGCCGGTTGATGTACTGGAAAAACTCAGCGTTGATGCGGCCACCTGCGTGGTCTGCTTGAGCCATGATGACAAGCAGGACAACCCCGCTTTGCTATACGCCATCAACAGCCCCGCGCGGTATATTGGCGCGCTGGGATCAAAGGTGACCACAGCCAACCGCATGGTCACCCTGCGCGAGGAAGGCGCAACGGAGGAACAGCTCAAACGCATCCATGCCCCGGTGGGGTTCAAGATTGGCGCGCGCTCCCCGGCGGAGATCGCCCTCTCCATCATGGCGGAGATCGTCGCCACATCTCACAATATCAACAGCCTGTAAAATGGACGCGAATAAAAAGATCGCCGCTATCATCCTGGCCGCGGGCGGATCCAAACGCATGGGACAGCCCAAACTGATGCTGGCGTGGCACGGATCAGCGCTGGTGCGCTGGGTGGCTCGTAACGCTCTGGCGGCTGGGTGTTTTCCTGTGGTTGTGGTGACCGGCGCCGACTCGGGCACAATAGAATCCAGCCTATCCAGTCTGCCGCTAACCTTTGTACATAATCCGGAATGGCAGCTCGGTCAGAGCACATCTGTACGCAGCGGGGTGCTCGCGCTCCCGAAGGATGTGGACGCGGTGATGATCCTGTTGGGTGATCAGCCGCAAATTCCGCTTCACGTGCTGCAATCTCTTTTCAGCGCCTACCAGTCTGAAACCCCTCCATCGCCAATCCTGGCGGTTTCGAGCGGAGGGCAGCGCGGCAATCCGGTACTATTTGACAGAGCGCTGTTCCCGGTACTCACTGCCCTGGAGGGCGACGCAGGCGCCCGTACGATCTTCTCGCGTTATCCCGTTCAGCTCATCCCGTTCGATGACACTCATCTGCTGCTGGATGTGGACTCGCCGGATGATTATCAGCGCCTGATGGAACTTCCCCCACCCGTATTACCAGCGGAATAATTGGATATGAAGAAAAAATCCCCGGACCAGTTGCTCCGGGGATAATTTTTGATTTTAAATCAGTTTAGCGCCGCCGCCTGAGGATCGCCAGCAGGATCAGGAGAATGACCGCGCCAATAAACGCGGTGACTACCGAGGAAAGGAATGTGCTGCCAAGATTGATCCCCAGTAAACCCAGCAGCCAGCCGCCCAAAAAGCCGCCGAGAATACCAACAATTATCTTGCCGAGCAGCCCCATGTTGATCCCTTTGACCACCCAATCTGCGAGCAATCCGGCGATAGCCCCTACAGCAATCCAGATCAAGATATCCATTTTTTACTCCTTCTTTTTTAACTCGAATCTGGAGATATTATAACAATAATCAGCCTGTCTCAGTTTTCACATTACGGGATACGCGTTACATTCACCGTATGACTCGTTGTAATCAGTTCTCAGACCCAGATGCCTGCCTGCACAAATTCTTCGCGAATGAGGTGATTAAGTTCAGAGCGGATGCGCCGGGGTCGTCCATCTTTTTCCAGGCGGATATTATCCACATAATAATGCAGTTCTAGGTCGCACGACTCCGCGCCAACATGTTTTACTTCCACGACGGGGTCCTTCCAGTGCCCCGGCACGATCTTATAAGCATTATCGATCCAATCGATCAGGTTGCCCGAGAGATCATCCAGCCTGAATTCCAGGCGGTCATCGGGTCGCTGCAGATACTTGCTCAACGCTTTCCAGCGCAGGTCAAGATCCTCATTGCGGGTTTTCCAATCCATGAGCAAAGCCCAATAATCATCCTCCCACAACCAGTTATCCGGAGTTTCGACCCATGCAGTTGCTGCGGTTTTCAACAAATCAACCCGCAGGCTAACCGGTTCGACAAACTGATTGAAGATCTCTTCAAGTTCGTCGCGGCTGAGCCCGCTCATTTCACGCGCACGAATCCCCCGGATCAGTTCCCTGATCGCCTCTTTGAGCAAACTCAATTGGTGATTCACCTCAGCTTCTCGGGTGAGGCGAGTGATGGAAAACTCGTTATTATCAGCGGCCAAATTCAGGGTTTTACGCAACGGATCCGCGGCGTCCCTCTCATCAGCCCAGGATCGGATTCGTCTGACCAGGTTATGAATGTGGGGAATTTTCGCATTGAGATCAGAACACACCACGGCCGGGTGCCCTGCCGCGATTCCGTACAACAGGTTCCTGACCATGATCAGATCGTTTGCCGCTCCCACTGAAACCTCAATGCTGTAACGTTGTTCAGGGGTAGGTTTGGTGAGGTTAACCAGATAATCAGTAGCGAGGATCTTGTTAGGCATATAAATGGTAGCCTGCTCATCCAGGGCGAGCAGGGTGGTAGAACGCAAACCAAGACGCTGCACCTCGCACACCTTGCCGTTCACCAGACGGATCAGGTCTCCACGCTTGAACGGCGCTTCGATCAATAGACCTAAACCGCTGAAGACGTTGGAGAGGGTCTCCTGCAGCGCCAGCCCCAGCACCAACCCAAGCACCCCTGCTCCCAGCAGAACAGAGCTTACATCCAGACCCCACATGGGCAGTATGATCAGCGCCGCGATCGTGATGAGCAAAAGCGGCCCAAAAAGGCTCAGCACCGGAACGAGAATATCATCCACCTGGCTCTCAGTGCGGCGCGCCCAGCGCTCACCGTAGTACACCAGCACGTCCCTAACGATAAGACCGGTCATATGCCCGACAAGGATGATGATCAGGGTCATGGTCAGCCGGACGAGGAATCTTTCGCCAACCTCTTCAAGCGACAGGTAATTGATCGACAAGCGGGCACCGATCACGAACACGAGCAGCGTGATCGGTCGGCGAATGATGCCCACAATGATGTCTTCGACCTCCCCGGGCATAAACCGCGTAAATCGTTTGACAATAGGGATGACCACCCAGTAGACCAGCACCGCCAGCACCGCCCAAAGCAGCAGATTGATAGCAAATGTAAACGCCGGCTCACCCAGGAAAGCCAAATCCGGTGGCAGCGGTAGATCAAACCCGAGGATGGTCAACATTTTTACACCTTATATTAAGATATTTTTTACCTTATTTATAATATAACAAATTCCTCTATTGTTCAATAGTTAGACCGGAAGAATGTCATGCTTTCATCACCATTCGTTAAAAGTCTGTCATATCAGCGTATCAAATCAGGGCGGTTTATGTTATAACCTATGCGTAATTCTGCAACCCGGTTCAACCATCCTGCGCCAATCGGCAGGATGTGTGCTTTTCAAGGAGACACAGATGGACTTTTCGTTCGTAGTCATCGTACTGCAACTGATCTTCCTGGAAGGGATCCTCTCCATCGATAACGCGGCCGTCCTGGGGGCCATGGTCACTCCGTTACCTGAGCACGACCCCATTCCATGGCCAAAAGCCTTACACGGATTTGGCCACGCCATTAACAAGGTGTTCGGACCGCAGCGCACGGCTGCGCTGAAGGTCGGCCTCATTGGCGCGTACCTGGGCCGCGGTATCATGCTGGTGGCAGCCAGTTACATCATTCAGAACGACTGGCTCAAATTGGTTGGCGCGGCATACCTCATCAAACTGGCGCTGGACGATCTGAGCGCACAAGGTTACACAGGAGTAGATGAGGAAGCCGAATCCAAACCGGTGAAGGAAAAAACCTTCTGGTCTACCGTGCTGGCTGTAGAACTGATGGATCTCGCTTTCAGCCTTGACAACGTGGTAGCCGCCGTATCGCTCTCGGATAAACTTTGGGTGGTGATGCTGGGTGTGGCGATCGGTATTGTGTTGATGCGCTTTGCCGCAGGGATCTTCAGTAAGATCATTGAGCGCGCACCCATACTCAAGACCGCCGCGTATATCCTGGTGCTCAACATTGGTGTGGAACTGCTTATCGAAGACCTCGCTCACATTCACATCGGTGACTGGACGCGCTTTGGAATTTCGGTTGCCACGATCCTGCTCACGCTGGCGTATGAAAGATTCCGCTTTATGAAAGTCTTCCGTCCTCTGTTGATCTGGTTGAGCCAGGGGTTCGCTTTGATCAACGGGTTCATCAGCTGGGTTTTTGCCCCGTTGAAAGGGCTGCTGGGCGTAATCGTGAAACTCTTCCGCACGAAAAAACCAGACCCGGCAGCATCTGCAAGTTAATCTTCTCACAAAAATACACCTCCGCGCTCGCGGAGGTGTATTTTTTATTCTGTTTATTATAAATTCTTTTCCATCCATACCACTTGAGTAGTACCGAAGTAATGCGTGGGCAATCCGCTGATCTTGTACCCCGCCTGTTTAAAATAATCTGTTGTGTTCAAGCGGGATAGACAGCCAATACGGGTGTAACCCTGGCTGCGCGCAATTTCTTCAATGTGCTTGATGAGCGCCCGGCCAAAACCTTTGCGCTGGTGTTTACTGGCCACTGATAGGTGGGAAAGCCACGCCACGCCGGGTTCCTTTTCAAACAATTTGGCGCAAGCCAAAATCTCTCCTGTTTGATCATCCACACTCACAAAATGCTGAGAGATTGGCTCGAAATCATCTTTTTCAGTACCACGGGGCAATCCCCACGGTTCTCTAAGGACTTTGTAACGCAGGTCATAATAAGCCTTGAAATCCTCGCGGGTCTGCGGTGTTTTGATCTCGATCATGTCGGTTCCTCCCGGTTTCATTGATCCTGATACTTGCTGTTCAGTTATTATATGCCAAATCCGCAGTTGCTGCCTGCTGAATGGATCCAAATCCAATCCAACGGGTGGTCTTATTTGGGTAGGATACCACCCCGCCGGGGCAGCCAGAATGAAACAGGATAGCTTTCATGAAAAAAAGTTCTTCCTTGATCCGGCAAACCGGACCAGGAAGAACCTTTGAAATTTATGAATCAAACCTGGTCTATCGTGTTGTTTTTTTTCTGGAAATTCACCGTCCAGGAGATGCCGTATTGATCGGTTAATCCCCCGAATATAGCATCCCAGAAAGTTTCTTCGATCGGCATCGTGATGGTCGCGCCATCACTTAACCCGCCAAATATCCGGCGCAACTCCTCTTCCGATTCGCAATTAAGGTTAATCTGCAGGTTATTCCCCACCGATACCTGCTCCTCACCCACAGCATCCGAGATATAGTAGACGTCGTTTCCTATTGTAATTTCCGCGTGCAGGATCTTCTCGGCAAACGGGCTGTTCTGATCCGCCCCGGGCATTTCCTTGAACAACATCACCTCTGGTTTTTTGGTCTGAAAGACCTTTTCATAAAACTTCAACGCTTCTGCTGCGTTGCCATTAAAGTACATGTATGGAACAGTTTTCATTTTTCCTCCGGTAACATCTGATTTTGTCTCACAGCGAGCTCAGTGAGCCTTGTGTGATGCAGGACCACCCCTCGTAAAAATCCCGGGCTATCCTGAACTACAATCTATATTATACTATTTTTATCTTATTTATACGCAATCGCTTATTCCACTCGTACGTTCCTTACCCAATAAAACAAACCGATGCCCACAAAGAGCATCGGTTATGTGACCTCTTCAATTATTTTTCAGATCTTTGTTGTACTGCCGTTGATCGTTTGTGTCACCCCTACTGTGACTGACCCGGTCAAAGCTTTTTCGGTAAAACACATCTGGCGGGCAAGCCTTACCAGGGTTTCAAGCTCAACCGATTGCTCATCAGAATCAATAAATATCTCGACTTCAAAACGATCACAAAACCCTTCAGCGTCACCCCGCAATACAGAGCCCTGCTCGTGAAAATATGCCGTGACAAGCACTTTTTCGTTGCTGATCTTCAGTTTCTTTTTGGCCGCAACCTGCGACACATGTGAGAGCAGTCAAAGCGCCATCCCGCTGACAAAGTAAGTCAGCGGCGTGGGAGCGGTGCCTTCTCCACCCGGCATATAATTCCCTTCGTCGCTAATGAAGGCGTATGCCCTGCCGGTCTCCGGCTGCCCACCAATGACCTGCTTGCGCCATTTATCCAGCGAACTGGCTTCGGCGGACACTTTGATCTCACGTAAGCCCACAATCTTTGGTTTCTCAGTCATCGTTATTCACCTTTATTAAGCGATTTTTTACTTCAACAGCCGTTTTTCGAGTGCTGCGCGGTAATCGTAAATTTCCAGCGGCTTGCGGGCAACACCACTTTGCATGGCGGCTTCCGCCACCGCCGGAGCCTCCCACAGGCACACGCGCCTGTCCAGCGGTTTGGGCACCACGTAATCGATCCCGAATTCCAATCCTTTCAACCCGTAAGCGGTTAATACCTCCTGCGGAACCGGCTCCCTGGCCAGGGCAGCCAGCGCCTGGCTGGCGGCAACCTTCATTTCATCATTGATGGTGCTGGCGCGCACATCCAGCGCTCCGCGGAAGATGAACGGGAAACCCAACAGATTGTTCACCTGGTTCGGGTAATCAGAGCGGCCGGTGCCGATCACCCCGTCCGGCCTGGCCTGCTTGGCCAGATCGTACCTGATCTCAGGATCAGGATTGGCCATGGCAAAAATGACGGGTGAAGCGCTCATTCGCTTCAACATCTCAGGGGTCACCAGGTTGGCGGCTGAAAGCCCGATGAACACATCCGCGCCCTCCAGCGCCTGCGCCAGCGTTCCAGGCTGATCGCCTTGCGAGAAACAAGCTTTCTCGGGGAACATTTCCTCCGTCCGGCCGTGGTACACCAAACCCTTGATGTCACACACCCAGATGTGCTCTCGCGGTACCCCCATTCTCACCAGGTGATTGGCGCTGGCCAGCGCCGCCGCTCCTGCGCCTGAGAAAACAACTTTGATCTCCCCGATGCGTTTGCCGGTGATCTCCAGCGCGTTTTTCAACGCGGCACCCAGGATGATGGCCGTTCCATGCTGGTCATCGTGGAAAACAGGTACATTGAGCAGTTCCTTCAGGCGATTTTCAATGTAAAAACATTCCGGTGAACGGATATCCTCCAGGTTGATGCCGCCAAATGAATTGCCAATGGCGGCGGTGACCGCGATCACCTTTTCCGGATCGGTCGAATCGATCTCGATGTCAATACTATCAATGTCGGCGAACTTCTTGAACAGTACGGCCTTACCTTCCATGACCGGTTTGCTGGCGAGCGCCCCGCGGTGACCCAACCCCAAGATGGCAGTGCCGTTGGTGACCACCGCCACCAGGTTGCCTTTGGCGGCGGTTCTTATCCTAATAATATTAACATGGTATCTCTACCCAAAATATCCAATTCACTTTTTTAGTGAAATCCTGCGAATGCCGAAAAACCAAAAATACCATCGAAAGTGGGTGATAAGTGGTTATTTTGGCTGTAAATTCAAGTAATTTTAATTCAAAAAGCCTTTATATTTACCAATAGTGGGTGAATAAACCAAATTCTGCAATTTGACTGATTTGGCGACGTGGAATCCGGGTATAAAGTATTTTATATCATACCGTCCGCATTGTTAAAAAACCGCCACAAGAGGGTTTAATCCCCTTCCTGTGGCGGTATCCATTTTCACAGAAAATCTTAGAACTTCAGGTCTTCCCCTCGAATGAAGGCTTCGGTCATTTCGTGACACAATTCATCTTTAAATTGTTTGGGCGGGGTTTTCATAAAATAAGAGGCGGGGGCATACAGCGGACCGGAGATCCCGCGGTCCAACGCCAGTTTGACACAACGCACGGCATCAATGATGACGCCGGCAGAGTTGGGAGAATCCCAGACCTCCAACTTGGCTTCCAGGTTCAGGGGTACATTGCCGAAGGTCGTCCCTTCCATGCGGATGTAGCACCATTTGCGGTGGGTCAGCCAGGGAACGTAATCGCTTGGTCCGACGTGAATATCCTTCTCATCAAGCTGATACGGAAGCATGGAGGTAACCGCACCGGTCTTGGAGATCTTCTTGGATTCCAATCTTTCACGTTCAAGCATGTTCATGAAATCGGTGTTGCCGCCAAAATTAAGCTGGTAAGTGTGGTCGAGGACCACGCCGCGGTCAACGAAGAGGCTGGTAATGACCCGGTGCAGGATCGTAGCACCAACCTGGCTCTTTATGTCGTCGCCGATGATGGGCAGTCCCGCGTCCAAGAAACGCTTGCCCCAATATTCTGAGCTGGCGATGAACACAGGTATGGCATTGACCATTCCGCAGCCGGCTTCGAGGATCTGTTCGACATACCACTTGGTGGCCATTTCAGACCCGACCGGCAGATAGTTGATCACTACATCTGTACCGGTGTCCTTCAGGATCTTTACGATGTCAGCAGTGGGACCGGGCGCCTTTTTTAGAATCTGAGACAGGTATTTCCCCAACCCGTCATGGGTCATTCCGCGCACGACAGGGACATTGAGATGGGGAACATCACTAAATTTGTAGGTGTTATTGGGATAAGCAAAAATGGCCTCGGAGAGGTCTTTCCCGACTTTGGTATCCACAACATCGATGGCAGTCGTAAATTCAATATCACGGATGTGATATCCACCAAGGTTAACGTGCATGAGACCGGGAACACGGTCAGTATCCTTGGCATTCTGATAAAACTGAACTCCTTGCACAAGTGAAGACGCACAATTCCCCACGCCAATGATTGCTACACGTACTTTTTTGCCATCTGTCATTTTTAGATCCGAAAATAAAATTTGTCTAAGATCACCAATTATGGATTTCTGTTCGAATGATCTTTATTACCACCATAACACGATCCATTATAAGCCTTCCAGGCGGCTTATAGAATTACTGTCAATTAAATCCTACATTTCAGAAGATACCGGACAACACTTGGGGCATCTTTAATGATGCTTAATTGACTTCCTGGCTTCATCACGCCGATTACCAGCCGTTTTCTTATGACCTGGCTTGCTTGAGCTGATATGCGACGAGCCTTTTTTCGAACGGTACTCACTACCGATGTGAATACCCATCTTCGGCAGGATCACCCGATGGACCAGCAGAACGAGCAGGGTAATGCCAAACGCGACAGCAAACACGATCAGTGATTTGCCAATATCACTCATCACTTCCGGGTTCACCAGCATGACGATCGCGAGGGTGAGCATTAACACACCGCCGATCAACTTGAGAATGCGTCCGTGTTTTTCTTCAAGCCTGGAGGATTTGAGGGTGAACGTCGCCACCAGGAAAATCCCCAGCTCATCCAGCTGGTAAATGATCATGTAAAGCAGGAGCAGTAAAACAAACGTGACGGTGGTGACATGCTGGGCGGAAACGAGATTGGTCCACAATACCGGGAAACCCGCCGTGCAGGAGAATTCCACCAGCGAGACACCCGCTGCCAGCACCACCGTGCCGCCGATAAGCCCCCACCATGAATCTCCTGCCTCCATCACCTTACGGATGCGCTGATAGATGCCGGGTTTTTTGTCATCTGAAATGGTGAACGAGACACCTTCTTTATAAAAGAAGTAATCCTTGATATTGATGATGCCGAAGAATAACGCCACCAGCGCGACCACCACCTGGATCCAGCCGATGAAACTGACCACCTTCAATACAGTGAACAATCCAGCAGTGAACAGGGCGTAGATCGCCGCGGTGACCGTCAGGAAAACGAGACCGACCACAAGCACCTTCTTGCGCGAGCCGGTGTGCAGGGTGATCGCCAGCAGCATGCTCAACACCCATAAGGAGCAGGGATTGAAACCATCCACAAAAGCGATCAACGCTGTGCTGAGGAACAGACCCATCTTGGAGAAATCCACCTTGCCAAAAAGCGGGAGTTTGGTGGTGTTATCATTTGGGTCATCCGGCGTGGGCGTAACAGCCGGAACAGGCGTGGCTTTTCCGCTTGAAGGTTCAGAAATCACCGTCACCGGTGAGTATCCGCGCCCTTCTATAAGCGACGCGCCTTTGTCTTCGCAGGCTTGCGCCACACAGCTATTGACCTTATCGGTTATTTCCTGCGTGAAAACATCATCATACCCTTCCCAGACCTTATCCCCGATGATGATCGTGGGAACATAACGCGGTGTGAAACCGTACGCTTCTCCGAATTCCGCGAATAAAAGCTGGTTCTCTTCGGAGTTCCAGACCTCGAATTCATACAATGCGATGGAAGGATTGGCGGCCACCAATGCTTCCAATACCGGTTTTGCTTTCGCGCAATGCGGGCATCCATCCCCCCAGAAAAAGTAAATGACCGTCTTGTTATCCTCCTGCAAGGAGGAAGCCAGGATGGATGTTTGATCTCCCCCGCCGGCAGCTGAAACACCTATCGGAGACAGGATCAGCCATAAAAACGCGATTGCCAGAGCAATGCTGAATAATCTTCGGGTCATAATGTTTTGGTCAACTCCAGTGAACCTGAATAGTGAATGCTAATTCTACACGATAATCCCAAGAGTGAAGAGAGTGTACTTATTCACTCATTTTGTTAACAAATTGATCATCCGCGCGCTAAAGCCAACGCGCCCACCAGCACGACCTTGTCACCCAGTTTTGCGGTTGTCAGGGTAAATCCATCCAGGTAACTGCGCGAGATCACACTGGCATGAAGCGAGCGTCGTACAGGAGCCATGATCAACTCGCCGGCCTTGATGACACTGCCGCCCAGAATTACCATCGTTGGATTGAACAGGTGCAGCAGGTCAGCGATCGCACGCCCCAGAAATTCGCCAGCCTGGTTGAACGCCTCGATGGAAAGCGCATCACCCTGTTTCGCTGCTGCGGCGATCGCGCGCGCATCGATCGTTTCGTTGGTTTGGTTGAAGATCGACTGGCGTCCGGCAGCGAGCTCCCGTTTTACGTAATTCGCGATGCCGGTGCCGGAGGACATAGCTTCAAGATGCCCGGGGAATCCGCATCCACACATAGGTCCACCTGGCAGCACGGTGATGTGGCCTACTTCGGCCGCCAAACCGCTTGAACCGACCAGCAGCTGGTCGTTGACAATGATGCCGCCCCCCAGCCCGGTGCTGACCGTAAGATAAATGAGGTTATGATGCCCGACGCCGGCACCGTATCTCCACTCTCCCAGGGCTGCCAGGTTGGCGTCATTGCCCAGGCGCACTTCCACCTTAAACCGGTTTTGCACCAGTTCCAGCAGATGAAGCTCGTTCCAATTGGGAATGTTTGGGATGGTATAAGTGATACCAGTGGTCGGGTTTAACGCGCCTGGCGCGGCCAACGCGATGCGCCTGACCCTCGCATCTGCCGGCCAGATGGATTCGATCAGATCGTAAAGGCGATCAATAGCCGGTTTTTCCCCGCTGGTGGGGATCGCCTTGAACACCCTGGGTTCAAGACCTTGCGGTGGATACAATGCCGCCCTTAACTGAGTTCCCCCAATATCCACAACAATATCATCCATACCGACCTCTCTTTTTCGTCTGGCATGATTTTACCAGAAACCAGTCTTCAGTTGCCTCATAACACAAAATGGAGTAATTCCAGGATCATGTTTAATCTTGCCGGTTAGAAAAACCATGTTATAATCTTTCTTCGCGCCGTGAAGGCAGCATGATCAAAAAGAAGCAGGTGTAAAATGAGCGATATCTTAACAGCATATGATGCCCCCGTGAACCCCAACATCCCTGAATTACGCACCGGGGACATGGTCAGCGTGCACGTCAAAATCAAGGAAGGCAACCGGGAACGTATCCAGGAGTTCAAAGGTGTGGTTCTTTACAGACACAACAATGGCAACAACTCCTCTTTTACCGTCCGCCGTGTGGCCAGCAACGGGATTGGTGTGGAACGCACCTTCCTGCTGCGCTCACCGCGCATCGACAAAGTCGTCGTTGAGCGTCACAGCCAGGTTCGCCGCGCCCGCCTGTACTTCCTGCGCGACCGCTCCGGCAAGAGCGCACGCCTCAAGCAAAAATTTAACTGATCTGCTTTACGTTGATTTCCTCTGGGTGCAACCAACGCCGTGGTTGCGCCCTTTTCTATTTATAAAACCCGGAGTGTTAGCAATATGAAACCCTTGATCGGAATCACCACTAGTCACAGAAGCCGGTCGCACCAGCGCATGGATAGCAACCTGCTGGGAGAATACACTGAAGCGGTTGCCCGCGCCGGCGGCCTTCCGGTGCTGATCCCGAACGAATTTTCTCTCTCCGAACTGCCTGCCCTGCTGGATAGGCTGAACGGCGTGCTGCTCTCAGGAGGCGGGGATATTGATCCCGCCATCTACGGCGTCCGCGATGAGGGTCTGTCCATGAATATTTCCTCCCTGCGTGATGCGCTGGAAAAAGCGCTGGTGGAACAGGCTGTTGAACGGGATCTGCCGCTGTTGGGGATCTGCCGCGGTCAGCAGATGCTGAACACCGCCCTGGGCGGCACCCTTTACACGGATATCGCCAGCCAGTTTAATACCCGCATCGTGCACGCTCAGCCCGATTCAAAATTACCGGGCTACCTCGCGCATGAAGTGGAAGTGCTGCCGGGCACTGGATTGGCAGGAATTCTGGGCACAGACGAGATCAGGGTGAACAGCCGGCATCACCAGGCGATCAGGGATCTTGCACCGGGATTGAGGGTGACAGCGCATGCGAAGGATGGTTTAATAGAAGGAGTGGAATTGACTGGTAAGAAGTTCTGCATGTCTGTGCAATGGCATCCTGAAGCCCTGCTCGATATGGAGGGGCACTTCAGGATCTTCAGCGCGTTTATTACCGCGGCGCAGAGATAGAATAAGCGTGTGAATATGGAAAAATATCCGATCGGTGTCTTTGATTCAGGTGTAGGCGGTTTGAGCGTTCTGCGCGAGATCCGTGATCTGTTGCCTGCCCAACCGGTATACTACTTCGCCGACCAGGCGCACGTACCTTACGGCAGCCGGCAGATCGAAGAAGTGCGCGCGTTTTCTCATGCCATCACGCGCTACCTGCTCGGTCTCGGAGCGCGCCTGGTCGTGGTCGCCTGCAACACCGCCTCGGTGGCTTCGCTGCGCACTTTACGCGAGGAATTCCCACACATCCCGTTCGTCGGCATGGAACCCGCCGTCAAACCCGCCGCGGAACAAAGCCGCAGCGGTAAGGTGGGTGTGCTGGCCACAGAAGCCACCTTTCACACCGCCATGTACGCCTCGGTGGTCGAACGCTTCGCCCGTGATGTGGTTTTGCTCGAGGATCCCTGCCCGGGGCTGGTGGCGCAGGTGGAGAAAGGCGACCTCAATGGTGAGCAAACCCGCGCCATTCTTGTTAAAGCCCTCGACCCCATGCTGGCTGCCGGCGTGGATACCATTGTGATGGGTTGCACTCATTATCCTTTCGTCATACCACTTATACAAAGCATCGTCGGACCCGATGTGCGCGTGATCGACCCCGCTCCCGCCATCGCGAGGCAAACCCGCCGCATGCTTGAAGGCCATGACCTGCTGGCAGGCGGCAAACGCAGGTCAGCCGCCCATTACATTACTTCCGGTGACGCAAACTCGTTTCGAAGGATCCTGCGACAGCTGATTGATGAAAGACGCCCGGTAAAACAGGTGACATGGCAGAACGGCAATGTGGTCGATCAGGCTTGAAAATAATTTTCCACAAGGAGTGATCGTGAAAGAATACAGGCTGGCGCTGGTAGGATTTGGCAACGTGGGACAGGCTTTGGCGCAACTGCTTGAAACCAAACAGGAAGTCCTGCGCGTTGAGCATGGCTTTAGCACCCGCATCGTCGGTATCGCCACTCTGCGCCACGGTATGGCGATCAACCCCGCCGGGATCAACGCTGCAGCCGCCCTGCGGATCGCAAAAACAGGCGGTGACCTCGCACAACTTTCCGCACAGCCCGATCCCGGCTCGATCCTCAATTTCATTAATACTGTTCCAGCAGATGTGCTTTTTGAAAACTCCCCGGTCAACCACCACACCGGCCAACCCGCCGCGGACCACCTACGAGCAGCACTCGGCAGGGGTATGCACGGCATCACGGCCAACAAAGGTCCGGTGGTGCACGCTTATGAGACCCTTTCCACTCTCGCGCGTGAAAAGGGGGTGCGTTTCCTGTTCGAATCAGCGGTGATGGACGGCGCGCCTATTTTTTCTCTTTTTCGCGGTCCGCTCCCTGCGGTGGAGTTGAAGGGATTCTTCGGTATTCTCAATTCCTGCACCAACCTGCTGCTGGAGATGATGGAGAATGGCAGATCATTTGACGAGGCGGTGGAATACGGCAGGTCGATCGGCATCACGGAAACCGATCCCAGCGCGGATATTGACGGTTGGGATGCTGCCATCAAGGTGGCCGCGCTGGCAACCGTGCTCATGGACCGCCCCTTGAAACCAGACCAGGTGGAACGTGATGGGATTCGCGGTATCACCCGGGAGATGATCCAGGACGCGCTGCAGGTGGGTGAACGCTGGAAACTGGTCTGCTCTGCCAAGTTAACCGATGGCCACCTGGTAGCAAAAGTGTCTCCGCAGCGTGTAAGTCCGCGCAGCCCGTTGTACAGCATCAACGGCACCAGCTCGTTCGTTCAGTTCGAACTCGACACATTACCCGGATTGGGGATACTGGAAAGCAACCCCGGACCAGATACCACAGCTTACGGTCTGATGGCGGACTTGATCAACGCTGCGCGCGGCGGATGACAACGGAGAACCGATGAGTTCCAGCGAGATCGTTCACATCGCGCTCGGCAGCAATCTGGGCGACCGCGCGGCCAACCTGGTGCGCGCCACGGAACTGATGAGCGAAGTCATCAGAATCACAGCGGAATCGAGCATTTACGAGACGCCCCCCTGGGGAGTGATCGACCAGCCGCGTTTTCTCAACCAGGTCATAAAGGGATGCACCACATTGGCTCCGATGAATCTGCTCTACGAGCTGAAAGCCATCGAAAAGCTCATGGGGCGGCGCGAGTCCGTGCGCTACGGTCCGCGCATCATTGACCTGGATATCCTGCTGTATGGTGATCGTGTCATCCAGTACAACCGCCTGCAGGTCCCCCATCCACGCATGCTTGAGCGCGCGTTCGTGCTGGTTCCATTGGCAGAGGTCTCGCCGGGGCTGGTCATTCCAGGCTGTGGTCAAGCGGTGGAAAACCTCCTAAAACAGGTAGACCCTTCGGGCGTGGTGATGTTTCAAGCGGAAAAAGGTGAAAATAATGAACTTTAGCCTTCCCCCTCTCGAATTTGGCAGGAAGACCCTGGTGATGGGTATCATCAACGTCACGCCGGACAGTTTCTCGGGGGATGGCTTGATCTCACGCGCGGATACGGTGCGGGCTGCACTGGAACAGGCACAGCGCTTCGTTGAAGCAGGCGCAGATATCCTGGATATTGGCGGGGAAAGCACCCGCCCTGGCGCGGCGGCTGTATCTGAACAGGAAGAAATGTCGCGGGTATTACCGGTGATCGAAGCGCTGCGCAGTTCAGGCATCGACACACCAGTATCGATCGATACGTATAAATCCGGTGTGGCTGAGGCCGCCCTGCGCCAGGGAGCGGATTGGATCAATGACGTGTGGGCGCTGCGCGCAGACCCGCACATGGCTGAGGTCGCGGCGGCCTTTCAAGCCCCGCTCATCCTGATGCACAACCGAAGCCAGCCCGCCCACGCCGAACTGCAGCAGCACCTGGGCGGAAGGTACGTGGGCATCTCTTATACCAACCTCATCGAAGAGATATGTGACGAACTGATGGAAAGCGTCGCAGTCGCGCGGTCAGCCGGTGTGGCAGATGATCACATCATTCTCGACCCGGGTATCGGTTTTGGCAAGACGGTGGAACATAACCTGGAGCTGGTCAACCGACTTGACGAGATCAAAAAACTCGGCTTTCCGGTGTTGCTGGGCGCTTCGCGCAAATCGTTTATCGGGTACACCCTGGATGTACCGCCGGAAGAACGGGTGGAAGGCACCGCCGCGGTGTGCGCCATCGGCATCGCTCGCGGCGCGGATATCATCCGCGTGCACGATGTGGAAGTGATGGTGCGCGTGGCCCGCATGGCGGATGCGATCACCCGCAAACCCTGAATTGGCAGCCTGGTGTGAATACCTAAAGGTGTAGCTTTCAGGCATCGGGAGTATAATACCGGCGTTCCTTATTTCTTCAGGAGGGTTGGATGAGCATTTCGATCGTGATCCCGGCGTACAACGAAGAAAAAACAATTGCCCAGATATTAAACCAGGTGCTGGAGCGCGTGCAGAACCTGGGCGAGATCATCATCATCGATGATGGCTCAAAAGACAACACCCGCCAGATCTGCCAGGAATATGAACAGAAACACCCTCTCATCCACTATCATTTACAGCCGCAAAATGCGGGTAAGACCGAAGCTTTGAAAGCCGGCTTCCGTGTTTCCACGGGTGATGTGGTCATCGTGCAGGATGCCGATCTGGAGTACGACCCTGCGGAGATCAATACGGTCGTTGCGCCAATATTGGCAGGCCAGGCTGATGTAGTGCTTGGTTCCCGCTTCCTTGAACGCCAAACCTCCCATTCGGTCTACCTGCAGCACACCCTGGCTAACCGGTTCATCACGGCAGTGTCCAACCTGTTCAATGGTCTAAAATTGACCGATGTGGAAACCTGCTACAAAGCTTTGCGCGGAGACATCATCAGGAACATGATCATCACCTCAGAACGCTTCGGATTTGAGGTGGAGGTGATGGCCAAAGTGGCCAAGCTGAAATGCCGCGTCCTCGAGGTCCCTATCTCATATCAGGGACGTTCCTACCAGGAGGGCAAGAAGATCGGGTTTAATGACGGAGTAATGGCGTTACTGTATATTGTTAAATACAACCTGCTCACCTCCAAAGAGGCATCTTTCCGCAATTTATAACAACAAATTCTCCTCTTGTTCAAACCTGGCAACCATCACATCAATACCGGAGCAGGTATAATTTCATATAAATATAAACAGAAGAGGGTGATATGGAGCAATATGACGTAGTTGTTATCGGCGCCGGTCCGGGCGGTTACGTGGCCGCTATCCGTTCAGCGCAATTGGGAAAAAAGACCGCCATTATTGACAAAGAATGGCTTGGAGGCGTCTGCCTCAATGTGGGATGCATACCTTCCAAAGCGCTGCTGAAAAACGCGGATGTCGCGCACACGCTGCGCGAACGCGGACGCGAGTTTGGTTTTACCTTTGAAAATTTGCGGTTGGACTTCAGCGCTGCGGTAAAACGCAGCCGGCAGGTCTCTGACCGGCTCACCCGAGGGGTGGGCTTTCTGATGAAGAAGAACAACATCACCGTCATCATGGGTGAAGCCCGCTTCAGCGCATCTGATACATTAATAGTGACCCAGAAGGATGGCGGATCACAGGAATTAAAAGCGCGCGACATCATCATCGCCACCGGCAGCACGCCTATCGCCATCCCCGGGGTGGCCGTGGATGGAGAAAAAGTGGTTACCTACCGCGAAGCCATCCTGCAGGAAAAGATGCCGGCTTCGGTCATCATTATTGGCGCAGGCGCGATCGGCCTTGAATTCGCCACAGTGTGGAGTTCTTACGGTAGCCAGGTGACCCTGGTGGAAATGCTGCCGCGCATCGCGCCGCTTGAAGACGAAGAGATCAGCGCCGAGCTGACAAAAGCGTTCAGCAAACGTGGTATCAAATGCCTGACGGAGACGCGGGTGCTGGGAGTTGAAACGACCCCTAACGGTGTAAAAGTGAAGATCAGCGGCAAGGACGGCGAAACCGAACTGGAAGCTGAACAGGCGCTGATGTCGATCGGGTTCCGCGCGAATAGCCAGAACCTTGGATTGGAAGCGATCGGGGTGGAACTGACCGAACGTAAACAGGTGAAGGTGGATGAGCGCATGGCCACCAACATTCCAGGCATCTGGGCGGTGGGGGATGTGACCGGCAAGCTGCTGCTGGCGCACGTGGCCTCTGCGCAGGGTATTCTTTGCGCTGAAGCCATCGCCGGTATGCGAGTGAAAGCCATTGATTACAGCATGGTGCCGCGCGCCACTTATTCCCACCCGCAGGTGGCTTCCTTTGGTCTCACCGAAGCACAGGCGGTCGCCGCGGGCAAGGCTGTAAAGGTCGGAAAATTTCCCTTCCAACCCAATGGAAAAGCGCTCGGTCTGGGAGATTACGGCGGATTCGTAAAACTATTGATCGATGAAACCACCGGAGAGATCCTCGGCGCGCATCTCATCGGTCCGGAGGTCTCTGAACTGCTGCCTGAGTTAACCCTGGCGCAACAAAATGAGCTGACCGCTGCCGAAATTGCCCATAATATACATGCTCACCCCACGCTGAGTGAAGTACTGATGGAAGTCGCCGAAGCCGTGGAAGGCCGCGCGATCCATATCTGATCGATTAATAATCCCACTACAGGTCAACCCGTGGAAACTGGTTGACCTGTTTCATTAAAAAATGTGCATAATAAAATAAACATACACAAACAAGGAGTGAACATGTACACTGATCAGGATATCGCTAATTTAGTCGCCCGCGTGCAGCAGTTGGAGCAGCAGGCGTCGTTGCCCGGTCACAGGTCACTGCCCGATCTCGGAATCCTTTCGAGGAACTTTTTGACCCGCGCCTTTTCGGTCTGGGGATTGTATTTTGTTGCCCAATTATTGATCGGTATCGTCATCACCTGTGTGACCATCGCGCTAGGTTTAGCTCTCGGAGCCAGTTTTACCGATGTATTGAACCGGATCGTCAACAATTTGCCAATGAGTTGATGTGGAATCTGCCTATGCTATAATCACCTCTTGTATACGAGGTGACTATGGTAATGCAAAGATTAATACGCGTGTTTGGCGGCGACCCGCACAAACGCGAGATCGAAAAACTTTCACTGGTTGTTGATGAGATCAACCAGCTCGAAGAAAAATTTGAAGCGTTAAGTAACGAAGCCCTTACCGCCAAAACGACGGAGTTCAAGCAGCGCCTGGCGGAGGGTGAAACCCTGGACGATCTGCTGCCCGAAGCGTTTGCCGCGGTGCGTGAAGCCAGCAAGCGCACACTGGGTATGCGCCCGTATGACATCCAGTTGATCGGCGGGATGACCCTTCACTCCGGCAGGATCGCCGAGATGCGCACAGGCGAAGGTAAGACGCTGGTCGCCACCCTTCCACTCTATCTCAACGCCCTCACCGGACGTGGCGTGCACCTGGTGACCGTGAACGATTACCTCGCCCGCCGCGACGCCCGCTGGATGTCTCCCATTTATCATCTGTTGGGTTTACAGGTCGGCGTTCTGCAAATGGCAGCCCGCACCGAGAATGGTCAAAAAGCCTTTCTGGTGGATCTGGATAAACCAAACGCCCGTGAAGACCTCAACCTCTTAACCCTGGTGGACCGCAGTGAAGCCTACAAAGCGGATATCGTCTACGGGACCAATAGTGAATTCGGGTTTGATTATCTGCGCGACAACCTGACCATGAGCCTGGCTGAGCGAGTGCAGCGCGGGCATTATTATGCCATCGTCGATGAAGTGGATAACATTCTGATCGACGAGGCGCGTACACCGCTCATCATTTCCGGCCCTGCCTCTGACGAAAGTGAGGGGTACCTGCGTATGTCTCAGGTGGTGCGAGCGCTCAATCCTGAAGATTACGAAGTCAACGAAAAAGACCGCCAGGTTTCGCTGACCGAGATCGGCGAGGCACATGTTGAGGAGATCCTCAACCAGCCGCTGCGTAACCCTGACCGCCCGGAGGATGTAACCCCTGAGCAAGCCCGCCTGATGGGGTACCTGGAACAGGCGCTGCGCGCGCAGCATCTTTACCGGCGCAACAAGGATTACATCGTGCAGGGCGGTAAGGTGATCATCGTGGACGAATTCACCGGTCGGCTCATGCCAGGGCGGCGATGGTCTGAAGGCTTGCATCAAGCGGTAGAAGCAAAAGAAGGCGTGAAGATCGAACCAGAAAGCGTGACCTACGCCACCATCACCATCCAGAATTACTTCCGCATGTATGAAAAACTGGGGGGTATGACCGGCACCGCGCTCACCGAGGCTGAAGAATTCAACAAGATCTACAAACTGGATGTTCTGCCCATTCCGATGAACCTGGAGTATGTCGCTTCAAAATCGGATTCACCGCTGACCGTGGTGGAGACTAAAGATGCGCGCGGTTACCCGATACAGTATTACGCCCGGAAGGACGATGCCCAAAAATCGCCCAATTTCTGGCGCCGCCAGGACTTTCCGGACATGGTGTACCGTACTGAGGAAGCCAAGCTGCGCGCGATTGTTGCGGAGATCCTTCAATATTACGCCAGCGGCCGACCGCTGCTGGTGGGCACCACATCCGTTGAGCACTCTGAACGGCTATCTCAACGCCTGGGCGCTGAATCCATCCGCCGCCTGGCGCAAACGCTCATCATCCGCGACGCCTGGTTGGAAAAGTTCAACAAATCCGCTGAGCTCGAGATCAAGGAACTGCAATTCCTCAATCGGCCACTCAACGAGTTGAACGTTGCAGAAATGCGTCCGATCGCCCGCCAGGCTGGTTTATCCTCTATTAACCCGGAGGATGAAGAACTCCTTACGCGGCTGTTGAAGATCCTGGATGTACGGCCTGCCGATGCCGGCCGGGTGCTCTCAGCCATCCAGGGAGGTGTACCCCACCAGGTATTGAACGCCCGTAAACACGATGAGGAATCCCAGATCATTGCGCGAGCCGGTGGATTTGGCATGGTCACCATCGCCACCAACATGGCAGGCCGCGGTGTTGACATCAAGCTGGGTGGTGAACTGAACGAAGAGATTCTGGCAGATGTCATCCGCGTACTGGATCGCGCAGGAGTGCCTGACCCTTATGATCTATCCAATGATGCCCGCCGACAGGAGCTGGATAAGCTCACTGAGGAAGATTACGGCATCTATTCTGAATCCGTGCATACCTTCATCAATTACTTGGAAGACATGAAGCGGGTGCGCGAACTGGGCGGGCTGCACGTGATCGGTTCTGAGCGCCATGAAGCGCGCCGCATTGATAATCAGCTGCGCGGCCGCGCCGCCCGCCAGGGTGACCCGGGTTCCTCCCGTTTTTATCTGTCGCTGGAAGATGAACTGATGCGCCTCTTCGGCGGTGGTCAGATGGAAGTGCTGATGACGCGTATGAAAGTCGATCCCAGCCTGCCCATTGAAAGCGGCCTGCTTGGCAGGATCGTGGAGCAAGCCCAGGAACGTGTGGAAGGCAACAACTTTGACGTGCGCAAGCATTTACTTGAATACGATGACGTGTTGAACGCGCAGCGTAAACGTATCTACGGTGAACGCGACCGTGCCTTTCAAAAAGAAGATCTTCACGACGATATTCTCGATGTTCTGACCACCGAACTGAATGAACGCATTCCGAAAGCCCTGGCTGATGAAGAAGGGCCGTGGAAACTCCTCAGTTACCTGGAGGAAGTCCAGCCTTCGATGACGTTTGAGGCTGAAGGGATGCGCGCCCCCTCTTTTACGATGCGTCTCATGGTTGATGAACTGCGTTCCAGGATCAAGGCGCCGGTTAATGACAACGCCATCCGCAACGCTCTGCTGGAGATCGCTGAAAACTCGCTGAGTGCTGAACATGAGCACATCCTCAACGCAACCAGCCAGCTGCTCGAGAAAACTGAAGAGACGGTTGAACAACTCGCCAAAGAACGTCAGGACAGCATCGATATTTTCTTTGAAGGACTTGAGGATGCGGGAAAAGACGAAGAAGCTGCCCAGCGTCGCCCGCAGGAACTCCTCGAGGAGTTATCCAACCTCACTCGCACAGCGCTGCGCCTTTCATCTGAAGAGCTGCGCGCCCTGCCTGAAGCCAATCGCGATGTGCGGGAGAAATTATCCTCCCAGGTGAGTCGGGCGCTTAACTTACTGGCCATTACCCGCACAATAGGCTCGATCGAACGAAGATTGGATGAAAGCCTGAATCTGAGGCCGGCTGACTTGCAGGAATTGGACTGGGATGACCTGACGGCCGGAATCCTGAATCAGGTCAAAACGACCCTGGAGAAACGCAAGGAATCGCTGCTTGCCAACCAGGGAGCTTTGATCCAGAATATTGACTCAGTCCTCAGCCGCACCCCTGTGGATTCAACGGATGAATCACGCCTGATCGATCTTTTGATCAATATGAGCATGGGTACAAAAATGGCGATCGATCCGCGTACGCACCAGCGTGGCATGAAACGGATCATGCTGGTTAACTACATCTTTCACGCCGCTCGTCTCATCCAGGATAGACCGGTACCGGAGATCACCCAGGAGGTGCTGGAACACCTGGTAACGATCCAGGAGCGGTTAGAGACCGTATGGGGCAAGATCGAATTTGAACGCTTCAGATTATCCGGCGCTTCCATGCGCGATCTTGATCCGCAGGTCAGAAGCTCGCTTCAAGCGGAGATCGGAGAAGCCGCGCTCGCCGGATTGACGGAAACGGCACCCGATAATCTGACCCCGGAAATACGCAATCAACTTGAAGTGATCCTGGGCCGTCGTATTCAAAACCAGATCCACCGGCACATTCTGCTCAGCGTGATCTCAGAACTGTGGGTGGATTACCTGACCCGTGTGGACGCTTTGCGTGTCTCGATCGGTCTGGAAGCCTTCGCCCAGCGCGATCCTCTGGTGCAGTATAAAGGTCAGGCCTCCGAAATGTTCCGCAACCTGCTCAGCGAAATCCGTGCGGGTGTGATCAGCCGTATGTTCCTTTTCCAGCCTCGCCGCCCGGGGGCACAGGCGAACGAACGACCGCCAGCGGAATCTTCGGCACCCGCCGCCCAAGCCTCGCCCAGCGTGATGACTGAGGAATCAAAAAAGAAAAAACGCAAACGCCATTAACAAGATCATCGGTAATGCGCGGGTTTTGTTTTGAATTCTGTGTTATAAAAGGATTCAAATGATGTATAATCTTAATTTGTTGTAGCCCATTAAGTTTGTCATACCTGCCGGTCGATCAAAACAGAACTGGGCTAATCTTAACAGCGGAGCGCTAATCATATGGACCAGAACGTAAACCAAAACACAGCGGGGTCGAACTCAGACAACAACCAGAACGACAATAACATGGCTTCTTTACTCGAAAAGGAAGGTCTGGGAATTGATTTTCCGACCCAGGGTGAGATCCGCAAGGGTGTCATCGCCAGCATCACGACTGGCAGGATCCTCGTCAGTGTAGGAACTAAGTCAGAAGGGATCATCGAGGGTAAGGAATACGAACTTATCCCCAGCGACGAGCTCGCGACCCTGCAATTGGGTCAGGAAATCCCGGTTTACGTTGTTAACCCCGAAGACCAGAACGGCAACCTGATTCTGTCTTATATGCGCGCCCGCGAAGAAGAAGGCTGGGCAGAAGTTGAACGGCTGCTCGCCGCAAAACTGGCTACTCACAGTTCGATCATCGGCTATAACAAGGGTGGTCTGATCGTTCCTGTCGGCGGTCTGCGCGGCTTTGTGCCGGCATCCCAGATCAGCATGACGCGCCGCAGCAGCTCCACCGGCGATACACCGGAACAACGCTGGGGAAAAATGATCGGCGAGGAGATCGATGTGTGCGTGATCGAAGTTGATCGCGAACGGCGCCGCCTAATTCTTTCTGAACGCGCTGCCTCCACCGAGACCCGCGAATCTGTGCGTGAACGCGTACTGGAAGAGCTGAAGGTCGGAGAAGTATACAAAGGTCGTATCACCAGCATCGCTGAGTTTGGCATCTTTGTAAATGTTAACGGCGCTGACGGTTTGGTACACATGTCTGAGATCTCATGGGATCGCGTTCCGCACCCGGGTGAGTTGTACAAGGTGGGGCAGGAGATCAAGGTAAAAGTGATCAACATTGATCATGACAAGAAACGCATTGGTCTCTCGATCCGCCAGCTGCTGACTGACCCTTGGGATGAGAAAGCTGCCCAGTTCCAGGTCGGTCAATTGGTCGAAGGCACCATTACCCGTCTGACCAAGTTCGGCGCATTCGCCCGCCTTGTAGATGATATTGAAGGACTGATCCATATTTCCGAGATCAGCGAGCGGCGCATCGAACACCCCAAAGAAGTGATCAAAGAAGGTGATGTCTGCACCTTGCGCATCATCAAGGTCGATCCAACCGTGCACCGTATCGGTCTAAGCTTGCGCCGTGTGGACTCGATGGCTTACGCTGACATGGACTGGCAGACCCTGGAAGGGATCCTCAACGCTGATGGGGATGATACTGTACAAACCACTGAAGCGAACGAGGGTTCGGTAGAAAACACGACAGAAGAAACCGCGGCTGATCCGGAATAACAGCACCTGTTTTAGAATTTCCAAGCGCGCTCTACCGAGCGCGCTTTTGATTACAGGCACTTTCTACACATGCAAAATCAGGTTATACTATTGGAAAGCACCGCTCAATTAAACACAATTATGGAGAATGGCAAGACCTGATGGTTGAAAACCAGGTATCAACCCACATAGACACAGAGGATAAAAAGCGGGTTTATCCATTGCCACGCATACGTATCCGGATCGCTTTGCTGGCCACCCTGGCCGGATTTGTCATCTTCCTGGTCGGCGCGCGCCCGGGTCTCTTTGGTCTTGACCGCAGCCCGGTGGTCGGTTTCATCCAGATCGCGGTGATGCTTTTGGGAATTGGCACTATCTGTGTCAGCGGTTACGCCGCGATTCGCGCGTTATGGTGCCGTGAAACACCCAACGCGGCCGCTGATATCGGCTGGCGGCTGGTGAGCACTGGATTTGTGGTCGCTATGTTCTCAGGATTTGCGGATGTTTTCGGCGTGGGCACCCACCCGCTCCCCGGAGTGCCCTATTTCGGCGTCTGGCAGGCGCGCGGAATGGAGATCGGCTGCGCGATCATCGCCATCGGTTTCATACTGATGTTCCCCTTCAATCGAAACTCAGACTGATCCCCGGATTTCTTTCAACCCCATAACAGTTAACATTTCATCGTTGGTTAGGTATTTCGCGGTTTCTGTTGTGCCGCTTTCAGCGCGTTTGTGTTCATCCGCCAGCAATCGATCGAGATCTTCTTTGCGAACTACTGGGCAACCAATGGCATTGACCCGCTCTTCAACCATTTCTAGCGCTAACCCTCCTTTTCCAGTCGATCGCAGGTATTGATCGATCGCGCAAGCCGCGTTCACACCATCTCGTTTCGCGTTACCCACCAGACCGCTGCTGGCCATTCGCGACCAGCCTGCCAGAAATACCCCCGGCCAGGGCTTACCACCCGAAGGATCTTCAACTTCATACGATTGCCCATCCACCAGGTAAGTTGGCGGTTCTACATGACGGTAATCGTTCCTGTTTACCGGCAACCCCAGTTCAGCTTCAACCTTGTCACCAATGGCAAAGATCACTGTGTCCGCGTTCAAAATCCACCTGGTGCCCAGACCACGCGCAGATGGATTCTCTTTATCACCGACCAGCGTGTTATCCTCCAGGTTCAGCGCGATCATTCTGCCCTCTGAATCACCCAGTATTTCCAGCGGCGAGACCAGGAAATGCATCAGAATCCGCGCTGCACCTTTATAACTCTCGGCTTTGTCCAACGCGGATTTGAAGAAAGTTAACTCATGCGCGGGGTCCTGCCCTAGCGCCTGCATCACCGGAGCTACCCGCTCGATCTCCTTTTCCAAATGACCGAGATCAAATGCCCCAATGATCGTTTCAAGCTCTTTGAGGGTGAATTTCACTTCTGCCGGACCGCGCCGGACGCAAATGTGAACTTCCTCCACCTGCTCCTGGTGGATCAGATACCGTGTTACATCCGCCATCACGTTGCCAGCTCCAACGATGACCACGCGCTTTCCGATCTTTATGGGCAGGGTGCTGAACGGTGGCAATCGGTTGTAATGAAAGACCACATCTTTGGCGTGGTAAACGCCTAAAAGGTTCTCCCCGGGCAGCCCCAGCCACTTGGTCCCCTGCGCCCCGCAGGCAACGAGCACTGCGGGGAATCCCCACTCCAGCAGATCCGAGATCGATAAGCAGCGCCCTTCACCCACACATACATTGCCATAATAATGAACCCGGTCACAGGATAGGATGTTTTTGAACTGCTTGCGTAATCCATCTTTTAACGTGTGTTTGTCCGGATAAATGCCATACTCCGCCATACCGCCTGGTTTAATGTCACGATTGAAGAGTGCCACTCCGTAGCCGATTGCAGCCAATCTTTCCGCTGCGAACAAACCGGCTGGGCCTGCACCGACGATTGCCACCTGGACCATTTCATCCATGCCGCTTTCTCCATGTAACTGGTTTTGTCGCCTTGATCACATTCCAAATAACTTACGTTAGTATTATAGCAATTTCCCTACCCGCTAACCTCTGCTTATGCTATAGTTACTTAAAAGATCGCTTAGAGGTAGCATGGAAGAGAACATCCGGGAATTCAAACTCGAAAATGGGCTAAAAATATTGCTTTCCGAGGTCCACACCGCCCCTATCGTCAGTCATTGGGTGTGGTACCGGGTAGGATCGCGGTATGAGCAGCCTGGGTACACCGGAATTTCCCATTGGGTGGAACACATGCAATTCAAGGGGACGCCGGCATTTCCCGCAGGTGTGCTGGATAAAGCCATTTCAAGAGACGGCGGCATGTGGAACGCCTTCACTCATCTCGACTGGACCACCTTTTTTGAGACGGTTCCGGCTGATAAGGTCGACCTCGCCATCGCGTTGGAAGCGGATCGCATGGTCAACAGCTTCTTCGATCCGGAAGAGGTCGAATCCGAAAGGACCGTGGTCATTTCTGAAAGGGAAGGCAGCGAGAACGAGCCCCTTTTCAAACTGGATGAAGCCGTGCAAGCCGCGGCGTTCGTAAAGCACCCCTACAGGAACGAGGTCATCGGATCAATGACCGATCTGCAGGCGATCACCCGCGCAGATCTTTATGGTCATTACCGAAAGTATTACAACCCAGCTAATGCTGTCGTCGCGGTGGCGGGCGATTTTGAAAGCGCCCGGATGCTGGAAAAGCTGACCGCGGCCTATGCGCATTTACCGGGCTCCCCGGTCGCTGCACCAGCGAATGGCAGTGAAGAAAAGCGGCAGGCGGAACTGCCTGTAGATGTACACGGACCGGGCGAAACCACCTACCTTCAGATCGCTTATCCTGCCCCGGCAGCGCGGGAGGAGGATTTCTTTGCCTTTACCATCCTTGACAGCCTTCTTACCGGTCCAAGCAGCCTCAATATGTTCGGCGGCGGCAGTATATCCAATAAGACCTCGCGCCTGTATCGCCGCCTGATTGAAAAAGAATTCGCAGTTAGCGTGAACGGATCGCTGCAAGCCACCTACGATCCATACCTTTATAACATCACCATCACAGTCAGCCCGGAACATCATGCACAAACCGTTTTAGAGCAGGTGGACGCGGAATTGGACCAGCTAATGCAAACCCCAATATTACAGGCTGAAGTGGATCGGGCAGCCAAACAGGCGCGCGCTCTGTTTGTTTATGGCAGCGAAAATATCACCAACCAGGGGTTCTGGCTGGGCTACTCCGAAATGTTTGACGATTACAACTGGTTCACCAGGTACACAGAAAAGCTCGCCCGCGTGACCCCGGCGCATATTCAATCCATTTTAGAAAGATACTTATGCCGCGAGCAGCGCGTGGTGGGAATCTATCATCCGGAAGGAGCACAGAAATGAGCGCGCCAGTCTCCAGTAATCGCAGCGTTCCTGGTCCGGAGGATATCTTCAGAAAAACCTTACCCAATGGGATCGTCCTCCTTGCCCGCAGCAACTTTGACAGCGCCTCAGTCGTAATTTCTGGCTATATTTCAGCGGGCAGTCAATCAGATCCCCTTGAAAAGCTCGGCCTGGCGCACTTCACCGCCCGCGCCCTGATGCGAGGTACACAACGCAGCAGCTTTCAGGAAATATTCGACCGTCTTGAATCTGCGGGGGCCAGTTTTGGTTATGGCGCCAGCGTTCACACCACCAGTTTTGGCGGGCGCGCACTGGCTGAAGATCTACCGTTGCTTTTTTCAACCATCGCGGAAAGTTTGATCGAGCCGGTCTTCCCGGCTGACCAGGTGAACCGGTTAAAATCTCAAATGCTCACCAGTTTGGCGATCCGCGGTCAGAGCACACAGGACGTTGCAGCGATCGAATTCGATTCACTCCTGTTCCCGAATCATCCATACGGAAGGCCTGAGGATGGTTTTATTGAAACGATCAGCGCGATCACTCGCGAAGACCTGATCGAATTCCATCGTGAGCATTACCATCCCGGAGGTTTGACCCTGGTGGTGGTTGGTGCTGTTCATCCGCAGCAGGTGTTCGATCTGGCCGACAGCTATTTCAACCAGTGGCAAAATACCGCGCCTCCCGCCGAACCGCAACACCCTGCCATCCGCCCGGTTGAGCAGGCGGTTGTAAAACACATCATGGTTCCGGGTAAAAGCCAATCTGATCTGATCATGGGAACGCTGGGGCCCAAGCGTAAAGCACCTGAATACCTGGCGGCATCGCTTGGTAACAGCATTCTCGGTCAATTCGGGCTGATGGGACGCATCGGTGATTCGGTGCGTGAAAAAGCCGGCCTGGCGTATTACGCCTCCACCAGCCTGAACGCGTGGAAAGATAGCGGGAGTTGGGAAGTCTCCGCGGGGGTCAATCCCGGCAACGTTGAGCGGGCCGCGGCATTAATTACGAATGAGTTACGGCGCTTCACATCTGAGCTGGTGACCGAGGAAGAGTTGACCGACAACCAGAACAATTATATTGGACGTATGCCCCTGTCATTGGAGTCTAACAGCGGGGTGGCCAATTCCATCCTGAACCTGGAACGGTTTTGTCTCGGATTGGACTACCTTCAGCGTTATCCCACGCTGATCCGCGCGGTAACCCGCGAACAGGTGCTTGAAGCCGCCCGGCTGCACATCGACCCCGAGAAACTTATTGTAGTCTCGGCCGGTCCCGATGGAAAGGTGAAATAACCCCATGATCGGCGTAACCACTGGTATCGACATGCTCAAGATTGATCGACTGACGAAACTGGATCCAGCCATCAAAACGCGCTTTTTGCAGCGCGTGTTCACAATACGTGAAGCCGAGGAATGCGCCGGACGTGATAGCAGCCTTGCCGGCCGTTTTTCAGCCAAAGAAGCCGCTGCGAAAGCGCTCGGCTGCGGGATCGGGGCGGTGGGCTGGCATGACATTGAGATACTGACGGGTGAGCAGGGCGGTCCCGTGCTGCTGCTGCATGGCAGCGCGCTGGCGTATGCCAGGCAGATGGGCTGGTTCAGCTGGTCGGTCTCGATCACCCACACCGCAGAATATGCTTCTGCAACGGTAACCGCCCTGTTTGAACAGCTCTAAGCGGGTTGGCAGGTAATGAAACTGCTCGGTGTGAGCGATACAGAGATCGGCTTTCTTTACAGCCCGATGATCGCGGATAAATTCCACGACATAGATCTGATCTTATCCTGTGGTGATCTTCCCTATTTTTACATCGAATTCATGCTGAGTATGCTCAATGTTCCTTGCTACTACGTGCGCGGGAACCATGCCAGTGATCGCGAGATCGGCGTTGGGGGCACGCGTCGGTTTCCGTGGGGCGCGGTTGACCTGCACCGCCGCTGTGTAGAGGATGATACAGGCCTTCTTTTAGCAGGGCTGGAGGGCTCGCTGCGCTACAACCGCGGGCAGCATCAGTATACGCAGGGTGAGTATTGGGGGATGGTACTCAGCCTGGTGCCGCGCTTTTTGATCAACAGAGCGAAAAATGGCCGTTATATCGATATTTTCTTATCGCACGCTCCCCCTTGGAAGGTACACGACGAGGATGACCTGCCGCACCGCGGTATTAAAGCCTTTGGCTGGTTGATCAAAGTGTTCCAACCTGCCTATTTTTTACATGGGCACATCCATGTTTATCGGCAGGACACGGTCACCCGGACCTTGATTGGAAATACGATCGTGCAAAATGTATACGGATATAAGGTATTACCCATGCCTCTGCCTGAAATTCGCAGCTGGCAAAAAGGAGTTGCTCGATGAGTGACAGGGATGATCTTGGCGTAAATTTCAGCCAGCAATCCAGGATCGATTTTTCGTACGCCTATCAGAAAAGCTTCTGGCGGTCTATACTGAGTTGGCTGGGAAACAAGAACAATGAATTATTGCCATTTGAGGAAGTGCTCAAACACATCCCCATGCGCGGGCAAAATTACATCGGGGTCAAGCAGATCGAGACCGATAAGATCATCGGCTCTGTCAGCCGGTACTACGATTTTGACCGGGCTTTTTTGCCCCGCCAGACCCATACGCGATCGCGCTGGGAAAGCATCGACCGGGCGCATTTCAAAAATATTATTTTGCCACCTATTGAAGTATACAAGATCGGTGATGCGTATTTTATTAAGGATGGCAACCATCGGGTCTCTGTTGCGCGGGAGAAGGGGCAGGTCTACATCGACGCTTATGTCACCGAGATCCACACGCCGGGTCACATCGACAAGGACACCGACCTGAACCAGTTAGTGCTGGAACAGGAATACCTGGATTTCCTGAAAGAAACAAAACTGGATCTGCTTTATCCGGAAGAGGATTTTCGCTTCACGCTGGCAGGGCAATATGACAAGGTCTTGCAGCACATCAGTGTTCACCGCTGGTTCATGGGAGAAAAACTGAACCGCCCGATCAGCGATGAAGAAGCGGTGAGAGGCTGGTACAAAGAAGTATACAAACCCCTCATTCGCATCATTAACAAACACGAGATCCTCAAGGACTTCCCGCATCGCACACCGATGGATCTATACCTGTGGATACTCGAACACCGCTGGTACCTGGCTGAAGAACAGCAGCGCAGGGTCAGCATCGAATCAGCCGCGCTGCATTATGCCAAACGTTTTTCGAAACGCCCCTTCAGGCATGTCATCCAGGTGTGGAATTGGCTGACAAGGCGAATACGACATGCCGGTAAAAAGAAAAGCCGCCATTCTGGCGGCTGAATCGCAATAGGAATACCAACATTATTAAGCAGTAAGGTTCTTGACCCCCAACCAGAAATGGTCCGGCAGCACCATCTGGTCTGTCTGCACTTCGATACCAGTCGTCTTCGGAGGCGGTTCGAACTTCATACTCGGGTGTACGTAGCACAGGTCCGGGCGTTGGCCGTACTTTTTCTGATAATAATCGGTTGCCCGGCTGATCTTGGTGAAGAAATCAACTTTCGGGTCATTATCAAACCATAACATTCCTGTGTTCATTTTAAACTCCATAAGTCGCGATTATCCTTTCTATTGCAAGGTTCGGGCCAGATGGAAGCCAGTTTTTATTTAATATTATAGAACATTTGTTCTTTTTGTCAAGTGTTTTTACATCCTTTCCAACGATGCGCCGTATACATAACGCGAAGTTGATGGATTTTTTCCTGTTTTTAAGGTATGCTTAATTCCACACCAGTCAATCCATCCATTGCGGAGGAAATTTAATGATTAAAGATATATTAAAAGACGCAGAAGGGCGCATGAAAGGCGCATTGCTGGCATTGGAAGAGGACCTCACCGGGATCCGCACTGGCAGGGCAACCCCTGCATTGGTAGAAAAACTGCCCATCGATTACTATGGAATGCCCACCCCGTTGATGCAACTGGCCAGCATCTCGGTGCCAGAAGCGCGTGTGCTTTTGATCAAACCTTTCGATCCGTCTTCGATCAAAACCATCGAACGCTCGATTCTGGCTTCTGAACTGGGGCTGACCCCCAATAATGACGGCAAAGTGATCCGCTTAAACCTGCCTCCTCTTACCGAAGAACGCCGCCGGGAACTTGTAAAAGTGGTTAATGCGCGCCTTGAGGAAACCAGGGTGGCGGTTCGCAACGTGCGCCGCGATCTGATCAAGGACCTGCGTGATTTTGAAAAAGAGAAAATGATCTCCAAAGATGACCTGGAGTTGGGTGAAGAAGAACTGCAAAAACTGACCGATCGCATGATCGAAGAGACCGACAAGATCGGTCAACGTAAAGACGCCGAGATCATGGAAGTCTGATCCTGGAAGACTGATGACCCGATGACCGATCAACTCTGCAAGATCCCATGTCACATCGCTATTATTATGGATGGCAACGGCCGCTGGGCAGAGGCACGCGGGTTAACCCGATTAGAGGGTCATCGCGCAGGCACCGAAAACCTGCGCCAGATCATTAAGGGATGCCGTGAAAAAGGCGTCAAACACCTGACCATTTACGCTTTTTCGACAGAAAACTGGCGCCGTCCCAAGTCAGAAGTGGACGGGCTGTTGACCATTCTGGAAACCTACCTTGACAAGGAACTGGATGAACTATGCCGTGAAGGCGTGAAACTCCATCACATCGGCCGCCTGGATGCCATGCCTGAGCCAACCCGAAAAAAAGTGGAACATTCCATGCAGCTCACCTGCAACAACAATGTGCTCAACCTCCACCTAGCCTGGAATTATGGCGGACGGGATGAGATCATCTACGCCATCCAGCAAATGATCAACGCAAAAGTTCCCGCCGAACAGGTCACTGAAGAACTCGTCGATCAATACCTATTCACTGCCGGTACACCGGATCCTGACCTGATCATCCGCACTTCTGGTGAAATGCGCATCAGTAACTTTCTGATCTGGCAATCCGCATATTCTGAATGGTATTTCACACCCACCTTATGGCCGGATTTTGATAAAGCTGAACTATTTAAAGCAATTGAGGTTTACGGCCAGCGCGATCGGAGGTTTGGAAAAATTTCCAGCGCTGATCATGAGACCTGATCCATCCTTGCGCCAACGGCTGCTAATCGCGGCTATCCTGGTACCACTCTTCGCCCTGTTCGCCCGGATCGGCGACTGGCCTTTTGCAATCCTGGTAGCCATCATCATTACACTGGCTGCTTTTGAGCTTTGGCAGCTGTTTCACAAAGGCGGGTTCGCCCCCTCGCTGGTGTTAATGCTTGTATTTACATCCTTATTGATCCTGCTGCGCCACCTGTTTAATTTTCAATACAGTGATCTGCTGCTGGCTTTGCTGATACTGGCGGCGATGGTTTACCACGTGCTCGAACTTCAGAAAGGCGGCGAGTCCTCGGCGGTCAGCTTCTTCCTCACATTTGGCGGTCCACTTTACCTGGGTTGGCTGGGCGCTTACGCGGTATCCATCCGGGATCTGGATTATGGTTTTTACTGGGTCATCCTGGTGGTCGCCAGCATCGCCATCGCGGATACTGGAGCGTATGCCATTGGCCGACGTTTTGGCCGGCATAAGATGTTCCCGCGCGTCAGCCCGCATAAATCATGGGAAGGCTACTTCGCCGGGATCATCAGCGGCACCCTGGCTGGATGGGGGATCGCGGCATTATGGCATGGGTTTGTTCCTGTTATCCTGCCCGTCCATGGCATTATGCTGGGGGCAGTGATCTCCATCCTCGCCCCAATGGGTGATTTCGGCGAAAGCATGCTCAAACGTTTTTTCAATGTCAAAGATTCCGGTACCATTCTGCTTGATCACGGCGGTTTTCTCGACCGGATCGATTCCATCCTGTGGGCGATCACCATCGGTTATTATCTGATCATTTTTATTACCTGATATAACACACAAAACCAAACGAAAGGGAGGGATCATGCAGAACAAAACACCTACTCGCAACCTGGCGTTTGATCTCGTGCGGGTAACTGAAGCCGCCGCGCTGGCCGCCGGCAGACAAATGGGCAGAGGAGATAAAAACCTCGCTGACAAAGTGGCGGTTGACGCGATGCGCGTCATGCTCAACACAATCGAAATGCGCGGAGTGGTTGTCATCGGTGAAGGGGAGAAGGATGAAGCCCCCATGTTGTATAACGGCGAGGTTTTGGGGACAGGTGAAGGACCTGAAGTGGATATCGCCGTTGACCCGATCGAAGGGACGCGCCCGCTGGCCTTCGGGTTATGGAACGCGATCGCCACGGTGGCCATCGCGCCGCGCGGAACAATGTTCAACCCGGGTCCGTTCGTTTACATGAATAAGATCGCCGTGGGTCCGGACGCCAAGAATTGCATAGACATCGAAGCGCCTGTTAAAGACAACCTGATCAAGGTTGCGAAATGTAAAGGGGTGAAAGTTGAAGATCTCACGGTGGTGATCCTCGACCGACCCCGCCATGAGCAACTGGTCAGCGAAGTGCGGTCTGCCGGCGCGAGGATCAAGATGATCCCGGATGGTGATGTAGCTGGCGCAATGATGACCGCCATTGAAAACAACCCGGCGGACCTGCTGATGGGCGTGGGGGGAACACCTGAAGGTGTTCTGGCAGCGGTGGGGCTGCGCTGCATGGGCGGTGAGATCGTTGGAAAACTGTACGCCCGCAACCAGGCTGAACTGGACCTGGCCAGGGAGATGGGGGTCGATTTTAACAAACCTCTTTCAATGGATGATCTTATTTCCTCTGACAACGTGTTCTTTGCTGCCACCGGCATCACCACCGGTGATTTCCTGAGAGGCGTGAGATATTTCAAAGACGGCGCGCGCACCGACAGCGTCGTGATGCGCGGACTTTCCGGCACGGTCCGGCGGGTGATCTCCACCCACAAATTGAGCAAGTTGCAGCGGATCAGCGCCATCAAATACTGAAAGATCAATTAATAGCATCAGGGTGCCGACACCGGCACCCTGATCTGTTTTGGAGGAGAACTCTACTTTTTGATCTCGTAAACGAGATTGGCATCCACACTGACTTTTAACTGTCCGGCGGATACTGGAGCCGCTGCGCCGGAAGCGCCTGCACCACCAAGTCCCTTTGTCTCGTACACGGGGTAGACCACACCACTGGTGTATACATTCACCGACTGGAGATCTCCAAGCTTGATCCCGGCCGCGGCAGCGATGGCCTCAGCTTCAAGCTTCGCATCCGCGATCGCTTTATCACGAGCTTCGGCTTCGGCCGCTGACTTATCCTGCACATCAAAGCTGATGCCGTTGATGGTGTTGGCGCCGGAGCTGACCACTGTGTCCAACAAATTACCCAATTTAGTGAGATCTCGAACGGTCACAGACACAGTATTTTCGACCACATAGTACTTGCGTGAGATCTGTCCATCAGGACCCCAATCCTGCATCGGGTAAACGTTGAAATTCGAGGTCTGGATATCTGACTTGTCGACACCCATACCGGCTAACGCATCCGCAATGGCCTTTGCCTGAACGCTGTTGGCAGCCAACGCAGCTGAAACCTCATCCGCATCCACACGCACACCTATATTGATGTAGGCGATATCGGGGACAATGTACACATATCCGGTACCAGCAGCCGAAATTGTGCGTACCTGTTGAACAGTGTTGGTCACCTGGGTGGTGCCGCAGGCTGCCAGAACGAACATGGCAACTAAACTAACTACAACTAAAAGCATTGATTTTTTCATTTTGATCCTCTCTTTGTTTTTCTCTACCGGTATGACGCATAATTGAAAAAAAAGTTCCAAATTAAATAAAAAAGCGGAGTATTTCTCTCCGCTTTCCGGTATTCCCAGTCTATTTTGATGTGTTGATTCCTACCGCGCCGACCGCCAGCGCGATCCTGATCTCAACGGTTGCACCGGAAATGCCCGGTGGGTCATAACTGATCTGGTCCCCGTTACGCTGGTAACCGGCTGGAATGGAGGTGTTGACCAGGGCGTTATCCAGCTGAATGTTCACCGCGCAGCCCTCCGGGATATTCAGACCGATGTAGCCAACAGCCTGTTCGACGACAACCGATAATCCATCATTACAGGGAATGCTGATCGATTGATTGCCCACCGCCATTTGAGATTCCATCCGCGTAACCGCTGTGCCGTTAAGATCAAGCTCCAGGTCACCTGCCACCAGTTCCGTTTGCAGATCGATCGGCAAGTCCGCGGCCATCTTAAGATCATATTCATGCGCCCAGATATTTCCTCCCCATGCAGCGGAATCGCCTTGCATCTTCAGGGTAAGCTGACCTTCACCGTTTGATGTCTTCGAGTAATCGGGCTTGAGCGAGGCACTTCCTGGAATGAACGCTTTTCCGGTAAGGAGCTGCCCGCCGCGCGCGCCGCCTGACAATTTCATTTGCCCTGATACCAGCGAGATCTCCACCCTGGAAGATTGAGCACCATCTGCGCTTTGCGTAATGTCCACTTCCCGTCCGCTGGTTCCTGTTGGATAGGCGATCGCCAGCCAGAAGATGGCCGCTACCACTAACAAACCTATACCGGTCCGCAGCAGCATATGCCATCCACCGCGGTTGCGCCCGAATGCGATATCGATACCAATCGCGACCAGCACAATCGGCCAGATCCTGGATAGTAGCGGCAGCGCTCGCACAGGAAGATAACCGAGATTACCCAATTGAAAGAGGACTCCGAGCCCCAGTAGAAGCAGAGGCCAAACCAGACCATCCCGCCGCCATAGGTCGCTCAACCCGGCGATCATCAATATTACCGGCCAGTACAACTGCAGATTTTCACGCGTGGTACCGGAGATCATCCCAAGGTTAACCAGCAACAACAGCACTCCCAGCCCCACCAGCAAGACAGGGAAGAAAAATCCCTTCCGTTGTGTTCTCTTTTCCATGCTTACTTTCCTCTCCTGATGGAAACCACCAAAAGCGCGACCCCTGCGATAATGACCAGACCCGCCAAAATGACATTGTTATTCACCCAGGCCAGCCAGGGAATGTTCAGGTTTTTCAGAAAAATGTAAGCTCCAATCAGTATTAACGCGCTACCGATATACAGCCCGGTCTTTTTATTGGGACGGTTGACCATCTCCACAAATTCATCCTTGAAGTTTTCCGCCCGTTCCTTGATCACCTCGCCATCGACGGAATAGGGCTGCGCGCCAGCGCCGCTGACCTGCTCCTCTGACGGCACAATGATCCAAAGGATGATGTAGACCAGTGGACCAATTCCGCCCACCAGGGTAAACACCACGAAGAACAGGCGCACCAATACCACCTCAATGTTAAGATAGCGAGCCAGGCCGCCGCACACGCCGCCGATAATGCGATCCTGCAAAGTACGGATCAATCGATTTTCCATTTGTTTCACCTATTCTTTCTTGATCATAGCGCGAACAACCAAAAAGCCGCCGACCAGGATGAGAGCTAACGCCCAAACCCACCCGGTTACCGTGCCCACCAACGCGCCGGAAAGTACCAGGATCAACACACCCAGCGCCAGGCAAATGCCGGCCGGGATCCACGGCCATTTATCTTTTTTCCCCATGGGATGCAG
The DNA here is from genome assembly GCA_040765685.1 of Anaerolineaceae bacterium. Classification (GTDB taxonomy): domain Bacteria; phylum Chloroflexota; class Anaerolineae; order Anaerolineales; family Anaerolineaceae; genus UBA6107. The sequence continues at coordinate 112,020 of JAXGRS010000004.1, read as the reverse complement.
CCCCAGTAAAGCGAACGTGGCACCCACCCCCAGGAAGAAAACGGCTCCACCCAGCTCACCGCCCGGCAGCCCCGCCACCAGCGCCAGGGTGAATAACACCCCCGCCGGGATGATCGGCCACCATTGACCGGTCTGCAGCAGGTACACCACCAGGAAACCCAGACCAATGAATGCCAGAAAAAGCGACCCTCCATAACGCCTGCCCAATTCAGGGAAAAGCGCGGAGAGCGCGATCAACGCTCCCAGCCCTAGCAGGGTGAACCCCGGGATGGCTGCCCACCATTTCGCGCGGTCCTGGAGCAGGAAATACAGAAAAACAACTCCTGCCAGCGCGAACAATCCACCGATGAACAACCCGCCAAACGGCAGGTCAAACAGCTGCTGCAACAGGAAAAAACCACCAGCAGCGATCAACAACACACCAAGCAGTATTCGTTTCTTCTGATCAGTCATGAGATTCATCCTTTACAATAGTGTCGCTGCGCCCCCTGATCAGAGCACGCGCCCCGATCAGGATCCCGGCCGCGATCAACAGAACCGGCCAGTATGGACCCAGGTTTCGAAACGCGCCGAAGATCGCCCCGAATATCACCAGCAGTACCAGGCTGGTGCCGATGCTATCCAGGGCTGAGCTGACGGAGACCTTATTTCGGGCACCCAACAGCCAGGCAGCGAGCATCCCCAGGCCTGAAAAGCCCGGGATGAGCGCCCACAAGTAAGACCAGCTGCCCCAGTTACCGGTCAGGTTCTGATAGTACAGAATTCCACCAATACCGGCTACGATGAAAGCAGGTATCGCCATATCCGGTGTACCCGTGAGCAAACCGAGCACCAGCAGGCCTGCGCCAACCAGCATGATGATCACCGGCCACGAAAAGTTGAGGTTAAGCAGATTTGCAAAACCGGGCACCGCGTTGACCAACACATAATAAATGCCCACCAGGATCAGTAAGATCCCCAGGACAAGCGTCGTTCGATTCCTTTTTCCCATTGTGTCCTCCATTAAATTGAAGCAACTTGCGACTTTATTACATATACGCTGCAGTTACCATTGGGTTGCAAAAAAATCCGCAACATTGACAGATGAAAAATCTGCACTATAATATAGACAATGTTTATCTTAATTACAAAAGGATTTAGTATGGTTTCAAATTCTTGCATGTGTATGAGGCGGGGTACGGCTTGATCACCGCCTGAGACTCCCGAACAAGTTCGATTCAGGCGGCGGTGGACGTCCCCGCACATTTTTCGTGCAGCCTCTCCCGGCCGCTTTTCGTTTTAATTAACAATATAGAGATCAAATATGGAAGAGAATAAAAATGAAAATTGCAAATGATGTGACACAACTGGTGGGAAACACCCCCCTGGTGAGGATCAACCGCCTCGCGCAAGGTATGGCAGGCGAAGTGGTGGCGAAATTGGAATACTTCAACCCTTCGCACAGCGTGAAAGACCGCATCGGTGTGGCGATGATCGAGGCTGGCGAGCGCGCCGGGTTGATCACACCGGAAACCATCCTGGTGGAACCGACCAGCGGCAACACCGGCATCGCGCTGGCGTTTGCCGCGGCTGCCCGCGGTTACCGCCTGGTGCTGGTAATGCCCGAAACCATGAGCCGCGAACGCCGCCTGCTGCTCAAGGCGTACGGGGCGGAACTGGTGCTTACCCCCGGCAACGAGGGGATGGCCGGGGCGATCCGTAAAGCCGAGGAGATCGCGGCTTCGGATCCGCGCTACTACATGCCGCAGCAGTTCAAAAACCCGGCCAATCCTGAAATTCACCGCCAAACCACCGCGGAGGAGATCTGGCGCGATACAGACGGAAAAGTCGACATCCTGGTAGCTGGTGTGGGCACAGGAGGCACCATCACCGGCGTTGGTGAAGTATTAAAATCACGCAAACCAGCAATAAAAGTGGTGGCTGTCGAGCCGGACGCTTCCCCCGTGTTGTCCGGCGGGCAAAAGGGTCCGCACCAGATCCAGGGGATCGGAGCGGGTTTCATCCCCGACACCCTAAATACCAGCATCTATGACGAAATCATGCGCGTCACCAACGAAGACGCGATCAAGACCGCCCGCCTGGCGGCCACACAGGAAGGGCTGCTGGTCGGGATATCTTCAGGGGCAGCGATGTGGAGCGCGCTGCAGGTGGCTGCCCGTTCCGAAAACACCGGCAAATTGATAGTCGTCATCATTCCATCCTTCGGCGAACGCTACCTGAGCACCGTTCTGTACGCGGATCTCGCTGAATAAGTTGGAAAGAGGAGGGAACATGCTTTTTTCATCCGTAAGAGAGGATATCCGGTCCGTTTTTAACCGCGATCCGGCTGCCCGCTCCACTGCTGAATTGCTGCTGGCTTACCCCGGGCTGCACGCCGTGTGGGCGCACCGCACCGAACACTGGTTGTGGGAACACGGCTTGAAGCTCCTGGCGCGCTGGCTTTCTCACGTAACGCGGTTCATGACCGGAATTGAGATCCACCCCGGCGCGCAGATCGGCCGCGGCTTCTTCATTGATCATGGCATGGGAGTCGTCATCGGTGAGACGGCCGTGATCGGCAAGTGCGTTACTCTGTATCATGGGGTTACCCTGGGCGGCACCAGCCTGGAGAAGGGTAAACGCCACCCCACTTTAGAGGACGAGGTGGTGGTCGGCGCGGGCGCGAAGATCCTGGGTAACATCACCATCGGGGCGCACAGCCGTATTGGCGCCAACGCCGTGGTGGTAAGGTCAGTGCCGCCCAACTCGGTCGTAGTGGGTATTCCGGGTCAGGTGGTGGTGCGCAGCCAGCCCGCTGCGGAGGGTCCGGACCTTGAACATGGCAGGCTGCCAGATACCATCGGTGAATCGGTATCCGCCCTGATGAAGCGCGTTGAGGAGATCGAGAAGCAGTTGAACATTCACAACGAGCAAGCCAGGTACCTTGGCATGAACGGAGACAGCCACCCGCTGCATTTACACACCCCCACCAATGGTGTCTGGCAGGGTGAGGATTTTATGATCTAAGCAATCAGTTGAGAGAGAACACAAGTAAAAGAACAAAAAAGCCGCCTTTCTGTTATTCAGAAGGCGGCGATCATTTTTTAAATCCGGGTTTTATGAAAGCAAAGTACAGCAACAGCATCAAACCGATCGCGCTGACGATCATCAGACCAAAACCCAGCCACTGCCGATCGATTCGGGGCAGGCTTTCCATCAGACCGGGTTTGGGGGTGGATGTAGGGGTGGAAGGGGTGACCTGGCGGGTGGGCGTGGGTGTTAGGGATGGGGTGCGTGTGGGCTGGCGCGGGGTCACCGTACGCGTGGGGGTGATCGTGGCGGTCGGTGCCAGCCTGATAGTGATCGTATCCCCAACATAAATATTCTCGTTGACGATTCTCGGGTTGAGCGCCTTGATCTGCTCGATGGTGACCCCATACCAGGTGGCGATGGTGGAAAGTGCCTGGCCCCATTGGACCACATGGACGATCGATCCGTCTGATTGTGGAGTTGCAGTGACGACAGGTTCAACCAGCGGTTCCGAAGGGACGGCTGTATCGGCCTGGGCTGCATCTGCCGCGGAGGCATTGTCAGCGCTGGCAGAACCGCCCTCCCCGGTATACGCTGCGTGGAGCACATAATAGGTGACGCCGTTGCCGCCTGTGTACACGCCTGCGCCAACGTGGGTGTAACGCCCCTGTGTCATCGGCCACATGTGCACTTCATCCGACCACACGGATTGCAACCACTCGAGATCGGCGCTGTTCGCGCAGGCGATATTCTCGGTGGCAAATACCGCCGTTCCCCCGCCAAAACCCGCGGCGGCGATGCGCTCGCGCGCGTTGCCAATGTGAGCGCACACCCCGTTGGCGGCCATCTGCGCGGCTGTTGAATAGGCAGTGGAATCCAGGGTGGCGTCTTCAGTCAATGCCGGGAGGCCATTGCCCGAACGCAGGTTATTTACCAGGCTGATAATATCGCCAGCTGAGATCGTATCTGCTGAGGCGGTAGAACGCGAGGTAGCCAATAACGGCATTACCATCGTGAGAACGAGCAACAAGGTCGATAAAAAACGGCGCATCGAGTCGTAATTATACCCGATGCGCTTGAATGTCAAGATTTGATGTGTAAATCTAGGAAAGACCGCGATCCTTAAAATTGGTGCCCATTGCTTCGGCGACCAGCAGCAGGTCCATGGCGGCGATCATACCGATGATGTTGCCTTTTTCATCCGCCACGGGCAGGTGGTGAATGCGGTGTTCCTTCATTTTTGCGGCGCATTCAGTGATCAGAAGATTATCCGGTACAGTGATCACTGGGGTGGCCATAATGTCTTTGACCTTCATTTTGGTGGGATCGTTCTCCTGCGCGACGATCTTGTCGCAAATGTTGATCGAGGTCACAATCCCGTACTGGGGATTTTCAGCTGTTTTATCGACGATCAGGGATGTGGCGTAGCGATGGCGCATGATGTGCAAGGCTTCATAAACCGTGGTATCAGGATCGACAAACACAACCAGGTGGCTCATCCAATCCTTGACAGTTGATTCTCGCATTCGTGATCTCCTCGCGTAAGAACGTTACGCTTTTTTAATAGTGGTAACCATTGAATGGCTAATCATTACTGTAGTATATCCCGCGCTAAAAGTCAAATGCGGATTGTCAGCCAGTTCCGAGTATTTCATCAGTTGACCAATCCACCTCTCGCAAATGCGGCAGCATATCGTGCGCGGTCAGGTCAAGCTGGATGGGAGTGATCGAGACAAAACCGGCTTTCAGATCCCCGAAATCAGTGCCGGTATCCGGCACCCCGGTGGGTGCTTCTCCACCAATCCAGTAGTATGGTCTGCCACGCGGGTCTTCCCGTTTGATCAATTCATCCCGGTAGATGCGCAGCCCCTGTCGGGAAATCCGATATCCGTTGAGTTCGTTAAGCGGTAAGTAAGGTATATTCACATTCAACAGTACATTTCTCGGAAGATCCAGCTTTAGCAACCGGGTAGTCACTACTCGGGCAGCGACCGCTGCGGTAGAGAAATCAAGAGTGCCGTTGAAGTACTCCGGAGCATCCAATGATACCGCCACACCATACACCCCCCCGATCGCCGCTTCCATGGCGGCGGTTACAGTGCCGGAATAGGTCACATCGTGCCCAATGTTGGCATTCGGATTGATCCCCGATACGACCACATCGATGGGGGTCTCAATCACCCCCATCAAAGCCAGGGCGACGCAATCGGAGGGTGCGCCATCACACGCCAGCGCGCGCGATCCATCCGCCAGCACAGCCGGTTTAACTCGCAGCGGTCGGTTGAGGGTTTTCACATGCCCTGAAGCAGACCAGTTATGATCCGGCGCAAGGATCGACACCTCACCCAGCTTGCGCAGCTCCTGGGCCAGCGCGAGCAGACCGGGGGCATAAACGCCGTCGTCATTGGTGATCAAAATACGCATGGAAACATCCCTCAACCCGAATTTATGGTAAATTATACCCGTGGAGTGGGGTATGGGGGTGAATCAAGGACCACCCAAAAGTTGCACTATTGTTTTTTGTGTTATAATTCGTCGGCTGTGGTGGTAAAACCGCAGACTATCACACGCGCCATCCGATCTCACCTGCGTGCTGCCACATGCAGTGATGGTGAGGCTAAAGAAGGCGCTAGACAAAACGCAAAGGAGTAACACCCCATGAGTTCTATCATTTCCATGAAGTCCCTGTTGGAAAGCGGTGTCCATTTTGGTCACCGCACAAATAAATGGAATCCGTTGATGCGCCCTTATATCTTCACCGAGCGCAACGGCATCCATATCATCGACCTGCAGCAAACTGTCAAGCTGCTCACCACTGCTTACAACCTGGTGCGCGATACAGCCGCCCAGGGCGGGCACATCCTGTTCGTGGGCACCAAACGACAGGCACAGGAAACCATCGCAGAAGAAGCCATTCGCTGCGGCATGCCCTACGTGACCGAGCGCTGGCTGGGCGGCATGCTCACCAACTGGACGACCATGTTCAATCGTATCCAGGAGCTTGAAAAACTGGAACGCATGCACGAGACCGGTGAGATCAAACGCCTCACCAAGAAGGAAGGCCTGCTCATTGATCGCGAGATCAAGCGCCTGCAAACCCACCTTTCCGGTATCCGTAATATGAAGCGAGTCCCTGATCTGGTATTTATTGTGGATGTGATGCGTGAACATACCGCGGTGCATGAAGCCAATCTCAAGGGTATTCCACTGATCGCTCTGGTTGACACCAACTGCGATCCGCGCAACGTCGATTACGTGATCCCCTCCAATGATGACGCCATCCGCGCGATTAAACTCCTTGTTGGTAAGATAGCGGATGCGGTTATCGAAGGCAGGACCATGGTCAAGGAAGAAGATCGCGACCTCTCACAAACAATCGCGACCCCGGCCGATCGTATTGCCGCCGGCGTGCGCCCCCGCTTTGAAGAAGAGATCGAACTGGATGACAAAGATCTGCTGGGTGCCTCAACGCTGGCCAAACTCGGCCCGGCAGTAACTGAAGCAGAAGAAGAAACCGTTGTCGCCCCAGTGGAAGCAGTGGAAGAAGTGGTTGCTGAGACCGCCGCCGAAGTCGAAGACGCTGCTGAAGACCTTGAGAGCGATGTTGAGGAAAATCTCTAAATTACACCTGGTTGTTGACCGGTGACTTACAAAGGAATAAGGATAAAAAATGCAAATTACCACTGAAATGATCAAATCTTTGCGCGAGACCACCGGTGCCGGCATCCTGGATTGCAGAAAAGCGCTTGAACAATCCAATGGTGACCTGAATGCCGCTATGGACTTTCTACGCGAAAAAGGCCTGGCCACCGCGACCAAACGCGCTGCCCGCACCGCATCTGAAGGTACTGTCGAACTGTATTCACACGGAAACGGTCGCGTGGGCGTGATGGTTGAAGTGAACTGTGAATCCGACTTCGTCGGCCGCTCAGAATCCTTCCGCACCCTTGCGCACGAACTGGCGCTGCAGATCGCGGCAACCTCGCCCGAATTCATCCAGGAATCGGACATCCCGGAATCGGTCATCGAACGCGAAACCAAGATCGCCACAGCCAAGGCGAAAGAGGACGGCAAACCTGAGGCGATCCTCCCCCGCATCGTGGAAGGCGCGCTGAAAAAATACAAGACCGAATTCGTGCTGATGAACCAGCCCTACATTCGTGATGAAAGCATCACCATCCAGGAGCTGCTCAACCAGAATATCGCCGCGCTTGGAGAAAACATCATTGTGCGCCGCTTTGCGCGCTGGGCGCTCGGTGAAGCTTCGGTAACAGAATCAGAATAATATCCCTGAGAGACCAACCAGCCGGTTGGTCTTTTCTTAACCACAGGAGGAATTATGGACGAACTCAAGTACCGCAGGATCCTGCTCAAACTGGGTGGAGAATCATTGGCAGGCCCATCCGGGATCGGTATTGATGCCCAACAGGCGATGGACATCGCCCGGCGCTTGAAGGAAGTGCGTGAACTGGGCGTGGATATCGCTATTGTGATCGGCGCCGGCAACCTGTGGCGCGGCAAGACCGGGCTGGAGATGGGCATGGACCAGGCTACCGCGGATTACATGGGCATGCTGGGTACGGTGATGAACGCACTGGCGCTGATGGACGCCCTAGAGCACCACGACGTGGTAACCAGGGTGATGACCGCGATCGAAATGCGCACGGTCGCTGAACCCTACATCCGCCGTCGCGCCATCCGGCACCTTGAAAAAGGGCGCGTGGTCATTTTCGGCGGCGGTACGGGCAACCCCTACTTTTCCACCGACACAGCCGCCTCCCTGCGCGCGATGGAGATCGACGCGGATGTGCTCATTAAAGCCACCAAGGTGGATGGCGTGTACGACAGCGATCCCAAGATCAATCCGGCGGCGGTGAAATTTGATGAGCTTTCCTACATCCAGGCGATCAATCTTCAGCTGGGCGTGATGGACACCACCGCTGTGACCATGTGCATGGAGCATAAACTGCCCATCCACGTGTTGAACCTGTGGGATATCGGCGCGCTCAAGCAGGCGCTCTACGGTCAAAAAGTTGGAACGATCGTTCACTAACTCTAAACGAAAAACAGAAAATGACCCGGCAGTTTTGCTGGGTCATATTATTTTATGCTCCTGGTAATGGGCGATCAATTCCATATCGATCTGGCGGCTGATCCGTGGATCGATTGGTTTTTCGGTTTCAAGTTCCAAAACCAATCCACAAAAACGTTGCCGGGCTGCTTCGAACGCCAAGAGGATCTCATCCCCGCTTTTTCCTCGCGCCTTCGCGACCGCTTCGGCGTTGAATTTATCTACATCAACCTCAGGAGAGAGGAAACCGGCGTCCACCTGAAATTACTTGATCAACAGCATTCCACGTTCCCACCAGGCGGTAACATGCGCCAGAAGGTCTGTGACACTCTGGTAACCCTGGCAGGTAAGATAATGCTCCTGTTGGTCAGGAGAAAGCCGCTGGAACTTCGCAGGTAGTTCGCCCCAATCTCCCAACGCGGTTTCGATCCTGATCATGTCCAGTTTGTCCATTTCCCAACCTCCTGTTTCATTCAGTAGATCATTAAACGTCAAAGAAGTCTCCCTTGCCCTTTTGCCATCGCTCTACTATAATACCGCACATAGGTGTTGACGGAGGAAAGTAAACCGGGGAAACCCGACAGGGACGCGGGAACATGGACTGAAATTCCCGCCCGGCAGGATCCGGTTGAAGTTCCCTCCCGAGCCGCTCAGGTGAAACCAAGTGGCAATTAGTCTGAGCCGCCTGGCCCGGCGTTAACGGGGCAGCCGATGAAATGCTGTTGAGTCGGAAAAAGCGGGTCACATTGTGACCAATCTGGGTGGTACCGCGGGCAATCTTTCCCGTCCCTTGAACAAGGACGGGTGATTTTATTAACAGGAGACAACTATGACCGGACCAAACATCCTGCACGAACTGGAACAGGTCAGCGCGAGCGGTTTGCGTGAACTGGATAGCATAGAAAGTGAAGAAGCCCTTCTGGCTTGGCGCAACACCTACCTGGGTAAGAACGCCCTGGTGATGAAAGCCTTTTCCATGCTGGGAACGTTGCCCTCCGCTGAGCGGCCGCTGGTTGGGCAGGCTGCCAATCGAGCCAAGGTGGCGCTGGAAGCCGCCTACACACAAAGGGCACAGGTGCTCAAGGAAACCGCGCTGGCACGTTCACTGGCGGGTGAAAGCATTGACATCACCCTGCCCGGCCGCCCCCTTCGGCGCGGAAGGCTGCACCCCGATACACAGATCCTGCGCGAACTGCTGGATATCTTCAGCGATATGGGCTTTCAGGTTTACCAATCGCGCGAGGTGGAGACTGACGAATACAACTTCCAGCTGCTCAATTTTCCGGTAGGGCACCCGGCTCGCGATATGCAGGATACCTACTTCATGGATGTGGCGGACCGCGGGGATAACCCCCTTGTGCTGCGCACCCACACCTCGCCGGGGCAGATCCGTGTGATGCGCGAGATCTCCACCCTCAACCCGTCTGATCCCCCGCCGGTGCGCGTGATCGTACCCGGCATGGTGTACCGCTATGAGCAGGTGGATGTGCGCCACGAAACACAGTTCGACCAGCTGGAAGGGCTGGCAGTGGGCGAAGGGATCACCTTTTCCGACCTGAAAGGCACGCTCACCGACATGGCGCGCCGCCTGTTCGGAGCGGACGCTCGCACGCGCTTCCGCGCTTCCTATTTCCCGTTCACCGAACCCTCCGCTGAATTTGACATCCAGTGTTTCCAATGTAAAGGCGCGGGCTGCGGGGTGTGCGGTGGCGGCTGGCTGGAGATCGGCGGAAGCGGTATGGTACACCCCAATGTGCTGCGCAATGGCGGCTACGACCCTGAACGGTTCACCGGTTTTGCCTTTGGTTTCGGTGTGCAACGCATCGCCATGCTGCGTTACGGCATCAACGATATCCGCTACTTCTGGGACAACGATCTCAGGTTTTTAGAGCAATTTTAAGATCAGAGAATAGAGAATAGAGATTAGAGAAATGTCTATGTTCGTGACCAATCTCCATTCTCAACTCACCATTCTCCATTTCACGGAGTGAATTATGAAAGCACCCTTATCCTGGTTAAGAGATTTTGTTGAGATCGATATACCTGTCGCGCGGCTGGCGCACCTGGTGACCATGGCCGGCATGGAAGTGGAGGAGATCCGCATAATCGGGCTGCCCCTCCCCGAGCCCGGCAGCACCACCGCTCACGTCAGCGGTCTGACCTGGGACCGCGAGAAGATCGTGGCTGCTGAAGTGACCGAAGTGATGCCCCACCCCAACGCTGACCGCCTGGTGCTGTGCCGCCTGTTCGACGGTAAAGAGGATCACATCGTCCTCACCGGCGCGCCCAACCTGTACGAATTCAAGGGGATCGGCCTGTTGACCCCGCCGCTCAAGGTCGCTTACGCGAAGGAAGGCGCGCAGCTCTACGATGGCCACCAGGAAGGCAACGTGCTCACCACCCTTAAAAGGACAAAGATCCGCGGGGTCGAATCCTACTCGATGATCTGCTCGGAAAAAGAACTGGGTATCTCGGATGAACATGAGGGCATTATGTTCCTTGATCCTGCAGTGCAGGCCGGCACCCCGCTGGTCGACCTGCTGGGCGACGCCGTGCTGGACGTGAACCTGCTGCCCAGTTTTGCGCGCTGCGCCAGCATGCTCGGACTGGCGCGCGAGATCGCTGCCATCACCGGTAAACCCCTCAACACACCGAAGTTCGCTCCGCCTCCTGAGATCGGTCCTGCCAGTTACGCCGCGCTCGAGATCACAGATGCGCAACTTAACCCGCGTTTTGTGCTGGGCCTCATCCGCGATGTAAAGATCCAGCCCAGCCCGCTGCAGGTGCAGCACCGCCTCAAACTCGCCGGTATGCGCCCCATCAACAACGTGGTGGATGCCACGAACTACGCCATGCTGGAACTGGGCGAACCCCTGCACGCCTTCGATTATGACGTGCTGCAGAAACGCGCCGGAGGAAGACCAGTGAAGATCATTACGCGCACCGCCCGTAAAGGCGAGACGCTGGTCACCCTGGACAACATCGAACGGAAACTGGACGATAACACCATCCTGGTTTGTGACGAAGCCGGCATCCTATCGCTGGCCGGCGTGATGGGCGGATTGGAGTCTGAAGTAACAGAGAATACGCGCAACATCCTGCTGGAAGGCGCCGCCTGGAACATGATCAACATCCGGCGCACAGCCCGGGCGCAGAATCTGCCTTCTGAAGCCTCCTACCGTTTTACCCGCGGTGTGCACCCGGCCATGGCAGAAACCGGCGTCAGGCGCGGCCTTGACCTGATGACCCGCTGGGCGCACGGTACACCTGACGCGCTGCTGGTGGATGCCTATCCACAGCCGAAAGCCGCGCCAGTAGTTGAGATAACCCCTACTGATGTCAAGCGCTGGCTGGGATTGGACCTGAGCGCCCTCACCATAGCAGAACTTCTGGCAAGGCTGGAATTCAAGGTCGAAATCAGCGGAGATACCGTCCGTGCTGCCTGCCCGGATCACCGCATGGACATTGGTGAAGGGATCACCGGAAAAGCGGATCTGGTCGAGGAAATCGCGCGCATTCACGGGTATGACAATATCCCTGAAACGCGCATGGCGGATCTACTTCCGCTGCAGAAGGGCAACCACCTGCTGCAGCATATCGAACGCACCCGCGATCTGCTGGTGGCCTTGGGGCTGCAGGAGATCATCAGCTACCGCTGGACCACCCCCGAAAAAGAAGGCCGGCGGCTGCCGAAGATAGCCGTAAGTGACGATAAACCATATCTCAAGATCGCCAACCCGTTGGCTTATGAAAAAGCCTTTTTGCGCCACAGTGTGCTGGCAAGCCTGCTCGATACAGCCGAACGCAACTCGCGACGCTCTTCGCGCCTGGCCTTTTTTGAGATCGGCCCGGTGTTCCTCCATTCAGAGGATCCCAGCGGCTTACCGGATGAACTGCAGCGCTTGAGCATCCTGCTGGCGGGTCAGCGCAACGTGCAGGGCTGGCAAAAAGCCGACACCGGAGCGATGGATTTTTATGATCTTAAAGGGATCATTGAAGACCTGCTGAAGGGTCTCAGCATAGGCGAGCCAACCTTCGAGCCATCAGACCACCCCGGATTTCACCCGGGGAAATGCGCCGTGGTACATGCGGGTGGAAAACAACTGGGGGTGTTAGGGGAGATCCACCCCGCTGTGCATGAGCGTTATGATTGGGGCGACACTTTCAAATATCCTGTCATGGCAGCTGACTTTGATCTGGATCTGCTGATCAGCCTGGTACCAGAGCTGACCCGCACCAGGGATATTCCTTCCTTCCCTGCCGTGGTGGAAGACCTGGCCATCGTCCTGGATGAAACCGTTCCAGCGGTGAAAGCAGAAAAACTTATCCGACAGGTGGGCGGCAAACTGCTCACTGATCTACAGCTATTTGATGTTTACCGCGGCGGACAGATCGGGAGCGGGAAGAAGAGCCTGGCGTACCGCCTCACTTACCAGGCGCCCGACCGCACCCTGACCGATAGTGAGGTCTCCCAGGTGCGCAACCGTATTATCAAGCGGCTGGACCAGGAACTTGACGCGAAACTACGCAGCTGATCACTACGAGGCCTCATCAAAGGCCTCGTTTTTATTATGAGTTATGTAATAATTGACATCATGAAAACACCATTTGAGAATAATCTAAAGGACAGAGAAACGAAGTCAACCACACGGGTAGCGTTACTGGTGCTATTGCTGCTACTTCTCATCCCCTCCACCGCCGCGCTGGCGAACTCACTCCCCCCGCCCTTCCAGATCTTTTTGCGTTTCATTCCACAAGACTCATCCGCAAACGTTATCAATGGCGTGCAACTGGCGGGGTGTGAAGACAGCAATTGCACTACCGCTCAGAACCTGATCCAATATGGCGCGTGTAACGCACCGGGTTTTCTGACCACACCGCCCATACTGGCCGAATCCTGGCACCTGGAATGCGCCGGGTTGCGCTGCCTCTTTCAATCCGATTTTCATGCAATAAAAACGCTGCCCCCTTACTTGCGGGTGATCGCCCTGCAGGGGGATGAAGGACGCGCCAGCGAGATCTTCCCAGCGCCTGATTGTGATTATTGCACGATCGGCTGGAAAGTTGATATGACCCTGGCTGAGCCGGTAGTCACTATTGACGATGAATTCGTCAATCCCGACCGCGCATATCGCGAGTTCTTCCTGACCTATGTTTTCACCGTCCTGGTTGAAGTGCTGACGGCAGCAATCCTAACAAGTGTCTTTCGGAAATTGATCAACGTCTCTTTGAAAAAAGTGGTCATTACAACCCTGCTGGCAAACGTGTTGTCTTATCCCATCTCCTGGCTGGTGATCCCATCATTCGGGCAGTTTCAAACGGACATGTACCGTAAGGTAAGCGTAATGGTCATCCTCGGTGTCGTGATCGGCACTGTGGTCAGCCTTCTGCTGCGAAAGAAACAGGGAAAGATCAAAAAAGGGATGATCATCGCGCTCATCGTCGCGATCCCGGTCTGCGCGGTGCTGTTTCTGGTTGGCATGTTCGCATTTTCTTATGGCAATTACCGCATTCATGTCAACGGTTTACCCTGGAACCTGGTAGTGATCCTTGCTGAGGCTTTTGCCGTGTTCTTTGAAAGTTTTGTGCTGGCGAGCCTATTAAAACCAGAACTTTCTTACAAAAAAGCCCTTTTGATCAGCCTGGTCACCAACGCAGTCAGTTTTGTTTTAGGATTGCTGCTCTTTCTGTAAATTCGATCATTTGTGCATCAGTACACACATAACAACGATCTCCCATAGAGAATGGGAGATCGTTTAGTTCCTCTGAAGGGAAAAAACCTAAGAACGGGCTTTATCAGCCCTCAGTTTTTCTTCCTGCAGCCTGCGGTGCGTGCCATCGCACAATGGTTTGCATTTCGATTCCCCGCAATTGCACAACGTCACACGGTTGCGGATCTCAAACGGCTGTTGATCTGCGCGCTCGACTTCGATATACCCGGTCACCCATAAAGGACCTTCGATCGGTCCCTCTGATGTGATCTCAACAGTTTGGGCGATCTGTTCCGGCAGGTCGGCTTCAATGTCCTCCTCGTCCTTGCTCAACGCGTAGGAATAGGTTCCAGACGGGCAGCGATCGATCATCGCCATAATTTCTGCGCGTACAGCCGGCTCATCTGTCTTCGGGACCATCTTGCGGATATTGGTATTTCGATTTCCGCAGAAACCCGAATTCATGCACAGGCTGTGGTCACTTTTAACCACGATCCCGGTGCCTCTTTCATCGACCTTCTGCCGATCGGCGAATGTGTTGGTATCAGCAGATTCGGTCCCGTCAAAACCAATTGAACGGTGGGTGCCATCACAAAATGGCTTATTGCTGGAATGACCACAGCGGCATAAGTAATAGGTCTCTTCAGTTTGAAGCACAGCCTCCTTTTTCCAGTTGAGCGGCTCGCCATATTCTGAAACCACCTGGGATTTTTTGACCAGGGGAATTGCCCCTTCCACCCGGTAGGGTCCATTGTGCCGCACGGTGATCTTTCCTCTGGTCGATCTCTTATCCGCCATACTCATATATCCTCTTTTCTATTCCTGGTAATTGCCGAGACAGGCAAAGATACGATCAATGTCGATCTCGGTGAGTTTCTCATAAGCTTCTGACGCGCCAAGGTTTTCATCAAGCTGTTCCAGGCGGGTCGCCCCGGTGATCACGGAAGAGACTTCCTTACGGCGCAGTATCCAGGCGATCGCCAGCTGCGCAGGGGTGATATCCAGATCATTTGAAATTTCGGTCAGGCATTTTACCACCCCAATGCGCTCCGGCGTAATGCGGTCGCGGATCCAGCTGTAATCATCCAGTGAAGCACGGCTGCCCTTGGGAATACCGTTGTTGTACTTGCCCGAAAGCAGCCCATAATAAAGAGGTGAGAAGGTGGTCAACCCCAGGCCCAGCTCACGGGTTACCGGCATGATCGTATCTTCCACACGTTTACGGTGGAAAAGATTGTATTGCGGTTGGTCCATCGTCGGCGGGATGAGCCCGAACTGCCGCGCGGTTCCATAAGCCTGCATGATCTGGCTGGCTTCCCACTCTGAAGTTCCCCAATAGAGGATCTTGCCCTGGTGGATCAGGTCTGACATGGTGCGCACGACCTCCTCCACCGGGGTGTCAGGGTCGTATCGGTGGCAGAAGTAGAGATCAACGTAATCAGTGCCCAGACGTTTGAGGCTGGCGTTGATGGACTCGGTGATGTGCTTGCGCGATAATCCCCTGCCGTTCGGGCCTTTGAAGGTTGGCCAGAAAACCTTGCTGGAGATCACCATCTCTTCGCGCGGCATCGTGGCGATCGCCTTCCCCATCATCAGCTCCGCTACTCCGTTGGCGTACATGTCAGCGTTATCAAAGAAATTTATGCCCTGGTCAAAGGCCTCCTTGATCAGGCTGATCGCGGTGGTCTCATCGATCTGGTTGCCAAAAGTCACCCATGAACCTAGGGATATTTCGCTTACCTTAATACCGGATTGTCCTAAACGTCGATAATGCATATTTGCCTCCTGGCAAATTGAGATTGGAAAATGGAGAATGGAGAGTTGTCAAAATCATTGGTCACAACTTTCCATGAATGAATCAGTAATGACGTAATCTGCTTGAATTTCATGGATCTGCTGGTTAGTTTCATTTGATCCAATTTTAGATTTTTTTAAATAGGCAATGTAACCGTTGAGTAAAATAGTCAGTGCTTCAGTTTTTTCATTGAATGCTGCATATATCTCTGGTGGGAGAAAACCCAATTCCGCAGCCAACAACACATGACTTATCGTTTCCTGTAGTGAACCCCGAGCATTATAACAAAACTGGATATTCGATTGGTAATAGTAACGCCCATATCCTTCAGCGATGTTAGCCGGAATACTTGAGGCGGAGCGTTTGAGTTGAGCACTTAACCCCCACTTTTCGTCCGGTGGAAAGCATGGGACAACATTCTGGTATACAAATACTGCCAGGTTCTTCGCCTGCACCCATGCTTCTAGCCTCTTAAGACCTGTTTCACTCATTCATTTACCCTATAAGGACCTCTTTTACAAAATCAGAATTATTGGTTTTGACCAATTACTAATCACTACTCACTACTCTCCGATTTATCACCAATCCCCAATGGTTTCCATTTGGATTCGTCCGCGCGCAGGCGATGCGCCCCGCCCCCGCGATTGTGCAGCAGGTCAAAATTTTCAGGCTTGATATTGAGCGCTTCCCCGTCCAGTAGCCCGCTCACCCCGGATTGCCCCGGCTCGCTGCGCTTATTCCGGCAGTAAGCGCAAGTCTTCGGATCGTGCGCGGTGTAATCCTGCGGTTCTTCGTATGTTGTGATATATCCCTCGTAGTTGCGCAGGACGATCTTATGATCTGAAGAACTGATATGATAATTGGGCATCACAGGGATCTTGCCGCCGCCACCAGGGGCATCCACCACATAAGTGGGCACGGCATATCCCGAAGTATGTCCGCGCAACCCTTCGATGATCTCGACGCCTTTAGCGACCGGTGTGCGGAAGTGCCCCGCCCCTTCCACCAGGTCGCACTGGTAAAGGTAATAAGGACGCACGCGGATGCGCACCAGTTTCTGCACCAGGTCGCGCTGAATATGTACACAATCGTTCACCCCGGCAAGCAACACAGACTGGTTGCCTAATGGAATGCCGGCACGTGTCAGTTTATCCGCGGCGGTCTCGAGTTCGCGCGAGATCTCATTGGGATGATTGACATGAATATTCATCCATAACGGGTGAAAACGCTGCAGCATGTTGGTCAGCTCATCGGTCACGCGCATGGGCATGAATACCGGTACGCGCGAACCGATGCGGATCACTTCGATGTGCGGGATCTCACGCAGCCGGGTGAGCAGTTCCTCCAGCATTTTTGGCGCCAGGGTCAGTGGATCACCGCCGGAAAGCAGCACATCGCGCACCTGAGGTGTCTTCTTCAGGTAATCGAACTGGGCATCCCACTCGCTGCGCGAGAAGGTCTGGTTGGGGTCGCCAACGATGCGCGCCCGTGTACAGTAACGGCAGTAAGAGGCGCATTGCGTGGTCACCAGCATCAGCACACGATCAGGGTAACGGTGCACCAGGCCGGGCACGGGGGAATGGCGGTCTTCTGAAAGAGAATCTTCCATCATCCCCGTGAAGGCGTTGATCTCACCCGCGGTGGGGATGATCTGCCTGCGGATCGGATCGGCGGGGTCAGCCGGGTCGATCAATGAAACATAGTACGGCGTGACATCCACGCGGAAGAGGTCCGGAGCGCTGAGCGCTTTGCGCTCGCTGTCAGTAAGCGGAAAAATCTGTTCAAAATCCTCCACTGAATTAAGCCTTTTGCTCAACTGCCAGCGCCAGTCGTTCCATTTCTCATCCGGTACGTTGGCAAATACCGGCGCGCGCCTTGAGGGAAAGCGAGTTATTGTCATAACATCTCCTGAAAGATAAATTGCAGAGTCTATTTGATTTTAAGGGTTAATCAAACGCGGGTCAACAGAAATGAATAAAAATTAACAGGCAGCGATCGCCGCCTGTGGGTTCAATTAAATATCAATTCCATCTGATCAGTCAATATGATAAGGCACTTCAGTGATGATGATGTTCTTGCGGTTCAGCAGCGCTTTACGCAAGGTATCTGCCGTGCGCATGTGGAGAAAGTTCGTCCACCAGTGTTTTGGCAGGAATTGAGGTACGACCAGGGTAATGATCTCATTGGGCGCCAGAATCGCGGTGATCTTATCAATGTACTCCAACAGGGGCTCGATTAATAACCTGTAAGGTGACTCAAGCACAAGCAAACGATAACCATCACCCCAGGTTTCCCATTTAGCTTTAACCCGCTCTGCTTCCACAGGATCGATCGAGACATGTACAACAGTGATATCACTTGAGAGGGAACGCGCAAAGTGCAAGCCGGCTAGGGTTCCATTGTGCACACCGCTGATCGGCATGATCACGCGGTTACGATTGAAATTACGCCTGGCTGAATTATTTTCCAATGAAAGACTGGCTGCAACACGCCTGTAATGCCGGCGGATTTGTGTCAGAACAAACACAAGCAAAGGGATCAGAAAAATAATGATCCATGCGCCATCACGAAATTTCGTGATCGCAAAGATGAACATCACAATGACTGTGCACAGCGCTCCAAAACCGTTGATGATCATCTTGTGACGCCATCCAGCGTCGTAGCGCAATGTGGATCCCCGTTCAATGATATCTTCACCGGATTTTATGTGTCCAGATTTCCACCAGCGCCTGGCCATACCGGTTTGAGACAACGTGAATGATAGAAAGACACCAATAGCATATAGCGGAATCAGACTGGTGACACTCGCTTTGAAACCGACCACCAGAAGCGAGGCGATCACGGCCAGCAGGACAATCCCCCCCGAATAGACCAGCCGGCTGCCACGGAATGTAAGCTGCCGGGGAAGAAATCCATCCGCTGCCTGTAGCGCGCTCAGGCGGGGAAAATCTGCAAAAGCTGTGTTGGCCGCCAGAATGAGGATCAGCGCAGTGCTCGCAATAACCAACAGATAGGGGATTCCCTGACCACCAAGAACAGTCCTGGTAAGTTGAGAGATCACTGTTTCAATCTCTGAAGGAATCACACCCGTCCGGCTTGCCAGGAAGGATATCCCCAGAAAAAGCGAGCCAAGGATAAACGCCATGAAGATCAGGGTTTGTCCGGCGTTCCTGCTGCGTGGTTCTTTAAACGCGGTGATGCCATTTGAAATAGCTTCGATTCCAGTCAACGCTGCTGTGCCGCTTGAAAAAGCGTGCAAAAGCAGGAACGGTGAGACCGCAGCGATCATCCCCTCGGTGGTCATTTCCGGTGGATTAATGACCACACCAAGGGATCCACTAAAGTAGCGCACCAAACCGATGATTACCGTAATGAACATGGAGATCACAAAGAAGTATGTCGGGATTGCAAACAACACCCCCGATTCTTTGACTCCCCGCAGGTTGATCAGCATCACAAAAAGGATCAATCCCACGGCGATCATCACACGGTAATCCATTAAGTTCGGAAAAGCTGAAACGATTTGGGCAACCCCGGAAGAGATGGATACAGCTACAGTCAATATGTAATCCATCAATAGCGCTGCTCCCGCAACCAAAGCAGGAATTTCTCCAAGGTTGTCACGGGCGACGATATAAGCTCCGCCTCCACCCGGGTACGCATGGATGGTTTGCTCGTATGAGAAGGTCACAATAGCCATCAAGATCACAATAGCGATCGAGATGGGAAAAACATAATGGAAGGCCATACTCCCCGCGGCAGCCAGGATGATCATGATCTCCTGCGTGGCGTAAGCGGTCGAGGAGAGCGCGTCGGAGGCAAACACCGCCAGTCCGATCAATTTCCCGATCGTCTGATGCGGGGCATCCGCGGTAGCAAGCGGTCTACCGATCAACCATGTTTGTAAGGTTGTGGTAGGTGTATGTGTCGTTGGTTCTTCAAAAATATTCTGTGATGCTTCTGGGTCAACCATTTATTCATCTCCTGATAAGGAGAGTCTACTAAATGGTAATAAAGGACTGACAAAGTTACGAAAAAAAATATAAAGAAAAAATAAACAAATTCTTCAGTCGGCGGTTCGGAAACGGTAACCGATGCCCGAGTCTGTGATCAAAATGCGTGGATTGTCCGCATCAGTTTCGATCTTACGCCTTAGTTGACCGATGTAAACGCGCAAGTATTCCACATGGTCTGATTCTTCAAAGCCCCACACATGGGTCAGGATCGATTGATGCGTGAGCACCCGGTCAGCATTGGCAGCCAGGTAAGCCAGCAGCTTGAACTCAGTTGCGGTCAACTTTACTTCTTCGTCATTTAGCATGACCAGGTGCCTGGCCAGGTCAACCGTTAAGGAGCCTGCTCGAATGATCGTCTCACGGTTACCGAGCGATTGAGCGGAGTGCCTGAGGGCCACCCTGATCCGAGCCAGTAATTCCTCAATGTTGAAAGGTTTGGTCAGGTAATCATCAGCGCCTTTATCCAGCGCGCGCACCTTATCCCGTTCACCATCCCTGACGGAAAGGACGATGATCGGGGTCTTCGACCACTCCCGGATCTGCTCACAAACCTTGAGACCATCCAGATCCGGAAGGGTAAGATCGAGGATGATCACATCAGGTGACTGCGTGGCTGCCAGAGCGATTCCTTCTTCGCCGGTGTTAGCGGCAATGACGCGGAAATGAGCTGAACCCAGAATGGTTTTCAACGCCCGCAGGATCTGGGGTTCATCGTCGATCAACAGAATTAATGGGTCTTTATCCATCTGTTTCATCCCCCGGCATTTTTGGTCCTTCGCCTTCAAGTGTGAGTGGTAAAAGTATATTAAAGGCCAAGCCATTTGGTAAATTTTCCGCCCAGATCTTACCATCGTGTGCTTCGATAAAACCTTTGCAGATCGACAATCCCAATCCCGTCCCGGTAATTTTATCTGCTTCTGTGACACGGTAGAACTTGTCGAAAATATGTTTGAGGTGCTCATCAGGCACATTCGGGCTCTGATTCGATACGGTAATAAACGCTTGATCGCATTTCACGGTCGCAGAAATCCGGATGGGGGTGTTCTCAGGCGCGTACTTGATACTATTGCTAAATAGATTGGTAAATACCTGTTCCATCATCATGTAATCAGTGGGTACCAATGGAAAATCCTCTGAAAACTCACTGGTGACTGAATGCCTTCGCAGATGGCTCTTCATTTTCTGGCTCACACCTTTAACAATTTCAGAAATTGAGTTCCATTGCTTCATCGGGTGTAAAACACCAGCTTCGATGCGGGACATATCCAGCAGATTTCCTACCAGCTGATTCAACGCGTCGGCTTCTTCATCAATTGTTTCCACCAGTTCCAGCCTGGCGGCGCTATCCCATTCGATCGTACCGTTGCACAAACTGGAGGAAGCCGCCTTGATAACCGCCAGGGGGGTGCGTAACTCGTGTGAGACTGAACTGAGCAAAGATGTTTTAACGCGATCGCTTTCTTCCAGTACGCGTGCGAGCTGCTCCTGTTGGAATAGACGCGCCCGTTCAATTGCCAGGGCAGCCTGGTTGTTGAACGCCGCCAGCAGGCGGGTCTCCTCAAGTGACAGGTTCTCCTGGTCGAACCACAGATGGATCTCACCTTCAGTGTTGCGGGTTGTGAACATCGACAGGGATAGATCACATGGTTCCTTCTTACCCCCATCAAGAGGCAATCGGGCAATTATCGCTCTGGCGGCTGATGTGTCGGTGGTAGAAATTTCTACCTGTTGGAAGTGGAAAGTATCGATCAGTTTCACACAAACCGCCTGCATTATCGCGTGAACCTCGGTCAATCCTGCCAGGGCGGTGTTCAGTTCATACAGCCGCATTGCCTCCCACTCACGCTTTTTTGCCAGGCGCTCGGCTGCCCTGGCCTGCCCAACCAGCTGGCTGACCACTACTGATACGATCAGGAAAACGATCAGGGTGATGAGATCCTGGGTCTGGTGCACTGTGAGGGTGAAATAGGGTTGGATGAAGAAATAATTGAATGCCAGAAACGAAAGGAACCCGGCTACAATTCCAAATGTGAGACCCCAGAACATCGTACATCCCAACACCGGCAGGAGATACAGTAAGGCGATCAATTGAATTTGCAGCCCGGATTCAACTTTTTTCAGCACAAAGGTAACAAACCCTACAATGGCTGCGCTCGCGAGAAGGCGAAACAGCCATTGCGGGATACTTTTCGTAAAAGCAAGAAATCGTTGATCCATAATTGACTACTGTTTATCCATTATATTGCACGATCAAGTTTTTTCTTAGTCACTTTGATTATCAACCGGATATACCAGCCCTAAGCATTAATGTTTTATTAGAACTATCTGTGCTTCCTTGACTTGAATTTTCCGGCATGTTATCATTATTACCGGATGATTAGCACTCGAACGTCTTGAGTGCTAAATTTTGAGAAAAATGACAGAACTGACTGAACGCCAACGATTCCTGCTTTCCCTGGTGATCCATGAATACGTCCGATCGGCAGCGCCGGTCGGATCGAAACACGTTGTCGATGAATACAGCCTGGAGATGAGCTCGGCCACCGTGCGCAACGAAATGTCCGCGCTAACCGACCTGGGTTACCTGCGGCAGCCGCATCTATCCGCTGGTCGAGTTCCTACTGAGGATGGATACCGTCTGTACGTCAGTGACATCGTGCAGGAAACCGAATTACCGGACTCCACACGCCGCACCATTACCCATCAGTTTTACCAGATGCGTCAGGATGTAGAAGGCTGGACACGACTGGCGGCTTCGGTGCTGGCGCATCAATCGCGCGCGGCTTCGCTCGTCACCGCCCCTCACCCTGAGGAATCGCGTTTTAAACATCTTGAACTCATCGCGGCGCGCGGCCGCCAGGTATTGATGGTACTGGTTTTGATGGGCGGCGAGATCCTGCAGCGATTTATCACCCTGGCTGAACCGGTTTCCCAGGAGCAGCTCTCCAATGTGGCAGACCGATTCAACAGCCTTTATACCGGTCGAAATTTCGAGGAAATGTCCTCCAATCCTACTCCCCTCAATTCCCTTGAGCAGGATTTCCAGCAGGCGATCCTGGCAGAAATGGAACAGGCGGATTCCATGATCTCCGGTGACGTGGTGCTGGATGGGTTGACCAATGTGCTGGCGGAACCTGAATTCTCTACTTCTGGCGAGGCGCGCCGCGCGTTGCGTGTGTTGGAAGAAAAACCCCTCCTGAACGAGATCCTTTCGAAAACCGTTCTGCAAGGCCATTCAACAGGCGGTGTGCAGGTGCTCATCGGCGGTGAAGGGATCTACGATGCCCTGTCACAGGTCTCGATCGTTTTAGCGCGCTACGGCACACCCGGTCTGGCCACAGGCACCCTTGGCGTGCTGGGACCCATGCGCATGCCTTATGGAAGAACAATTTCAATCGTCAGGTTTCTCTCAGGTATGCTTTCTGACCTGGTGAACGACACGATTGTGGAATAATTTCACAGAAGCAAAGGAAAAAGTCATGGAAGATTCCAACAAAACTCACGGTAAAACCCGTCAAAATCCCCACAAAGAAAAAGTTGAAACGCCCGTCAGCGCTGAAGATAAACTCCGCAAAGAGGTCGAGGAATTGACCGCACGCCTCGCGGATGCTGAGCAGACCGCGGGCACCAACCTGGATGGCTGGCAGCGGGAACGCGCTGAGTTTGTCAATTACAAGAAGCGTATCGAACGTGACCACGCCCAATCCCGGCAGGATATCACAGGCTCGGTAATAAAAAAATACCTGGTCATTCTGGATGATCTGGAACTGGCGTTGAAAGATAAGCCATCAGATCCCGCTGGAGCGGCATGGGCGGACGGCATCGAACTGATCACGCGCAAACTTTACACGATCCTGGAGAGTGAAGGAGTTAAGCGCATATACGAGAATAAGGTCCAGTTCGATCCTAATATTCAT
Organism: Anaerolineaceae bacterium; assembly: GCA_040765685.1. Lineage (GTDB taxonomy): Bacteria > Chloroflexota > Anaerolineae > Anaerolineales > Anaerolineaceae > UBA6107. The sequence continues at coordinate 88,501 of JAXGRS010000004.1, read as the reverse complement.
GAAGCGATCTCCCACGAGGAGAACCCGGAATTTGAAAGCGGGGAAGTGATCGAAGTATTGCGCCAGGGCTATACCCTCGGCGATCGCACATTGCGTCCGGCAATGGTACGCGTGGCAAAATAAACTACAACAAAAAGAGGAAATTATGGCAAAAATCATAGGAATTGATCTCGGTACGACCAACTCTGTTGTCGCGGTGATGACCGGCGGTGAACCCGTCGTGATCCCATCAGCGGAAGGCGAACGGCTGGTACCCTCAGTCGTCGCTGTCAATAAAAATCACGAACGTATCGTGGGTCGTGCGGCGCGCAACCAGGCGATCGTCAACCCCGAAAACACGATCTTTTCGATCAAGCGATTGATGGGCCGCAAGTTTAATGACCCCGAAGTGCAGCGCACCATCAGCCGCGTGCCTTATAAGATCAGCGCTGCCGGTAACGGTGATGTACGGGTCACACTTGACGGCAAAGAGTACAGCCCCGCCGAGATCAGCGCGATGGTATTGAGCAAACTAAAAGCTGATGCCGAAGCTTACCTGGGCGAGACCGTCAACCAGGCGGTGATCACTGTACCTGCCTACTTTAATGACTCACAGCGTAACGCCACCAAAGACGCCGGGCGTATCGCCGGGCTTGAGGTGCTGCGCATCATTAACGAACCAACCGCCTCCTCACTGGCTTACGGGCTGGATAAGAAAAAGAATGAGACCATCGCCGTTTACGACCTCGGTGGCGGCACTTTTGATATTTCCGTGCTGGATGTCGGCGAAGGAGTCTTCCAGGTGCGCTCCACCAATGGAGACACCTTCCTGGGCGGCGACGACTTTGATCTGCGCGTGATGGATTACCTGATCGACGAGTTCAAGAAGACTAACAGCATTGATCTGCGCCAAGACCGCCAGGCGCTGCAGCGTTTGAAAGAAGCTGCTGAAAAAGCCAAGATCGAGCTATCAACCGTGCAACAGACCGAGATCAACCTGCCTTACCTCACAGCAGACGCCACCGGTCCAAAACATCTGGTGCTCACACTCACCCGAGCCAAACTCGAGCAGCTGACTGGTGACCTGATCCAGAAAACACTGGACCCCATCCGGCGCGCGCTCTCTGACGCAGGATTGAAAGCCTCTGAGATAAACGAAGTCGTTCTGGTTGGCGGTATGATCCGCATGCCCGCCGTACAGGAAGCCGTGAAACGTGAGTTCGGCAAGGATCCTCATAAGGGTGTCAATCCTGACGAAGTGGTGGCGATCGGCGCTGCCATCCAGGCGGGCGTGTTGGGCGGAGATGTGAAAGACATCCTCCTGCTCGACGTGACCCCGCTGACCCTCTCAGTTGAAACTCTGGGCGGCGTCTCCACCCCGCTCATTGAGCGCAACACCACCATCCCCACCCGCAAGAGCCAGGTCTTTTCCACCGCTTCAGATGGACAGACCCAGGTAGAGATCCACGTGCTGCAGGGCGAACGCCCGATGGCATCGGATAATAAATCACTGGGCAAGTTCAACCTGGATGGCATTCCTCCCGCTCCGCGCGGCATTCCGCAGATCGAAGTGACATTTGATATCGATGCCAACGGTATACTCAACGTTACCGCCCTGGATAAGGCATCCAACCGCTCCCAGCACATCACCATCACTGCATCCAGCGGCCTGTCTGAATCTGAAATTGAGAAAATGAAACGCGATGCCGAAGCCAACGCAGAGGCTGACCGCAAACGCAAGGAACTGGTGGAAGTGCGCAACAACGCTGACAATACCATTTACGCCTCCGAGAAACTGCTGCGTGAGAACGCGGATAAGATCCCGGCAGATGTTAAGAAGGAAGTTGAAGACGGCGTGAGCAGCCTGCGCGGCCTGATGAACGAGGATGATGCTGAACGTATCCGCAAGGCCACTGAGTCACTCAGTCAATCCATCCAGAAGGTCGGCGCGAGTATGTACCAGCAGCAACCCGGTGCCAACCCTCAGGGAGAACCCGGCGCGTCCGATCCAGAGCAACCAGGCACAGGCCCTGGAGGAAATCCTCCTGATGGAGACACGGGTGATGTAGTGGATGGCGAATACAAATCGATCTGATCGAACAGGATCAGTTCAGGTATAATCAGCCGGGGCGTTTGGATGTGATCAACCAGCGCCCCCTGAAATATTTACCTGAACCAGAGGAAAGCTTGCATGGCCAAACGTGATTATTACGAAGTACTGGGTGTGAACCGGAATGCCTCGGCGGAAGAGTTGAAATCAGCCTTCCGCTCACTGGCGCGCAAGTACCACCCGGATATGAACAAGGAAGCAGACGCCGAAGAAAAATTCAAAGAGATCAACGAAGCTTACGCGGTGCTCTCTGATGCGGATAAACGCCGCGCTTACGACCAATTCGGTTTCGCCGGTGTCAATAACGCTGGTGGAGTACCGGACTGGTCCAATATGGACTTCGCGGACATCTTCGGTGAGTTTTTTGGTTTTGCCACGGGTGCCTCCCGCCAGCGCCAGAACGCACCGCGCCGCGGACAGGACCTGGCTTATACTGCCACACTCACTTTTGAAGAAGCCATTTTTGGCGTTGAAAAAGAGGTGGAGATCACACGGGATGAAGTGTGCGAAACCTGCAAGGGCAATGGCTCAGAACCCGGCACCAACCCCGCCAAATGCACCAACTGCGGCGGGCGCGGCGAAGTGCGCCAGGTGCGCCAGACCTTTTTGGGTTCCATGGTGCAGGTGACTACCTGCCCGGTTTGTTCTGGACGCGGCGAGATCATCAATACACCCTGCCACACCTGCCGCGGTAGAGGTCTGGAACGCAAGACGCGCCTTAAAAAGGTCTCCATTCCCGCCGGGGTCGACACCGGTACACAGATCCGCCTTGCCGGAGAAGGTCAACCCGGCATCAATGGCGGACCCACCGGCAACCTGTATATTGAGATCAAAGTAAAAGATCACAAGTTCTTCCACCGGCGCGGCAACGACATCCTGCTCGATCTAAACATCAATGTGGCGCAAGCAGCCCTGGGAGCTGAAATCGAAGTGCCCACCGTGGATGGTCCGACCAAACTCCACATTCCCAGCGGTACACAGCCCGGCAAGGTGTTCACCCTGCGTGGAAAAGGCAGCCCAATCCTGCGCACCAATCAACGCGGCGACCAGCAGGTGATCGTTAATGTGGAAATCCCTTCCCGCCTGACAGATGAACAACGCGCCCATTTCGAAGCGCTGGCCGCGTCCATGGGCGCGGAAGTCCGGCCGCAGGAAAAAGGATTCTTCGATACACTGAAAGAGGTGTTCGGTGGCTGAAGCCAGGTGGTTGCAGGTGACCTTAACCGTTGACGGCGAACTGGCCGAGGCGGTCTCTGAAGTATTGGACCGCTTTACCAGCGGCGGCGTGGTAGTGGAAAGTAACGTGAAATACAACGACGCTGAGGATGAAGGTACGCCTTACGGACCGGTGAAGGTATACGGCTACCTGGTGATCGATGCCCAGGTTGAGGAGAACCGCCGCAAGTTGGAGGAGGCTCTGTGGCATCTGCATACCATCCGTGAGCTGCCGCAGCCGGTATTTACCGAGATCGCGGACGAGAACTGGATGGCCGCTTGGAAGGACCACTATCATCCCATCCCCATCGGTAAAAGGCTGCTAGTGCTGCCCGCCTGGATCAAACAGGAGGACATGAGCCGCCTGGCAGTGAAGATCGACCCCAGCATGGCGTTTGGTACGGGTACACACCCCTCAACGCAGTTGTGCATGGAATTGCTTGAGGAGTATGTACAGGAAAATGAACCGGTGATCGATATCGGCTGCGGATCAGGCATCCTTTCCATCGCTGCCATCAAACTGGGCGCAAGCCGCGCTATCAGCGTGGATATCGACGCCGCTGCCGTGAAAGCCACTCGTGAGAACAGTCAGGCCAACTATGTGGATGACCGCATTGAAACCGGCCTGGGTTCCATCGCCGAAGTTGCCGCGGGTGGGTTTTCGATCTGTTCAGCCCCTTTGGTATTAGCCAATATCCTCGCACCTGTGCTGATCCGGTTGTTTGATGCCGGCATGGCGGACCTGGTCGCGCCGGACGGTGTGATCGTTCTGGCGGGCATCCTGGCTGAACAGGCCGCTGGGGTGATTGCCTCAGGTGAGGCGCATGGGCTTGAGTTTATAGAACAGCGTCAATCGGGTGATTGGGCCGCGCTGGCAATGCGAAAACCCTGATCATCTTGTCATTTAATTAGCCCGCGAAAAACGCGGGCATTTTAATTGACAGCCAAGCGGGGCAGGCTTTATACTTTCCTGCATGGACCCACTCATCGTACGCGAAGCGCAGGACAGCGATGTACCGGCAATCCTGGAGATCTATAATCCATACATCACCCGTACGGCTGTGTCTTTTGAAGAAGAGCCGGTGACCGAGCCTGAGATGCGGCGGCGCATTGAAGAAGTGCAATCCTACGCGCTTCCCTGGCTTTGCGCTGAACTGGATGGCAGGTTGGCTGGTTACGCATACGCCACTCGCTGGCGCGAACGCTCTGCCTACCGCTTTACCGCTGAAACCACTATTTACCTTGCCGAAGGTTTTTTGGGGCGCGGCATCGGTAACAGGTTGTACAGCGCTCTGCTTGACCGGGTGCGCGCCGCTGGTATGCATCAGGTGATGGCGGTGATCACACTGCCCAATCCGGCTAGTGTGAGGCTTCACGAAAAGCTCGGCTACGTGAAAGTCGCCCACTTTAGCCAGGTCGGCTACAAGTTTGACCGCTGGCTGGACGTGGGCTACTGGCAACTTGCGATCTCTACAGAGTAACTAATTCGTTAATTAAATACATCTCAGGTATCCCCCCTGCCCGTGCGTATTTTTCAACACGGGTATTCGCTTCGATAAGGCGCGAGTTCCTCGATCTCACCCACAAATTCCGGCAGACCGTGGTGACCGAGCAGTTGACGGATAGCCTGTACTTCCCCGGTGTGGTACCAGTAATGGTAGATTAATCGCTGAATAGCCGTTCCCAGGTTTTGCCCCACCACCTTGCCGTGACGCAACAGATCATCCTGTAAGTTAGCGGATGTGAGCTTTTCCAGGTACGGCTGTGTGAGGTGTGTCACATCCAACCAGATGGGCAATACTTCAGCCAGGCGGGGTGAACTTTTGGCCGACTGGTAGGCATACCGGGTCATCAGCTCCGGGTAAGGGCGCTTCCCTTGTGCCAGGTCAAGCAGGTACCATTGTTCATGCCAGGCCATGTGCCCCACCAGCCAGCTGATGCAATTCATAGGACCAAGGTGCTTGACCGCGTCCGTATCGTTTACCCCCTCTAGCCCGCGTTGCCATTCGCTGCGTGTGAAATTGAGTTGAGCGACCAGTGGATGGATCATTGTCTGCCTCCTTCAGAATGATGTCCACACTTATATTGGTTACTCTCTTTTATGATACAACTTTTCAGGGTTAAAACAAACTCCGGCCAGTCTTTTGCTGGCCGGATCTCTGTGTAGAACAGAATTATGCCATCAGCTCGAATGAAGTGGTGATCTCCGCAACCCCGCGAAGGGTGGATGCCACTGAACAGTATTTTTCCTCTGACAGCTCGATTGCCTGCGCTACATCTCTATCATTCAATTTTTCACCTTTGAGCCGATAAATGAGATGTATTTTACGGAAGGTCCAGGGTGGATCTATTTCCTGCTCGGCTTCTGCGCTGATCTCCAATGCTTCCAGCCCGAGGCGTTTCTTGTGAAGAATTTCCACCACATCCACCGCCGTGCATGAAGCCAGTGCCACCAGCAGCAGCTCAGATGGTTTCATCCCGACCCCCTCATCAGGTGTCGATAACACCACCGAGTGTTTTGTGGAATCAATACCAACAAACTTCTTACCACCGATCCATTTTACTGTTGCTGAACTCATGCATTTCTCCTTACACGGTTTTACATCTTATGAATGACCAGCAGCATTTCAGCAGCCAGTTTTCGGCGTGTTTCTACGTCCACCTCGTCCGTCAACAAACATTCGTTGACCATATCCTCAAGGTAGGCTTCGATCGTACTCTGCAACGCAGAACGAGCTGCGGTCATCTGTTGCAACACTTCACCGCATTCCCGGTTTTCGTCGACCATACGGTTAATACCCCGCAACTGCCCTTCCAGACGGTTTAAGCGATTCTGTATGGAACGTTTTTGATCCGTTGTTTGCATTTAATACTCCAATCCTGTCACGCAGGATGAATCAGCCCCCTCAGGTAAAACCGCCGCGACCGCTTCCGCAGCTGCTGGATGAGGAATAATTCGAATTGTCTGGTTGACCTTTCGCGGAAAACAGGGAGAGCTTCTTTTTTGTATTGCCACCCTGGCAAGTCGGGCAGGCTGGCCTTTCCGCTGCCTGGTCAAAGCGCATCTTCTTTTCGAATTCGTTCCCGCAATCCGGACAATAGAACTCGTACAATGGCATGTCTTCCACCTCCGAAATAATTATACTCCCTGGGAGTATTTCGAGCGGAGTATACCATAAAACTTACCAAAATCCCATTGAGATATTAAATTGCTGCTTGACATTGAACAAATGTTCGTGTATCATAGTAGTACAAATGACCGATAATAAGCTCAGGAGGTAGTAATGGCGCGAAGACAAACCGGGCTCAGCGAGAGACATCGCAAGATCATGGAGTTTTTAAGTAAGTTTCAGAACTCTAATGGCTATCCGCCGTCCATCCGGCAGATCGGGGACAGTATCAACGTGAAGTCCACTTCCCTGGTGGATTATTATCTGAATCAGCTGCAGGAGATGGGTTTTATTGAGCGTGAAAATCACATTTCGCGCAGCATTAGGGTGCTCCAACCATTACAATCGGGGTTTTCTGTCTCCGGTACCGTATCAGATGCCATCAGGAACGCCGGGGTAGCGCTTGCCAATATGGTCACCATTCCCATCGCCGGACGCATCGTTGCCAGCGCTCCCATTCCCGTCCCGGCATCAGACCTCAATTACTACGATGCCGAATCGAGTGTGGATATCGCGCGCAGCCTGCTTCCCTCCAAGGATATCAATGACCTGTTCGCGCTTGAAGTCAGCGGTGATTCCATGATCGACGCCATGGTCAACGACGGTGATATCGTTGTGATGAAGAAAGCTGATTCTGCCAACAACGGTGAAATGGTAGCGGTGTGGCTGGATGACAAAGATGAAACGACCTTAAAATACTTTTACAAGGAAGCCAATCGCATCCGCCTGCAACCGGCCAACCCGAACATGGGACCGATCTATGTGCAGAACCCCAAAAGCCTGCGCATCATGGGGAAAGTGGTTATGGTAATCCGCCAGATCAAGTCGGTGGCTGCCTGAGGCTCAGGTCAGAATGGAACCCATCCTCAGCCGGTGTGGTTACCGTTGCGATCTATGCCTGGCTTTCGAGCCGAATGTCCGCGCACATCCAGAGAATCAACAAAAACTAAGTGACGGATGGTTTAGATATTTTGGTTTCAGGATCCAGCCTGAAGACATACTTTGTGATGGCTGCATGTCAGAAAACCCCAGGTTGATCGATGCGGGTTGCCCGGTGCGGCCATGTGTGATCGCGAAGGAGTTCTTCAATTGTTCCCAATGTGAAGACTACGGCTGCACCAAGCTCGTTGACCGTTGGGTGATACTGGAGGATATTTTATCCAAGAATTCGGGGGCTATCCCCACCGATGATTACGAGTGTTTCATCTTACCGTACGAAAACAAGATCCGGCTGGATGAGCTCAGGGGTCAAAGATCACACTGATCCGCAATAAATGTGAGCAAAGATCCTCCCTCTCAGGAGGATCTTCTTTATTTTCTAACCCTTGAAGGTTACGGCTTTTACAACAGCGATCCCATTCAAAGCCATATGATGCAGAAAGAGCGCGTGTATGAGGTCGCCCGGATGCGCCGCGGCGCCGATTTTCAGCGCCAGTTCGAGCGGTGTGTCGTAGGTGGCCACACAATTTTCAGGAACAATAATCGAGATATCATTCAACTGACGCACGTTGGCATCGATGCGCAGCGCCATCGCCAATTGATAGACACACAGGTCGGTGCAATTGCCCGCGATGATAAAGTTTTTCAGCTCAGGCCGTTCGTGCAAGCTGGCGAGCAACGTTGTCTCGTGCGTGGATGATAAGGTATTTTTTTGGATCTGCCGAATCTGGTCAAAGAATTCCAAATCCTGTATCTCCTGCACCGGCAGAGATTCTATCGTACCCCTGACACAATGCGCGGGAAATGCGGCAAATTCCGGCGCGTCCGGCGCATGGGAATCATTCAACAGGTACATATCCCTCACCCCGCTATGCCAGGCTGTCTCTAACAGGTTCACGACAGCCGGAATAATGTTTTTAACGCGCGGACTGGCCAGCACGCCTTCATTACAGAAACCGTTGATCATATCTACGACCAATACAGCGCTGTTCCCCGCACCTAACCCATTAGAGGATGCGGTAATTACCGGCAGATCTGCCAGCCATTTTTCCAGGTAGTCCAGATAATCTTTTGATGACTCGATCAATTTTTTCATTACTTCTTCACCATACTCTTTTCAAAGCCGGATTATCGCAGGCCTGGCGTCCTACTTTTGCCATATCCACCCAGTTCCCATCGATCTTTACCCGTACCACATCGGCAGTGAAATCCATCTTGGTTACACCGGAATTCTCGAAAAACGCTGAGCCCACCGCGTATATATCAACGGGGACACCTTGTTTTTCAAATTTCGTGATGCGGTCCACGTTGAAGCCGCCTGAGACCACAATGCGCACGTTTCGGCAATATTGTTCAGCGCGCTGTTTCCATTCATCAGTCAGGTCCCAATTTTCCCAGGCTGAGTCAAGAGCTTTGCGCACGTTCACTACCAGACGCTGATTGACACCGTGGTCCAGGGAGGTGTCGCCCAGCATCTCCACCGAAGCATCTCTGAGCGATGCGCTTGTATCCAAACGAACACCATTGAGAATATACTTGCGCGCTTCACTCTCGTTTCCACCTTCCAGCAGTTCCTTGTACTTGAAAAACATGGCTTTACAGGTTTTCAGCGAATCCGCAACGCAATCATTGTTAAAGTCCACCAGTGCGATGCGCATGATCGATGCATCAATCGTGTGTGCGAAAGCCAGCATTGCCTGCGCTGTATCCCCCATGAAACAGGCGATCGCCGCGTGCGCCACCGTTCCACCGCCGGCTCCACCCCACCAATCCCCCTGCGCGTCCGTCGAAACAAGCGCCCCCACCTTCTCGGTATAATCCAGGTTAAAGCGTTGAACAGCAATCTGATAAGAATATCCATCCGCTGCCTGCACTTCATGCAGGTCAAAACGCGCCGGAAAGAACATCACTGATTTTCCATTGGCAGCTACCAGAGTCTCATAAACGTTGGTTGCTACGCGGCTGGCTCGTGTGAGAATGCCTAGTGTGGGGGTCTCGAGAATGGCAAAATCACGGTAGCGTCCTCTTACCCTGAGCACAGGTTGAACTTCGGTCGGATTCCCGTTATAACGGACGAAATCACCATCTTCGATCGCCCACACTTCCAAACGGTCAGCGGTGTTGATGAACTCGCCATCCTGGAAATAGCCCGTGCAATTTTTTAACATTTCTAGAGCTTTATCCACACCGACGATAAGGGTTCGACCCGGGTGGCGGGTAAACCACTGCATCTCGACCTCCAGGTTGCCCGAATCCAGTTTCGACAGGTCGTATTCACTCAATGAAACCGGCGTTTCGCCCTGAAAACGATACCCCTCTTTATCCAGTGCGATAAGCATGGCAGAAATGTTGACAAAATACTTGTCGGTGTACCAGCCCTGACGCATACGTTCAATATCAAGCTTGAACACCTCGTTGGTTAAGCGCTTATGGTCAAATACGCTCATCAAAATCCTCCGGTTATCATTAGACTATGTTGACGCGCTAAATCTATGGATATAATAATCTGGTTTTTCGGTCAGGTACAGATTAAAACATACCATACCAACAATATACCCATAATGACTATTAAATCACATGTCGGCACAATGGAGTCAATTTTGAGGGGCTGATTACTTCATCAAAAGGTCAGGTTTTATCATGAAAACATGTAAGAACTCGTAATAAACGCTGTTTTATAATATTGAGAAAAAACCAGGGTCAGCTCGCGCCTTCCCTGGTTTTAAATTCCTTAAGGTACAGGAACTAAGCCAGTTCTACAACGCCGCCGGCTTCTTCAAGCTTCTTCTTGGCATCGGTAGCGGCTTCTTTACCAACCGCGCTGAGCACCTTGGCGCCAGCGGTTTCAGCCATGGTCTTGGCTTCGACGAGACCCAGGTTGGTGAGGGTGCGGATGACTTTGATGACTTCGATCTTCTTGGGACCGGGATCTTTGAGCACTACATCGAATTCGGTCTTCTCTTCCACAGGTTCAGCGGCAACAGCAGCTGCGGGACCAGCGGCAACAGCAACAGGAGCGGCGGCGGAAACGCCCCACTTCTCTTCAAGCAACTTAACAAGCTCTGCAGCTTCGAGAACAGATAAACCACTTAACTGTTCAACAATTTTTTCTAAATCAGCCATTTCAAAAACTCCTTCTAAGTTTATATTTTCATATTATTACCGGATCGTCTCCGGTTTAACCAATATCTGATCAGGCAGCCAACGGCTCTTTTTCAGAATATGCCTTGAGCACTGCGGCAAGGGAGCGCGCAGGTTCGGCCAGTGTACGGACGAGCTTGGACGCAGGAGCCTGGATGACTCCCAAAAGCGTCGCGCGCATTACGGGCAGCGGCGGCAGGTCAGCCAGGGCTTTCACCTGTACATCGGTGATCACTTCTTTGCCCAGGAAACCACCTTTGATGCGGCGTGTTTCGCTGCCTTTAATAAAGTCAGTGAAAGTCTTCGCCAGTGCAGGGGGATCGTTGAATGCGAATCCGACCAGGGATGTTCCTTCAAAGAGATCAGGAACCGGATATCCCTGTGATTCGAGCGCGCGGGTGAAAAGTGTGTTCTTCACCAGGTGTATCTCGCTGCCATTCTCGCGGGCTTTCGCGCGGAAGGCATCCACTTCTTTCATGGTCATCTTTGAATAATCCAGCACGTAAACCGCCTGGCTCTCTGATAACCACTTTTCGTAGTGGGCTGTCATATCGCCCTTTTGTTTCTTTGTAAAGGCCAATGAAATCTACCTCCTTCCTTCTCAAGATAAAATAATCAGTCTTTGTCCGGTTTTGCCGCACAAAGACTGATTCTTATTTCCCGCGTGGGGAATCTAACTCCGAATCTTGTCTTCACCTCGGCAGGATATTAAGCCTTTTCAGGCACCGGCTTTCTTTGGTGATCATTGGATGATACATCCAACAGGCTGAATTATACCACTATTTTTCCTGTGAAATGTTCATCGCCTGCAACGCGTCGATCTTAATGCCGGGACCCATTGTGGAGGCCACGGTGATCTTTTTAACATAAGTACCCTTCGCGCCGGATGGTTTAGCTTTTTTGATCGCTTCCATCAGTGCAGCAAAATTCTCGAACAGCTTCACCGGTTCAAATGACGCCTTGCCGATCGGAACGTGAATGTTGGCAGTCTTATCCAACCGGAATTCGACACGGCCGGCTTTGGCTTCGTTGATCACGCGAGGCAGATCATCCACCTGGCATACTGTGCCGGCTTTAGGGTTCGGCATCAAAGAGCGCGGTCCTAAAACACGACCCAGACGGCCTACCTTACCCATCATATCCGGGGTAGCGATCGCTACATCAAAATCAGTCCAACCGGCGGCGATCTTGTTGATCATTTCATCGCTGTCGGCTACATAGTCAGCCCCAGCTTCATTGGCTTTGGTGGCGCCTTCACCCTGCGCAAAAACGAGGACACGCACAGTCTTGCCCAAACCGTGAGGCAGCACACATACATCGCGAACCTGCTGGTCAGCCTGGCGTGGATCAAGACCCATGCGCATGTGAACTTCAATGGTTGAATCAAACTTGGTAACAGCCGTCTCTTTGGCCAGGGTTACCGCGGCAAGCGGCTCGTACGAGGTTTCCTTGTCCACCTTGCCGAGCGCTTCCAGATATTTCTTTCCGTGTTTCGCCATTTTTTCTCCTTCGTGGTGCAAACGGACGCGTCAGCGCCCTCCCACAAACTAGTTCTCTACAATGGTAATTCCCATGTTGCGGGCAGTACCTTCGATCTGGCGCATCGCGCCTTCGATATCCAGTGCGTTCATGTCCTTCAGCTTGATCTCAGCGATCTCGCGCACCTGTGAACGGGTGACCTTACCCACCTTTTCGCGATTGGGGACCTTCGATCCACTCTCGATGCCTGCTGCCCTTTTTAACAATTCAGAAGCAGGGGGGGATTTCAGGATGAACGTGAACGAACCGTCAGTGTAGACGGTGATCTCTGCCGGAACGATCTCACCCACGCGATTCTGTGTGCGGGCGTTGTATTCCTTGCAGAAAGCCATAATATTGATACCGTGCCCGGCGAGGGCAGGACCAATGGGGGGCGCAGGATTGGCTTTTCCAGCCTTAATCTGCAGACGTACTATTGCTTTAAATTTCTTTGCCACTTTTTCTCTCCTTGGTGGTTATAACGGGTGATATTGGGGAGCACCCTCCCACAAACAGGCCTTGGGCCTGGTTATGCCTTTTCCACCTGCAAAAAGTCCAGTTCCACAGGGGTTTCACGACCAAAGAAGTTCACCATCACGCGAACCTTGGTCCTTTCCATATCGATCTCCGAGACCACGCCGCGGAAATCATTGAAGGGTCCATCCACGATGCGAACCCGTTCGCCAATCTTGAAGGTTACCTTCACAAGCGGTGCTTCGGCTTCCATGCGGCGCAGGATCTGCTGCACTTCTTCAGGGCGCAAAGGCGTAGGATCGTTGCCCATGCCCACAAAGCCGGTCACACCGGGGGTATTACGCACCACGTACCAGGATTCTTCGCTGAGGATCATATTGACCAGCACGTACCCCGGAAACACATGGCGTTCCACGGTACGTCGTTTGCCATCCCGCACTTCGATCTCTTCCTGCGTCGGGATGACCACATCAAAGATCCTGTCTTTCATCCCCATTGTCTCAATGCGCTGCTCCAGGTTGTAACGAACCTTGTTCTCATACCCTGAATAACAATGGATCACGTACCATGCGCGCTCCGTGCCGCTGCCGGCAGAGATACTGGCGGGAACTTCTTCGGTTGAGGAGGTTTCCGCAAAGACCGGGACGTCTTCAAAGCTCTCGGCAGGAGCTGCGTCTGACTGGCTTGAAGAGGTTCCCTCTTCAGGCAGAGATTCTTCCAACTCATCCTGTTTGAAATCGTCCATCTCGTCCATAAACACCAAACCTTAAAGTGCCGGGTTTTATTAACCCAACACAGCTCCAATTAACTTGGTAAAGATAAAGTCAAGACCACCCAGCACAGCGCCCATGATGATCATAACCAGGATGACGATCTTGGTCAGCCGCATGGCTTCACGTGGAGTCGGCCAGGTCACCTTGCGCAGTTCGCCAACGGTTTCACGCCACCAGCGTTTGATGCGATTCTCTTTTTTTGGCTTTAGGTTCTTGTCCGCCATGGGCAACTCCTCGTCGTTAGGTTAAAACGCCGCCAATCAGACGGCGATCGTTCTCAAATTTTCTGGCAGGCCAGGCAGGAATCGAACCCGCAACCTCCTGTTTTGGAGACAGGCACTCTGCCAAATTGAGCTACTGGCCTGTATACCGGCAGGGTGTTTGTCACACCCTGCCTGGCTACAACCTATTTAGTCTCGCGGTGATTGGTGTGTTTTTTACACCGCGGGCAGTACTTCTGTAATTCCATCCGGGTCGGATCGTTTCGGCGATTCTTCTCGGAGGTGTAATTACGCTCCTTGCATTCGTCACAGGCGAATGTGATGACAGGTCGGATATCTTTCTTTTTTGAAGCCATAACTTATCTTTGCAGCCAGTGTTCCGGCTGACGCTCCTTTTGCACTATGCAATAATCTTAGTGATCACACCGGCGCCAACCGTCAGACCACCTTCTCGAATGGCGAACTTGCTTCCCTGCTCCAACGCCACCGGGATGATCAGGTCGCATTCCATGGCAATATCATCACCAGGCATGACCATCTCAACACCTTCCGGCAGCTTCACCGCTCCCGTCACATCCATCGTGCGGATGTAGAACTGCGGCCGATATCCACTGAAGAACGGCTTGTGGCGCCCGCCTTCTTCACGCTTCAAAATGTACACCTGCGCCATGAACTTGGTGTGCGGGGTGATGCTGCCCGGCTTGGCAATGACCATGCCGCGCTCTACATCCGTCCGCTCTATGCCTCTCAACAGCAGACCCAGGTTGTCTCCAGCCTGTCCTTCATCCAGCAGCTTGTGGAACATCTCCACTCCCGTGCAGACCGAGTTCATGCTCTTCTCACGCAATCCCACGATCTCCACCGGCTCGCCCACTTTGATCCGGCCACGGTCCACACGACCCGTCACCACCGTGCCGCGTCCCTTGATCGAGAACACGTCTTCCACCGGCATCATGAACGGTTTGTCGGTCGGGCGCGGAGGCTCAGGAATGTATTCATCCACCACCCGCAGCAGTTCCTTGATGCTCGCGTATTCAGGCGCGTTCGGGTCCGTGCTGGTGCAGTCCAACGCTTCCTTCGCGCTGCCCCGTACGATCGGGGTAGTCTCGCCCGGGAAGCCATATCCGGTCAGCATCTCGCGCAGTTCCATCTCAACCAGTTCCAACAACTCGGGGTCGTTCATCTGGTCGATCTTGTTCAAATACACCACGATGCTCGGCACTTCCACCTGGCGCGCCAACAGCACGTGTTCCTTGGTCTGCGGCATCGGGCCATCCGGCGCTGCCACCACCAGGATCGCGCCATCCACCTGCGCCGCCCCGGTGATCATGTTCTTAATATAGTCACGGTGACCCGGCATGTCCACGTGCGCGTAGTGCCGATTCTCCGTCTCGTATTCCACATGCGAGATGTTGATCGTGATCCCGCGCGCTTTCTCTTCCGGCGCGTTGTCGATCTGATCGTACGCCCTAAAATCCGCTCGCCCAAAGAACTTGCAGTACTTGGTGATCGCCGCGGTCAGGGTCGTCTTGCCGTGGTCGATGTGTCCCATCGTACCGATGTTCAGATGTGGTTTGCTCCTGTCAAATTTCTGCTTCGCCATGTTTCCTCTACTCCTTGTAGACGATGTTAATAATTATTACTGGTCTAACGATTGATGATCTTTTCGGCAACTGAACTGGAAACGGGAGCGTAATGGTCAAATTCCATGGTAAACACTCCACGTCCTTGCGTTGCAGATCTCAATTCGGTGGCATATCCAAACATTTCGGAAAGTGGTATGAGGCTGTGAATTGCCTGCGCATTGCCTGGTCTGATGTCCATACCCTGTACCTCTCCGCGACGTGAGGTCACCTGGCCTAGCACATCACCAAGGTACTCCTCTGGAACAACCACTTCAGTCTTCATGATCGGTTCCAGAAGGACAGAAGCGCCCTTCTGCAATCCCTCACGCATGCACATGATGGCAGCCATCTTGAAAGCCATTTCGTTGGAATCCACTTCGTGGAAGGAACCATCGACCAGTTTCACGTTAAGATCTACCACAGGGTACCCGGCTAATACACCGGATTCAACAGCTTCTTTTACACCTTTTTCTACTGCCGGAATGTATTCCTTGGGTATAACCCCGCCAACGATCTTATTCTCAAACACAATCCCCGATCCGCGTTCGAGAGGGGTTAACGAGAGCACTACATGCCCGTATTGGCCGTGTCCACCAGTCTGCTTCACATATTTATAAGCAATGGATGGGACTTCACGCGTAATGGTTTCACGGTATGAAACCCGCGGTTTGCCAACATTTGCCTGCACCCGGAATTCACGCAGCATTCGGTCAACAAGCACATCCAGGTGAAGTTCACCCATACCGCCAATGATCGTTTGCCCGGAATTCTCATCTGTATGAACTTTGAATGTGGGGTCTTCTTCAGACAGTCTTTGCAGTGCAATGGCCATCCTGTCCTGATCCGCGCTGGATTTTGGTTCTATTGCGATCGAAATTACCGGATCAGGGAAAGTAATGCTCTCAAGAACCACCGGTTTGGCAACACTGCATAAAGTATCACCAGTAAAGGTGTCTTTCAAACCCAGCACCGCCCCGATGTCACCAGCACCTACTTCCGTGATATCTTCACGGCGGTCTGCGTACATGCGTAGTAACCGACCGATGCGTTCCCGGCGTTGTTTGATCGGGTTGTAAACCGTATCGCCGGTCTTTATAGTTCCTGAGTAGACCCTGAAATACGCTAAACGCCCAACGTATGGATCGCTAACGATCTTAAAGACGAGCGCACTCAAAGGTGAATCGTCATCGGTAGGCAGCTCAACGGTTTCATCGCCGTCAGGGGTGGTGGCTGAAACAGGAGGGATATCCAAAGGTGATGGAAGATAATCAATAACGGCATCCAGAACAAGCTGAACGCCCTTGTTACGCAAGGAGGAACCACAAAAAACCGGGGTCGCTTTGGTGGCAAGCACCGCAGCGCGCAGGGTCGTTTTCATTTCCTCGATGGTCAATTGTTCACCTTCGAGATACTTCATGGTCATCTCGTCGTCCAGCTCAGCGATCTTTTCAACCATCTGAGCGCGAAGGTCTTCTGCCTGCGCGCGCAGATCCGCGGGGATCTCGGTGATCTTGGGTTCTTTGCCCAATTCATCATCGAAATAGATCGCTTTCATCGTCATAAGATCGATCATGCCTTTGAATGCCGCTTCACTACCGATGGGCAGCTGCATTTGAACGGGATTCGCGCCTAAACGGTCACGGATGGTGCCAAGCGTATATTCCAACGAAGCACCCACCCGATCCATCTTATTAACAAAACAAATCCGCGGGACGTTATAACGGTCAGCCTGACGCCAGACGGTTTCACTTTGCGGCTCAACCCCCTGCACTGCATCAAACACAACTACACCGCCATCCAGCACTCGTAATGAGCGTTGTACTTCAGCGGTGAAATCGATATGGCCGGGTGTGTCGATCACATTGATCTGGTAACCCTTCCACTCGGAAGTAACAGCGGCGGAAACGATCGTGATCCCACGCTCCCGTTCCTGGGCCATCCAATCGGTCACCGTCGTACCTTCGTCTACGTTACCGATTCGATAGGTCCGGCCGGAATAAAAGAGAATCCGCTCAGTCGTTGTGGTTTTACCCGCATCGATATGAGCAATGATCCCGATATTTCGGCATTTATCTAAAGGATAATTGCGTGGCATCTTTTCCTGCTATATAAGAATTCTTACATCCGGTAATGAGAAAAAGCCCGGTTGGCTTCAGCCATTTTGTGGGTTTCTTCGCGCTTACGTACTGCAGAGCCCTGGTTATTTGAAGCTTCCACCAATTCAGCAGCCAGTTTTTCGGCATAGGAATTTCCGGTTCGGTTGGTTGCTGCATCGAGGATCCAGCGCATGGCCAAAGTCATGCGGCGATCTGAGGCAACTTCCATCGGCACCTGATAGGTAGCGCCACCCACACGGCGTGGTTTTACTTCCATGACAGGACCAACATTCTTCAGGGCGATTTCCATCACTTCCACCGGAGATTTGCCAGTTTTTTCCTTGACAATTTCCATAGCGTCATACATGATTGTGGTCGCCACGCTTTTCTTACCGCGCTTCATGATACGGTGAATGAAATAGCTGACAGGCACACTGTTGTAACGCACATCCGGTGCAACTTCACGTGGTTCGGGTTTCGATCTTCGCATTCAAATACTCCATCTAGTTGTAAGTTACGCTTTTTTCGGTTTCTTTGAACCGTACTTGGAACGCCCTTGTGAGCGCTTGGCGACACCAGTCGTATCCAATGTTCCGCGCACAACGTGGTAACGAACGCCAGGCAGATCTTTTACACGACCACCACGAACAAGCACGACAGAGTGCTCCTGCAGCTGGTGACCTTCGCCGGGAATGTAAGCCGTGACCTCAAGCCCATTGGACAAGCGAACACGGGCGATCTTACGCAGCGCCGAGTTCGGTTTCTTGGGTGTCATGGTTCTTACAATCGTGCAGACACCGCGTTTTTGCGGGGCGCCTTTGTCTAGGCGGGTGCGGCGCTGTTTCATTGAGTTGAGGGTAAATTGCAAAGCAGGCGCTTTGCTCTTAAACCTTTGTGGTTCACGACCTTTTCGAATCAATTGGTTGATAGTTGGCACTTTTCTTTGCCTCCGTAAAAAAATAACCTTTCTTCACTTATTCAACAAGATGAGACCATCGACTGCAATGATGGCCTCACCAGATCACACTGATGGCAGAGGTGTACACATCACCACGCAACTTGAGCAACGGCGAAAAATTATAACACGAGGGTTTTTCAAGGTCAAGATAGATTCCCTGGTCAACCCTGCCCGCAGTTGCAGCCGATTACAACAGTCCTTGCAGTTCCTCGCCCAAACCGAGCAAACCGGTCTCCAGGCGCGGAGGTCTTACTCTTTCTTCGTCTTTGCCAAAGCGGATGATCTCCTTGGTGTCCATCACCGCTTCAACCGCTAATCCAAGGCTCTGCAGCTCCTTCACCAACACTCTAAACGAAGCGGGCAGGCTCGGATCTTCGATCTGTTCACCTTTGACGATTGCCTCGTACGTGCTCACACGCCCCTGAACATCATCCGATTTAACTGTGAGCATTTCCTGCAGTGTAAAGGCCGCGCCGTACGCTTCCAAAGCCCACACTTCCATTTCACCAAAGCGCTGACCACCAAACTGAGCTTTACCGCCCAGGGGCTGCTGGGTAACCAGGCTATATGGACCGGTGGAGCGGGCGTGCACTTTATCCTCGACCAGGTGATGTAATTTCAACATGGTCATCACACCGACGGTAACCGGCTGATCATATGGCTGACCGGATTTTCCATCTCGCAACGTTTGTTTGCCAAGGATGGGCAAAGAAGCATGGGTTTTGATTGATTGTTGTTCTGCAACAATGCGTAGCTCGTCGTCTTTTAGTTCGGCGGCATCAACACCATTGATCTCCAGCCAGACCCGCAGGCAGGTAGAGATCGCTTTGGCATCCATTTCAAGCCTGGCAGCATTCGTCGCCATTACCTTGGGTTGCAGGATCGGTTCAGGATCGATCCCACGCTCGATCAGCCAGTGTTCCAGGTTGATCTGACGGGCATAGATCACATCAGTTGCCATGCGGTCGATGTCGTATTTCGTGTTATCAAGGGTCTGTTCAAGGTATAAAAGGCGAACCTCTTCATCATCCTTGATCGAGCTCGGATCGTACTCAAGTTCATTCAACCAATCCCACGATTTCTCGCCGGCTTCCTTCCATGCCAGGTCCATTAACCAGGCGCGGGCAAGCTCCGCTTCGATCTCATATTCGGTCGCGCCGTCAAATACCGGTGTGATGGCTTCAAATCCCAATTGACGCGCAGCCCAGCCCAGGTGGGTTTCAAGAACCTGGCCAATGTTCATACGCCCGGGCACTCCCAGTGGATTAAGAATGATATCCACTGGCGTTCCGTCTTCAAGGAAGGGCATGTTTTCTACAGGCACCACGCGCGAGACAACACCCTTGTTCCCATGTCGGCCAGCCATCTTGTCGCCAGCGGTGATCTTGCGACGCTGCGCGACGGAAACGCGCACCATCATATCCACACCGGCAGAAAGATCAACATTATCTTCGCGAGTGAATACTTTTACATCCACCACTTTGCCGCGTTCACCATGCGGCATGCGCAGCGAGGTATCTTTTACATCGCGGGATTTTTCACCAAAAATTGCCCGCAACAGACGTTCCTCGGGGGTGAGCTCTTTCTCGCCTTTGGGAGTAATCTTACCAACCAGGATGTCATTCGGTCCGACCTCCGCGCCAATGCGGATGATACCCTGTTCGTCCAGGTCCTTGATCGCGTCTTCACCCACATTGGGGATATCGCGGGTGATCTCTTCCGGACCTAACTTGGTGTCGCGGGCTTCAACTTCATATTTCTCAATGTGAACTGATGTGAACTTATCATCCTGCACCAGTCGTTCAGATATCAGGATGGCATCTTCAAAATTGCCGCCTTCCCACGAGAGGAATGCGACCACCACGTTCTGACCTAGGGCCAGTTTACCATTTACCGTGGAGGAAGAATCGGCCAGGATATCGCCCTTGCGAACGCGCTGACCTTTCACCACAGCCGGTCGCTGATCAATGCAGGTGCTTTGATTCGAACGTTGATATTTACGCAAGTGATATTCCCTGATCCGGTTCTCGGCATTCCTGACCGTGATCATTTGCCCGGTCACGGAGATCACATCTCCATCCTCCTGGGCGATCACTACCTGTCCCGAATCCAGCGCAGCGTAATGCTCCATGCCTGTTGAAATAAGCGGGCTGTCCGGATTGACCAGTGGAACCGCCTGCGCCTGCATATTCGAACCCATCAGGGCGCGGTTCGCGTCATCATGCTCCAGGAACGGGATCAACGCGGCGCTGATTCCCACGACCTGGTGTGGCGAAACATCCATATAATTCACGCTGTCGCCGCTGGACAGGATGAAGTCGCTGTGATAGCGGCAGGAGATCTGGTCTTTGGCAAACTCCATATTTTCGTCCAGCGGAGTATTGGCCTGGGCTATGACGAATTTATCTTCAGCATCTGCTGACAGATACTCAACCTCAGCGGTCACGAACGGTCGAACAAAAACCATATCTTTTTTAGTCTGCTTGATGAGAGGGAGCATCTCAGCTGTGATTCGCTCGCCTTCCTTCGCAATGATCTCACCGGTTTTATCATCGGTGATGGTTTCACGCAGCGTGCGGCCTTCCAGCCGCGGGTCATCAGGAGTGAGCGCTTTCGCCACCCTGCGGTAAGGGGTTTCAATGAAACCATACTCGTTCACCCGCGCGTAACTTGCCAAACGACCGATCAAACCAATGTTCGGGCCCTCAGGGGTCTCGATCGGGCATATTCGGCCGTAGTGCGAATGGTGCACATCGCGCACATCGAATCCGGCGCGTTCGCGGCGCAGACCGCCCGGACCCAGGGCTGACAAGGTACGCTTGCTGCGCAATTCAGCCAGCGGGTTGGTCTGGTCCATGAACTGGGATAGTTGCGAGGAGCCAAAGAATTCGCGCAATGCGGCGACAACCGGTCTGATGTTGATGAGGCTCACCGGTGAAACCTGGTCCTGATCACGGATGGACATACGCTCTTTGATCACGCGCTCCATTCGGCGCAGGCCAATGCGCAACTTGTTCTGGATCAATTCACCGTTCGTTTTGACGCGGCGATTGCCCAGGTGATCGATATCATCCTTGACCTCAACCGAATTATTAATGAGGATCATACGCCTGACGAGGTAGACAATATCCCATTTGGTCACGCTGCGGTGTGAAACCGGGATCCGACTCATCAGGTCAAGTTTTTGGTTGAGCTTATAACGCCCCACCCTTTCGAGGTCATAATGCCGGCTGTCAAAAAGTTGTTCTTCGAGAAACTGTCTGGCGTTCTCCAGGTTGGCGGGATCGCCGGGGCGCATGCGCTTGAAAAATTCGATCAGCGCGGCTTCAGCTACGGTTTGTCCATGCGACAGGTCCCATTCCGGTTCCTGGCGGATGGTGGAAGCGATGAACTGGCGGTCAGGATCATTGTCGATGTCGTTGAACAATGAGATCAATTCTTCGTCAGAACCTGTCCGGATAGGTGAATCACCGGGAAGACGGTCATCCACCGCTGCCATGGCGCGCAGGAAGATCGTGATGGGAACCGTGCGCTTGCGATTGAACTTGAGGATCAGGTAATCATTCTTCCTGGTTTCAAATTCCATCCATGCGCCGCGATCAGGGATCAACTTTGCCATGGCGAGGGGGTGGCCCGTTGCCCGGTCCACCGGTGCTTCAAAATACACACCCGGCGAGCGGATCAACTGCGAAACGACCACACGCTCAGTGCCGTTGATGATAAAAGTCCCTTTTTCGGTCATCTCCGGGAAATCTCCCAGGAAAATATCCGATTTTACCGGTTCCGGAATATCCGGACCGGAAAGGAGCACAGAGACATACAACGGGCTGGCATAAGTGAGGTCCCGCTCCACGCACTCATCGATCGAGTGCTTGGGGGGTTCAAACCAGTACTTTAGACCCCACTGTTTTGACTCAGCGCTGCGGCCGGGAAAATGCAGGCGCATGCCTTTATTATAGGATTCAATCGGTGAGATCTCATCGAACAGGTCCTCCAATCCATTTTCCTTTAGACGTTTGAAGGAATCCAGCTGTACATCGATCAGGTTAGGCAACTCAAAAATTGTCGGAATGCGAGCGTATGTTTTGGTGGGTAAAACAGAAGCCATTGGTTTCTCCTAGAATTAATAAACCTGGCGGTAATTGAATATATCCAGCGGCCATACCTGAGCCGGGATGCGCAATTTTTCATTATACCAATGCTATTTCGAATGGTCAAGAAATTGACTACTATTGATACCTTTTTCCCCTTGTTTGAACACGCTCAGTCGTCCGTTACCCACTTTCCGAACCTTACCTTGTGTCCGGTAAGATCGATGGTTGCACCGGTTGCTCTTCCGCTGGGCGCAAATTTGATTATACCAAACGAAATGCGGATCTCCGGCCGGATAGCTATACTCACCGATCCGGGATTGTGGAACAGCTTTCCTCTAATTTCTCTGTTTTCTGCTCGGTGAGTGTGACCAAATATGATTACATCAGTATCCTGCGCTAACCTTTCCAACCGCCTGACGTATCGGTCCATGCGGTAACCCTGTAACACGTACTGGAATTTATCGAACCAGTAATGAAAAGGATCAACGTGTCCATGCGTTAACAGAACTCGGATATTGTTGATGAGAAATCTTTGATGAATGGGTAATTGATGCCGATGCAGAATATCGCGGTTGCCTGCTACCGCGTAGACCGGTGCAACCGCACCCAATTCATCAAGCACCCGCGGTATCGAGACATCCCCGGCGTGGAAGATATAATCCACTTGATGAATTTTTAATTGATTCAGCAGATCCGGATGCAGCGCATTGACCCGATCGGGAATGTGGGTATCTGCGACAATACCCACCGTGATAGTTTGTGAAGCAGATAATTCAATGGGTGTAATCAATTTAGCAGTTGGCTAACCTCATTGATGGCCTGTTGAGCATCCACAAAACGCACCCCGTGGATACCAAGCTTTTCAGCCGCGTCAATATTCTCCTGCAGATCGTCCACGAAAATCGCCTGCCAGGGTGCCACCTTTAGTTGATCCAACATCAAGCGGTAAATGGCAGGGTCCGGCTTTGCGAGAAGCACTTCGGCGGAAATGATCACATGATCGAACAATCCAAGGCATCCGTAATATTCGTCCAGAATTCTGCGGGTTTGTGTCCACGCGTTGCTGAGCAATGCAGTCTGATACTCCTTCTTAAGCGCTGCGATATAAGCAGAGACATCCGGATCGATGCGGTCTCCAGCCCAGAATTCCAGCTGGAATTCACGCAAGTTCACCGCGGGGACGCCGACCTGGTTACCTATCCACTCCCAATGCTCTTCCTCGCTTACAAGACCTAATGCTGCCTGCCGCGCAGACTCACTGAGGAATACCAGGTGAAGCAACTTTTCCACCGATACTCCCCAATGCGCAGCCAGTTTTTGGCGTGGAGAAGCGTCCCATTCCCTTAATAGAACGCCACCCATATCCCAGATGACGGCTTTAATTTCAGTGTTCAATCTGGTTCACCTCTTTTCAAAATATCATTCGAGATTATAACATTGCAAAAGATACGGGCTGCCGATGGTACCGGCAGCCCGTTCTCAGTCACGCTAATCTACTTCAGGCATTGTTTTGGTCAGTGTTTCCCAATCGGCGCGCAGGATCCCCATGTCGATGATGTCCCAACGCTCGTCTTCCTTAAAGATCACCTCACGTTGAGTACCCTCGTAACGGAACCCGCTTTTTTCATAAGAACGAATTGCGCGTTCGTTGTAAGAGAAAACTGACAAGTTCACCCGGTGAAGGTTGAGGTTATCAAAGGCGTATTTCAGCAAAAGCTGCATGGCCTCCGTTCCATACCCTTTTCCACGGTAATTCCGGTCACCAATGCCAATCCCCACCCAGCCATTCCTGGCAGACCAGTCAAAGCCTCCCAGTTCAATGAATCCGATCACTTTATCATCTTCCACTGTGTGGACCATGAACAAAGCGCCATCGTCCTGGTTTTCTTCAAAGTGTTCTTTCGCGATCGAAGCGGACAGCATCGTTGCCGGTACATCATCCAGCAGCCGTTTATATTCACTATCGCGGTCCCATTCTTCCCAAAAGGATGATTCTTTGTCCGGGTTGAACGGTTCCAGCTTTACCTTCTGTCCCACAAAAAATTCATCGCTCATCATGCCACCTCCACAAGCATCTTTTTCCATTCCGGGCGCAGCAGGCTGTAAACCAGCTCATCATAATATTCACCGTTATGGAATACAGCCTGCCTGCGTTGACTCTCACGCAGGAATCCAGCTTCTTCATACATTTCCATTTCACGCGCGCGGTAAGCAGGCAGGTGAACACTCACCCTGTGCAGACTGAGTTCAAGGAAGGCGTATTCCAGTACCATTTTCAGAACCGTCCTGCCGTGAGCATCAAAAACTTGCTCATCGATCATGTCAATATAGATCCAGGTGGACTGATTTGAGCCGACCAGGTATCCCAGCTTTACCATCCCCACCAGCCGTCCATCTGTTTTTTCACGCACGGCGAAGTAGTAGTACGAACGGCTGTCAGCAGCTTTCTTTAACATTTCCTTCATCTTTTTCTTGATCTCGGTCGTCATGTACGGCCTGTAGATGCCATCGAAGTAATGTTTTACAAAGGCAGGATCCTGCGTGAACCGGGATAAAATCTCAGCGTCCTTATCCGGATCCAACGCGGTCAGTCTTACCTGTCCATTTTCAAATAAAGGTCTGTTGATCATTCTTACTCCGTTATTAATTCTGTCCAATACTTACCTATTCAAACCAACAGTAGGGTGTGCAATCACCATTACGGCAAACCAGCAGTTCAAAACCGCCTGCGGTGCGGTAGATCTGCCGCATGTCATCATCCGCTACCGGTGTACCCAACAAGGCAGATTCTTCCAGCACAAATATGCGTTTGAACACACCGCTCAACAGATCGGTCATCATCTGGCGGTATGCCGGCCGCTGCAAATTTTCAAGCGTGTCTACGTCAACATAGATCCCGCGCAAGTGTGTCATCATCTGCTTTGAGTGGATGAGCATCAGGCCTGCATATAGTTGTGACTTGGCATCCCGGCAGTAGGCACCTGTCTCCAGTTTTTCACCGCGAATATAGAAACCGAACGCGGAGGGATCCGCCTGGTATTCATACTCAAAATGTTCCACCCGATAAGCGCCGAATTTCAGTAATGTATCTAGCATTTTCGGCCTCCTTCTTCTCTGCACTAAACCTGCTTCTTATTACCACACAAGGAATTCATTCCTTACATCACACGACCTCTTTTCCGTCCATCTTTCCTCCTTCCGTAACAGTGCAACATTGGAATTAAAACGAAACGGTCACGGGTTTTTGATTGCACCCGTGACCGCTGATGGCGATAAACCAGAACTTAACTGGGAACAGGCGCAATACAACAAGGAGAACCCACACCACCGGCAAGGCACAGGGTGCGATTCAATTTACTGATAGTGAAGGTATAAACCATGTCGCTGCGCTCCTTTCTTATAATTTTCGAACAGTCAAATGATATCAATATCCACAATTCTGTCAAGGGAATTTAATAAATTCGTATTTAAAATTGACTGTGCAACGCCAATACTTTATCCGCATACCAGTACTCCACGTCTCCAGGTCCGTAAGCCTTGAGCGCATCCCGGGTATTTCCGTATTTATTGATCAACCCCGAAAGCATGCGTACACCATACTCCACGTTGAACTCAGGGTCTTTTAATTCCTCGATTGTTGGACGATTGGCAAAACATGGTCCATTGACGCACTGGAACGCGGATGCCAGTCCATCCCGCGGCATCACTTGCATCAATCCTACGGCTCCGGAGCGTGAGATCACCTCGGGTTGACCACCGCTCTCCATTAGCATGACAGCCGCCACCAGCAGCGGATCGACACCGTACTCACGCGCCTGCTTCTCAATAAGTCCACACCAGGGTCGAATTTTATCCGGATAACGCGCAGTGAATTCGCAATCCGTGGCAGCGTGTTGATCGTTAGAAACCTCCTGTGCTGCTACTGGTACTTCTGTGGCCGCTTTAACAGTCGTTCGCGGAAAGACCAGCTGGTTGATCAAAACCAATAACAAGCTGCTGAGCAGAATACCCGGTAACATCGCTTTTTGTACACCTCTCATCACGCGCCTCCATCTCATTTATTTCTAATTATAGTACATTTGTTCTATTTTGTCAAATAAGAAAAGGCGGGAAAAGTACCCCGCCTTCGTGTCTGGATTATTAGCGTTCCATGCTGACAACCTGGTGTTCCCAGCGGTGCCAGCCGCCAAATTTTTCATCGATGATCTTCTTTCCCTCACCCGGGCAATCCTCACCGATCAGTTCGAGGTCAGCATCCACCATGATGCGCACCAGTTCATGGAACTTGATCTTGGGCGCCCAGCCCAGTTGTTGGCGAGCTTTGGAGGGATCCGACATCAGGAAATCGACTTCCGTGGGTCTGAAGTAGCGCGGGTCGATCTCTACGTATTGCTTCCAGTCCATTCCCAGGTAGCCAAACGCCTCATCGAGGAACTCGCGTGGGCTGTGCGATTCTCCGGTGCCGATCACGTAGTCATCTGGTGTCTCCTGCTGCAGCATCATCCACATCGCTTCCACATACTCCGGCGCGTAGCCCCAGTCCCGCTTTGAATCCAGGTTGCCCAGGTAGAGTTTCTTCTGGGTGCCAGCCTTGATTGCTGCCAGCGCGCGTGTGATCTTGCGGGTAACAAAGGTCTCACCACGGCGGGGTGACTCATGATTAAAGAGAATGCCATTAGCAGCGAAAATATTGTAGCCTTCGCGGTAATTACGGGTGACCCAGTAAGAGTACACCTTTGCTGCGGCGTAGGGACTGCGCGGTTCAAAAGGAGTGCTTTCACTTTGCGGGGGTTTTGCTCCACCAAACATTTCGCTGGAAGAAGCCTGGTAGAACCGTTCCGGATAACCACTACGCCTGATCGCTTCAAGAATGCGCACGGTTCCCAGTCCGGTAATATCTCCAGTGTATTCTGGCATATCAAAGCTCACGCGCACATGGCTCTGCGCGGCAAGATTATATACTTCATCAGGGCGCACATTGTAGATCACATCCATCAGGCTTTCGATCGCAGCAATATCACCGTAATGCAGGAACAAACGCAATTCCTCACCGTTGCGATGGGGATCCTTATACAGATGATCGATACGGCGAGTGTTGAATGTACTTGCCCTGCGGATGATGCCGTGCACTTCGTAACCCTTGGCCAACAGCAATTCAGCCAGGTACGATCCATCCTGACCGGTGATGCCAGTGATCAAAGCTTTTTTCATGATTATCTCCTTGGTGGATCATTATCCAGCTCTTACCTGGGGATGTTTTCAGGCAAGCAAAATTATAATCTAAAAGATCAGTCAAATTACTCACATAAAAAATCCCCCGGCTGTCTTACAACAGAACCGGGGGAAAAGCAACTATGTAAGGTTTACTTCTTTTTGAAAATGATCTCCGAACCTTCCTCTTTCAAATCAACCAATACCGTGTCACCAGATGAATACTCTCCGGAGAGCAAGGCGATCGAGAGCGGACTTTCCACATACTTCTGAAGGGCACGTTTAAGAGGTCGCGCGCCAAACGAAGGATCGTAACCTTCCTTCGCCAGCCATTCCCGCGCTGCTTCGGTCAGCTCTACCTGCAGCCCATGCTCGTTCAGCCTGGAGCGTACTTCCTTCAATTGCAGGTCGACGATCTCCAGCATCTGTTCAGTGGTGAGGGGTGAGAACATGATGATTTCATCGATGCGGTTAAGGAATT
This sequence comes from Anaerolineaceae bacterium, assembly GCA_040765685.1. Classification (GTDB taxonomy): domain Bacteria; phylum Chloroflexota; class Anaerolineae; order Anaerolineales; family Anaerolineaceae; genus UBA6107. The sequence goes on along the minus strand of JAXGRS010000004.1, from coordinate 60,496 downwards.
CCGGCCGGAAGGTGCTCTTAAGCGATTTTTCTATCTTTTCCTTGGCCTGGCGGTCTTCGTCTGTGTCGCTCTTCTGTAAAAATCCCAGTGTACCGCCCTGCCTCACAAACTCAGTTCCCAGGTTGCTGGTCATGATCAGCACGGTATTGCGGAAGTCCACCACCCTGCCCTGTCCATCGGTCAAACGCCCATCATCAAGGATCTGCAGCAATGCGTTCCACACTTCGGGATGCGCTTTTTCGATCTCGTCAAACAAGATCACGCGGTATGGGCGGCGCCTTACCGCTTCGGTCAATTGCCCGCCTTCCTCATAGCCCACGTAGCCCGGAGGTGCGCCGAACAGACGCGAGACCGTGTGCTGTTCGTGGTATTCGCTCATGTCCATCCGTACCAGGGCATCCTCATCATCAAACAGGAACTCTGCCAGCGCTTTGGCCAGCTCGGTCTTGCCCACACCAGATGGACCGATGAAAATGAATGAGCCGATGGGCCGCCTGGGGTCTTTCAAACCGGAGCGGGCGCGCCGGATGGCATCAGAGATCGCGTGGATAGCTTCCTGTTGACCAATGATGCGCTCATGCAGGCGGTCTTCCATCTTGAGCAACTTGGCGCTCTCGGCTTCCATCATCTGGCTCACCGGTATGCCGGTCCACTGCGCCAGGACCTGGGCGATGTCATCTACGTCGACCACTTCATCCAGCTTGTGTTCCTCTTCCCATTTGTCGCGATCGGCGTTGAATTGTTCTTCAAGCCGCAACCGTTCGGCTTTCATGCGCGCTGCCCGTTCATAGTCACGTTCCACACCTGCCAGCTCCTCTTCCGCTTTCAGGCGATCCAGCTCAGATTTTGCTTTCTTCAATTCTGGTGGCATTGAATACAAGGCTACGCGAAGTTTTGCTGCCGCCTCGTCAATTAGATCGATGGCCTTGTCCGGCAGGCGCCGATCGGTCACGTAACGCGAGCTCAGTTTCACCGCAGCGGAAAGAGCGTCATCTGAAAAATGGACTTTATGGTGCGCCTCATAACGATCGCGCAATCCCATCAGCATTTTCAAAGTATCTTCCTGCGTGGGCTCATCCACAAAGACCGGGGCAAAGCGCCGCTCAAGCGCCGAATCCTTCTCAATATGTTTTTGAAATTCATCCAGTGTTGTAGCGCCTACGCATTGCAGTTCGCCGCGTGCCAGCGCAGGTTTGAGCATATTGGATGCGTCCATCGCACCCTGCGCCGCCCCTGCCCCAACCACAGTATGTAATTCATCAATAAAGAGTATGATCTCACCTGCAGAGCGTTGCACTTCCTCGATTGAGGCTTTTAGCCTTTCTTCAAACTCACCGCGGAAACGAGACCCGGCGATCATGGCGCCCAGGTCGAGCGAGATCACCTTTTTGCCCATGAGGATCTCGGGCACATCATTCGAGGCGATCTTCTGCGCCAAACCTTCCACAATGGCGGTTTTTCCGACGCCGGCCTCACCGATCAACACCGGGTTGTTCTTGGTGCGCCGTGAAAGGATCTGCATCACGCGCAGGATCTCATTATCCCGCCCGATCACGGGGTCAAGCTTGCCCTCGCGTGCCTGCTGGGTAAGATCGCGGGAGTACTTCTCTAATGTCCGGTAGCGGCTTTCGGCTTGCGGGTCGGTCACCCGTTGACCACCGCGCAGCTGGTTGATCGCGTCCATAACGCGCTCTCGATTCAGACCGGTCGTTTCCAACAGACGGGCTGCCGGAGTGTTCTTTTCACTCAGGATGGCAAGGAAGAGGTGTTCAGTGGAAATGTATTCATCCTTCAGTTTGCTGGCTTCCTCGTTGGCAAGGTCAATGATCCGCTTAACTCGAGGGGTGATAAAGATCTGACCCGCACCGCTACCGTAAATACTGGCTTTCGGGCTGGTCTTCAATATATAGTCCAAACGCTCTTCGAGGATCTGTGGATCGACCTTGAGGATCTCAAGGATCTGCGGCACAACACCTTGCGGTTGTTCGATCAGCGCCAGCAGGATGTGTTCAGTATCGATCTGGTTGTGACCATACCGCTGAATGATCTCTGCCGCCCGCTGGGCAGCTTCCTGTGCTCTTTCAGTAAATCGATCAAATCGCATCATATGTTACTCCAGGTAAATTAATACTAGACAAGACAGTCTATTGCAATAAGCATACCAAAGGATTCAAAGATTTTTATTAGAATTATTGGGGATTGGAAGGCCGATGGTAAACGGTCCTGCCTCGCACAACGGTCATCTGCACCTTGAGATCTTCATCCAGTAAAACAAGGTCAGCATCCATTCCGGGACAAATTGACCCTGTGTGGTCATCGATTCCTATCACTCTGGCAGGGTTGCCGCTCGCGCACTTGAAAACCTGCTCAAGCGGTTTTGCCGAGACTTCGATCAGGTTGCGCAGCGCTGTGTCCATCGTCAAAACTGAACCGGCCAACGTTCCATTCTGCAGACGCGCTTCGTTCTCCGTGAACAGGATCCTGAGCCCCTGATGATTGATGATTCCACCCGGCAATCCTGTTCCCGCGATGGAATCCGTAACCAACACAACTTTATTTTGTGGCTTGGCGCGCATCAGCAGGCGCATCGCCGCGGGATGAACATGAACCTTGTCTGCAATCACTTCGCAGGAAAGGTCATCCATTTCGAGCGCCGCCCCCACCACTCCCGGTTCGCGCTGGGTAAAACCACGCATGCCATTAAAACAATGGGTGATATGTCGAACACCGGCCGCAACCGCTGCCTGCATGTCGGTGTACGTCGCGTCGGAATGCCCTGCTGACACAACGATTCCACGCTCCACGCATGCGCGAATTAACCACTGGTTTTCCTCCAGCTCTGGCGCGAGCGAAACAAGCCTCACCAGTCCAGAATCCAGGTAGGGTAGCACTTCATCCGGAGTGGCTGAACGGATATGCTGCGGGCTTTGCGCCCCGGCCCGCACCGGATTGATAAAAGGTCCTTCAAGATGGACACCCAGGAGAGCTGCTCCCTCCTCACGACCCATCACTTGTTGTGCCATGTGGAGCGTATGACCGATGGCCTCTGCTGAAGCCGACCAGGTGGTGGCCAGAAAACCGCTCACGCCGTGAGATGAATAATATTTTGAAACATTTTGAAGTTCGTTTACAGTCGCGGACATCAGATCTACCCCTGCCGCCCCATGCGTATGCAGGTCAATAAACCCTGGAAGGAGATATTGCCCATTTACATGGATTTTATGGTCTTCTTCTACCAAAATATTTTCGGGGGGATCGCCCTCACCAAAACCCTTGATGATCCTGCCATCAGTTAACAACCATCCCCTGGTCAGCTCCCCTTCTGACGTGGCGACCCTGGCATCGGTAAACAGGATACGGTATTGTCCCATCATCTCCAAGTTCATTGTATAACTGCGCCTGAGGTGAGTCAACTCAAAATGAGATTTCAAGTTGCAGGTGTAAAATAATCTTGAAGAATATGACTATTTTTGACCCGCATATCAGACCAATTAACCTGCGCCGTGATCTGGTGGCGATCGCTGACCTGATCGAAGTAGCTTTTGCGGGTCAGATGGACGTGGAAGGCAGGGAATACCTTCGTCATATCCGCCAGGTTTCGAGCAGCCTGGGTGGTTACATCATGGATGGAACCACACCGGAAACCTCTCAGCTTCCTTTCCAGGGTTACCTGTGGGAAGAGGATGGACGTATTATCGGCAACCTCACCCTTATCCTGGTGCGCAAACAGCAGACACGCACTTACTTCATCGCCAATGTTGCCGTGCTGCCCGAATACCGCGGCAGGGGCATCGGCAGGCAGCTTACCGACCGCGCTATCGCCCACGTACAGGCTCACCAGGGAAGAAGGATCTACCTGCAGGTCAGGTCAGATAACGCGATCGCACAGCACATCTATCGCAATAGCGGATTTGAAGATTTCTCCTGCCGCACCACTTGGATTTTTTCACAACACCGGAGGCCTGGCGCACTGTTATCCACAGGCACTAAAGTGACGAGGAGAAATCGTGAGGATTGGCCTCAGCAGAAAGAGTGGCTCATCCAGACCTATCCATCTGAGATCGCGTGGAACCTGCCCTTCAGTATGGATCGGCTTAAGCCTGAATTGTTTACCAACCTCAATAATTTTCTCAACGGTTTTTCCTCGCGCACATGGTCTGCCCGTCAGAACGGACGTTTGATTGGTGTGGCTTCATGGGAGAGCGGGTTCACCGGATCTGATTACATCTGGCTGGCCACCTCACCTGCCCTGGAGGATAACGCCATCCGCTCATTAGTCCCGGTGGTCCTGTCGCGGGTCTTCAGGCCACAGCGGGTGATGATAAACTACCCGGTAGGCAGGGGAAATGCTGCCTTTTTGGATTGCGGGATGCGCGAGCTAAATACACTTGTTTGGATGAAAAAAGAGATCTTCCCGGAACTGACTCGACTTACATGATTGCAACTTTTCGATCAGGCTTCCGTAAATAATGTCAGAGGAGACCTAGATGAAACACTTTTTCTGGAAGGTATTGATCAATGCCGGCGCGTTATACCTGGCCATCTGGTTATTGCGCCCGAATATCGTGATGCAGGAGAACGCCTGGTACGCATACGTGGTTTTAGGATTGATCTTTGGAATGGTCAATACTCTCATTAAACCCATCGTGATGTTCGTCAGCTGCCCGCTTATCATTCTCACCCTGGGACTGGGCACACTGCTGGTGAACACGGTGTTATTCCTGCTGACCGGTTGGCTGGGCACAGCGGTCAATTTCGGTTTTGTCATCCCGGAAAACAGTCTTTGGTACGCATTCCTCGGAGCGCTCATCGTTAGCGTTGTCAGTTTCATTGGCAACCGTGTATTTGTGGGAAGAGATAAATAACCAAGCAAAAAACAAGCGCCTGTTTAGGCGCTTGTTTTTTTAAGGAGTCGTTGCTGTGGAGATCCAGGTAAAGGTCACTGGATCCCATATAAATGCCGGTGTCCCGTCCTCCTGCAGCAATACCCAATTGTCCTGCTCATCTTTTTGTGGTTGGATCCCAAGGGGCAGCAACTCAGCGATGCTGTCAGGAACGATCGGTTCCCACTCTTTACCATCCGCGCTCAAGCGGTACACCGGCATATCCATGTCGTTGAACACCAGACCGCTTTCAGCGTCATACGTAACCCCCGCCGGTAGTTCCGGAATTTCGGGCTCAACCGGTTCTGCTTGCGTAACCACAGCGGGCAGGTTGAACCTGAGCACATAATTGTTTTCTGCATCACTTACCCATACCCTGCCGATCGCATCCACCGCAATCCCGGTCGGTAAACCAAACCCATCAATGCCGGAGCTGGGTGCTCCCCACCCGCGCATATAATTTCCACTTTGATCAAATTCCAGTACGCGGAACCCATCCGGATCGGTAACAAACACATGTCCTTCGGCATCCAGCGCGATGAAGGGCTTGTTGTTGATCGATTGCCCGAACCACGCTGCTACCGGCCATTCTTTCATAACTGTGAAACCATTGTCTGATCTTTCAAAGACCTGGACGCGCTGATTCCACGTGTCCACCACGTAGATAAGCCCATTCCCGTCCACGGCGATGCCCACCGGTTCATCAAACTCGCCGGGGTTGATGCCATTCGTGCCAAACTGTGTCTTGAACTCACCCGTGCTGCTGAACACCGCTACCCGGTTATTACCGGTATCTGTGACGTACACGAGACCACTCTTATCCACAGCAATGCCACGCGGTCCCCAGAATTGATCCGGTTGCTCAGCCAGCCCCGGCACTCCCCACATGGTGATGAACTTGCCATCCGCGCTAAACACCTGGATGCGGTGGTTCCATGTATCTGCTACATAAACCCGCCCATCCGCACCGACCGCGATCCCCCAGGGTTCGTTAAACGTGCCGCCCGGTGCGTTGCCGCTATCCACGGTGGCATAGCTGCCCCAACCCATCAGGTATTCACCTTCTGAGCTAAACTTCTGAATGCGGTGATTTTGCGAATCTGCCACGTAGATCGAACCATCCCCTGCGACCGCGATGCCTCGTACCGCTGATAACTGCCCCCCCAGGTTGCCGGTAGAGCCGAAGATCTTATCCGGTGTCAGTTCGATGTGATTGCTTTCATAAGGATCGGTTTCGACCACTTCTGTCTGCACGGGCAGCGCGCCATAAGTCCATATCCGGGAAACAATGTCTTTTTTGATAAAAAGGTAAATATTCGCTGAAGGCTGCCATGTCTCTAGGCGCAGGTTATTGTTACCCGAAACCTTGGAATACAGGGTGTAATCCTTGTGCAGCCAGATATCCAGGATCGCCTGGCGCATCTCCGGATTGATGAAGCCCTTCCAGATCCGCTCCCAGGTTAATCCAAAGTAATCCTGCATTGGCCAGACCAGACGTGTGTACTTGGTTTCAAAATAACCATCCTTCAAGATCGCCTGGGTTTTGGTATAGCGTTCATCATCCGCGATGACAATCGGATAATTCAACAGATCTCGTGTCAGGTCATCCTGCAGCCACACCTTGTTCGGGTAATCGCGAAAATACCACCAGTAAGGGTAAAGCGCGTCACCGATGTAAGCCACTTTGATGTCTTTGCCCCCGGTTGTGCGCAGAGAGATCTCTTCCACCTGTTCAAGCACATCCTTGGGACCCCGCGCGGAATGAGCGTAAACCAGGAACTCCTTTGCCGTGTCATAATTGATGTAATTCGCCTGGAACGCGGAACGCGCGGTGAAAACAAGCAGCACAGCTCCAAGGGCTAACAAGATCAATTTCGCGATCTGACCTGCGCGCCATTTATCGAGCCATTTGATCAGCAGCCAGCCGGCAACGACCAGGGCGATGCAGGAAAACAGGAAAGTGCTGGTGGTGCGTAATTGATCCAGTTCCTTGCCGGCGAACGGTCGATCCGAGCCGATCAGCGCAGATAAGACCGCGCCAAGCGCGACGAGAAAAACCGGCAGCGTCAGCAGGATCAGTCCCGCCTTCTTTCCAGCCATCTGCCGGAAAGGTGTGGAATCCACCAGGTACCCGAAGCCAAAACCGGCGCACAGGATCATCGGAAGGGTAATGTGCACGGTCAACCATGGCATTTTCTCACCTGCCAGTGTGTAAGCCAGCAGGCTCATTACTGACCAGAACAATAACAAAGCCAGGACGGGCAGTTTTTGGGGGATTTCAGATTTAGCATCAGCGTTTTGAACCACAACAGTTGATTCAGGGAACGCAGTAGACGTTTCAGCCTCGTCTTCCGCTGCACCTGTTTCCAGGGGTAACGTGGTCTGTCCTTCTCCTGAGCCATCTTCGGTCTCAGCCCATGTAAGCTGGTACGATGCGTCTTCCACTGCTGCGTGCTCAGGCACCATAAAGGGCTTGGATCCTAAATCTTCAGATTTCGCCTGATCGAAGGGCGCAATACCCGGCAGGGTGGAAAATAGTTTGTGTTTCAATCCGATGAACAACGCCAGAAGTGTTCCGACCAGGGGCAGGAACTCATACATAGGAACTTGAAGGAAGGCGAAGAAATACCAAGGTTGTGAGCCGCGGTTCACGCCTTGCTGGGTCAGCCAGTATCCAAGCGAGCCCACCAGACCGGTGAAGAACCCCTGCCCGTTGGTAAAGAACGTGGTGTAGAAAATCGTAAAAATGGCGTAGAAGATCCCGATGTTCACCGCCCACAAGCGCGGCTTCCACAGCAGCCCCAAAATGAGCGAAAGAATCACAGCGCCGAGCAGGAAGAGAGACGTTGTGACCAAACCGGTTTCCGAATAATCCAGCGGGTTTAACTTGGCCAGGTTCATCGGGAATGCGATCAACTGCGGCAGGATCATCGAGATGGTGAGTATCAGCAGGTCAAAGGAACGCATGTCCTTGACCACCGCCCATTTTAAAGATCGGATCAAAACAACCGCTGCGACAACCAGAGCGGCAAAGGCCATTCCGAGGCTCGCCAGCATCAGGATGTGATAGGTCTGCTCTTGGGGTGTGGGTTGCTCCGCCGCTGAATGTCCGGAATACATGATGGCTGCTCCCAACGCAACCGCCAGGAAAAGCAGTACGCCCATCATGGCAAACACAAAAGCGTCCCTTTGGGTAGGCTTTTTCCATTCCTTGCGGATCACATCCCGCAGGAACAACACGGCCAGGAAGATGAGCAATTGGGCAGTATAAATGAAAGCCGTCTCTTTGGTCACGAAATGCAGCGCCAGAACAACAGTAAACAGGTACAGAATGTTGTGCCGTCCGGTTTCCAGGTAACGCAGCACCGAGTAGAGCATCACCACCCCGAACAGAGCAACAAATGCTTCGTTACGGGTATAACGGCCGTAAAACAACATGTAAGGGGAGACCAGGAAGAATAAACCAGCCAGCAGCGCACCAGTTCTGCCCAGGTACCTGCGAAAGGCGAATAGGACGAAAACCACCGTGGCAATACTGAACAACGCTGCCGGCACTCGAGAAGCGAAATCCGAGTCACCCATCAGGAAATAACTGGCTGCCAGCAGGTGGAATTGCAATGGACCGTGAGTGACAGGGTCGTGTGCGTAACCCCTGCCCTGGTAAAGTTCATAAGAAGGCACCACGTGGTTGACTTCATCGTGGCTCATCACCCGCAAACCCACCGCGTAAAATCTGCTGATGACCGTCGCGATGATGATCAACGTTACCAGCAGGTGCTCAACAGTGACTCCCGGGAAAAGAGAAGTAACCGGTCTATTCAACCACAAATTCTTTGCTTCAGGATTAACGGCAGCTTCCATATTGAGCACTACCTTTGATATTTATATAAATTGAGAGAACAAATCCCTTTCGGGTGACAGGCCGGTTCAAGCTCTCCCTGGCAAATCAGAATAGAGTACAGGCGCTTATTGCGCGCCAAGGTTGAAATAATTGTAAATTGCACGGGTCAGATCCGCATACAACTGATTGGCATCGTCCCAGACGATCTGTTCGGTATTATGGATGAAAATGGCCAGCACAAAATTACCTCCCGGAGTATACACTAATCCGGCATCACCAACTGTGTGCATCAAACCGTCCAATGGATCGATCGCCCAGCCGTGCTTATGCCCGATCTGGGTCCCATCCGGTAAGCCTGCTTCGATCAGAACACCAATACGGTTCTGCGTCAGGTAAGAGATCATCGATTTGCACTCACTGGAGGTGATCTCTCCCGGAAAAACTGCAATGAGCGTGCCACCGGAATACTGCGCGCACTGATAAATATCCGAGATCAGCATTCCGATCTCTGCAGGAGTGGTCTGGTTATACACATCCGGCTCAGTATTAACATCCTGGCGCGTATTGGCTGGCGTAGTAATTCCTCCCGACAGAAGTGGCGCTCCGACGTAAAACATGCCATCGAGGAAGGTGTTTTCCAATCCGATCGCTTTCATGGTTCTGGTCACGTCCAGCGGACCCAGCGTCGGATCGAGCGCTTCCACCATCAACGCATCGGTTGATGCGTTATCCGACTTGGCGATCATTTCCTGCACCAGTTCGGAGATCGCCGCAGGGGCTGGTTCTTCGATCTCACGGTACGCAGCGGTCATTACCGCGATCTTGATCGTACTGTCTGCCGAAAAAGCGATCCCCGGAGTGAGCACTTCACCATTACGGTATGCGAGCTGCAAATCCGCCCCGGTATTCAGATCCTGCATGTAAATTTCGACCTCCCCGGTAAATTCATTCACGTCCACGATCTGTTGCAGGAGCACGCGCAGGTTTTGCAGCGATGGGCGTGTCAGTTCCCCTCTTTCCAGCGGCAGGTTGACCACCCGCGCAGTGGGAGAGCGCAACGCTGTGGCGACCAGGTTGACCGCACGGTCCACATCCAGGGTCTGACCTGGGTCAGCGGGTTCAAAACTTACACTACCGGGAACAGGTTGGTAGGAAGATCCACCAGTGTCATAACGCGCCGCGATCTCATTCACAAGGTAGTCTCTGATGCGGGTCTCATCAATTTTGGCCCGCAGCGGCACCTCTGCGGAAGGGGGAAGTTGATTGAACAGGTACGCCACGAACGATGGCCAGAAAGGCTGAGCCGCCCTCGCCTGGTCGGCGGCAGTCATCAGGGCGGTCAGGTCCAGTGTAAAACCCAGTGTGGAGGGTCTGACCTGGATCACATTCCCAGCATAACGCAGTTCAATGGGGATCGAATAAGCCTGGGTTATACGGGATGCCGCCTGTTCCATCGATAAACCGGTAACATCAACTCCGGCGATTTTCGTGCCTGTGGTAAAAGATGCCCTCAATCGGCTGAATACCACCAGCTGGAACACGATCAGGGCAACGGCAGCAAAAATTAACCCCAATGCGATCCAACGATAAATTGAAAAACGACCAATTCGTTTCATATTTGTCAATTGCACCAATCGAACAAATTTTACCAGAGTTTGACCCTCACATCTGTGGGGGTGAAATTGTGCAATTTTTACCAGTTTGGTTATACTTATTATATGAATCCCGGTAAAGTGCTCACAACTGCCACTCTAAAACGCATTTTCCCTTTCAGTTTGCTGGAAGAATCGGATCTACGTACGATCCTGCCTCTGATAGAAACGATCGATCTGCCTGCGGAAAGTGCGGTCTATCGAACTGGCGATATACCCGATCATATGTACTTTATCCTTAGCGGCGGGCTGAAGTTGATCATTCGCGATCCAGCTCAGGGTGATATGGAAACAACACTCACAGCTGGTGACCATTTTGGTGTTGAAGTCCTCTCCTCCACTGATTACCGTCTCAACGACGCTATATGCAGCAGCGACACCAGGCTGCTGCGCTTGAATCGGGAGGTATTGGAAACCTTATCCAAAACGCGCCCCGCATTAAGTAAAGCTTTCAGGTTGATCTATCGTACCCAGCGACATTGGAATCATTTGGTTTTGCCGTGGTTGGGCGAAGATGAAAAGGTTCTGTTGATCTCCCGCCGGCACCCGTTATTCCTGCTGCTGCGTGTCGGCTTATTTGGTGTGACCGGTCTCATAGGTTCGGCGATCCTGCTCTCCCTTGCCATCGCACCAACCGGGGTCTCGACCGGATTGCTGATTTTCGCGTTGTTCATCTTCCTGCTGGGCGCCTTTCTTGCCATTTGGGCGGGCCTCGAATGGACCAATGATTACTTCTTCATCACGGGTGAACGAGTGCTGGTGCAGAAGAAAATGGTTGGTTTTTATGACAGCCGCCAGGAATCCCCTTACAGCGCCATCCTGTCCACCGGTCTTGAATCCAGCATTTGGGGACGTACATTCGGATTTGGCACCATTCATTTGCGCTCCTACACAGGCGACCTCACTTTCAAACGCCTGCCGTTTCCAGATGTGATCTATGGTCTGCTTGAATTTCAACGTTATCGGGCTGTGCGCGAGACCCAGCAACAGGACCGCGCGGAGATTCGCGAGACGTTGCAGGAACGCATCGAAGGCAAATCCACCGCCAGACGTTCCGGCTTGAATGACCTTAAACCTGGAGTGACCTCCACCTACACCAGCGGGTCGCTGCTGGATCTGCTTGCGCGCTTTTACGGTTTGCGCCGCGACCGCTCCGGTTCGGTGATCTACCGCACACACTGGTGGAAGTTACTGCTCAAAACCATTATTCCTGGGTTGCTCCTCCTCGGTGTGGTCGCGTTTCTGGTGGTGAAATGGATCGGCCTCACCCCCTCGCTCACAGATACGCAGGCTTATGGCGGCGCGCTGATCGTGGCACTGGTCAGTTGGTGCTGGTGGTTATACCAGTACATCGATTGGCACAATGACATTTACATCATCACACCCGATCAATTGGTCGATGTCAACCGCACCCCTCTCGGCAAGGAAGAACGCCGCTCCGCCCCGATCAAGAATATTCAGACCGTTCAATTCAAACGTAAGGGGATCATCGGTCTGATTCTTAATTTCGGTACGGTACGCATTCAGATCGGAAATGAGGAATTGACATTTGATAATGTGTACGACCCGGCAGCCATCCAGGCAGAGATTTTCGCCTACTTCAAGAAATTTAATCAACGCATCCACAAAATGGAACAGGAAAAACTGGCTGATTGGATCAAAACGTACGATGAGATCAGAAATGGTCGAGATGATCCCTCGCAAAATCAGGTTAAAAACGGGTAAAATACCACTGCAATTTGGAGGAAAGACAGCACATGGCATTACGCGAGATCATCACCCTTCCGAATCCGATCCTGCGCAGAAAAGCGCGAAAAGTGACCGATTTTGGGAAAGAGTTCCAGGAACTGGTCAACGACATGATCGAAACCATGCGGGATGCGCCAGGAGTTGGGCTGGCCGCTCCGCAGATAGCCGTTTCCGAACGCTTGATCGTGGTGGAATATGGCGATGATGAGGATGAGGAAGTTTCTCAAAAGCTATACGTGATCGCCAATCCTGAGATCACCTCAGCTTCCGATGAAATGGTAAAAGGAATTGAGGGCTGCCTTTCTGTCCCGGGGCTGGTGGGTGAGGTGGAACGTCACGCGTCGATCACCGTCAAAGGTCTGAATCGTTATGGCAAACCCGCGCGCGTCAAAGCAGAAGGCTGGCTGGCCCGCATCTTTCAACATGAAATGGATCACCTGGACGGTATCGTATATCCCGATCGAACAGACAAGGTCTGGAAACCCGCGCCAGATGAAGAGATCCCACTCGATTAGTCTATGCATTTAACCCATCTCTCCCTGACGAATTTTCGTCTGTTCTCCCGCCTGGATATGGATGTACCCCGGCGGATTCTCTTGTTGATGGGAGACAATGCGCAAGGGAAAACCTCGCTACTGGAAGCCATTTACTACATGGCCACTTTCAGCTCTTTTCACGCCCAGAGCGACCGGCAGCTGCTCAATTTCATCGCCACCCGCGAAAGCCTGTCTGTAGCCCGCCTGGTCGCTCAATACCGCCGCGGCGAGCGGACCCACCGACTTGAAATTCGCCTGATTCAGGATTCCAACGGTAACGGCGGCGCACGTCTGCGTAAAGAAGTGCTACTGGACGGGGTGAAGACTCCCGCAGTCCAGGTGATCGGTCACTTGAATGCGGTCATCTTCCTGCCGCAAATGACGGGTATTCTTGAAGACGGTCCTGAAGAACGGCGCCGTTACCTCAACCTGGCCATTTCGCAATCACAACCCGCCTACACCCGTGCCCTCTCTGAATACAACCAGGCGCTCACCCAGCGCAATGCGCTGCTCAAGCTATTGTATGAACGCGGCGGAGACGTTTCACAGTTGGATTATTGGGATGAGATCCTGGCAACGCGCGGCGCCATCCTCATCGGAGCTCGCATCGAAGCGGTTCAGGAGCTGGAACAGCTCGCCATGAGCGTACATGAGAAGTTGACCGGAGCGACAGAGGTCATCCGCATGATCTATCAGCCTTCTTACGATCCCCTTCCCCCGCCACAGGGACAGATCTCGCTGCCCATGCAGGTGCAGGTTCAGCGCAATGGGCTGACCGCTGAAAAGGTTAAACAGGGTTTCATCAACAAGCTGGTCAGCTTGCGAGCCGAGGAGATCGCCCGCGGTGTCACCACCATCGGACCGCATCGTGATGAGATGCGTGTCTTATGCAACGGCATCGACCTCACCGATTACGGCTCACGCGGTCAGATCCGCACGGCACTGCTTTCACTCAAACTGGCTGAAGTGGAGTGGTTGAAGAATAAAACCGGTGAGTGGCCTATCCTGCTGCTCGATGAGACCCTCGCGGAGTTGGATACCCGGCGCCGCGCGTACTTGCTGGATTACCTGGAGAACGTCGAACAGGCTATCCTCACGACCACAGATATGAATCTTTTCCCACCTGATTTTCGAAGCAGGTGTGAGCGCTGGCAGGTCGTTAACGGCAGCGTGGATACAATTTACGAAGAGGAATGATCAGAGCGGTTTTTTTGCCGGCAGACCCGCCCGGCGTGGATACTGAGGTGGCGTGGCAACCTTTTTTTCGACCACTACCAGGTAGCGTTCCTCCACCACTCCCGGTAGCGTAACCGGGCTGACCTTTCGTAAATTCCCCCCCAGCAAGCACATCGCTTTCTCAGCGCTTTGCACCTCGGCGTGAGCGTGTTCACCTTTCTGCGCCAGCACACCTCCACCTACACGCACCAACGGCAGCAGGTACTCCACAAGCACTGGCAGCTGCGATACCGCCCTGGCTACCGCCCAATCATATTTTTCTCGATGCTGCGCCTGCTGCCCCAGGTCCTCCGCCCGCGCAGTAAGCACTTCTACATTCTCCAGCTTTAGCACCTCGACCATGTGGCGGCAAAAATCGGCTTTTTTCCCGACTGATTCGACCAGGGTTAACTTCAGGTCCGGCAGCATGATCTTTAATGGAATACCCGGAAAACCCGCGCCAGTACCCACGTCTACCAACCGTTCGGGGATTGGATTGTTCAATTCGCAGATGGTTGTCAATGAATCCAGGAAGTGCTTTGTGCGTATGGCCTCTGGCTCTCTGATCGCGGTCAGGTTGATCTTTTCGTTCCAGGTCAGCAATTCCCTTTCATATAATTGAAAAGATCTCACCTGGCGCGCGTTCAGATGCAGTCCTGTGACCCTGGCAGTATCCTGGATGAATTTTTCCATTTTGATAAATTATACCCGCGGGATGTTGTAATCTTCCAAAAATAGGGTTGACGCACTTTTCAAGTTCGAGTAAAATCCTATTTGCACTAAGAAAAACTGCGGGCGTGGTTCAGTTGGTAGAATGTCTCCTTGCCAAGGAGAAGGTCGTGGGTTCGAATCCCATCGCCCGCTCTAAACAATCCCATTTCGGGGTTGTTTTTTTATAGGCTCTTGGAGGCTGCGCACTCCCATCGCTTTGCTTGTATAAGGGAGGAATGCGCTGGGATGTTATCCCATCGCCCGCTCTAAACAATCCCATTTCGGGGTTGTTTTTTTTTATTGGCTCTGGGAGGCTGTGCACTCCCATCGCACGCTCTAAACAATCCCATTTTGGGGTTGTTTCTATCTAAAACTTAAATCTCTGACTGGAAGAATTACATAAGAAACCATTCGCTTGACCAACATTTGACCATCTGATAAAATCCTATCCGCAAGGCGACGTGGCCAAGAGGCTAAGGCAAGGGTCTGCAAAACCCTGATCATGGGTTCAAATCCCATCGTCGCCTCAAGTTATTTAACTCACAAAGTTTCATTGGTTTCCCCTGCGGGGACCTCCGCTCCGCTTCGGCAAATCACACAACGTCGTCTCAAGTTATTTAATTAGTCAATTTTTCAGGGTTTCCTCGCAGTAAGAACATCTGCGAGGACCTCCGCTGTGCTACATCTGATTCTATTCGTGATTCTCCCTTCCTGTTTTTTGCGAAATTACCCTCTTTCCCTTATAATTTTTACATGCCCGCCAACCTGGACATCGTTTTTATCATAGGTTCAATTCTTGTGCTCCTTGCTGTGTTTGTCAGCAAGATCACTGATCGATATGGTATTCCCCTGCTGTTGCTATTCCTGATATTGGGCATGCTTTCAGGGTCTGAAGGACTGGGTGGCATCTATTTTGATGACCCTGAATTGACCCAATGGATCGCCACCGTTGCACTCGCAATTATCTTGTTCTCTGGTGGTGTGGACACCAACTGGCAGAGCATCAAGCCGGTCTTTAAAGAAGGGCTGGTACTGGCTACTGCGGGCGTTGTGGTCACCGCTGGTATTATGAGCGTTTTTGTTCACCTCATCCTCGATCTGAACTGGCCTGAATCACTGTTGATCGGAGCCATTGCTTCCTCTACAGACGCAGCGGCTGTGTTCTCGCTGCTTCGCGCCAGAGGTGTCAGTCTTAAAGGTCATCTGAAACCGCTGCTGGAACTCGAATCCGGCAGCAACGATCCGATGGCGATCTTTCTGACCATCGGGATTATCCAGTGGATGCAGAACAGCATCGACCGCCCAGCAGACCTGTTTCTTCTGTTCGTGATGCAGATGGGAATCGGTCTGGTCGTTGGCTGGTTAATGAGCGTGGTCTCGCTTTTCCTGATCAACCGTCTTAAGCTCGGATATGAAGGCCTTTATCCTGTACTGACATTCGCCCTTGTTTTTCTTACCTTTGGACTCACCACACTGCTTGAAGGCAGCGGTTATCTGGCGGTTTATGTGCTCGGTCTTCTGCTGGGAAAAGAGGATTTTCTGCACAAACGCAGCTTGCTACGCTTTTTCGACGGCAACGCCTGGCTGATGCAGATCGCACTTTTTATCACCCTCGGGCTGCTGGTTTTCCCATCCCAAATCCTCCCAATTATTCTGCCGGGATTATTGATCTCGTTGATCCTCATCTTTGTCGCCCGACCGGTTGCGGTTTTCCTCGCACTTATTCCTTTCCGCTATTCTCTCAGGGAAAAAACCTTTCTCTCCTGGGTGGGGTTGCGTGGAGCAGTTCCAATTGTTTTGGCTACTTTTCCCCTGGTGGCGCGCATCCACAGCGCCAATCTCATTTTTAACCTGGTGTTTTTTATTGTGATCACATCGGTCATCCTGCAGGGTACACTTCTGCCTCAGGTTGCGCGCTGGCTTAAGGTGGATAAAGCGTTGCCTGCCAGTCCGGGCATCCCCTTTGAAGTGATTGAAAGCGAAAAACTAAAGGGCAAGTTGAGAGAGATTCGCCTGGCAGAAAACTCACCTTCAGCTGGCAAAGCCATTTTTGAGCTGAAATTGCCACTGGAATACCTGATCATGCTCATTTCACGCGATGGGGATTACATACAACCGAACGGCAGCACTGTTCTAAAGGCTGGAGATATACTGATCAGTTTTTCTGAGGATGAGGTTTACAACACTGTACAGCAGATCCTTAACGCTGTACCTCCCTCTGCTACCAGTGATTAAGCGATCGGCGTGCCAGGCGGCATAACTGATCTACGCGTGCATTCTCGGGGTTGCCTGCGTGACCGCGCAACCAGTGCCATTCCACCTGGTGGTCTTTACTCGCTACCAGCAAGTCCTGCCACAGATCCTTATTGGCAACCGGTCCGTTGGTAGCCCGCCAGTTTTTCGCCAGCCATTTCGGCATCCATTCCGTGATTCCCCGCATAAGGTACTGTGAATCGGTGTAAAGCTGAACCATGCCAGGGTGTGGTAAAGCGCGCAGCGCTTCGATAGCGGCGGTCAACTCCATACGGTTATTCGTGCTTTGCTTCTCCGCGCCCGAGAGTTCCTGCCGGCTGCCGGCGTGCAGGATCAGGGCTGCCCATCCACCGGGACCGGGGTTCGGGTCGCACCCACCATCAGTATAGATCACATATTCGTCCATCAGGGATGTCTTTCTGCCATTTCCGCTGCCAGGTCATCCAATTCCGTCATCAAGGCTGGTATCTGCGCTTCTGTAAAATCCGTTCGCAATAACTGCCAACCCGCATCTTCCAGAACCGGACCCACCACCTGCCAGTCCGCGGTCAGCGGTGTAGAAACATAGTATTCCTCAAGCTCAAGCGCAGTGGTCCACCGCGGAGACCTTGCGGTTGTACCAATCAAGGTAACAGTTTGCCTGCTGATCGGCAGGGTTGGATTTGCTTTAAGCAATCTGGCTTGCTGCGCGGGCTGCATCAGCCAGCGGATGAACAACCAGGCTGCCAGATCTTCTGCGGGAGTGTTGTGCAGAATTCCGTAGGAAACTCCGCTGGTGAGCGCCGTTTGCCGGTCAGCACCCGGGAACGGGATCACCGTCCACTCATCGGTGGAGTTGTTGCGCTTGAAAGCCGAATCTAACGCATCCAGGCCCTGCGACCAGGCGGTTATGGCCAGTGCCTGGCGGTTGGCAAAGTACTCCAAATCCTTGCCGGGTTTGCCCATCCATGCGCAGGAATCCAACTTCAGATCTAGCAGGTATTTGAACGTTGATTCTCCGGCAGCCCCGGAGAATTGGAAATGCCCGCCGTCATAAGGATCAACCCCAAAGGATCGCAGCCAGCCCAACATTGTCGCCGCATCGGTGTTGATCAACCACCCTCCCAGTCCATCATCCACAGGATCCTCGTTTTTACTAAAAGACTCGTTGGCGGCACACAACTGGGCGCGAAATTCATCAGAGTTCCGCGGCGCGCTTGAAAAACCCAGTTCGCTTGCCCAGGTGCTGTTGTATGCCAGGAACAACGCGCTGCGCTGAGCGGGCACACCGAAACGTTTCCATGCAATTCTGTCTTCATCCCAGTACAAAGGGTTAATATCAGCGATCTCATTTTCCGGTAAGCCGTACGACTTCGAATTGACATAGTTTTCCAGGTCAACCACCAAACCGGTCTTCTCATCAACTGTTAAAAGGAAACTGGCGGATGCGGCGAGGATGTTAGCCGGTTGATCGTTGGCAATGCCCTCCCAGGTTTTGCTGCTCATCATGGCAGCCGAGCCTGGTGCGACCATCACCACATGGATGCCCCATTCGTTAGTCCGATTGAATTCCTCCACCATACCAATCAACTCGTCCAGCATTTTTCCTGTCCAGGGGTGCAGAAACTGGACCTGTAAGTCCTTCATCTCGCTTAACTCAACGCCGAATTCCGGGGCAATGCCCGTCGGTTCAGGCGTCATCGTGGGTGGCGCGCTGGTTTGTGTGATAAGTTTCGGTGGGGACGTGGCGGGTTGCGTGCTGGCCTGCGGAGCGCAAGCAGCAAGAATGTTAATCAACATGACCAGTATCACGAACCCGTTGTGCGAAGATCTTTTCAAGTTATTTCCTGAACTAAGTTAGTCTGTTTTGAACCATCAGTATAATCGGGGTGCGCATGACTTTCAATCAATATCTTTTTGGAAACAGATCCTTTCCAGTGGATCAAACTCCGCTACATCCGGCAGAGGCTTACTTTTTTTAATGATTGGTCTCCAATCGGTTGTTCACCAGACCGATCATTTTATAACACTTAACTCTGTACTTCTCGAATCCCCAATTCATAATCTGTGTGCGATTTGCTGATCTCTTCTCACACTACACCAAGATTTCAATTGACGACAACCCCCAATATTTGTATAATCAAGTCACAATTCTATACGAGTTACGCCAAAAGTAGTAGGTTTGATCGAACGCTGCCAGAGAAGGAGCCCTCGGCTGAAAAGCTCCACAGCACCCGCGAACCGAAGTCGTTTGGCAACTATGCCGAAGAACCCCTGAAAAGGAAGTAGACCGGCACGGGTGAGCCCGTTAGCGCTTAATCCGGATGATTGTCCGGAGGAGTGCGCCAGTAATGGCGAATTGAGGTGGTACCGCGAATTTTTCCTTTCGTCCTCTATGGATGAAAGGTTTTTATTTTTTACATAGGAGAAGAAAATGACTCAGCCCACATTGGCCAAAGCGTATGATTTCAAAGCCACCGAAGAGAGACTCTATAAAAAGTGGGAGGAAGGCGGATACTTTCAACCCGCCAACGACCCTGCCAAGGAAAGTTTTGATCCTACGCGGAAACCTTTCGTCATCTCCATTCCTCCGCCTAACGTCACTGGTGAATTGCACACTGGTCACGCCATGTTCGTCTCCATGGAAGACCTGATGATCCGCTACCATCGCATGCGCGGCATCCCCACTCTGTGGGTTCCCGGCACCGATCACGCTGGGATCGCCACGCAAATGCTGGTGGAGAAGGCTCTGGCAAAGGAAGGCCTAAAACGCGATGAAATGGGCCGCGAGGAGTTTCTGCGCCGAACATGGGAGTGGAAGGAAAAATATGGTCAGCGCATCACCAGGCAGATCCGCCGACTAGGGGCTTCCTGCGATTGGACACGCGAACGCTTCACACTTGACAACGGTCTTTCAAGGGCGGTGCGCGAAGCTTTCGTGCGCCTGTACGAAAAAGGGCTCATCTACCGCGGTCCACGCATGATCAACTGGTCGCCCGCCCTGCGCACGGCGGTCTCAGACCTCGAGGTGGAATACAGCGAAGAACCCGGTTTTCTGTATTACTTCAAGTATATGCTCGCCGATGGTTCGGGCGACTTCATTCCGGTGGCGACCACTCGCCCGGAGACGATCCTTGGAGATACGGCTGTGGCGGTTCACCCCGATGATGAGCGCTACAAACACCTGGTCGGTAAGCAGGTTCGCGTGCCGATCATTGATCGCCTGATCCCGGTGATCGCTGATCCGTACGTCACAATTGAATTTGGCACAGGCGCGCTCAAGATCACTCCCGCGCACGACCCGAACGATTACGCGATCGGTATTGAACACGGCCTTGAAATGATCAGTATTTTAGACACCGGCGCCAGAATGAATGAACAGGCGGGTCCATACCAGGGTCTCGACCGCTTTGAGTGCCGCAAGAAAATATGGGAAGACATGCGCGCTGCCAGCCTGGTGATCAAGGAACAACCTTACACTTTGAATGTGCCCCGCTCGCA
Source organism: Anaerolineaceae bacterium (assembly GCA_040765685.1). Classification (GTDB taxonomy): domain Bacteria; phylum Chloroflexota; class Anaerolineae; order Anaerolineales; family Anaerolineaceae; genus UBA6107. The sequence goes on along the minus strand of JAXGRS010000004.1, from coordinate 40,176 downwards.
ACGCGGCGGTGAGATCGTGGAACCGATGATCTCGACCCAGTGGTTCATCAAGATCCAACCATTGGCGGAAAAAGCGCTCGATGCCGTGCGGGATGGTCGCACAAAGATCGTTCCGGAACGCTTCACTAAGATCTACTATAACTGGATGGAAAATATCCGCGACTGGTGCATCAGCCGCCAGTTGTGGTGGGGGCATCGCATCCCGGTGTGGTATTGCGACGATTGCGGTGAAGTGATCGTTGCCCGCGAAGACCCGGATAAATGCCCCAAATGCGGCGGGTCCGCACTTCGCCAGGACGAAGACGTGCTCGATACTTGGTTTTCGTCCGGGTTGTGGCCGTTCTCAACCCTTGGCTGGCCGGAAAACACACCCGATTACAGGTATTTTTACCCGACCTCGGTTATGGAGACCGGCGCGGATATCCTCTTCTTCTGGGTTGCGCGTATGATGATGTTCGGGCTGGAATTCACAGGTCAGGTGCCTTTCCACACCGTTTATCTGCATGGCTTGATCCTGGATAAGGACGGGCAAAAGATGAGCAAAACCAAGGGCAACGTGGTCGATCCGATCGAGGTGATGGATAGTTTCGGAACGGACGCGCTGCGATTCACCCTGCTGGTCGGCTCAACACCCGGGCACGATACCAACCTGGACATTAAAAAAGTGGAGGCCAACCGAAACTTCGCCAACAAGGTGTGGAACGCCGGCCGCTTTGTTCTCACCACGCTGCAGAACGCCCCAGGCGCGGCACAAAACGAACCGGAATGGTCGCTGGCAGACTCATGGATCTGGGCAAAATTGAAAGGATTGATCCGAGACACTGACCGCTTGTTCAAGAATTACCAATATGGTGAAGCCGGACGCCAGATCTACGAATTTTTCTGGAGCGATTTTGCAGATTGGTACCTGGAGATTGCCAAAATACAGATGGGCGAAGGAGTAGACCGAGCTTACTACACCGCGACCACCCTCGTGAGAGTGCTGGATGCCTGCCTGCGCCTGCTTCACCCTTTTACCCCGTTTGTGACCGAGGAAATCTGGGGATCGCTCAAAAACGCGGCGCAGGAAAAGGGATACAAACCCTTCAGCTCAAAGCGGCCATGGGAGGAGATGTTGATCTCGGCTGCCTGGCCGCAGGCTGGTGAAACTGAGGGCTGGGAAGAAGAAGCCATCACCGAGTTTGCCGTTGTCCAGGAGGTTGTGCGTGCCATCCGCAACCTTCGCGCAGAAAAGAAAGTAAAGCCCGATCGCCGTCTCCCCGCGGTGATCTCCGCCGGCACCAAGATGGACATCCTGCGTGGTCAGTGCTCAACAATGGCAATACTGGCTGGGCTGGATAAGGAGAACTCTCATATCACCCGCAAGGTAAAAGGCGATACCAGCGCATTTGTGTCTGTTGTAGTGTCTGGAGTGGAGATCTTCCTGGATCTTGCGGAAAAGATGGATTCAGCAGAAGACACCGCCCGCCTGGTAAAGGATTTGGAATTGCTAAATTCACAGGTTGACCGGTTGGAGAAATTGCTGGCAAGTGATTTTGCCACAAAAGCCCCGGCAGCGGTTGTGGAAAAAGAGCGTAGCAGGCTTAAAGAATTTCTTGAGACCAGGGAAAAAATAAAAGCACAATTAGGATAAAAGGATTCGGCCGGGAAAAAACCCGGCCGATTCTTATTTTGGCATTCTACCAAACATTTTTCTAAAAAAACGGTGTACCGAATGTACGGATTTGACCGGTTCGAGGAACATAAAAATGCATTCTCCGCTGACGAATACCAGGTTAAAGTCACGGCAGCGTTTCTCGATCTCAGGTGAATCCGCACCCTGTTGCACCCACACATGCTGCACACCCAACCGGGCGGCTTCTTCAATGATCTCAACGCCCTGTTTTGAAGGTATGACCAGGATAACGCCATCCGGCACAACGGGTAAAGCACCCAAACCGGCATAACAGCGGTCACCCTCCACCATATCCGCGTTGGGGTTGACCGCCATCACCTGGTAGCCGGCCGATTTTAACTCCCGATAGACCATGTTGCCAAATTTATCCTTGTTGCGTGAAACCCCCACAACCGCGATCTTTTCCTGTTTCAGAAACTCATTGATGCTCTCTCTGTTGTTGATCATCGCTTCCCTTCACCAATTCTTATATTTGGCTGCATAATGTTTGAACGTTTTTTATTGTGAGATTGCTAATGTCAGGTTAAATTTTACCTGTCTTAACAGGAAATTGTTAAGTTTTTGATTTCCCGTTTTGCTTCATGTAGGCGCGGGTCTGGCGTACTATACGCATAAAATGTCTGATGTGACGCAACGGCTTGATGTGGCTGCCTTGACCTGCGTAAATGGTCTTAATGGGGACCCATTCCAATTGGTAGCCCTGGCTGACGCAGCGGACTATGATCTCCACTTCAAATTCAAAATTGGATTCAGTGCTCGCTAATGAAGCCTCCACCATTCGGCGAGAGTGCAAGCGGTATCCGGATTGGTTATCAGGGCAGTACTCTCCTAACGCGCGTGAGAACAGCCAAGTTCCGATGGTGTTGGAATAGTTGCGCGGGAATGGCATTTTTTTGAAGTCGCGCTGACCGATTACCAGATCCGCCCCATGCTCAAATGCTGCCAGGAAAAGAGGGATCTCAGCCGGATCGTGTTGTCCATCTGCATCGAGCGTCAGGACAGCGTCATACTGATTTTCGACGGCGTATTTGAATCCGGTCATTAAAGCTGCTCCCTTGCCGCGGTTGGGTGTCAGGCTGATCACTTCCGCACCGATCAACCGCGCAACGCCCGCGGTTTCATCCTTCGACCCATCGTCTACCACCAGAACCGGAAGGTACTGCATTGTCTGTTTGATCACATTGCCAATCCGTTCCGCTTCGTTATAAGCCGGAATGAGAGCGATCACACGTTTTTGGTCTTCAGGACTGATTGCCATTTTTGACTCCACTTTCTTTAAACACTTATTGTAATGCAGAAAAAATTCGAACCGGGGGTGCGCTTGTACCTTGTAAAGTTGACAGGCGAAGCAAGTAAGAAATGTATTTTACACTCTTGTATTCCTGTTGAATCGGCTTATAATCGCACTCGTTTTTCAAAACAACCGGAGAAAAATGAACATAGCCGTTCTTGCCAACCTTAAAGAAGATGCACCAGTCAACAAAGAAGACCCTCCCGGGCGATGGGATGACCTCGACGACCGCGGAACGGTGGATGCAATCGTAACAGCCTTAAACGAATTGGGTCACAACGCAAAATACTTCCCCGCAACACTGGGTTCGATCAACGACCTCCTCAGGTTCACGCCTGATCTATGCTTCAACTCAGCTGAGGGGCATTATGGTGATTCCCGCGAAGCCCAGATGCCGGCGATCCTCGACAGCCTGCGCATCCCTTACACCTGCGCGGGCGTTTTGGGTATGTCTCTTTCACACAATAAGGCAGTCGCCAAAGAAATGTTCCGCGATAATCACATCCCAACAGCCAATTTTGTCGTAGTGCGGGACGGGATTAACGTACCCAGCCATACGATGAAATATCCCCTATTCGTCAAACCGGCTGTGGAAGGATCTTCGATCGGGATCAATGATTCTGCCGTTGTCAATAACGAGGAAGAGCTTGTGAGGCAGGTGAAATACGTTCGGTCGATCATTGATTCGTTAATCCTCGTGGAAGAATTTGTGGCAGGCCGTGAGTTTACGATTGGAATATTGGGCAATGAAGTGCTCCCGATCGTGGAGATCGTTTCTCCAACCGGTTTTTACTCTAGTTCTCAAAAAGAAGACCTTCAAAGCCAGGTCAAACGCATCAGCCCCGCACCCTTAAGTAAAAAAGAAACTGTAGCCTTCCAGGCGCTTGCAAGGCGGGCAATGAGGGTGCTGCATCTCTACGATGTCTGCCGCATGGATATGCGAATGGACGCGGCTGGTCGACCATTTGTGCTGGAGGTCAACCCGATCCCCTTGATGGACCCGGATCCCAACCAGGCCTCCCTGATCTTCGCGGCTGTCACCGCCGGTTTAACCTATCGCGATGTAGTCAAGAAGATCATTGACTCTGCCGCGCGGCGTTGGAAATTAAACCTGAACTAATAAAAAAAGCGCTCCTGACTTAAGGAGCGCTTCGCGTCTGTTCGGTTAACATCACTTCGCGTTGATGTGATCTCCAAACAAACGCTTGAACATGGCAAATTCACCGGTGCGTCCCTTATGGTTTGGATTGGACGCGTCCCAGATAGCGGCAAATGAAGCCACCACATCGTTGGCATCCAACTGAGAGCCATCAGAAAAGTGAACGTTATAACGCAGGTTAAAAGTCCACTCGGTGAGATCCGCGTTGGACTCCCAGTTCTCAGCCAGCAACGGCTGCAATTTCTCACCCCCGAATCCCGGCGTCAGCAGCGTGTCGTACAGCAACCTGGTGATCCTGAAGGTGGTCCAATCATCCTCATCTGCAGGCCACAGACTTAATGGTTCTGATGCACCAATAAACCGGATAATGTTCTTGTCGCTTACCACTGCTTCCAGGTTTTCGTAGAATGCGTTGGAACTGATGTTTTGCAAGGTCGAACGGAAAACAGTCAGGTTTGGTGAGTGCCCGAGCGGGATCAGAGGCACCTCATTTAAAACCATATTATTCAACTTATCAAAGAGCACCTGTTTTTGATCAGCGTTCGCCACACCGCGCACTTCTGCAACAGTTTGCTGGATCCCATTGTAAGGTTGACCAAACTTGGCCGCCTGACTGATAAATGGCTTATCAAAAAAGGCATTGCCGTCCAGGTAATCGACCGCGTACCAATGGATGAAGAACATTTCCTTGCCTTCAGCGATGCTCTTTTCAAATTCGGTGACGTCAAGCGGCTTTAATACCACCTTTACACCGATCTTATCCAATTGATTTCGCACTTCCTGGGCTAACGCGCCAGGAGAATACAGGGTTTGCATGGGGGAATTCTGGAAAGCGATCGTGATCTCTTGCGCAGGATCAAATCCCGCTTCAGCCAGCAAGGCTTTGGCTTTTTCCGTATCGGTGGTATGCCACCGTAATGCCGCGGTACGACCCGGTGTAACACCAGTCGGGATCAATTGCTGGGCCAGTTCCGTGCCACCAGGGAAAGATAGATCAAGCAGCGCCGCCCGATCCAACCCGTAGGAGATGGCCTGACGCACTTTCACATTTTCAAAGGGTGGGATGGTATTGTTGAAACCAAGATAATACAGGTTCAAGGGTTCGTGCGTAACCACCTTCAGATCCGGGTTGGCGTAGGTGTAAGTCAAATAGGAGAAAGGTTTGGTCATCACGATTGACGGGAAATCCATACCTTCGATCGCGGTAAAATCATATTCACTGAAACGGCGGCTCTGGTCAGGTTGCCAGCGGAATTCGATCTTGGGAGTCGCAGGCGGAACTCCCCAATATGTGGGAGATGTCACCAGCGTGGTGTCATTGCCGGCGCGCCATTCCTTCAAGATGTAGGGACCGGTTCCATTGGGAGCAGTTGAGAGAGCAACCGAGTCTCCCCCTTTCGCGCTCAAATAATCACTATCCTGGATGGTGAAGATCGGCGCGGCCATTTTCGCCGGAAACGCTGAATCAGGGTAACACAATGTAAAACGCACTGTGTATTCGTCAATGGATTGAACCGATTTGATCTCCCCGCCATAATCGCAATTGGCGCTGCGTACTGCGGTAACCCGATAAGTAGAAAGAGTTGTACCTTCGGTTGTGTTTGAAGTACAGCCGGAGAGTAAGATCCCCAGTATAAGAACGATAGAAAAGACAACATTAAGGAGGTGTTTTTTCATAAAGGTTTCTCGCTTCGGTTGTAATGTAGAAACAATGACAAATGGATAATAACGGCTAGGATTCATTATACGGTAATCCAAATACATGTCAATTTACAAATTCGTTTTTTACCGAAATTTTACTTATAAATAATTCCTCAGTGTCATCTTCTCATTAAGAATACTTACCAGTTTAATTGACTCTGGCACACACCCCTATTTTGACCGCTACCATATCGCCGCGTTGCGGTAGAATTGGCAGCATGTGGATAAAAAAGATCCTTCTTTGGGATGAATCGATCACTGCGAAACTGCGCCTGACCGAGAAGCAAACCAGGTTTAAGCCCTCGGCGGCATTCTTTGCCCACTCGGGGGATTCATGGTTCGTGTTGTTGGGGTTGTTCGTGCTTTGGTTGTTCACCCGCGGTACATGGCACCACATATCCGCGCTGATGGCTGGAGGTACGGTAGGACTGGCGCTTGTTGTGCTGGCGATCAAGTTCACAATCCGCCGGCGCCGGCCTGAGGGCAACTGGGGCGCGATCTACCGTAACACCGATCCGCACTCCTTCCCTTCCGGCCATGCTGCGCGTACCGCGATGCTGACCGTAATCGCTTTTGGTGCCGGACCGCTCTGGCTGGGCATCCTGCTTCTCATTTGGATGCTTCTGGTTAGTCTTGCCCGAGTATGGATGGGAGTTCATTTTCTCTCCGACATTCTGGCAGGCATCCTGGTAGGGATTGTGGCGGGTGTGGTCGTCCTTCAAATGTCTCCCTGGCTGGCAAACGCTTTTCCTGGAATCTTCTAAGCGGTTCAAGAATTAGTCAGTCTTGCCAAATGAGTATGCCTGGAGTATTCTTATTTATGGGATTGGCTGAGTCCCGGTGGGCTCCTCGGTCTTCAAAATCGGTGGCGGGTCGTTATGCGGGCCGCGGTGGGTTCGACTCCCATCCATTCCCGCCTAATAAACGGAGCATAAATGGATTACAACGAGTACCCCGAACTACTGGACGCGCTGGTTCGCAGGGTTTTTATCATCGAAGATATCACCCAAGGTGACAGCCGTCAGGGCTTTGTCGCTCGCTACCGCGGTCATCTGATCTCGCAGGATTCTGCTGAAGCATACGACCGGTTGGCAGAGGCGGTCAGACCCCACGGAATGATTCCTCTCTTCCGCGACGAGAATGGCACTCAGGTCATCCTGCTGGTTAACTCTCCCCCTGCCCCTAAACCGGGTCGACCCTGGCTTAACCTTGTCATGTTCCTCGTTACGGTTTTAAGCGTGCTGGTCTCGGGCGGTTTAAGCAACCTGCAGACCGATCTTTCGAAAGACCCATTGACTGCCGCCAGGCAGATCATCAATACCGGCTGGCCGTTCGCAGTCAGCCTGTTGGCTATCCTCTCCACCCACGAAATGGGGCATTACATCGCCGGCCGTATGCATGGCGTGCACGTAACCCTGCCTTTCTTCATCCCGCTGCCTTTTACCCCACTGGGCACGATGGGCGCTTTCATCAGTATGAAGGAAGTGCCGAAAAACCGCCGCGTTCTGATGGACATCGGTGTCGCCGGTCCCATCGCCGGTTTCATAGTATCGATCGTGGTCATACTGATCGGGTTATCCCTCTCCAGACTCAACACCATTCCACTCATGTTCGCCGAGGGTCAGGGAATGCAGATGGAAGGCAACTCCCTCATTTACTTATTCCTTAAATACTTGCGTTATGGCGAACTGCTTCCCCGACCGGCCACTTTTGGCGATTCCGGTGCGCTTATCTACTGGCTGCGCTATTTCTTCACCGGTCAGCCTGCTCCCTTCGGCGCCCTGGATGTATTGATCCATCCGGTTGCCTGGGCAGGCTGGGTCGGATTGTTGGTCACATCGCTTAATCTCATCCCCGCCGGTCAACTGGATGGTGGACACATCTTCCACCTGCTATTCGGCACGAAATGGTCGCAGCGCATCCTTCCAGTCATCCTGGTCGTTCTGGTCGGGTTGGGTTTCTTCTGGTCCGGTTGGTGGCTGTGGGCGGGGCTGGTTTTTCTTTTCGGCAGACGTTTCGCGGAGCCGCTTGATCAGATCACCCCATTGGATACAACCCGCAAAGCGCTGGGAATTATCGCGTTGATCATATTTATCATCACGTTCATCCCCGTGCCATTAACCATTATTGCATAAAGACTTCTGATTGAATCCCAAAGAAAATTTCAAGGCATGGCTGCGGTGTAGATCTGGCTGCCAAAAGCCATGAATATGGTTTTCCCTGGTGAGAAGCCCACGCTGGTCACCTTGCCTTTTGGCGAATACTCAGGATCGGTAAATCCGGGTTGGTAGATCTTCTGCAGATTACGCTGCAGACTGAAGTGGTAGATTCCTGTACCATGCGCGTCCAGCAGGTATATTGACGAATCCGGTGCCGGCGTCATGCGCATCTGGATGAACTCTGAATCCGGAAAGTTGACTGTCTGCGCGGTCTGTCCTGAGCGCATGTCGCTGTATGGAGCGGGATCCACGCATTCGGTCAGCTTGTACGACTTCATGTGGCTGTATGTGCACTCCACCATTTCCCCGTTGGAGCGCAGGATGTAAAGCTCATCCGCGTAAACTTCAAAATCAACCGCCTGTCTCATATCCGGGATAACATCATCAAAAAACAATCGCGGTTTGTCTTCGAAGAGGATTCCCGTTCCGGCGTAACTGAAAACAGCGTTGTTCCCCGGATCCATGATATACAGGTAATTCTGGTACATTGAAACGGCTTTGATCTCCTGCCAGCCGGCATCCGGGGCGATGAGCGAAGAAACCACACCCGATTCGCCGGGAATACAAAACTCAATGTTTCCATAAGCGTCAATGCCGAAAAGCGTTGCCCCGAACGAATTGCCGGCGGGTAAGCCGATGATATCGACCAGTTTTCCAATGCTGTTCATTGGATTATTGGGGTTGGGGCCGCAATCAAAGCCCTTATCCAAAACATATTCCTCTCCAAACAGGTCATAATGCAAGGCTTTGCCGGATTCGCTATCCAGCATATACAGATCGGTATTAGTGGCGACGATCTGTTTAATATTCACATTTCCCGCAGGTTCACTAAGCGAGATCGGGCGCATATTCAAGCGAACCACGCCTTGCAGCTCATCCAGTTGCTGCTGAATGGTGGCTTGCAGAAGAGTGGATTCTTCAGTCGACCCGTACTGGGCCGCCTTTTGCAGGTACATGAGTGAGGCCTGCAGGTTGAACGAGTGCATCACCGGATCATCCTTTGCCTTAGCCGCCAAATCTGCGTATTTTTGCCCTTCAGTAAAGTAATAAGCGAATTGCTGTGTTCTCCCCTGGTTGATGTACACTGAAACGGCGATCGCCGCAATAACAAGCGGGACCGCTATGGCAAATAGAAGGTACAGATACCGTGGAACAGTGAGCGACGAAGATTTCGTTTTCTTCAACACCTCGGTCAACCGTGATTCCGTGACCCCGATCGACTTATCCTGCTTTTTGGCCGCTTTTCTCTCCCTGAGTCCACGCCTGGGTTCTCGTCGGTCTGTTTTTTCATCACCTATCTGGGAGGTTTCAAAGCGGATAGGCTGACCTGGGAGTGTATGCGCGTCTGAACCGGTTTCTGATGGGGTGACTGCTGTTTCAAAGCCCGGTAAAGGCAGCAAGGTGGCTTCCGGTTGGGTTGCGGATGGAACTACCTGTTGAAATTCTGACCTGCTGACTGCTTGCGTATCCGGCTCAGTAGCAGCTATATGATTATCCGGGGTGGTTTTGGCATCCTCCGGGGCTACAGAAAAGGATTTAACCGCGATCTGACCGCTGCCTTCTGTCAGATGGATCAAGGCAGCGCGCATCCCCATCGGGCGGTCAACCAGCAACCTGGCCACCAGTTCTTCCACTTTTAATTTACCGGCGTCTTCCAGTGAACTGAGCGTCCACTGCGGGCTTCCGGCGGGTGCCAGCAAGATCGATTGTTCACCAGAGACAACCATTTGATTGAAATGGCAGGTGATCTCCTGGGTAACCCCCAACCCCCTGGCATGGTTGGACGTATCGATATATTCCACAGCACTCGAGCCGTTCAGCACTAAGATCTTTGCTGAACCAATCACCATTGTATAAAGGATATCCTTGCGCATTACCAACAGGCATAACGAACCGTTTACCTGCGGGCCGGTGCCAGCTTTTTTGAGATTTCTTTCCAAGAGCTCGTTGTTGATCGACTCAGCCATCAGGCGCAGCGCGTTGGTGACTGAACCGGGAGAACTGTAAAACAGGGCGGCTTTTTTCTCGAGCCATTTATCAAGCGCCTCGCCGGTGAGATCAGTTTTACCAACCAGATGGATCAGCGCAATCAGTTGATCGACTTCACGACCGCGTCCACTTCGGCGCGGCGGGTTAATGGCAAGCAATCCGGGCAATTGTGGTTCAGGCTTGCCTGCTTTGAAATACATGGGGTAAATATCCAGGTTGTACAATTAAAACCTCTATACCTGCCGGTTTTTGATTTTGCATGAATGGTCAAGTCTTCAGTTAATTATCAGGTACAAGAATCGGGCCAGAATTGTAACAACCCGAGCTTATTCTTAGAACAAGGCCTATCCAAAATCATCTATAATAAAAAGAAAACGAGGTGGAAATTATGACTCCTATGAATGCAAATTATTTTCTCGGTAAAGTATATGACCCCAAAACCAAGGGTCCCTCAGATGAACTTGTCTATCTGGATCCATCCAACCTGACCACACATTGCGTAGTTACCGGTATGACCGGTTCAGGAAAAACCGGCCTCTGCATCGGTTTGCTGGAGGAAGCCGCCCTGCACAAAACCCCGGCCATCATCATCGATCCGAAGGGTGACCTGACCAACCTGGTTTTACACTTCCCGAATCAGGCACCGGCGGATTTTGAACCCTGGATCGACCCTGAAGCCGCGCGTCGTGAAGGAAAAACAGTGACTCAATTAGCCGAAGAAACCGCCGCGAGATGGAAACAAGGTCTGGCAGATTGGGGAATCGGTGCGGAACAGCTCCAGGAACTGGCAGATGCGGCAGATTACACCATTTATTCACCCGGATCGACCTCCGGTGTGCCGGTTAACATCCTTTCCTCTTTTGAGGCGCCCAGCATACCATTTTCTGAGAATGCTGAAGTGCTGCGCGAAAGAATCTCCACGACGGTAACAGCCATCCTCGGGTTGATCGGCATCAGTGACATTGACCCCCTTCGTTCACGCGAGCACATCCTGCTTTCCAGCCTGATCGAAAACGCCTGGGTGCAGAACCAGTCGCTGAACCTGACCGATCTCATCCTTCAGGTGCAAAACCCGCCCATGGATCGCCTTGGCGCTTTCCCCATGGATTCATTCTTCCCTGAACGCGACCGCTTCTCACTGGCGATCCTGCTGAACAACTTCCTTGCCTCACCCTCCTTCCAGGTCTGGCAGCAGGGGCAGCCGCTGGATGTGCAGGCGCTGCTCTACACCAGAGAAGGAAGCCCGCGTCACTCGGTGTTTTACCTGGCGCACCTGAACGAAAATGAACGCATGTTCTTCGTCACGCTCTTGTTCGCCGCGGTCGAGAGCTGGATGCGCGGTCAGCGCGGCACCGGCAACCTGCGCGCAATCCTGTACTTCGATGAGATCATGGGGTATTTGCCCCCGGCCTCCAGTCCAAATCCCAACCCACCTTCCAAGACAGTGTTACTGCGCATGCTCAAACAAGCCCGCGCGTTTGGGGTTGGTTTGGTGATCGCCACTCAGAACCCGTTGGACCTGGATTACAAAGCGCTTTCCAACGCTGGCACATGGATGATCGGCCGCCTGCAGACCAGCCTCGATAAACAACGTCTCATGGACGGTCTCACCGCCGCTTCTGGCAGCACCGATATTCAAACCATTGACAACTTGATTTCTGGTCTGGGGAAACGCGTGTTCCTGCTTCATAGCATTTACCGTTCTGCTCCAGTGTTGTTTAACACGCGCTGGGCGATGAATTTCCTCGCCGGTCCCATGACCCGTGATCAGTTGAAAGCGGCGAATGCTCTGGTTGGTGCCGGTACGATCACCACCGCTGCCAGCTCGTCTAGCACTGAGCCGAAAGCAGAAAATAAGACCGGCGTGGTCAGGGATGGCGCTGGGTACTCCACCAGCCGCCCTGCGGTTCCGGGGGATATTCCGGAGTACTTCTACCCCAACAATCTGGGAATTAGCGAAGCAGCTTCTAACGCACGCATCATGGGTGGTGTTGCCTCCGAAGGAATCGTCTACAGGCCTGGTTTGATGGCGCAAGCCGAGGTGCGCTACCTGTCCCGTCAGTACAACCTGGAGCACGTGGGCAAGACTGCCGCGATATTGGAGGAACCCGGCAGCGGGCTGATCCGTTGGGAGGATGCGCTCACAGGAGAGATCGACAAGCAGAAGTTGGATATTCAACCGCTGCCCAAGAGCCAATTCCATCCTGTTCCTTCCTGGCTGGCAGACCCGAAGAAGGTGAACGATATCAAAAAGGATTTTTTAGATTGGATCTACCGCAGCGGCGGATTAAAGATCATCTCGAACAATAAGCTCAAACTATATGGAACCCCCAACATGAGCGAGGCGGATTTTAAGCGCAAAGCCCAAGAAGCCGTCGAAGCCGCGGTCAAAGCCGAGGTTCAAAAGGCGGTTGCCGGCTACGATACCAAGATTGCCGCCATGGAACGCAAGATCGAAGCGCAGGAATTGGATGTGAAAGCCGCGCAATCCTCTGTTAACCAAAGGCGCATTGAAACCTTCGCCACGGGCGGATCAGCCCTAATCGGTATGCTCACCGGCAAAAAACGCAGTATCACCGGCACACTTTCCAAGAACCGCATGGCTTCAGCCGCCAAGGATAGACTGGAAGCCGAAGAAACCACCCTTAAACAATACCTCGACCAGCTGGAGGAGTTGAAAGCTGCGAAAGTGGAAGTAGAAAAGGAAGCCAGGGAAAAGTGGGAAGGCATCGCTGAAGAAACCTCCGAGGTCACCATCAACCCGGCTAAAAGCGACATTTTCTCGGATATTTTTGCCGTGGTCTGGCTGCCCTACTACCTGGTGGATGACAATGGCAGGAAACTTGAACTGCCGGCTTTCCGGCGCTGATCAACACTTGAAAAATAAACCGGAGCTTTCGCTCCGGTTTTATTATGTCATTTCCTGTCTGCCAGCCAAAGCCCGCAGCAATGTGTTCTGATCCGCGTACTCCAGGTCGCCGCCCACCGGTAGGCCGCGCGCCAGGCGCGTCACCCGCACTCCCAACGGGATCAACTGTTGGCGTAAATACAGCGCCGTGGCGTCACCTTCCATACTGGGGTTGGTCGCCAAAATGATCTCACTGGCTTCACCGGTTTTCACCCGTTCGATCAGGTCCCTCACGGTCAGGTCATCCGGCCCGATCCCTTCGATAGGAGATAACACTCCCTGCAGCACATGGTAGCGGCCGTGGAACCCGCCGGTTCGTTCGAGCGCCAGCACATCCAAAGCTTCTTCCACCACGCAGATCGTCCCATCCTTGCGCGTGGGATCACTGCAGATCTCGCAGAGCTCCTGACCTGCCAGCGTGATGCTCGAACATAACTGGCAGCTGCCCGTGGCCGATTTGAGATTACCCAGCGCGCCCGAAAGCTGCTGTACTAAGTCCTGCGGTGCTTTCAGCAGAAAGAACGCCAGGCGTGAAGCCGTTTTCGGCCCGACCCCGGGCAAACGTTCCAGCGCTCCTATCAGGTCCTGGATTGGAACAGGAAGAATGGACATCCCGTCGTCCTAGAATCCCAATCCCGGGATGCCGCCCGCCAGCGGTCCCATCTTTTCAGAAGCCAGTTTGCGTGATTCATCCAGTGCCAGGTTGACCGCTGAGAGCACCAGGTCCTGCAGCATTTCGGCGTCAGCTTCCTGCAGCAATTCAAGTGCGATCTCAACCGAAGTGCAATGCTGGTCACCCGTCATTGTCACCTTGACCGCCCCACCTCCGGCTGAAGAAGTGACCGTTTCCACAGCCAATTGTTCCTGGGCTGCTTCCATTTGCTCTTGCAGGCGTTTGATCTGCGCCATCATTCCGCCGCCTGCTCCGGCACCACCTGAGGGACGATTAAATCCTTTTGCCATAACTTACTCCTGTTCTCGTATTGATCTCAATCACGATGTACAAGTTTACCACCCAGGTTGAGCGCTGTGCTTACCAGTCCATCCGGGTCCACTGATGCTTCTACGGACCCTTTACTGGTGACCACCACACACTGGATCGGAAGGTCAACATTGAAAATGTTGCGGATCACGCGTTGGGTGACCTCGATATTTTCCGGGTTCTCCATCTTTGATTTTACCGTCTCGCTCTGAAAGCCCAGCACGAGCACGCCATTCTTTACCTGTACCATGCGCTGTGAGTTGAGCAGCGCTTCCGCTTGTGAGCGGCGCAGTTTTACCTCCGCCCGTATCCGGCTCCATGCCGCTAAAACATCCTGCGTGGCGATTTGCGTCGTTGTACTCGCGCTATTATCGAAATCGGGTGCTGTAACTGACTTCTCCGGGTTTATTTCTTCGGATTGTGGAACAGGTTCTTTCACTGTTAATGGTTTTTCAGGAGCCTGTTCCGACCTGCTACGCTTTGCTCCTGGCTGCTCCACTACCGTTTGCCGATCCACTGGCGCTTGTACTACGGGTTTGTCGACCGGCGCTGTGACAGGTTTTCGTTCTATCGTGTTCACCTCAACCCTGGGTTGAGCTGTTGTTACCAACACCTGTTCATCCGGATGGATACAGCGGGCAAAAGCCACCTCGAGCGCCAGGCTGGGCTGCCACGAGGTGCGCAGGTCGCTGATCGCGTCATTGTAGAAACCGATCCAGGCGATGAGTTTTGTGACGTCGGTCTGTTCGCTGTGCCCGCGCATGCGGTTTTTTACATCCTTGGTGGCTTCTATGGCTTTTTCATTGCCCATGCGAATCAGCAGCAGGTTGCGCAGGTACTCCACGATCTGACGCGCGAACTGGCGGGGATCGCTGCCACCATCAAGCGCTTTGTGAATGGTCACCATCCCCAGCGCGGGATCATTTTTGAGCAACGCATCGATCAGTTCAAAAACCAGCTCATTGGTGGCGGTTCCCAGCACGGTTTGCGCCAGTTCCAGGTCAATGCGCCTGCCGGTCGATGCCAGTTGATCCAGCAGGGAGATGGCGTCTCGCATCGCGCCGGTGGATTGGCGCGCGATCAACAGTAGCGCTTCCTCATCCGCCTCGATCCCTTCATTATCACAGATCTCGCGCAGGGTCTTCGTGGTTTCCAGCACAGGAATGCGCCGGAATTCATGACGTTGGCAGCGTGACAACACGGTCGCCGGGATCTTATGCACCTCGGTCGTTGCCAGGATAAAAATGGCATGCGCCGGCGGCTCTTCCAGGGTTTTTAATAAGGCGTTAAATGCCGCTGTGGAAAGCATATGAACTTCATCGATGATGTAAACCTTGTATCTGCCATCACTCGGTGAGTAATTAATACGATCCCGCAGATCGCGCACGTCCTCCACGCTGGTGTTGGAAGCGGCGTCAATTTCGATCAGGTCCAGAAACCTGCCTTCGTTCACAGCGCGGCAGTTGGTGCACTCATCGCATGGGCGGTTGGCCAGGTCTCCAGATAGGCAGTTGACAGCTTTCGCGAGCAGCCTGGCGGTGGTGGTTTTCCCCGTTCCGCGCGGACCGGAGAAGAGATAGGCGTGGGCAACCCGTTCCGACTGAATCGCGTTGCGAAGAGTCTGAATCACGTGATCCTGTGCCACAACCTTTTCCCACTTGCGGGGTCGCCATTTTCGATATAAAGCCTGGGTCATAATCCTCGCCACCGATCAGATTGATTACCGCCTTCATTTTACCTGAAATGAAAAACCCTAACTAATTGAAGGCATTTTTTAAGGTATTTTATATTGCGCACGGGTATTCCCCGCTGGATCGATCAATTTGATCACTTCACCGGGAGACCACACTGCGGCGGGTTTTTTCCAGAAGAGTTCGATCGAAGTATCTGTTCCCGCCTTGCTGAACAGGTAGATGCTGCCTCCCGGGTACAACTTAACGAATGGGAAGGTATATTCAAGGTCTTTCCCGTCGCTGAGCACCCAGCCGGTTAGTTCCAACGGTTCTTTTGAGACACTGACCAGTTGCACCCGTTCGTATTCAAGTTCCCCTGCTCCCACTACCAGTTGGATCTCAACTGTGGGCGCGCTCGCTGCGGGTAACGTGGAACGTGGTTGCTCTGATGTCTGCGCTACAGGCATCGATACAGGTAGAAGGGGTTCGGTCTTTTTGTGGGTTTGCTGCCAAACCACCAGTACCAGCAGTACAGTCGCTGCGGAGACAATCACATTGAGCACAAGGTAAGGCAGAATTTTCCGCATGAAAGGATCCCAATAAGTTGTTAGAATCATAGCATAAATCAAAGTAAAATGCTTCCGGAAAGGAATCCAGATGAAACGGATTGTGATCGACGGACATAACCTGATTCCAAAAGTCGCCGGGATGAACCTGGCAGATCCAGAGGATGAAAGCAAGTTGATCCAGATGATCGGGGAATACTGCCGTTTGAGCCGCACACGGGCGGACCTGTTCTTTGACGGCGCTCCTGCCGGTTCCTCCCCACGCTCGCGCCATGGGCTGGTGAGTGTGCACCATGTCAAACAGGGCAGCACCGCCGATGACGCGATCATCCTACATGTAAGTCGTGAAGGACAGAACAGCAGAAATCTCCTCGTGGTCTCATCAGATCACCGTGTACAGGTGGAGGTAAAAGCACTGCGGGCTGAAACAATGACTTCCGAAGCCTTTGCGCATACCATGCAGCAGACATTTTCAAGCCCCGCGGTGATCGAATCAATTCGCAACAAGCCACCATCAGAAGCAGAAGTTGAAGAGATGCTGAAACTCATGCAGGAAACCCGCAAGAAGTCTTGATCCAGGTCTTGCAATTAAGATAAATATGATATATAATGTCTTCATAACACACTTTATTGGTTGCAAGTACACAGGTGTGTTTCACAGGAAATTTCATTAAAGTACTGTGGTGTTCCCTCCCTATAGATTGGCAGACATGTCCCCCCCATGCCTGCCAATCGCTTTTTATCCAACCATTGATCTGATACCCCAAAATCGTAAGGTTCGGTAAATTCAGACTTTCTCATATAATTAGTGATAGAGTGACCATAAAAACAATCTGTCGTTTAAAATTCACTGGACCGCTGATTTGATCGATGTGCAAACGGGCTGAGCAATGATCTACGATATGCGTGACATCATGATTTGCCTGATTTCAAAGTAGTAGATACGGAACGTAAACGACGCAAAGACTCAGGAGCTGAATCATTTTGACCTTACCCATCCTGTTCCTTCTGGTAATCCTGACCATTGCCCTGATTCTATTTTCATTTGAATGGATACCCCCCGATGTGACTGCGTTGGGTGTATTGATCTCACTGATCCTTCTGGGGTTAATTCCTATGGATCAGGCATTTGCCGGATTTGGCAGCGACACGGTCATGCTGCTGCTTGGCATATTGATCATCACCGCTGCTTTGATGCGCTCCGGCGTAGTTGAAGTGGTGAGCCGCAAGCTGCTGCAAATCACCAGTAAACATCCGCGCAGCCTGCTGCCCGCATTAATGCTGGCAGTTGGAACCCTGAGTTCAATCATCAACAACACCGCGGCATCGGCTTTCTTCCTTCCGGTAATCCTGGGGGTAGGTCAACGTGTAAAAATGAATGCGTCCCGCCTGCTGATGCCCATGGCATTTGCGGCGATCCTGGCCAGCTCGGTAACGTTGATCGCAACCTCGACTAACGTGGTCGTGAGCGGATTGATGACCCAGTTTGGTTTGGCGCCCATGGGAATGTTTGAACTGACTCCCATCGGCATCCCTATACTTCTGATCGGCATCCTTTACATGGTCTTTATTGGGCAGCACCTGATCCCTAAACGAACTGACCAGGCAACATTCACTGAGAAATTTGATTTGCGTCCGTACCTGGCCGAACTACGCATTCTGCCCGGTTCCTCACTGGATGGCAGCACCCTGGCGCAATCAGACCTTGGCCGCAATTTTGACCTGGTGGTTTTGGCTATTATCCGCGAAGGACATCGCCAGCTTGACCCTCCTGCTGATTCCGTCTTGAAAGCAGGGGATGCGCTGCTGGTTGAAGGATCATCTGAGTCGATCTTAAAAATCAAGGATGTGCCCGGTATTGATATCCAGGCTGATATGAAGTTCTCAGATGTTGACTTGCAGAGTGACAGATTGCAGCTGGCTGAGGTGGTTCTCCTCCCAGGATCCCCTTTTATAGGCCGCACACCCAGGAGTTTGCGCATGCGCGAGCGCTACCAGGTCCAGGTTCTGGCGATCAACCGGCGCACAGGGGTGGTGCATTCAAAGATTGCCAGCACACGACTTCAGCTTGGAGATGTGCTTTTGCTGCAGGGTTCTTCACAACAGATCGCATCGCTGCAGACCGAGAATACTTTCGATGTGCTAGGCACGGTGGATTCGAAGCGATTTAACCGTAGACAGGCATTCACGGTGATTTCGATCTTCATTGCAGCTCTTATTTTGGGAACGCTAAAATTAATACCTTTACCAATTGCCATGCTGTTGGGAGCGTTCCTTGTTTTTCTAACTCGCTCCATATCCCCGGATGACGCTTATAGGCAGGTTGAATGGAAAGTTTTGATCCTGGTCGGTTCCATGCTTTCATTGGGTACTGCCATGCAGTATACCGGCACCGCGCAGTTCCTGGCTGAACGCCTTACAACGCTGGTCGGTACATTGAATCCATTATGGCTTCTGACCGGTTTCTTCGTCCTGACCGTTTTATTAACCCAACCTATGTCGAACCAGGCTGCAGCAGCAGTGGTGATCCCCGTGGCGTTACAAACCGCGGTGCATCTGGGGTTAAACCCGCGTACCTTCGCAATGATGATCGCCATCGCGGCGAGCACCTCGTTTATTACACCCCTCGAGCCCGCCTGCCTGATGGTCTACGGACCCGGAAGATACCGCTTTATGGACTTTATCCGGGTTGGAGGTTTGTTAACAGTGGTGATCTATATAATCGCCATCATCCTGACACCCCTGTTATGGCCTTTATAATGGAATTGGAGTTAATCGGTTGACGATAAATTAACCATTTCTTTAGGCGATTACCCGCATTGACCAATAACGCCCTTTGTAGGGCGTTATGTGTGAGGAGAAGGTGCCGGTTTACGCACCCTCGAACCTGGTTTTTAGCGGAGAGGATCGCGGTTGATGCACCCTCGGAGCTGGGTTTTAGCGGAGAGGGCTGCGAAGCGTTCCCGACAGGGAATGTGGATTCGAACAAACTAACTTGGTAAGTGAATAATATAAGGCGGAGAGGGTGGGATTCGAACCCACGATACCTTGCGGTATACCCGCTTTCCAAGCGGGCGCGTTAGGCCGGACTGCGCTACCTCTCCTTGCTTGGTCTTAAAGCCCCGCTATTATACCATTTCAGGCTAAATTTTCCATGCTTTTTTTCTTTACAGACTTTCGCTTTTTTAATTTTTTTTCTATAATCCATTTAAACTACAGATAGTGGATGAGGGAATTACCCATTGATGTCATCGATCGTACCTGATCTTGAATACCCGATAATCGTTGTGGATGATGCCCACTGGCAGAAGATCTCTCAGGATGGAGAGGAGAGCCTGGAGTATTCCATCAATAACCGCGAAGGATTTCGCCTGTCCACGCAGGGTTTTGATTTCCTGATCCCGGAGGGCGTCGGTTTTTCCTCCCCCAATATCATCCAGGTGATCATCGGCAAAGACATGCTTTACGCAACAGCCTTTGAACACGATAGCAATCTGTATACCATCAATGCTGCTAACCTTGTGCCCATGTACGGTTCGCGGCGCTTTTCTGGGTTTCAGAAGGATCAGAAAGTGATAGTCGCCATCGGCCATCTCTCCCCGCCCGGAATAGACATGCCGCAGCCGAAATTTACGGTCTTGTGGGCGGGCGTCATCAACATCCTTTAGTGACTTGTTCCGTTCTTACCATTGTCACAATAAAAATATCCATTATAATTATCCGCACCGGGCGGTTAGCTCAGTTGGTTAGAGCGTTGCGTTGACATCGCAAAGGTCGTAGGTTCGAGTCCTATACCGCCCACTCAGATCCACCCGCGGGGTGGAATTTATTTTTCATCCTTCCCTTTTGGCGCTCTAACCATCATCATTCGCATCAACAGGTTGCGTACGGTGTTATTCTTAATCAGTTACTGGTTTCAAGTATTCAAAGGCCGATCCAGCTGAAACAGGCACCAGCAACCTATCATGATCATTCGAAATAAAATGGAGTGTAGATGACCCGTTACATGATCATTCTAAATCCGATTGCCGGTGCCGGAACCGCCCTTAAAGCCCTGCCGCGTATCAAGGAATTATTATCTCAATACGAACTCAATTACGATATCAGTCTCACTGATTACCCCGGGCACGCCATTGAACTTGCCCGAAAGGCCGCGGCCGATGGATATGAGTACGTTATCGCTGCAGGTGGCGATGGTACCAGCAATGAAGTTCTCAATGGATTGATGCAGCACAAACAGGCGCACGGTTCATTCCCGGTCATGGGGGTGATCCCAGTTGGCCGCGGCAACGATTTCGCGTTCGGTGCAGATATCCCTGTGAACGTAGATGAAGCCTGCTCCCTGCTGGCATCCCTGCCGCGCAAGTGGATCGATATCGGAACCATCAGCGCTAACAAGGATCCACAATTGCTCTATTTTGGCAACGGCGTCGGCGTTGGTTTTGACGCGGTCGTCGGTTTCGTTGCAGCGAGATCAAAATTGAAAGGCATGCTGTCTTACCTGGTGGCTGCCATCAAAACAATTTTTAAGTATTTTAAACCACCCGAGGTCAGCATTGACGTTGCGGACAGGAACTTCACGGTTTCAGCTTTGATGGTTTCAATAATGAACGGGCGTAGAATGGGCGGTGGTTTTATGATGGCCCCAACCGCGCTCATTAACGACCAGCTCTTCAACCTCGTTATCGTCAGCAAAGTGCCCCAACTGGCCATGTTCGGCCTGATCGGAAAGTTCATGAAGGGCACGCATGCCGAAGACCCGGCGGTACAAACCTGCCATGGTGACCGGGTGACCGTGACCGCTCTCAAGGGAACACTTCCCGTTCACGCAGATGGTGTGACGGTCTGCGAAGCCGGCCAGTCAGTGACCATCAATCTGATCCCCCGTGGATTGGAGCTCATCTCAAAGATCGTTCCATGATATTGACTCCGAGCCACATCAACCCACCCATTAAAGCCATCCTGCGCACCTTACTGCGTATTGACGACGCAGCAGTTGCAAACATCCCCATGCGCGGACCTTTGATCCTGGCGACCAATCACATCAACTGGCTTGACGCGCCGGTCGGATTCAGTTACCTGCATCCCAGGCAGGTGACCGCCTTTGCCAAGATCGAAACCTGGGATAAGTTCCTGATGCGTACACTTTTTAACGCCTGGGATGCGATCCCGATCACACGCGGCCAGGTGGACTTTACTGCTTTTAGAAAAGCTGAAGAAGCTCTGCAGGCAGGGAAAATTATCGCCGTTGCCCCTGAAGGCACCCGCTCCCATAATGGCGTATTGAACCAGGGACAGGCCGGGATCGTTTACCTGGCTTTGCGGACCGGCACGCCCATTTTTCCATTTGTTTTGTATGGCCACGAGCTGATGGGTGAAAGCTACCGTCGATACCGGAGACCGCGCATGATGATGAAAGCCGGCCGTCCTTTCAGATTGCTTCATCCCAATTCCAATCCTGATCGTGCGGCGCGGCAGGAACTGACAGACGCTGTGATGATCGAAATTGCCAATCTGCTGCCCGAACAATACCGCGGCCAGTACCAGCGCACAGACGATCTACACCTCCGTTATCTGGAATATGTCGATCTGCCTATCTATTAATTCCCGGAATTTGTTGACTTTGAATTCAAATTTATGGTATTATAAAATTTAATTCAGCCCGTTAAAGTCACGGGCTTATCTTAAAATTATTAAACAGGAGAAGACTATCAGTACCCAAAATTTCCGCGTCAATGAATTGATTAAGGTTGCCGAAGTTCGTCTGATCGGACCCCAGAATGAAAACATCGGGGTTGTTCCCATCCAAAAGGCTTTACAAATCGCCCGTGAAGCAGAGCTTGACCTGGTAGAGGTCGCACCAAATTCCGAACCCCCGGTCTGCCGGGTAATGGATTTCGGTAAATTCCTTTATGAAAAAACCAAGAAGGAAAAAGAAGCTCGTAAAGCACAGACCAAGATCGAGGTCAAAGAGATCCGTCTTCGCCCCAAAACCAATGAACACCATCGCGGTTTTAAAACCCGTGATGCACGCCGCTGGCTGCTGGAGGGGAACAAAGTCAAGGTCACCATCCGTTTTAGAGGCCGTGAGATCACCTACCCCGAGATCGCCCTAGAAGACTTGAAGGAGATCGCTGAGGAACTGGCGGATATTGCCACGATCGAACAGGCGCCCAGCATGGAAGGACGCACCATGGGTATGGTACTCGCTCCTTCTAGGCCGGGGAAGAAAAAGGTTGTGGAACAGGAAAAGAGCGAACAACCCGCGGTCTCCTGATTTTCATTACCCATTTTTATATTTCATTCAAGATCATCCATTTTTTCATGGAATTCTAAAATTCTGGTATAATCCGCCTTTGCGCTATATATAGCGTAAATTGTTGAGAGGAGTTTGCTGTGCCACGCAAGATTAAATCAGGCAAGTTCAAATTGAAGACCCATAAAGCGACGTCCAAGCGATTTCGCCTGACCGGGTCGGGCGTTCTGTTGCGCACCAAAGGTGGAAAAAGCCACCTCCGGCGCCGCACTTCAAAACGCACCAAAGCCTTGTTGGCTGAAATGGTCCCCGTCAAGGGTGACAAGATCGTTCAGCGCGTCAACCGTCTCGCTCCAAACATGGAGAAGTAGAGACTCTGACCTGTCGTATTCGGATTAGTGCAGCTGTTGGGTGCGTGCAACGGGTCGATCGACCGGCGCCCAGGGGTTCGCAAAGGAGTAGAAAATGGCTCGTGTAAAAGGTGGCCCTTACAGCCATCGTCGTCATAAAAGAGTATTAAAGTTTACCCAGGGACAGTTCGGCAGCCGGCATCGCCTGATCCGCCGCGCGAACGAAGCCCGCTTGAAAAGCATGTGGTACGCCTCGCGCGATCGCCGCAACCGCAAGCGCGATTTACGCCGCCTGTGGATCACCCGCATCAACGCTGGCGCCCGCCAGAATGGTCTCTCGTACAGCCAGTTCATTTACGCGATGCGCAAAGCAAACATCCAACTCAATCGAAAAATGTTGGCTGACCTTGCCGCCCGCGACCCGCAAGCCTTTACCGCGGTTGTCGAAAAGGCAAGATCCGCTTAACCCCACTCAACTCTCCAACGGGATGGCTCTGGCCATCCCGTTTTGTTTTTTAACTGAATCAGGTAGAATTGATTTGATGACCCCACAACGTGATCAACCTATCCGCTCCATGCACAACCCGCAGGTGCAATTCATCCGCGAATTACTGAAGGAAAAAGCTGCGCGTATGAAGCATGGACTTTTCGTAGTGGAAGGCATCCGGCTCGCTGAGGAAGTTTACGAAGCGGGTCTCGCTCCCCGCCTGCTTCTTTACAGCAGCCAGCTTTCCGCGCGCGGCAAATCGCTCCTGGAAAAATATCGCACACGCGGGGTTGAGATGTTGGAGCTGGACTCGGATCTTTTGAACCGCATATCTGATACTGAGACTTCGCAAGGCATCCTATGCCTGGTTCCCCTGTCCGCTCAACCATTTCCTGACCATGCTGATCTTGTTCTCATTGTTGATCAATTGCGGGATCCCGGCAACATGGGCACTATCTTGCGCAGCGCTGCCGCAACCGGTGTCCAAATGGTGGTCGTTACACCCGGCAGCGTCGATCCTTACATGCCTAAAGTTGTGCGCGCTGCCATGGGCGCGCATTTTCGCCTGCGTATTCACCAGGCTGACTGGTCATGGATCAGTTCTTACTGCGCCAGCAACCTCCCCGCGCCTCTCAGGATCTTACTGGCTGACTCTGGCGGTGGAACGAATATGTGGCAAACTGATCTGACCGTTCCGCTCGCCCTGGTGGTGGGGGGTGAAGCAGAAGGCGCACACCCGAATTCCATGTCGGGTGCTATGGATAATATCCATATCCCCATGCCGGGGAATTTTGAATCATTAAATGCCGGTGTGGCGGCCTCTATCCTTCTTTACGAGATCCTGCGCCAGAGGAACCAATGAGAATCCGCTCGATCACCAGTTTTTTTGATCCCTCCTCCCCCCTGGCAGATGATGACATGGCCAAACTCGCATCATTGAGCGCGAAGTTGCGTACTGCCATCAACGATCAGGTCATCCCAGTGCTTTCCACCCGTCTGGCTACCGTGCCATTTCCATTTTATTTGTCAGGGCTTTCCTTGGCTGACCAATGCTTGAAAGTCGCGGACCTGGAAAAAAATGGGTGTGATCTGGGCTGGCAGTATCTATCTCTTGGTCCCGCGTTACCCGACCATCCATGGTCGTACGTAGCCATACCACACTTATTAAGCATCGCAGAAGATATCTTTTGCGGGGCGGTGATCGCGGATGAAAGATGTTTCTATCCCGCCGCGATAAGGGCTTCGGCCAGCGTGATCCACGAGACCGCATCCCTTACTCCGGATGGCTTCGCCAACTTAAGGTTTGCTGCGCTTGCCAATGTTGCGCCAGGCACACCTTTCCTGCCAGCTGCGTACCATAAGCGCGGAGCCCCGCCGGTCATCTCGATCGCGGTGGAATGCGCTGACGCTGTGCTGGCAGCTTTTAGCGGCACGACCGATATTGAGGCATCTTCCGGCGCGCTCATCAGCCAATTGGAAGCGCTTGCAGGGATGATCAGCAGTATATACGCCGACCTGGCGGCCGGCAGCGGGATCGATCTGCTCGGCTTTGATTTTTCGCCTGCCCCCTTTCCTCAGGATTGGTGCTCGTTAGGTGGTGCGGTTGAGCAATTGGGCTTGTCTCACATTGGCGGAAGCGGCTCGCTCGCGGCTGTAGCCATTGTGGCAAACGCGCTGGACATGGGATCCTGGCTGCGCGCGGGGTTCAATGGAATGATGATGCCAGTGCTGGAAGACTCCGTGCTGGCCAGGCGTGCTGAACAGGGATTGTTGACGGTAAAAGACCTGCTGCTCTATTCCACTGTTTGCGGCACGGGGCTGGATACCATCCCGCTGCCCGGGGCGACCACTCAGGAACAGCTCGAATCTATCCTGATGGATGTAGCAGCACTATCAGTGCGTCTGGCGAAACCGCTAACCGCGCGCTTAATGCCCTTACCAGGTAAGAACGCGGGTGATGCTACAGATTTTGATTTTGAATACTTCGCCGGCAGCCGCGTGATGGCGCTGGATGGTCAGATACTTACCTACCCGCTAAACAGTGACACCCCAATCAATCTTCAACCGAGACACAAGCCCGCTTAAATCCTCATCAGGGTTAAGGCATGGGAGTGTCTGTCGGGAAGAACGGAAACACCGTAGGCAGCCACGGGAACAGTCCACCACTCGTGGGTGTGGGAGTGATCTCACTCTCTGTTGTGGGGTCCACCCCAGGCGTAGGAGTTTCTGTCGGCTGTAATGTCGGCGTTTTTGTAGGCTTGGGCGTTTTCGTAGGTGTGGGTGTTCGCGTGGGCACCTGTATCTTCAACCGCAGAAGTTTTTCGGCATGCCCGCCATTGGTCGAGTTCATGAACAACCTCAGGGTGATCGTACCATTTTCAACTTTTGTCATATCCCAAGTTAACAGCTTTTGGGGATCTTCAGAAGGCGAGCCGCCCGGCTCAACCAGGGTCTTCCAAGTATCAGGTTCCTTGCCCACACCATATTCAAGGTAGAAGTCTTTGAACTTATCCGTCGCGTTAACAACGGCGTAAACATCAAGCTTATCCGATGTGATGGTCTGTTTATCCTCCAACCCCACAAACAGCAGTGTCGGGCGCGGATCATCAGCGCGGCATTCGCGTTTGGGGACGAAAACAAGCTTTTCCGGAAAATTGATCTCCTCCAGCCAGGCTTTTCCCTGGTCAGTTCCTTCGATCCATTTCCTGGCCCATTTGTCTGTTACGTTCAGCACCATCATCTCTTTAGAGAATCCTTGACAAGCGCTGGATGCCTTTAGATTCGTCCAGGTATCGATCGTTAGCTTCTTCCACAGATCATCCTCCTTCTTTGGAGGTAATGTATCCGCAGAGAAGATCTCAGTGCGTGTTTTGGGGCAATACTCAGAAGGCTCAGTGCCCGAGTAGACACAAACCTGTTTTTCAACGATCCCTTCGGGTCGGGTGAAATCTGACGGAGAGTTATTGGTCAGATAGGGCACAGCGGCTTCCATGAACTGGCTCCAGATCGGAGCTGCGCCGGAAACCCCCGATGTATCGACCATGGGCGTGTTATCTGCGTTACCCACCCAAACACCCACTGCCAGGTCAGGTGTGTAACCGATGGTCCAGTTATCCCGGTACTCATTGGTCGTTCCGGTCTTTGCAGCCGCCGGGAAGGATAAGTTGAGGATCGAGTTGGTACCAAACATTGGCGCGCGGGCAGCCGCGTCAGACAGGATCGAAGTGATCAGATAAGCATGTTCAGCCCGCATCACCTGCACCGGTTCCTGCGGCTTCAATTCAAAGATCACGTTACCTGAATGATCTTCGATGCGCGTGATGGCTACAGGTGTGACTTTTTTTCCACCATTGGCAAAAACACTGAACGCAGAGGTCATCTCATAAAGAGTGACCTCTCCACCGCCAAGGGTGAGGGATAACCCGTAGTCGTTTTGCGTGAGTGTGGTGATTCCCAGCTTCCGCGCAAAAGCGATCAGTCCATCTTCCTCGGGAGTAGAGGGATTGTCGTAAATACCGATGAATTCCAGCGCTTTGACCGCAGGAACATTATATGAGTTGGCTAACGCTGAGCGCAGGCTCATCGGACCGTGAAATCTGCCATCGTAATTTACAGGTTTATACGGGTCACGCGTGTCATTCGGGTCACCAGAAGGCGGGAATTCACTCGGCACATCCCACAGGATCGTCGCCGGTGTCCATCCTTTTTCAAAGGCTGCCGCGTATGTTAATGGTTTGATGGAGGAACCCGGTTGACGGGGTCGCAACGCCATGTTGATCTGACCGGCGATCGCGTCATTATAAAAATCGGCTGACCCGGTCATGGCCAGTATCTCGCCTGTGTCAGGTTTTAAGGCTACAAGCGCACCATCCGTCGCGTTCTTGTCAGCCAGCGCTTCCACCTGCTCTTTCACTATGCGGTCCGCTTCCTTCTGCAATTGTGGATCCAGGGTGGTAAAAACCCGGAAACCTGAACGGTAGATCAATTGCGGGTCATATTGCTGTTCAAGCAGGTAGCGGATGTAAGTGACCCAGTGCGGGTACACCATCGGGTTGGCGCGTTGTTTGAATTCGTAGTTTTCCATCTCCACGTAAGCATCCGCCGCCTGCTGCGCCTCCAGGCACACACGCTCCTGGCTGTTGCTCACTTCAATACAGCCCTTCTCCTGGCTCAGGTTATACATGGCGATCAGCACCTGTTTATTGCGGTTCAGGGTGTCTTCTCGATTATTAAAAATATCATACACACTGGGCGCCTGCGGCAAGCCCGCCAGAAAAGCTGACTCAGCCAGCGTGAGATCTTTTGCATTCTTGTTGAAGTAGGTCTCAGCTGCCGCCTGTATCCCATACGCCATGTTGCCGTAATTGATCTCGTTCAGGTAAAGTTCCAGGATCTCATCTTTGGAGTAGCGCCTGGTGATCTCTGAGGAAAGAATGATCTCCTTGGCTTTACGCCGATAAGAGACCTCCACCCGTTCTTCCGGAGTAAAGAATAATGTTCTCGCCAGTTGTTGCGTAATGGTCGAAGCGCCTGATACAACCTCGCCGCTGGTGTAGTTGGTGATCATCGCGCGCGCCAGGGCAAAAATATCAAAACCGGGGTGATTGTAAAATTCTTTATCTTCAATTGCAAGCGTGGCAGCTACCACATAAGGAGAGATATTTTCCAGTTTAGTATAAGTTCTGCGTCCGGCGTTGGGGTCGATCATCTCGTAGATCAACTCATCGTTGCGATCATAGAACCGTGTTGTCTCGAATTGTGAAGCATGACCCTGAATATCATCAACGTTGGGCAGGGTGGCAGCGATGGTGAAATACTGGAACACCAGGAACACCCCGGCGATCACAGCCCCCAATACTGCCAGGAACAATAACAGAACGATCACTTTCACAAAACATCCTCCAAAATCATAGCGGGGCTTTACACTGCCGTTCGCAGGAGGTTTCCTGCTGCCCCCTGCGCGGGTTGTGGCTGCATTACCGGTTCCACTCCGGTCGGCTTTTCCGGCTGAAGGCACACTAGATCCAACTTTTGTGTTTGAGGGTATACCTTCACGCCGGGGAATTTGCCGGCTCTCTACCGGCTCAGCTACATTCCTGTTTGCGTATAATGCTGATCGGGTCACACGCGTCGCGGCGAGATCCACCTCGTCCACCTTACTAGGCAGGGCATCAGTGAGTCCGGGAGGGGGTGTTTTCTTTTCATCGAGATTGATCTCAACAGCAATCGCGTTGTTCGCAGGTGGGGCATGATGAACGGTAGGTTGATCCTCCAACGGTTGGACTTGTACCACAATCGGTTTCGTGTCTATCAACGGGGCGGATTCCTGCGGCATCTGCCAGGCGTATCCGGGCGGGTCTTCAGGGTTGGGCAAGGGTTGTGATTTGCCCAGTATTGGGTCTATAACGTCAGGCTTGGATAGAAGTTGCTCAGGATTCAATTCTGTCGGGTCAGGCTGCCCTGGTGTACTACCACCGGTAGTTCCGCCTGCGCCCGGTATAGACTCTCCATTTACCTCAGATGTTTCATCCTGACGGGGTAGTCCGTGCGGTGAATCTATGGTCGTTTTTGCGGATTTTTCCGGTTCCACGTTGTTCAAGTTATTAACCAATCCGTTGTTAGCGTTATTTGTATCAGTCATGATCTCTCTTAACAATATTTCAAGTCTGGTAGTTTGATTCTAGCATAAATCAATTGACCCCTGCAAAGTTCAATCTTACAATGTCCTTATGCCGCATTCATCATTAAACAGGTCCTTCTGCCAGATCCTCAGCGCGGATGTGCGATTCAGTCTTCCTGATGTAATGAATGACCAGGTTTGGGAGCTAAGCACAACCGGTCACCGGCCACCTGCATTGTCCCTATTTACCACTTACGGGTTTCGCGCCACACGAATGCACGTTTTCCCAGCCTTTTCACTGGAAGAAAAGGCCGTGACAGAGCCTTCACAATATTCCTCATTCCCTGAGATCATTTTCTCTTCAACCAATTACACCTTAATCAAATTTTCTCCCTTTCAATTCATAGACGTCTTTTTCAGGTTGTGGGTTCCGACTTCTCAGATCATCGTCGGTGAACTGGCTTGTATTAATATTGCTTCCAGTACAAAAACGCTCGGCGTGGATTGGCTGGCGCATCTGATTCCGGTTAACGGTGGCAGCCCCATGAAGCAAGTGAAAATGGGACTGAGCACAGTACTCCAAGGGGAATGCGCTGACCTTTTCCCGGTCTTATACATGGCTGGCGGTGCGTATCCCTCTAACACAACTATACCGGGTCTGGCAACCAAACTAATGCTCATGCCCAACGCTGAAAAACGGCTAACATGGGCGCTCGCATCACACACATCCATCGACGCTTCGTTTCAGCAGGCACGTCAATATTCCTCCAAGTCACTTGAAGTTGAGCAGCTGAAGATCGAAATGGCTGACAAACGCGATGTGCTCACGTGTGAGACGACTGAACCGCAGCTAACGCAACTCCTTGAACAATCCAACCTCCGTGCCCGACAATTGATCATGCCGGCGCTCCAGAATTTCAATCACACCACTTACGTAAACACGCGTGATGCCAACACAGGTTGGTACCCCCGCATGGATATCATTGAGGTCAATCCAGGTTGGAGCGGTCAAACCCTGCCTGAGATTCTCCAACTGTCAGAAAACCTGTTGCCAGGCAATTCAGGGGTGATCAAAGGATTGCTGCAAAATATGTTCGCTCACCAGTTGCCTGATGGCAGCATCGATCACCAGGTGGGCCCCAATGGACCACGCACCGGGCATCCGGCTTTGCCCATTCTCTCTCAATTGGTCGCAGATCTCGCACCCTGCCTGGAGGACACCTCCTGGCTCGAAGAGATCCAGCCTCGTTTACTCGCCTTCCTGAAAACGTGGTTGATTTTGGATTCCGAAGGCCACCTCAAGTGTCGCGAGTTATCACACCCGGTCCAACTCGGCATCGAGCTCACCAATCCGCAGTCCGGACTTCTACCTTCAGATCTCTGGATCCGCTTGAAGAGTAGTGATAACGTTCTAATTCTCTCGCTTCTCCTGCGCGAGGTTAGCGCGTTGCTGCAACTTACCCGGCAACTTCAAATTGAAACCGGGGTCGCATGGTTGGAACAAGCCCGTGAGTGGTTGCAGACTCATCTGGAGGAACTATGGGACGACAAGACCGCGCAGTTCTTCCAGCCGGACCACACGACAGGTCAGGTTTCAGAAGGAATGGCCATCCATCAATATCGCAGGAATGGTGATTTTAAACCGGCACGCCGCTTGCAGAGGTCAGGGCGTATTTACATTCGAATCTGCGGAGATAACCACATTCCCTCACGCTTTACCTGCCGGATTCGCGGCATGAATGGGAATGAACCCGTTGAGATTCTGATCCAGCCATCCGCGCTGCTCACCGTGGGGCTTACCCGGGTTTGTGTCACTAGGCAGGCCTTTTCCAAAATTGACACTGTTTCGATTACGGACCTACCCGCTGGGTCCTCGCTTGAAATTGGCCAGGCTGATCTACTGGAAAAGGATCTCACTGGATTTCTCAGCCTGTACCCCGGATTTCTCACCCCTTCCCAAGTCACCCGCTACTTGAAAGCTAACCCGATTCCTCGGTTTATATCAAAAGTTGATGGTGTCCTGATCAACGGCAATGGAAACTTGCAACTACTACCCGCCCCCGCATTTCTCACCATCATGATCACAAGAGGTCTCTTACGTTACAACCGCATCAGCCAGGCTGAAAAAATATATCAATGTCAGTTTATCGATCGCCTGCGCGCAAAGCAGCTCACAACCCCTGGTGTGCCCCCTGACCCGCTGAGAAAAATTGAGGATCTGGCACCGGTCCGTCTGTTCCTTAACATTCGCGGGTTGGTCCGGATAACCGCCAAAGAGGTCGTTCTCTCTCATTTTATTAAGCGTAAACAAGATGCAGTTACGGTACAATATAATAAAGTTGAAATGAAAATGAAACCTTACTTGACTGAGTTGCGCACCCAAACCGGTGAGGTCATTTACCTGAATCGCGCCGGCCCCAACCGGGTGATACTCGAGTAAGAAAGGAGGATACCGCATAATGGTGGAAAATATGAACCAGGCCTGCAATACGATGTTGATGGCAGTTGTACAATCACAGGACGCTGACATCGTTGAGTCGATCTTGCAGGAGATGAACGTATCGATCACCCGTCTGCCAAGCACAGGGGCATTCCTCGGCCGGCGCAATGCTACGTTATTGATCGGTATTCCCTGCGAACGCCAGGAAAAGATCATCGAGGCTTTGAAAGAGAATTGCCGACAACGCATCGAGTACATCGCTGTACCCCTGGAGAGCGCACCCCTCCCCATGCCCGCACCGACCCCGGTTACAGTGGGCGGAGCAACTGTATTTGCGCTTGAAGTCGAACATTACGAGGAGTTATAACCATGAAGATGATCATTGCCATCGTAAACGACGAAGATTCAGAGCAGGTAACTCATGCACTCACTCATAACGAATTTCGTGTGACCACGATCGCGTCCACCGGCGGCTTTTTACGACGCGGACTCACTACTTTGCTGTGCGCGTTTGATGATGAGCAGCTCACAGCCGCGCTAAATGTGCTGCGCGGTTGTTTTCCACCTGTAACCGATGAATCACAAAAACGCTGCAAGATCTTTGTACTGAATGTTGCAGAAACACACCATTTTTAGACTATCATCCAATTAATTACTGATCGGCGTACTCGCGAAATTCCTCCACACGATACGTTTTTACTTTAAGCATCTTATGTTGCCACAGATCCGCGGTAGAACCCATTTTTACACAAAGATGGGCCAGGAAAGATTCCACTTGGGGCAGTTGTTCCCAAACCTGCGGCAAAAAAGTAGCCCGCCTAAACCCATCCTGCAAGATCACGCCATCCACACCCGGGGTTAGCGCGCGTGCCAGATCAAGCGGTGCATCATATTTCAGTTCGACCGGCTGGGTCAAGCGCGAGATCTCAATGTGGATGTCTGGCAGTTCGGCTTTGGTCAACGGAGGGAAGCGGTAATCCTCGAACGCGGCCTGGTATGCGTGCTCACGCACATCCAAGGCCAGGCTCTGGTGAGCTTCAAGGCTGCCTATACAGCCGCGCAGATTACCACGCATTGTCAGGGTCACGAATGAAGCCCCGGGCTCACGCAGGCTTTCCGTTAACGCGTCAAGATCCACAGCTGGCTCATTTAACCGGTTCAGTGCATTTGAGATCGTGTCTCGCGCCAGTTTTAACAGGTATTTTTTTTCTTCATCACTTAGGCTCATGTTCACTCTCGATCCTATGATAACTGCGGTCATAATAGATCAACGGAGGATGGTCGCCTGTTTTCATTGCCTGCAGCACTTTTCCAATATAAAGCGTTGAATTGGGCATCGGGTAAGTGTGCACCACCCTGCATAACACCCATGCCACGGCATCCGCAATGACAGGAATGTCATTCAATGGATAGTCCACCTTCAATCCTGCAAACCGGTCATCCTGTTCACTTACGTGCCCCGCAAATTTTTCAGACAACCCCTCTTGCCCAGCAGCGAGCAGGTTAATGGCAAAAGTTCCCGTCCGATCGACTAGTTGCTTCGTGCGGGTTAAGTTGGCCATCGTCGCTGTCACCAATGGTGGTTCCACTGAGATCGAGTTGAACGAACTCACCGTCATCCCGTGTCGCTGCAGCCTGTCCCCGGTGGTCAGAATGGCTACACCGCTCGCCCAGCGCCGCATGACATCCCGCAAATCAACAGGCTTCATTATCATGGTTTCACCATTTTCGCTTCCATTTCTTACACTTCAAATCTTTGAGAATATCAGGCAATAAAACTTGCGCTCTTTCATATTATGGCATAAACCTTGCTATAATTCAAAGGACGAGTTGATTATGAGCGAAAACGACAAGACCACCTTTACGCCACCCGAACCGGGGACCGTTGAAGAGAATTCAACCCCGCGAGCCCAAACAGACCCAGCCGGGGCAGGATCGCAACGTTTTAGTGTATTCGGTGGACTTCAATCGATCTTGATCGCCGCCTTTCTGATCGCATCGCTTTTTACGCTCTTTACCCCTTCCAACCTGTTCTCAGGTGAAATGCTCAATCGTGTCTTTCAAGCGTGGCAGGCCAATCCGACCACGGTTGCGCCGCTCATCGTCAACAATTCTCTGGTTGATACTGCTCCCATCGGTATTGTCTCGGGGCACTGGAAAAACGATTCCGGCGCCATTTGCCCGGACGGTTTGAAGGAAGAAGAGGTGAACCTGCAGATTGCCACCCTCGTGCAACAGAAGTTGATCGCCGAAGGTTATAAGGTAGATCTGCTGGCAGAATTTGACGAAAAACTTTCCCAATACAAGGGTATGGCGCTTATTTCAATACACGCCGACACCTGTGATTTCATCAGCAACGAAGCCACCGGTTTTAAGGTTGCCGCAGCTATACACAGCCTCTACCCTGAAAAAGCCAACCGTCTGGTGGGCTGTATGGCTGACCGTTACGCAGCCACCACAGGTCTGGCATACATGCCCAACTCGGCGAGCATCGATATGACCAGCTATCATGCCTTTGACGAGATCCATACTGAAACCACAGCGGCGATCATCGAAACCGGTTTTCTCAACCTTGACCGGCAGATCCTGACTGAAAATCCGGACCTGATCGCGCAAGGAATCGTCAACGGTCTCATCTGCTTTATCCGCAATGAAAACCTGACCACCACGACACCCAACCCATGAACCCACAGGACCTCACCCGGTACAGACAGGCGATCTTAAACGCCCAGGCGGCTTTGAAAAGACGTGAACTTTTTGAAGCGGGTCAATGGGCGCTCAGCGCCTCAAACATCGCCCCGGACCGTGAAGAACCCTGGCTGCTGCTGGCGGCAGTATCTAAACCATCCGAAAGCATCACTTACCTGCAGCACGCCCTTCAGATCAATCCACAAAGCGAACGCGCAGCCCGAGGTATGAATTGGTCGCTCAACCGTCTCGCTCAAATCCCCATTGAAGAAATCTCTGCACCAGGTCCACCGGTCGGTGACACACAACCGATCCAGCTGAAAACGCAGCCCGATGTAAGGATCAGCGACGCGGCCGCAGTGGCTCTTGCCAAACCAGCCCCCGCGATTGAAGCCGTCGATCAATTGCGTCCAACGATTACACCCGCTGCCGCCGTGGGTAAACCGGTGCGCGTAAAACCGGTTAAACCACAAAGACGATCCGAGAAGAGATGGGTTTACATCCTGGCGGTAATGATCCTGCTCATGCTCATGGCACTGGTGGTCTGGCTGGCTTTGCCCGCCTGGATGGCACTGGCACGCAGTTCCGCCGCCCCCATACCCGGCAATATGCTGGCGAAACCAACCCTAACCCCAACAGCCACTGCAACCTTTACCCCCACGCCGACACCCACAAATACACCCACACCAACTAATACACCGACTGCAACGGCAACTTTTACACCGGTTCCCACAGATACCCCCTATCCGACGGATGTACCCACGGATGTTCCGGATGACCCGGTGGCAGTGATCGACACCGATGAACGCTGGATCGATATCGACCTTGGCAACCAGATGCTATACGCCTTCGATGGTGATGAACTGGTGGGTTCATTCGTAGTTTCCACGGGTACCTACCTCCACCCCACTGTTACCGGGCAATATAAGATCTATGTCAAATATGCGTCCACTGACATGCGCGGCGATGACTACTACCTGCCCGACGTTCCTTATACCATGTACTTTTACGAAGGGTACGGCATCCATGGCACCTACTGGCATAACAATTTTGGCACACCCATGAGCCACGGCTGTGTCAACATGATCACAAGCGATGCTCAATGGCTTTTCAACTGGGCATCGGTAGGTACGACTGTTAACGTGCACAACTAAACCGTCGCAATCAACCAATTTCAAAGGGATTTCCAGGTTTTTTTAGTTTATCGTTCCTCCTCAGCGGGCATTGTTCCTCTAAGTACACCCGGTCGCAATGCTTTATAATAAGAGTGGAAAGGGTAAATAACCGTGGAACCTTTGTTCAAAGGCCTGATTATTGATGAATTTGATCAACCAGTTGGCACTGCCTTCGTCGGTGGTGAACCTTGCTACGTGATCAACGATAATGGATTCCTCCGCCATGTCCCATCAAAACCGATCGACCTGGAAATCCTCAAGTCGTTCGGAAATCAGATCGAGGGTAATGAAAAATTGATCGCCGACCAGGCGACCAAGATGCTGGGGCAGGAGGACTTGTTCACCCGCGCCATCGTTGAAGCCCAGTTGAAAAACCTGGACAAGCAATACGAACTTATCCTGAACACAGGACTGCCTGAGGAGACACGGGTTTACCTGGGCATGATGGGTTTTCGCGTGACCCTGGACATCCACGGCGAGATCCTCAAGATCGAGTATCCCGCAGCAGCCACTGATGGGGAAGGTGATGGCGAAAACTGACCCGCCACTGCACAAAAACTGGAGAGTGAATGGCATCTGATCACATCATCAACGTCACAGAATCAAGTTTTGAGTACGATGTCATAGCGTATTCTCAAAATACGCCGGTCGTCGTTGATTTCTGGGCTGAATGGTGCAAACCATGCAAGGTGCTATCCCCCTTCCTTGAAAAACTGGCAGAGGAAGCCGAAGGTCGCTTCAGGCTCGGCAAGGTCGATGTTGATGCCAACCCGAACCTGGCGCTGCGTTTCAGTGTGCGTTCTATCCCGACTGTCATGGCATTCAGCCAGGGCAGAAAAGTATCTGATTTCGCAGGACTCATCCCTGAACACAAGATCATCGAGTTCCTTGAAAGTATTCTCCCTCCCAGCCCATCCGACCTGCTGGCGCAGAAGGGCAACAGCCTTCTCGCAGCGGGCGACCAGGAAGGTGCGCGTGAAGCTTTTCTGCAGGCGCTTGACCTGGATGAAAGGCATCCGGCCAGCATGCTGGGATTGATGAAGATCTTCCTGCTGCAGGGCAACTCAGCTGATGCGTACGCCATTTTCCGCAGTTTTCCCGCCCGTCCGGAGTACAACGAAGCTGAACGCCTGATACCGTTGATGAAAGCGATGGAGGACTTCAGGAATGACCGCCTGCCGACTGAGAACGACCTGGACGCGGCTTTTGTCAATTCCATCCGGCTTGCCTCCCGCGGCAACACCCTGGCAAGCATTGATGGTTTGCTGGACATCCTGCGTCAGGACAAACACTACCGTAAAGACCGCGCCCGCAGTGTTTTGCTCGCGCTGCTTGACCTGCTCGACCAGCACGACGAACTCACCCGCCAGTACCGCACCGAGCTAGCTTCCATTCTCTTCTGATTAATCATCAGGCTGACAATTGTCAACCTGAAGATTAATCAGTAATTGGTATTTTCTACTTAACCAGCACCAGTTCACCCCAGGTGGTCGGATCCAGGAAATCACGTTTGGCAGTGGTGGAGATCATCGTCTGCTGCAGGTTCTCACCCGGCTTATCATTGTCGCTGACCGATACTGCGAATCCGATGTGCAAACCTTTGGCGGGTGTAATTCCCAGCATTGCCCATGGAATACCAACTTCAACCCGATAGATCGGGCTGGTTTCAAACAGGGAGGAAACCAGCGCTTTTGGCTTGCTGCCCTTCTGACCGGTCGGGTACCACAGATACACCTCTTCATCGATCCCCTTGTCCGGATTTCCCGGCGAAATACCGAATTGGTAATCATCCGGACTGAGGCTGGTGGTGTAGAAGTCGCCATCCAGGTTCGCGTCGATCAGGATCTCGACTGAATCCCCCAGGTAGAGCATCTCGCCACTTTTGTTCTGCACGAACACATCATCGGTCACTTTTACCGATACATACAGATAATCCTCATCCCATGCCGTGGCAAAAACTCCTTCCAGGTCCGCCGCGTCCTTCCAGTTGGTCTTCTGCCATACCACGTAGGGGATCGCGTATTTGTTGGTCTTGTCAACCCACTCGGCATAAGTCCCGTCCATCACCGGAGCGTCTGACAGGTAAGCGGCTTTCATCAGGGTGCCTCCACGCTGCCGCACTTCAGGTGTGGCTGTCGCGCTGATTGAGGTGCTCGTCGGGAGCTGCGTCGGTGCGTTGGTAGACGTATTCACTGGTACATCGGTCGCAGGTACTGAGGTCGCCGTAACCCCTGGTGCCTCGGTCAGGGGAACTTCTGTAGGAGTGCTTTCCTGTGGCGCAGTGGGCAGCGCCGGTGTCACCGTTGGAGGAATGTTCATGCTGGTATCGAATAACGCTGTGAGGGTAAGGTTGGGTCCGATCTCCCCGGGATCCTGCGGCGATGTAAGTATTGGAAAATTACACGACACCGCGAATACCGCTATAATCGTTAAAGCCGTCAGTAAATGAAATCCTTTTTTCATTCTTCCTCCAGTTCGTAAATAGCACCACAGGCCAGCGCTAACGGAAGCGCAGATATCTGGTTGCAATTATCATACGATACTATCTTGCCAGACTATTAATCAGATGCAAGATGCTTGATCAATCCCCATGCTCACCTTTATTATTCGTGATCCAATAAGTTTTCAGAGGCTCATCCGCAAACCAGCCGGATTTAATCCCTCAATCCTTCAGTTCGATTTCGCTCACACACTCGGTCTTGATCTTACCTACCAGGAACTGCAGCGCATCGATCACATTCGGCCGGATGTCCCCGCCGATCAGCACGTACATGATGTCATCCCCCACCTCGAGCTGACCTTCGTTGAGCCACACCCGCACATAGTAGATTCCTTTCATTTGGCGTGTGTCTTCAATTGCCGCATCTACCATTTCCGCGTTGTATGAGAACTCCATGCCTGTCACACAACCGCAATCCTCCACACCCTGGCGCACTTTCGCCTTGGGGGTTTCGCGCACAACGCCGTTATGAACGAGGAACATACCTACATTAGATGCCGCAGCATCCGCTTTCGCCTCACGCAGCCACTCTTCCATGGAGGGTGAGGTTTTCTGATTTGGTTTGGTCATGGTGCATCCTTTTTTAGTTTAATAAAAATATGATTGAAGAAAGACCGATACGTTCAATTACCTGTTGTTTGAAAAAGAATGTTGAGATCGATTTTTACCCAGGCATGACACAATTTCCATTTCTAAGCGGTAAACCAGCGCTGTCAGTTCAGTGTCCAGGTTCTCCCAATGGTCGACGCACTCTCCCCGGTAGGCTTTCCCAGCCAGATCCACCAGCGCGGTTTGTTCTTCAGCCAACCGGGGGATCACCCATTGGGCTGCCTCGTCCTTCGCGACGAATTTACCGGTAGCTGCCGTCACCCACATACGCGCCAGGGTCAGAATCACATTGCGCTCATCACCTTGCAGATGATCGATCAGGTCAGGCAGACTGTCCCGCATCGCTTTTCGAACGTCCGCCATCGGTACAGGATCAAGCATCACTGAGGCTGCAGTTCCGCTAAGTGGAATACTGTTACTGCGTATCTGGCTCAACAGAATGGTCAGGTCAGGGTCAACACAGGCTTCAGGGATCTGCCCCCGCTCGTAATCTTCCCGCAGCCACTCTCCATAAATGAATTCCTTTTTAGGCGGGTACTTCCATGGGACAACTTCACGCAGGTCCACGACAGTCACTTCGAGCGGCCGCACGGATTGAGCATTTCCCATTTTTCCGGAAATTTTCATCAAGGCGTCCGCCAGGTTTGTGCGATCTTCCCGGTTCAATCCCCGGTTCACAATCACAAATAGATCCACATCACTGTCCTTGCGCAAGCCACCCGCCACCGCGGACCCGTACAGGTACACGGCCACCAGCGTACTGCCGAGACAGGCTTCAAGGATATGCAGCGCCTGTATTGCTTCATTGGAGATTTCGTTATCAGCCAATTTCACTTTCCTCAATGGTAACCTGCCATTACTTCCACCAAGTAAGCTACCCGTTTTCTTCACTTCCATCCAATTACGAAGAACCTGATGGCACTCCTTTATTCCTTGCCACAACACGGTTAAGCCATTCCGTCATCACTACCATCATGATTAAAAACAGGATCAAGTAAACAGGATAGAAACCGATGCTCAAGCGATCCGCCAGGAACCCGAACACAGGCGGCATGAAGGTTGAGCCTGTGTAAGCGCTCGCCATCTGAATTCCGATGATCGCCTGGGAATTTTCAGCCCCGAAATTCCGGGGCGTCTCGTGGATGATGCAGGGATAAATGGGGGCGCACCCCAAGCCGATCAATAACAGACCCGCCAGCGTCAACCCGCTGCTCTTCAACGGAAGGATCACCGCCAGCAGCCCCAGGCTGATGATGCCCAACCCGATGCGGATCATGGTGCGGTTCCCAGCCCTGTCTGCTACAAAGCCGTTCAGGAAGCGCCCGATCGTAATGCCCAGGTAGAACAGTGATGCCCACCTGGCGGCCGCTTCCACCCCGATCCCGCGGTCCAGCACCAGGAAGCTGCTTGCCCACAGGCCTGTGGTGGTCTCAAGCGCGCAATAGGCGAAAAATCCCAACAGTACCTGCTTGACCCCCCTGATCCTTAATGCGTCGCGGATGCTTAAATGCTTGTGGGCAACAGAATTTCCTTCACTTTTCGCATGCGCCTGTTTGTTCCAAATGGGCAGGCTGAAGAGAAGCACCGCCGTCAGAATGACTTGAAAAACACCGACAATCGCGTACCCGCCCTCCCAGCTGTTCCGGGTGGCGAGGCTGTAGCCCATGATGTAGGGTCCGATCGAAGCGCCCACGCCCCAAAAACTGTGCAGCCAGCTCATATGCCTGGATGCGTAATGCAGCGCCACAAAGTTGTTCAGCGCTGTATCTACAGCGCCGGCACCCAGGCCGTAAGGCACTGCCCACAGGCACAACATCCAGAATTCGGTGGAAATGGAAAATCCTAGCAGCGCTGCGGCCGTCATCAACACACTGACCGCTGTCGTCAG